>NZ_SMDQ01000099.1 GCF_012911975.1 Nodosilinea sp. P-1105 | reverse complement strand
GAGGGAGTGGGGGAGTAGGGGAGTGGGGGAGTGGGGGAGTGGGGGAGTGGGGGAGTGGGTGTCTGGTGGTGGCACTTGCTCTAGGGCCGCTAAAATGCGGCCAATGCGGCGAATGTGCCCGGAAAAGGTGGACAAGCTCTGCTCAATCGATTGCTCGTCCCCGATGTCGGCTAACACCTGTTCAATCCAGGGCAGTTCCACCGGTTCTCGGGCCGGTACAAACAGACCGACTTTGGCCATCAGCACCGCCAGCCCCAGGGTCTTGAGGGTAACGGTTTTGCCGCCAGTATTGGGGCCTGTGATTGCCACCACCCGCAGCTGGGCAGACATCAGTACATTAATCGGCACCACCTCAGGCCCCTGCTCGTGGCGCTGCTGCCAGACCAGCAAGGGATGGCGCAGTTGGCGCAGGGTGATCGGTTCGTCGGCGGTGATAAAGCGAGGGGGGTTAGCCTCCAGCCAAAGGGAATAACGGGCTCGGGCGCTGGCTAAGTCGAGCTCAGTGACCACTGCCAACAGGTCTTCTAAGTCTTCGGCAACGGCGGCCACCTGTTCTGTCAACTGCCGCAGAATCACCTCTGCCTCTGCTTTTTCCTGCTGCTGTAGCTGGCGCAGGCTGTTACCCAGGCTCACCACCGCTTGGGGCTCGATATACAGGGTAGCCCCACTGGCCGAGGCATCATGCACAATGCCGGGAATGGCGTCTTTTTGCGGCGCCTTGACCGGTAGCACAAAGCGATCGCCCCGCTGGGTAATAAGGGGCTCTTGCAGGGCTCCGGCCTGGCGCTGCATAATCCGCTGCAAGCGCTGTTGAATATCTTGGCGAGTGCTTTTGAGCTTATCGCGCAGGGTGGCTAGCTTGGGACTAGCCCGATCGGTTACATCACCGCGATCGTCGATGCAATGGTGGATGTGTTGTTCCAGTTCCGGGTAGGTGCGCAGGTTGGCCACCAGCGCTTGCAACACCGGCAAGTCTTCAGGAGACTGGCCATCAATGGTCCGGCGCAGTTGGCGGGCTCCATGCAGGGTAGATGCCACCGCCAACAGCTGATCTCCGCCTAAAAGTCCCTGGCGCTGGGCCCGCAGCAAATCGTCCCCAATGTCACGAATACCGCCAAAGGGCAGCCCCTGTCCCTGTTGATCGAGCCAGTATACCTCTTGGGTCTGGACCAGTAATTGCTGACTATCGGCTTCAGTGGCAGGTATGGTAAGCTGCTGGGCCGCCAGGGTACCCAGCTTAGTGGCCGCAAAGGTGGAGAGGTGCTGACATAGTCGGGGCCACTCCAGCAGGTCTAGGGTTTCTTGGTGAATCAACAGTTACTTAATTAGGGAAAGCAAAACGGTATACCTTCCTTTAGTATAAGGTTCCTTCCCCTCCCGGGGTATAGGGCCATGTGCAGTAGCGAGCATCGCTGCCGTAGGGCATGGCCCACCGCTGGGGAGACCGTTTTGCAGCAGTCACCTAAAGGCAGCTATTGTGACAGGTAACCGTTGAATATTAAGGCTTTAGATACATCTAACAGGTTAAGCGGCCAGAGCGGGAATGATTGAGGGTGATGGTGTCATAAGCTACATAATTGTTTCCCGCCACCCAGTCAACCTTCGTTTTCCCCAGTTCCACGACTGTGACCAACGACTCTTCGGCCCAGACAAATTATCCCAACGTTACGGTGGATGCCACCCCCCTCAGCATTGATACAGAGCAGACGCTGGTGCAGGTGCTGTCGGTGATGGCGATCGCCGGTAAATCCTACAGTCTGGTGTACAGCCGCAGCCAGCCATCAACATTAGTCGGGGTCTTTAGCTACACCCATGTGGCCACGGCCATGGCCGCAGCCGTTGACTTTACCCAGGCCACCGTAGGCCCCTGGATGACCCCCCTAGCAGCCCTGCATCTCTGGCCAGAATTGACGTTCACCCAGTCAAGTCCATTCCCCCAAGCAAGTCAGGCAGAGCCCTATCAGCCTCTGGTGGATAAGGGGGGACACTGGGTGGGGTTGGTTACCCCAGCAGGGGTCTATGGCCATCAGGCCCAGCCACCTCCATGCCTCAAGCTGTCAGAGGGCCTCAAGCTGTCAGAGGGGGAGACCCCAGGCCAATGGCCCCTGGCCCAGCCTGATCAACCCCTGGAGCCATGTCAGCTGTTGTCATCACAGTTGGTACAGCAGCAAGAGCGCCTTAGCCTGGCCTTGGAAGGGGCCCAAATGGGGCTCTGGGACTGGAACTTAAGCCACAACAGCATTGTTATTTCTGACCAGTTGGAATATCTCTTAGGCCTGGGCCCTGGGGAATTTGATGGCCACTATGACAGCCTGTTTACCCATGTGCATGAGGATGACCGGGCCGAGCTACAGCAGGCCTTAGCACAGTCTATTCGCTTCGGTCAGCGCTACCAGGTGGAGTTCCGGGTGCAATCAGCCAGTGGCCAAACCCGCTGGTTGTCATCCCGGGGGCAAGTGTTTAAGCAAAACGGCAGCCCCTATCGTCTGGCTGGCATCACCCTCGATATTTCTGACCAAAAACAAGCAGAGCTGGAACTAAAGCTGCAAACCCAGCGGGAAAGGCTGTTAGTCGAGATCGGTCAGCGGATTCGTCAGGTGCTTGATTTACAGAGCATCCTGGCCCAAACGGTAGTCTCGGTCAAAGGGTTCATTGAGGCCGATCGGGTGATTATCGTACAATGCACGCCGGACATGAGCGGCCAGGTGATCCAGGAGGCCTGTGCCTCTGGCTTTCCGGCCATGATGGGCTGGGAAGTGCGCGATCCCTGGTCGGTGGGGGATAAATTTCTGCGCCACTACCAAGCGGGCCGGGGACTGGCCGTCGAGAATGTCTATACCCAGAACTTGCCTGAAAGCCAGGTGCTGTTTCTGGAGTACTTTCAGATCAAGGCCCAGGTGGTTGTGCCCATTTTGCAAGAACAAGCCCTGTGGGGGCTGATGATTGCCCACCAGTGTGCGGCTCCCCGTACCTGGAAAACAGCGGATGTACGCCTGCTCCAGAGCCTGGCTGTGCAGGTGGGCATTGCCATTCAGCAGGCCAACATGCACCAGCAGATCACCCGGGCTAACGAACAACTGAAGCGGATGGCCTATCTGGATGGGCTGACCCAGGTGGCGAACCGGCGGCGGCTGGAGCAATCCCTGGATCGGGAATGGCGGCGCATGGGTCGAGAGCAAAGCCCCCTGGCTGTGATCTTGGCTGATATTGACTTCTTCAAGGGATTCAACGATCACTATGGCCATCAGGTGGGGGATGACTGCCTGCGCCTGGTGGCTCGGATTTTAAGCCGGGCGGCCAAGCGGCCCGGGGATCTGGTGGCCCGCTATGGGGGGGAAGAATTTATGATTTTGCTGCCGGGAACAGATGCCCAGGGGGCTGAGACGGTGGCTGAAACCGTACGCCAGATGCTTCATAGTCGCTGTATTCCCCATGCCGCCTCCCCAACCAATAAGATTGTTACCATGAGTCTAGGGGTGGCCAGTTGCATTCCGTCGTCTGAGATCACGCCACAACAGCTGGTTAAGCAGGCTGACGATGCCCTGTATCAGGCGAAACAACAGGGGCGTGACCAGGTGAGGCTAGCCCCTAAATAATCGGTTGATCCAAAGATGATGGGGTTTAAAGTGAACGGCTAACGCTCTGAAGTCAGTTCTGTCAAGGTGAGTCAAATTTAGGGGTCGATCCCTTGGACTGCTGCGGTGAACCAGGGAGTTGTGGCTTGGGAGATCGCATCTCAGGTCGTTCTCAGGTTCGTAAGCTCTAATGACAGTACTACCCTCCTGCGACCTCTCTGCCGAGAACCCGTAGGCGCGTTAGAATGCCGTTTTCAGTATGGAATTGCCCATGGTTCAGTCTCAGGTAAAGCCGACCACCACCATTACCCCCTTCGAGCAAAAGCTCGATCGCCCGTTAACCAAAGCCCCCATCACCACCCTACAGATTAACCTGGGGCGCAAGTGCAACCTTGCCTGCAACCACTGCCATGTGGAAGCAGGCCCCAATCGCACCGAAGAGCTCTCCCCAGCGGTTTGTGCCCAACTGATTGAGCTGATTCAGCGATTTCCCCAGGTGACCACCGTGGATTTAACCGGCGGTGCGCCGGAGATGAACTATGGGTTTCGCCCGCTGGTGGAGGCGGCCCGCTGCGCTGGCAAAGCGGTGATGGTGCGATCGAATTTGACCATTTGCCTGGAACCGGGGTACGAAGATTTACCCGATTACTTTGCTCGGCACCAGGTGCATGTGGTGGCTTCGTTGCCCTGCTACCTGGAAAACAATGTAGACCAGCAACGGGGAGCCGGAGTGTATTCCAGGTCTATCCAGGTACTGCAACGCCTGAACCAGTTAGGGTACGGCCAGGATCCAGCCCTGCGGCTCGACCTGGTGTACAACCCACCGGTACCCCGCAACGCTGAGTTTTCCCTCACCCAGTCCCAGGCGGCCCTAGAGACTGACTATAAGGCTTATCTCCAAACCCAGTTCAACATTGCTTTTGATCACCTGTTTACCATTACCAATTTGCCCATTGGTCGGGTCAAGCAGTACTTGCAAGGGAAAGGGTTGTTCTCGCCCTATGTGCAATTTCTAGAGAGCCACCACAACCCTGGCACTGTGGACCATCTGATGTGCCGCGACCAACTTTCCATCGACTACCTGGGCCAGGTTTACGACTGCGACTTTAACCAAATGGAGCAGGTACCCTCACGGCTACCCAGTGGAGAGGCGTTAACGGTTGCTCACCTGTTGCAGGCCAACCGCCTGGACCTGCTGGAGCAGATCCAAACCCGTCCCTACTGCTATGGCTGTACGGCGGGTAGTGGGTCCAGCTGCGGTGGCGCTCTGATGGACGCCTAACGCGGCCATACCCGGGGTACCTGGGCGACCTGTCCCAGGTACCAGGGTCGTAGGTGCTGCCAAAGGGCGACAAACCACCGACGTGCCTCCTGGCTAGATGGACCCCGATAGCGGCAGAGCAAGCCGTTCTGGAGCCGGGTAATACCGCGATCGCCAGTAGTCTCTTCTGGCCAGAGCCCCCGTAGGGTATGCAGCTGGTCAGACTCCAGGGGGCGGCCCACCAGGGCGAAACTGCCCACCACCGGATGTCCCCCCAGACCACTGGGGTGATGGAGGGCCGGGGACCCTCCAGTCAGCCCCTGGTGATCGCGCCAGAGCAATTGACCCGCTTGCCACACATCAATCTGCGATCGCCAGTGACCATGATTAAACTGCTCTCCCCGGGCGCTGCGACCAAAGCGGGTAATCTCCCAGCCGCACCACAGGGCCCCTGGGGCCAGGTCAACCCGCAGGCTCTGACGATAGTCTGCCTGGTCAAACACAATCGTGTCCTGGGGAAACCATTCCAGATAACTATCTGGGCTGAGGCTCAGCTGAATCGTCTGGTGGCTGCGACGGTGGGGACTGCCGTACACCTTGCTGGCCGCCGCCGTGGTCACCACCGCTCGACACTGGGGTTGCAACCCAATATCAATGGCCAGGGTATCGCCCCCCACCATGCCCCCAGCGGTATGAACCAGCACCGTGTGGCAAACCGCCTCAGATTCGGGGTAAAGGGGCCGCTGTACCTTAAAGGGCGCCTGGGTAAAGGTTTTGATCGGCACACACTTGCCGTGCCGCTGACCGTAGACCAGCTGTACTTTGCCCTGCCAGCCCGATGACGATGGCCTCTGCTGTGCCATGGTTACCGTTGTACATAGTTGTCAGGCGCCGATTGCTCAAAGGGCTCCGCCTGGACCCGCAGATTCTGGCAGCGAATCAGCTCATTCACCGTCAGCACCTGGCGTCCTTCCAGGGAGGGAACCGCTTCGATCGCCTGCATCAAGGCGATCGCCGCAGAGGGTTGATCGTAACCGCGCCGCAGGGCCACTTGAATCGCCTTATCGTCGGCCGCCACTTCAATTTGGGGGCCTTTTACCCCTCGCCAAATCTGCCAACTGGCCAGGGCGGTAACCGCAACTCCGGCGAGCATCCCCACCGCATCTCCCTGGGTCAATTCCACAAAGCCACCGGCCAGACCGGCCCCAGCCAGAGCCTGGTAGGGGGTGGGCTTAAGCACATTGGCCAGAGACAGCCAGCTGACCGTGCGCAAAAACAATAGGTCTCGCTGGGCTGGGGCCAATCGTTGCCATAAACCAAGATTGATGCTGACGGTGTGAGCCTGTTGCCAAGGACGGGGAAACTCCGCCTTGATCACATCCATCTGGCGATCGTTTAGCATCAACTTTGTTTTCATCCGGGCCGATGCAGGCATCAGTTCCCGCAGTCGACTAATTTCGGCGTTGGGGTTAACCACGGCGCTGGAGTCATAATTAAATCACCCCTAAGCCTACCACTTATAAAATCACCGCAACCCTAGCCAGGTGAAGAAGTCTTGCCCGGTAATCAACTCCAGTAATAGCAGGGCGACAAACCCCACCATGGCAAACCGCCCATTGATGCGCTCGGCATAGGGCACCCAGCCAAAGCCAGGGGCTCCTCCAGCCTGGGGTTCAGCAGCGGCGTCAGGGGCATACTCTGGGGTGTCAACCTCTGGGGTGACAGGGTCGGTTGCAGCAGCAGGGGTGGAATCGGGGGGGGCAGCCTCGGGAGATGGGGACATGGGCAACTCAGGAATACGCTCAGCAGCATCCTAACCCAAAACATTGGGCCGGGTCTGCTTATTGGTTAAAGAAAACGGCTTTGAAGCAGTCATCGTCAGCGATGGCGACAGCCATCATGGCCCGCAGCACATCAAAGGTATAAGGATCCTCTAGGGCAGCAGCCATGTCATTATCTAAAATGGCCAGACGTTCCATGGACACTAGGGTGGGCGTTTCCCCATAGATCTCTAGCAGTTCCTGTTCTAGCAACAGGTTAGATTCCGCCGCCGAAATCTGGCCGGTCATTTCTAAACAGAAATACTGGCCCATCACCTCGCCGACGTCGGGAGCTGGGATGGGGGCCTGGGCCTGAGCTGACAGCCCCAGGGTGCTGGCCAACAGGGTGCTGGCAGCGGTTGACATCAACAGGGGGATTAAAACCATGACCAACTATTCAAGCAACAACACATCAATCCAGCTAAGCGGTTCCTGCCCATTTTTGATCCAGACTCAGTAGATCGCAAAGTCCCCGCTCCCCCTCACCCCCAGCCCCTCTCCCAGAAGGGCGTTCGCGGAGCGTCTCCGCAGGAGAAGGGGAGCCAGAAAGTCTATCAAAGTCCCTCTCCCACGTTGGGAGAGGGATTTAGGGTGAGGGCCAGACCGTGGGAGTAGAACCAGTTTGTGATCTACTGAGACTAGAGAGTTGAGCAGATGGCCCGCTTTCAGAATGGATGATTCGGCTTCCAGCATAGGCGATCGCCCCTTTAACCGCAGCATTTCATCACCTGCTGGCTCAAAACTTCACAGGGATGGTTAGGGTTAAAACCAGCATCTTGAGGTAAAGTTGCAGGTGTGCCAGCCCCACGGGGCAACTGTTTTCATGGCTTCTGAGCGCTCCCCTGACCAGTCATTGTCTTCACCCTTACCCCCTGGAACTGTACAGGTCTGGGTAGGGGGGCGTCGCCATAACCCCTGGCTGTGGTGGCTCAGTTTAGTCGTGTTGGTTTTGGGGCTAGGCGGGGGGCTACTGCTGTTGGTGGTCAGCTTTCGCTGGGGCCTGCAACTGATGCTAGACCCTGAGGCTACGCCCCAGGTTCAGGGCCTGTGGGGCCGCTGGCACCAGGAGGAATTGCCCTCGGGCCGTAGCTTAACGGAGATCGAACAGTCGCTGGTGGCGGCTAACCATACCCTGGGGGAGCCGGTCAAGCTCAGTCCTGAGGGCGATCGCGAAGCGCTATTGATCTGGCCAGAAATCGAGGTGGCCTCCGGGGCGATCGCCACCCTGCATCTACTCAACCGCAAAAGCCAGGCGGGTGGCCAGGATAGCTTTACCGTCCTGACCTCGGTCCCCGTTCCCGCCGTTAGCCCCACCGAGGTATTAACCCCTCTATGGAGCCGCAGTCAAACTGAGGCGGTGGTAACGGGGGTGTTCTTGCCTACCCAATTGACCCCGCTGCCCCTCCCGGCTAGTCTACAGGGTTCCCAGGACAGTGGCGATCGCCGTTGGTTGACCCTAGAAGGCCGCAGCCCTTACCAGGGCGTCACCCTGCGCTATGGGCAGTTGGTCGGGGTTGACCTCCAGCGGCAAACCCTGGACCTGCTGGACCTGTGGAGCAGCCCGGCCAATCGTTTACCCTACTGGGCGGACCTGGATTCCCAGGGGATTCCTGGCCTCTTGGTGGATCAAACCCTGGGCCTGGAGCCCAGCCTGCAGGGGTGGCTACTCACCGCCGGACAGTTACAGCCGATCTCCTGGTTTCGGGTTCCCCTGGATGCTGGCCCCCAGGCGATGGCTTACCACCAGGGGCTGCGCCTGGCCCGCAGTGGGCTGTGGGCCGCCGCCGCCGAAAAATTAGCCACCCTTAAACCCTCCCTGGCCACCCAGTGGAATACCGCTGCCACCGCCCAACTGGATTTAATCAACCGCCACGCCCTGTTAGCCCGTCAACAGGCGGAACGCAGCTACTCCCTCCCCACCCAGCAGATTCTGGCCTTGCTGGTGGATAGTCGTTGGGACGCGGCCCTCACCCACCTGGAAGCAGACCCGACCTTACTTCCAGCTCTGATGCGCCGCCTAGAGCGTGATCAGGGGCAGTTTTGGAGCCGGGTCAGTGCCGCCACCGCCCTGTCTGAGGTCGAGCCTGCCCTGTATGTGTGGGGGGGGATCGCCCTGAAGGCCCAACAAAACCAGGCCGCTGCCCAGGACTGGTTCAATCGCTATGGGGTTTCAGGGGCAACCAAACAGCGGTGGACGACCCTGGTCAGAACCCTGGATACCTCACCGGTCGCCCTGGCGGCGGACCAGCAGCCCTCTGACCTGGCGATCGCCCCCGCTGCTGCCCAGACCCCTCTAGCTGGGGTACAGGGCATGGTGGGGGTTGCCCGTCCCCTGGATGGGGTGACCCCAGACCGCTGGCACCTGCCCCCAGGGCAGGGGGCGGGCAGTAGTTTGGGGGCCTGGTATGCTATTGAACTGCAAGGGGTACGGCAGACCCAGTGGCAAACCGCCTGGCTGACGACCGCTAAGTCAGCCGACCCATCAGCCCTGTGGACCGCCCTGGTCAGCTCTGGGGCCATTCCTTTGCAACTGCTCCACTGGGCCAGCACCACCGAAGGTCGAGCCATTGACCTGTCGGTGCGGGGAGTGCGGGTAGCCGATGGTACTATTACTCTGTTAGCCACAGGACCGCAGGTCTCCGCCATGCCGCTGCCTGCCCTGGCCTTTTCCCAGGGGGCCTTAAGCTGGCTAGAGGCTAGCCAGAGCCAGCCGGTCAGCCCCGAGAGCTTGCGCCAGGGAATTGAAGCCGCGATCGCCCCCCGACCGCTGACGCCCCAAGCTCTCAGCACCTGGAGTCTGGACCCTGGCACCGTGCGGCAACACCGACTTGACCTGACGGGCAACGGTCAGTTAGAACAGGTACTCACCCTGATGCCCGCCGCCCTGGACCAGCTGCAGAATCTGGGCTTGCCTGTAGACCGCACAGGCCATAAGACCTTGATTCTAGGGGCTGATCAACAGCTGCTCTACAGTAACTTGTTTAGTCCCCAAACTGTAGTCGCCCTCACCACTCCAGGCTCTGGATCGGCCCTGGGGCTACTGGTGCATCAAGCTGGTGGGTATCGGCTCTTAGCCTGGACTGAAACCAGCCAACGGTTTGAGACGCCAGGAAACCGCTAATACGGCCAGGACGCCTTAGTCCCCTTGAATAAAGTGGCGCAACTCGTCGGTCAGGTGATCTACCAACCCAGCCGCCGGAATAGCCGTGCTTTGCTCTACCTGGGCCACCACATCCTCTGGCAGATCCAGCAAGGTCACGAGCTTTTGGTAGGCATCGGCCTCTTGCTGATTAATCAAATTTTCATCGGGGGTGCGAGAGCTAGCGCTAATCACCTGGTAGCCTAGCTTCAGCACCAGTTCTCGTTCGGCGGCACTGGTCAGCTTCGGGGTCAGCTCCTCCAGAGGAATATTTTGCATCATGTAGTCGCGCAGTTCAGTGCGCAGGGCTTGCTGATGGTCGGGGTTGTTGGCAAACAGACCACTAAACTGGTCCAGCATCACCTCCACCTCTTCGTCAGCTAAATGACCATCACTCCAGGCCATGGTCGAGACAATCCTGAGCAGGGTCATTTGGCTGGGGCTAATAGATGGGGGCGGGGGGGGATGGATAGCCATAGCTGTCTCCTTAGCTGTCTCCTTCAACTGGCCACAGTCACCCTGGGCACATCGCCTGACTGGCGGCAGCACCCATAGGGTCTGTTGACAACCTACCACGGAGATTTCAGCCCCAAAAGCAATGTTAGTAATCTCTACAAATCTACAAAGTCTGCACGGTACCAGCAGCCCAAAGGTTAGAAGCGCCCGGCCAAATGGGCCAATTGCCTCGTGTTTTTCAGGCGCAGAACCGGGCGATCGCTGGATCGTACTATCCAGCCTTTTTCCGTAAGTTTCGCCAGAATCTTGCTGGCCTCCTCTGGGGTAATATCCGCCAGGTCTGCCAAGTCCTTGGGGGCAATATCCAAAATTTCGACCCCGTCCTCAACGGGTGCACCATAGGCCTCTTGCAGGGTGGTGAGAATGTTCGCCAACTTCGCTGCCGGTGGCTGCTGCCGCAACTGGAGCCGCAGATTGGTCTGGCGTAGCCGCTGCACCATCAACTGCAAAAGGCGATGGTGTAACTGGGAGTCCTTAAAAAGGGTTTGAATAAAACGCTGAGCAGAGATGCTCATTAACGTCACAGCGGTCATCGCTACCACATCGGTGGAGCGGGGCGATTCATCTAAAATCGCCATTTCCCCGAAAAAATCCCCCTTCCCTAGAATCGCCAGGGTAACTAGGCGTTCATCGGCATGACGACGGACCTTAACCCAGCCCGACTCGATGAAATAAACTGCATTACCCCAGGCATCCTCCATGACGATCGCCCGATCGGCAGGGTAATCGTGATGGGTTGCCACCGAGAGCAGCCACTCCACCGTTTCTGGGCTGGCAGCGCTGAATAATGGGAAGCGATCGCTTAAAGTATCGGAGGGCATAGGAGGGAAAGCAGCAAAAGAAGGAGTAGAGCCTCTGGGGGCTAGACTACGCTCATACTACCCAGAAACCTAAGGAACTCCAACTACCCAGCGGAGGGGGTCACCCCTCTAGGGCTCTGTGGCACCAGTCGCCCCCAGTCCCGACACCCGAATAACCCACCCCTGCCTACTTCGACAGACTCAGCACAAGCCTCCCAAGAGGGGATGCCAACACCCGACACCCAACACCCTTGCACCGTAAACCGTAGACCCCTCCCCCAACACCCGACACCCGACACCCGACACCTACCCCCCAGCCAACGCCGTCATACGTCAGCCAACCACCTGAGCACCAGGGGATTCACCAGGTCTGGGGCCTCATCTTGGGGGCAGTGACCAACCCCCTCCAGTTCTACCCACTGCTGCACCGTCGGATAGTGCCCCAAAGCCCGTCCTAAGGCTACCGGTTCCCAGGGGTCATCCTGTCCCCAGATGATCCAAACCGGACACTGCACCCGGGGTAAGAGATCATCGGGCAGTGGACCCTGGGAGTAGCGCACAAAGGCTAAAAAGACATCGGCGGCTCCGGAAGATTGGGCTGGGGTCAAAATCGCCTCTACCAACTCGTCGGTAATCGCTTCGGGGCGGCGATAGGCCTGACCCAACAGGGTGCGAATCACCTGGGGGCGGGCAATCCGCGAAAAGAAAAATCGGCCCAACGGCGGGTAGCCCAAGAGATTTTGCACCACTGGCGTGCTCAACCGCTGGTGCCAGGGAATCTCCGCTCGCCGCCGCTCATGCAGCAGGCGCAGCGAGCAATTGAGCATCACCACCCCCCGCACCCAGTTGGGTTGATCGACAGCGGCCTGGAGGGCTACCACACAACCGATGGAGTTAGCCACTACATAGACCGGCTCGCCAATCACCTGCTGGCAAAAATCAACAATCTGCTGACTCCAGGTCTCAAAGGTGTAGGCCAGGGGCTGGTTGGGCGTGGGCTTATCGGACCCGCCAAAGCCAAGCAAATCAATGGCGTAGGCTCGATGCTGTTGCCCGTAGACCGGCAGGTTCTTGCGCCAGTGATCGCTAGAGGCCCCAAACCCATGGATACACAGGATCGGCGTCCCTTTCTCCCCAAGCTGCTGATAGCGAATCGATAACCCCTGCCAGACCCAGGTTTTTAGGGTGGGGGCGGCCAGCACAGAACTCACGGCAGACTCTCAGTAAAAACTTTACTTAAGTTAACATTTTGCTGGCCTGATTCGCTAGTACTATTGCCCTGGCTGCATTGGTTCGCCCATCCTGGCGTCATCCCTTGACCCATTCAGAATCTGTCCTAAAACGCTGTGGCTGGGTCCATGACGACCCAGTGGAGGTGGCCTATCACGATCATGAGTGGGGGGTGCCGGTTCACGGCGATCGCCAGCACTTTGAATACATTGTCCTCGATGGGTTTCAAGCCGGGCTGAGCTGGCTAACCATCCTCCGCAAGCGAGATAATTTCCGGGCCGCTTTCGACAATTTTGAACCAGCTAAAGTGGCGAGTTATGGCGATCGCCAGGTTAAGGCCCTACTTCAGGACGCAGGCATTGTGCGCAACCGCCTAAAGATTCGAGCTGCCATCGACAACGCCCGCTATTTTTTAGCAATTCAGGCAGAATTCGGCAGCTTTGACCGCTACATTTGGCGATTTGTGGAGGATATAGCGGTTCTCATCCGGGTGAGGTACAGTAGCAGCGGAAAGTAAACCAGCTCCGAATATCATTCAAAGACACCT
>NZ_SMDQ01000098.1 GCF_012911975.1 Nodosilinea sp. P-1105 | reverse complement strand
TCAACTTCCCGGTGAGTATTTACACTCGGCTGGGGCCAGAATCTGAGGAACCTCCTTAGAAATGAGCGAACCGGGAGCATTCAATTAGGCACAGCTGATTTTCTGATTCACCACATCCATGCCTTCACCATCCATGTGACGGTGCTGGTACTACTGAAAGGGGTACTGTTTGCCCGCAGTTCTCGACTTATCCCGGACAAGGGCGAACTGGGCTTTCGCTTCCCCTGCGATGGGCCAGGGCGAGGGGGCACCTGCCAGGTGTCTGCCTGGGACCACGTGTTTCTAGGCCTGTTTTGGATGTATAACTCCCTTTCGATTGTGGTTTTTCACTTCTTCTGGAAGATGCAGTCAGACGTGTGGGGTACGGTGAATGCCGACGGCACCATATCCCACATTACCGGCGGCAACTTTGCCCAGTCATCAATTACTAATAACGGCTGGTTACGAGACTTTCTCTGGGCCCAGGCTTCCCAGGTGATTGCCTCCTATGGGTCGGCCCTATCGGCCTATGGGCTGCTGTTTTTGGCCGGGCACTTTGTCTTTGGCTTTAGCCTGATGTTTTTGTTCAGCGGCCGTGGCTACTGGCAAGAGCTGATTGAGTCTATTGTTTGGGCTCACAACAAGCTGAAAATTACCACCGCTATTCAGCCCCGGGCCCTCAGTATTACCCACGGTCGGGCTGTGGGAGCCGCTCACTATTTACTGGGGGGCATTGTCACCACCTGGGCCTTTTTCCTGGCGCGGATGGCGGCAGTGGGGTAACCCCTTGGGTGATTTGACGAATTGCATTGTTTGACATTCGTACCTGTTTTTTGAACCATGGCGACAAAATTTC
The DNA here is from genome assembly GCF_012911975.1 of Nodosilinea sp. P-1105. Lineage (GTDB taxonomy): Bacteria > Cyanobacteriota > Cyanobacteriia > Phormidesmidales > Phormidesmidaceae > Nodosilinea. The sequence goes on along the minus strand of NZ_SMDQ01000098.1, from coordinate 13,514 downwards.
CAAAATTTAGTCAGGATTTGCAGCGAGATCCGACCACCCGTCGGCTCTTCTATGCGATCGCCACCGCCCATGATTTTGAAAGCCACGATGGCATGACCGAGGAGAATCTGTACCAGCGGATTTTTGCCTCTCACTTTGGTCACCTGGCCATTATCTTCCTGTGGATTTCCGGCATTTTGTTTCATGTGGCCTGGCAGGGCAACTTTGAGCAGTGGATTCAAGATCCGCTCAACACCTCTCCCATTGCCCATGCCATCTGGGATGCTCAGTTTGGCCCAGCTGCGATCGAAGCCTACACCCAGGCCGGGGCCATGAACCCGGTGGATATCTGCTACTCCGGGGTGTATCACTGGTGGTACACCATCGGCATGCGTACCAACAACGACCTGTTTACCGGGGCCATGTTTTTGCTGCTGCTGGCCGCGGTCATGCTCTACGCCGGGCGGCTTCACTTGCAGCCCAAATATCGACCCAGTCTGTCCTGGTTTAAAAATGCCGAAGCTCGGCTCAACCATCACCTAGCTGGGCTGTTTGGGGTCAGCGCCCTGGCTTGGACCGGGCACCTGGTGCATGTGGCCATTCCCGAATCCCGGGGTCAGCATGTGGGCTGGGATAACTTCTTGGCCGTACGGCCCCACCCGCAAGGGTTAGCCCCGCTGTTTTCGGGTGATTGGGGAGCCTATGCCCAAAACCCAGATACCGCTGGCCACTTGTTTGGCACTGCTCAGGGGGCAGGCACTGCCATCCTCACCTTTTTGGGGGGCTTTCACCCTCAAACTGAGTCCTTGTGGCTGACGGATATGGCCCATCACCACCTGGCGATCGCGGTGATTTTCATCGTGGCAGGGCACATGTACCGCACCAACTTTGGCATCGGCCACAGTATCAAAGAAATGACTGAAGCCCTGCAAGGGCCTGGGTGGAAAGGCTTCTTCATTGCTCCCCGCACCGGCCGTGGCCACCAGGGGATCTACGACACTTACAACAATTCCCTGCATTTTCAGCTAGGTTGGCACCTGGCCTGCCTGGGGGTGGTCACCTCTCTGGTGGCCCAGCACATGTATGCCATGCCGCCCTATGCCTTTATGGCAAGAGACTACACTACCATGTCGGCCCTCTATACCCACCACCAGTACATCGCCGGATTTTTGATGCTGGGGGCCTTTGCCCACGGCGCTATCTTTCTGATTCGCGACTACGACCCAGCGGCCAATCGCGACAATGTGCTGGCCCGGGTGCTGGACCACAAAGAGGTGATCATCTCCCACTTAAGCTGGGTCTCGTTGTTCCTGGGCTTCCATACCCTCGGCCTCTATGTACACAACGACTGTGAAATGGCCCTGGGCAGCCCCGATAAGCAAATTCTGGTCGAACCTGTGTTTGCCCAGTGGATTCAGGCCATCCATGGCAAGACCCTTTATGGCATCAGCACCCTGCTGTCAAACCCCGACAGCATTGCCAGTACTGCCTGGCCCAACCATGGTAATGTCTGGCTGCCCGGCTGGCTAGAGGCGATCAACAGCGGCACCAACTCGCTGTTTTTGACCATTGGCCCTGGGGATTTTTTGGTGCACCATGCGATCGCCCTTGGCCTGCATGTCACCACCCTAATTTTGGTGAAAGGCGCTCTGGATGCACGGGGTTCAAAGCTGATGCCCGACAAAAAAGACTTCGGCTACAGCTTCCCTTGCGATGGTCCCGGTCGTGGCGGTACCTGCGACATTTCCGCCTGGGACTCTTTTTACCTAGCCACTTTCTGGATGCTCAACACCCTGGGTTGGGTGACCTTCTACTGGCACTAGAAACACCTGTCAGTGTGGTCGGGCAACGTGGCTCAGTTTAACGAGAGTTCGACCTATTTAATGGGCTGGTTCCGCGACTACCTGTGGCTCAACTCGGCCCAGCTGATTAACGGCTATAGTCCAGCCGGTACGAACAACCTGGCTGTTTGGGCCTGGATGTTTTTATTCGGCCACCTGGCCTGGGCGGTCAGCTTCATGTTCCTGATTACCTGGCGGGGCTACTGGCAAGAGCTGATTGAGACCCTGCTATGGGCCCACGAAAACACACCCCTATCCTTTGGCTATCCCAAAGATAAGCCCGTAGCCCTGTCTATCGTGCAGGCCCGCCTGGTGGGGCTGACCCATTTCACCGTTGGTTACATTGCCACCTACGGCGCGTTTCTGATCGCCTCTACGGCGAGTCGATTTCCTTAACACCATTGACCGGGGGCGATCGCTCCCCCGTTCTCCAAGCTGCGGACTCTCCTCGTCCCAGATCAGTCCTGGTCGAGGTTCAGCGACCAGGACTTTCTCCACTTTTGAACTATGAGGCAAGCTGATGACTTCGACGCAAACTCCCCCCTGGGCCGATGCTTACGACTATGACGACATTATCCAACCCTACCAGGGCAATCCCGAGCTCGGTAACCTGGCTACCCCGATCAATAGCTCTGGCCTCGTCAAGGCTTACATCAACAATCTACCTGCCTACCGCCCTGGCCTCAGCCCCTTTCTGCGGGGGTTAGAAATTGGTATGGCCCACGGTTACTTTTTGGTCGGGCCAGAAGTCGTCGTCGGCCCCCTGCGAGAAACCGCCCACGGAGCTAACCTCAGTGGTCTAATTACCGCCATTTACATTACCGTATCTGCCTGCTTGGGCATTTCCATCTTTGCCCTATCCACCTTCCAAGGCGATCCTAGGGGGGCCTATAACTCCCATTCCCAAGACCGCTTGCGCCCCCTACGCAACAAAGAGGACTGGTTTCAGCTCAGTAGCGGCATCCTCCTGGGTTCCATGGGTGGGGCTATTTTCGCCTACCTGCTTCTAGAAAATTTTGATGCTCTCGACGCAATGCTACGTGGGGCCGTCAATGTGAGCTAACGGGGGAAAGGTGTCAGGTGTTAGGTGTTAGGTGCGAGGAACGGCGAAACCCTAAACCGTGAACCGTGAACCGTAAACCCAGTTCCCGAATAACCCACCTCTGCCCACTTCGACAGGTTGCCCCTCCGGGGCCGCTACACGCTAGCGAAGCCATGCCGCAGGCTATACAGCGCAGGCCTCCCAGGAGGAGATGCCGATACCCAATACCCAAATAACCCACCCCTGCCCCTCCCAGGAGGGGATGCCGATACCCGATACCCAAAATCAAGGAGTATTCCATGGCTGACATGACTCAACTGACCGGGGCCTATGCTGCACCTTGGCTACCCTGGATCATGATTCCAATGATCTTTTATATTTTGCCATTTCCCATTTTCGCCATCATTTTTCTTTGGATTGAGCGGGAGTCGAATGGCGACACAGCTCTAGGACAAGATTCAACTCAAGCAGCAGATGCCTCTGCACCGAGGCCACTTTAAGTCTCCGCTGCTCCTATACAATGCCCTACTTTACCTAGGAGGATGCTCCATGAAAACCTTGTTAGGAATTTTGTTGATGATTGCCATCTGGCTCAGCTGCATACCCGAAGCTAGGGCCATGGGGGATACTCATTTGGTTCCCTGCCAAGATTCCGCAGCGTTTATCACCCGCATGGAAAATGCACCTGAGGGCTACTACTTTGATCAGCCCTATCAGGCCTATGCTGACAATTTACTCTGCGGTGACGATGGCTTACCCCATCTACAACTGCGGTTTGATCGCGCCATAGATATCGCTATCCCCTTTGGCATCTTTTTCTACTTCGCTGGATTTGTGGGGTGGTCTGGACGATCGTATTTAATCGCCAGTAAACGTCGTTCTAAGCCAGAGGAAACCGAGATCTTCATTGATATTCCTTTAGCTATTCAATCTTTTGCCAAAGGATTGCTATGGCCCCTACTAGCCTTCAAAGAACTGTCCACGGGTCAGCTAACTGCAAAGGATAGTGAGCTTTCCGTATCTCCCCGCTAACGTTACCCAATCCTAGTTCAGGAGACATACCGATGTCGGCTTTAACCAAATATTTTACCAGCGCCCCAATCATGGCCACCCTGACTTTAATCATTTTATCCGTGGTAATGATTGTATTGAACTATCTGTTTCCAGGATTACAATACGGTACTTACTTTCACTAAGGAGATTCCCAAACAGAAAAATCCTTGATTCATACCAAGTCCAGATCGAAATCCAGGGTTTTCCTACAGGTAAGACCCCAGGTCTGGGCTTGGATTGGGTCTATTATTTGCACCAACCTATTATGCTTCAGACTCCGAGACTAGGCGACTTCAGCTAGCAGTTAAAGTATTTATCTCAAAGTTTATTAACTTTAATAAACTTTGATAAGATTTTATTAATTTAATTAATAATAACATTGTCAAATTATTTTATCCCCATATTCGTCATCAACCAGTCATGGGTTGATTGGTGTTGCTATCTAGGCATAAAACAATGAGGATACTACTCGTTGAAGATGATGACTCCATCGCCAAGGTGCTAGAGCAGGGCTTTGTTGAGGAGCACTATGCTGTCGATGTTGCCAGAGATGGTCAGTTGGGCTGGCAATTGGTCAATGCGTTTACCTATGATCTAATTGTGCTGGATGTGGTTTTGCCCAAGCTGGACGGCATTCAGTTCTGCCAGCGGCTGCGAGATTGCGGTCATCAGATGCCAGTGCTGATGGTGACGGCTTTAGACTCTAGCAGCCGCAAGATTGCTGGTCTCGATGCCGGTGCTGATGACTATATTACTAAACCCTTTGAACTTGACGAATTACTAGCCCGAGCCCGAGTGTTGCTCAGGCGGGCCACGGCACCGATGTTGTCTCTGCTGGAATGGGGAGATTTGCAGCTCAATCCCAATTCCCAGGAGGTGACCTACGGCGACACAACGCTCAATTTAACTCCCAAAGAGTACCGCCTGCTAGAACTATTTCTGCGTAAGCCCTCCCAGGTATTTAGCCGCAGCGTGATTATCGACAACCTGTGGAACTGTGGCGAAGCACCGGGGGAAGATACGGTGACGGCCCACATCAAAGGGCTGCGGCGCAAGCTGACCGCAGCAGGGGCCCCCAGTGATCTGGTAAAAACGGTCTACGGTGTGGGCTATCGGTTAAAACCATTCGCTTCTTCGGAGAATGGCTCCCCCGAGATGACCGCAAGCCCTGGGCAACCCCCTCAAAGGCCTGCGAAGAGCTCTCCCCCTGAGTCGGCGCGATCGCCCCAAGCCCAGCGACAGCAGACCCAGTTAGCGCTGCGATCGCTCTGGAGCAGGGTCAAAGGCCACCATGAAGACCGGCTGGCCACGGTCAAGCGAGCGTTGGCCGCCCTGGATAATCATGGGCTGCCCGCTGACCTCCACCAAGAAGCTCACCGAGCAGCCCACAGCCTCAAAGGAGCTTTGGGGGTATTTGGTCTAACCATTGGATCTGACCTGGCCCACCGGATAGAGGAGCATTTTTCCTATGCCCTACCGCTGACCCCCACCAGTCGACTGCAGTTGTGGAACTGGGTCACGGCCCTAGAGCAAGAGCTGGCCAAAGGCCCCGCCAAGACTCCGCTTTCTAGCCAGCCGCCTACGCAGTCGCTACTGACCATCGTCGATGATAATCCAGGCTTGACTCAGGCTCTGGAACTGGCTGCCACAGAGACGGGCTGGGTCGTCGAGAGGATTTCAGAGCTGGCTGACTTGCAGAGGTTTCAACAACAGGTCATGGGGAGCCATCCTACCGAACAGACCCAGCTTCAGCTCGGGCTGTTTAACTGTTGCTTGAGCCAAATCCCCCCCGCCACCCTGGCGCAGATTTCAGCGCTAATTCCCCCTACCCTGCCTGGATCGGTTTTAGTGTGCAGTGCCGACGGCAGTTTACAAAACCGGATTAAGGCAGCCCAGCTGGGTCAAATCACCTTCTTGCACAACCCTGATGTGGGCCAGATTCTAGAACGGGGGCTACTGGAGCGATCGCGCCCTGGCCCGGCCAAAGTGCTGATTGTCGATGATGACCCCCATGTACTGGCCGCCCTGCGGACTCTTTTGGAACCCTGGGGAGCTCAACTGACCACCCTCAACCAATCCACCCATTTCTGGCCAACGCTGCAGACGACCGCCCCTGATTTACTCATCCTCGACATCGAAATGCCAGACTTCAATGGCATTACACTCTGCCAAGTCGTTCGGCAAACCCCCCACTGGCATCAGCTCCCCATCGTCTTTTTGACCGCCCACACCGATATCGCCTGTAAACATGCCGCCATGCTAGCCGGAGCTAACGATGTGATTGATAAAACTTTGACTGAATCTGATCTAGTTCAGCGTCTATTGCACCACCTAGGACGAGTCTACCCAGTGCCCCCCCCGGTAGTTCGCCCCAAAGACCACTTATCTCTGGCTATCGGTTGAGACCCAGGCCCCTTCTACCATGTTGTCTTACCTTAGCGACTCTAAACCTACCCCCGAAGCTCTGCTGCACCGAATGACCGACCGCATCCGTCAGTCCTTAGAGCTGTCAGAGATTTTGTCTGCCACCGCCACCGAGGTGCGCACCTTCCTCAAAACCGATCGCGTCAAACTTTACCGGTTCGAGCCCGACGGTAGCGGTGAAGTGGTTGCCGAATCTGTTCAGGGGCAGAAGTTACCGTCCCTACTTGGCCATCGCTTTCCCGCCGAAGATATTCCCCAAGAGGCCCGAGAGTTATTTCTCATTACCCGTCAACGTCACATTGTCAATGTAGCCGAACAAGAGATCGGCATTAGCCCCCTGCTTCACGCCCAGACCCAGCAGCCTCTCAACCCAGACATCTGGTTTCGCTCGGTTGACCCCTGCCATGTCGAGTACCTGACCAACATGGGGGTACAGTCGTCCCTAGTGGTACCCGTGCTGCATGACCAAACCCTGTGGGGGCTACTGGTCGCTCACCACACCACCCCCCGCCGCATCAGACCCAGGCAGCTAGAGGTGGTACAGTTGGTCGCTGACCAGGTATCTGTTGCCCTGTCCCATGCGCTGTTGCTCAGCCAAAGCCGCCGCCAAGCCCAGTACGAAGCCGCCGCTAATCGGGTTATTACCCTGTTACACCACACCCCCACCCCGGCTCTCCAACCAGCCTTAGACGAAACCGTAAAGGCACTCCAGGGAATAGGCGGCAGACTCTACTTGCCCCTGCCCCAACTGGGCACCCGCAACCAACTGCTAATTACCGGACAACAACCAGACCCACTGGTCCCCAAGGCCACCAGCCAGCGAGTGAGTTCAGGAGGATCTGCTGGGGCGCGATCGCCTACTGTGCAGCCCTTAGAGCAACACCAGGCCTGGCAATCTTGGTTACTGAATGAGGCACCTACCAGACCTGGAGAACGGCTTTGGGCCATCCACAACTTGGCTGATTCCCAGGCGCCCCCATGGCTCAAGTCTCTACTGCAATCTCAAGGGATCGGCGGCATCCTAGTGGCGCAGTTATTTTATCACAATCAGCACCTGGGCTATCTCACTGTTTTCCGCCAGGCCCTTAATGTAGAGACCATCTGGGCCGGTCGCCTCGATAGCAGTGACCCCCGTCAGCAGCGACCCCGCCAGTCCTTCGATACCTGGCGGGAGTTGAAACGAGACCAAACTCAGCCCTGGACGACAGACAATATTGACCTGGCCCATACCCTAACCCACCACGTTGCCCAAGTCATTTACCAAAACCGCCTCTACGGTCAGATTCAAACCCTCAACACTGAACTGGAAGGTCGGGTTTTGCAGCGCACCCAGGAACTAGAACAGGCCAATGCCGACTTGACACGAGAAATTCAGGAGCGAGAAAGCACTCTCCAACAACTTCACATCGCCCAAGACTCACTCAAACGCCTAAGCCACCAAAACGAACTCATTTTAGAGTCGGCTGGTGAAGGGATTTGTGGGTTAAATTTTCAGGGTGAAATCACCTTTGTCAATCTAGCGGCAACTCAAATTCTAGGGTATGCCAAGGAGGCTATGCTGGGCCAGTTTATGCATCAGCTCATAGCACCTAAAACATCTGATGATTTATCCTATGAATGGGAGCATAGTCCCATATTTAAAACTCTAAAACACGGTAGCCATAACCGGGGCTCAGGAGAGCATTTTAGAACTCAACAAGGAGAATATTTTCCAGTGGAGTATATCAGCAGCCCCATTGAAGATGGTGGCCATATTTCCGGTGCCGTCCTGATCTTCAAGGACATTACTGAGCGTCAGATGATAGAACGACTGAAAGATGAATTCATCTCGGTTGTCAGCCACGAGCTTAGAACTCCCCTAACCTCTATTCGGACAGCCCTTGGACTCTTAGCCCACGATAATCTCGACGTCTCTGAAAATAAACGCCGACGGATGATGGAAATTGCCTTTTCCAATACCAATCGACTCGTGCGACTTGTAAATGACATCCTCGACATAGAGCGAATTAAGTTGGGTAAAGTCACACTCAAAAGACAAACTTACGACCTAGCTAAGCTGATCGATCAGGCGGTGGATGAAATGCGAGCCATTGCTGACAAAAAAGAGATCTATATTACCATTTCTTCAGTTTCTGTTGAACTTTGGGTCGATCCAGATCGTATCATTCAAACCCTAGCCAATTTACTCAGCAATGCCATCAAGTTTTCTCCTCGGAGATCTGTCGTGAAAGTCGAAGCCAATCTCGAGCCAAAAACAGAAAAACCTCATCCCGAGAGTGTTTTAATCGCCGTTCACGATCAAGGTAAAGGTATTCCAGAGGATAAGTTGGAAGCTATTTTCGACCAATTTGAACAATTAAATGTTTTAGACGACGAACACCAGGGAGGTACTGGTTTAGGGCTAGCTATCTGTCGAAGCATTGTAGAAAAGCACAGCGGCAAAATCTGGGCAGAAAGCATCTTAAACCAGGGCAGCACCTTTTTCTTTACCCTACCCATTTATAAAATAGCCCATGACCAATAAGCGGATTCTCATTATTGATGACGAGGCGGACATTCGAGAAGCCACCCAAATGTGCCTTGAAATTACCGGAAAGTGGGATGTCATTGTGGCAAGCTCTGGCTATGAGGGCTTGATCAAAGCGGCTGAGGAAAAACCGGACGCAATTTTATTAGACATTATGATGCCTGGCATGGACGGCTTAGCGACCATGGCAAAATTGCGGGAAAATTCTGACACGGCTCGAATCCCTATCATTCTACTAACCGCTAAAGCACAATCTAGTGAGCAGCGACAGTTTAGCCAGCTTGACATTGCAGCGTTAATCACCAAGCCCTATGACCCCTATAGTCTGTCAGATCAAATATCTGAAGTCCTGGCCAGATGATATCGTGAGTAGCTTCCTAAGATTTTCAGATTGTTTGTTTACTATTAAACCTATTCTCATTGATGCACATAGTAACTAGTTCTTCGGAACTCTACTATGCAACGACTCAATCCTCCTAATTCTCCGCAGGGGGGAGGTATTCCTCCTGCGGATGTTTTTTCTCACTGCGTGTCATCTATTAAGGTGATGCTTCCTTTGTCATGAATATACTATTTTTTGAGTTCTCTAACTTGCAACTAGCTAATGTTTCAGTCTCCCTATCACCAGTGTGGAGGCTGGGCCAACTATTAGCACCCTGGACAATTTTAGCTCTATTTGCCTGGACAGGATATTTAATTCTGCGGGACACAATCAGATACTCTGTTGGTTTGCATAAAATTCCCTGTTCGAGGTGCAAATTCTTTACTGGCAACTATCGGCTTAAATGCACTATTCATCCCAGCCTGGCCATGTCAGAGGCAGCGATTAATTGCGCCGATTTCTGCCGCCACCCTGACATCAAATGAACGCAGGAAAGGTCTTACTGGGCTGAGCCCTGCAAGGTGCTCTCCCCACCCGAGAGTTCAACTAATGCCATTTGAATAAAGTTCGAGGCCACCTCTGCCGAGGTCTCATGGGAGGCAAACACAATGGCCAGACTATCGTCCCCAGCGCCATAGCACAGGACTCGAAAAGAACCATCTTCAAAATAGCCGGTACGGTCAATCGGGCCTTGGTCAGACTCCACCCCTAAGTCAGCGATAAGCTGATCCGCTAACGCCAGACAGCCATCCACGTCTGTCTCCAGCAGTTGGTCGCCACTGGCAATTTGGGGCCGGGCCAATGCGGGCCAAGCCAGCCCCAGTACCCCAAGACTAACAAGACCCATAGATAATAGATGCCGTTTCATAATCAAGAAGAATAACGTCAGGACAGTGATCACCCAGCTACCTCAGAATGCCCAAACCAACTCAGGCAGAGCACCCTACGGCAAACGGTGCTGATTTGGCTATGGGCCGGAAACCCAGCTATACCCTGGCTCCAGCTTTACGCATAGCCATTTGACTGAGCTTAAGTCGAAGCCTTGAATCAGCACCATTCCCCCCTCAAACGAAGGGCAGGCAAGGTTACTAACTTATGTTTACAAGACCACCAAGCGGTTTCCGGACAGCTTCACTATCCCCAAATAACAGCTCAGCGCCCCTGACTACCATCTCGGCATCCATCCTAGAGGTAGGGAGTAAGGGTGCCCGCCAATCAAGCTAAATAAAAAGCGCCAGAGCTGAGTCTGGCGCTTGGGGTGTTGAGGAGTGAACGATTGTTTTAACTATAGGGACGATATGTGTCGCCCAGGTCACTGGGTTATGTCAACTCTGTGACAATCTGATTTTTTCTACCATCGGCTTGTTCTGCATCGGCGCGGTAGCGTAGATAAGTACCTTTTCTGGGTGTTCTGTGACTCAGCCTGATGCTTTGCGGGCGCTACTCAATGCGGTGGCTCAAGGGCAGCTTAGCCCCGATCGCGCCTTCGACCAAATCAAATATTTCGACTTTGAGCCGATTGACGACTTTGCCAAGGTCGATCATCACCGCTCCCTGAGAACTGGTTTTCCAGAAGTGATTTGGGGGCCAGGGAAAACAGTAGACCACATCGTTCAGATTATGCGCAGCCTGCACCGCCGCAATCCAGTGGTCATGGCTACCCGGATTGAACCAGAGGTCTATCAGCAATTACGCCAGCAGATCCCGGAAGCTCTGTATTATGAGGTGGCTCGCATTTGTGCCCTCGTTCCCTTACATTGGCAACCCCGGCATCCTGGCACCATTGGGGTGTTGACAGCCGGCACCGCAGATTTACCAGTAGCTGAAGAGGCCGCTATCACAGCTGAGCTATCCGGGTTTGTGGTCAAACGTCTTTGGGATGTGGGCGTAGCCGGATTACATCGCTTACTGGGTCATCGCCACTTGATCGACCAGATGGACGTGCTGATTGTGGTCGCTGGTATGGAAGGGGCGCTACCCAGTGTTGTGGCTGGGCTAGCCCATTGCCCGATTGTGGCAGTACCCACCAGTATTGGCTATGGCGCTAGCTTCCAGGGAATTTCTGCCCTGCTGACCATGCTCAATTCCTGCGCCCCTGGTATTGGCGTTGTCAATATTGACAATGGGTTTGGCGGTGCCATGCTAGCCGGACAAATCCTGCGCACAGCGGCTCGGCTCAGCAATCCGTCGGCTTAGACGATTTCGAGGAAAGGCTGTTCTTCTACTGGCATGCACTTAACGGGCCATGCTGGACTCGAACCAGCGACCGACCGCTTAGAAGGCGGTTGCTCTATCCACTGAGCTAATGGCCCTAACAATCACTCACTTATTTTAGAGGATTACCCTGCCGCCAGAGTAGAAATGACAGCTACAATAAGTCATCCAAACAGAGACAACAGGCACTTAAGTGCGGTAATCAGGGTAACGTTTACACACTCTGGCCGTGGTGCTGCTCTTTACCGTCACCTACAGCGGGTCTTATCCCTCAGTTAGGAGTCAGCAGGCAACCCCATGTTCATCCTCAAGCGGCAGGATGTTGACATCAAAATGATGCGACATCCCAAGAAAGATCAGCAGATTCCGGTTTTGTCCTACCAAGGGCAAACCTTTCGTCTGTTGAGTATGTTTACCTCTGCCCAGGAAGAGGACGCTAGAGCCCTATGGCGGGATCTAACGGATAACCGGGGCAAAGCCTGTGTGCTGCTCGAAGAGGCTGATCGCTTTAGTGTTTGGGGCAAAGTTCGGATTGATCAAACTGCCGACACGACCGCCAGCCAGCGAGTTGCATCAGCCAGTGAGGTCAATATCAAAGCCTGCCTGCTAATTTTGCAAGTGCTGTATATGGATGTGGAAGATCTGCTGGGCCATAAGCAGGCCAAGCAGTTTGAAACTGACATTGGTCAGGTATTTACTGAATGGCACTTCCCCCAGACAAATACGCCCCAAGCCATCAAAACGTTACTGACGGTTGATCCCCTAGCCATGCCCCAGCTTCCCCCCTGGCAAGATCATCATCTGCAGCGACTCTTGGAAGAAACCCACCGCATTGGCAAAGATTACTTTGGCAATGCCAACTTTGTGATGCGGGCCTTAGAACCTTTAGAGGATTTGGCCACCTCTGAGCAAACGCAATTTCGCCAGTGGTTGCAGCGATCGCCCGCTGGGAAGCTCTGGCTCTAACTACAGTATCAAGCCTAAACATTAGGATACTCGGAGGTCGGGTGAAACGAAGTGAAACTCAACCGCAGTCAGCCTTGTTGGGTTCTAGCTGACGCGCCACCCAACCTACAAATTTAGGGCTGACAGCCCCCTAATACTCTGCAGCATAAGTCGGCCAACCATGCCTGATACCTGACACCTAGAACCTGACACCTAAAACCTGACACCATTAGCAAGGGAGGGCATATTTCTGCCAGCCGATACTCGTGAACTAAAGTAGGCGGTTCACTTCGGTAACGCCGCTGATGTTAAGCCCCCTACCCAAACATAGGTAAGGCCCAGCGTCATCAAGGTCAGCGGTGCCCCAAACCGAAAATGCTGCCAGAAGGAAAGTCGATACCCTGCTGCCGCTGCCGCCTCTACTGTAATTAAGTTGGCAACTGCCCCAAATAAGGTTAGATTTCCGGCCAGGGTAGCCCCCGCCGCTAGCAGTAGCCAGCTTTGGGTGGCTTCCGGTGAAATTAACCCCTGCAACAGTAACACCGCCGGTACATTGGAAATCAAATTGGATACAATTGCTGTCACCGCCAGTAGCCCTGCTGGGTGAGCCACCCAGGCGGACACCCCAGCCAACAGGTCAAGTTCCTGTACGCACCGGGTCAAGATAAACAGGCCTGAAAACATCACCAGCAGTGACCAGTCAACCTGTTGCAATACGCGCTGGGGCTTAATGCGCCGGGTCACTAGTAGTACGGCTGCCGCTAAAAATGCCGACTCTGCCAGGGGTAACCCAACGACAAAGGCGACCAGCAGCAGGCTGGCAACAATCAAGGTTTTGATCAGCACGGGTCGATAGACCCGAAAACGAGGTAGGTGCGGCGGTGGACAGGGGTGAAGCGATCGCACGTCTGGATAGAGCAGCCAGAGCAACCCCACCTGTAGCCCCAATCCGACCATGGCCACTGGCGCTAGGGCCAATGCAAATTCACTGTAGCTGATGCCCGAAAACGACCCCACCAGAATGTTTTGCTATCAAATGTCAATTACTTTGGCGGGTCGCGTCAATTAGATTGACGGGTTAACGCCCTCCGAATAGCCCCCTGTGTA
>NZ_SMDQ01000097.1 GCF_012911975.1 Nodosilinea sp. P-1105 | reverse complement strand
CAACTCTATTTTCAGCGAGGTTTCTATGCTCTATCCCTGATGCAGCAAGCTCTCTAGGTACGTTGTCACCCGTTAAGGAAAAAGCCTCGGGCAAAATTCCCCGCCCGAAAACCCTCCCATCGGGGGAGGGGAACGGTTCGACCCCAACTTAATGTCTCGATCCTAATACCAACCTGAACCTTATCCGAACAGTATTGCATCACAGGTCAACTCTCAGGGTCAGCTTTCGGTTATAGGGGCAGCTCTGGTGAATACTATTAGAGGTTAGAGAGAAGAGTTTGGGTTAAAGCCCAGGGGGAATCGTGCATTTTCAGTCTGTGATTGCGACACTGAATGACTTTTGGGCCAAGCAGGGCTGTGTGGTTGTGCAGCCCTACGATACGGAGAAGGGGGCAGGGACAAAGAGTCCTCATACATTTCTCAGGGCGCTGGGGCCGGAACCATGGTCGGTGGCCTATGCGGAGCCCTGCCGTCGCCCGGCCGATGGCCGCTATGGGGAGAACCCAAATCGCTATCAGCATTATTTCCAATACCAGGTGCTGATTAAGCCATCCCCTAGTGATATTCAGGACATATATATAGAGTCGCTACGGGCCCTGGGGATCAAACCAGAAGACCATGACATTCGGTTTGTGGAGGATAACTGGGAAGATGCGGCGGTGGGCGCCTGGGGTGTGGGCTGGGAAGTGTGGTTGGACGGCATGGAGATTACCCAGTTCACCTACTTTCAGCAGTGTGGCGGAATCGACTGCCGTCCGGTGTCTATTGAACTGACCTATGGATTAGAGCGGTTGACGATGTATTTGCAGGAGGTGGATGCGATCGCCAAAATCCGGTGGAATGATCAGCTGACCTACGGTGATATCTATATGCAGGCGGAGATCGAGAACTCGACCTATAACTTTGAGGCCTCGAATCCAGAGTTGCTGTTTAAGCTGTTTGAGTTGTATCAGCAGGAGGCAGAGCAGTTGATGGATCGAGGGCTGGTACTACCCAGTTACGACTATGTGTTGAAGTGCTCCCATGCTTTTAATTTATTGGATGCCCGGGGGGTGATCTCGGTAACAGAACGGACTCGCTATATTCGCCAGGTGCGGGGGCTGGCCCGGCGGGTGGCACAGCTTTACTTAGACCAGCGGCAAGCCTTAGGATTTCCATTGCTTGGCCATCAGGCGGAAAGCGTGGCTTAGAAAGTGTCAAAATCTGTCCTTTGACGTAAGTCAATTAATGCTGAAGCCAGAGGCTAAGCCTCCTCTAGCTAGGCTACGGTGCTGGTTACCAACCAATGGATAGCCATCTATCCAGCCTTAGCCAGTCTGTGGAGTTATTGATGACAGTTATCCCTTGGGGAAAGAAGCCTTTTGTTCAGCAGCGTCGCCCAGGACTAACGCTCCGATCTCGAGAGGATGCTGACGCTGGGTCTGGCCGAACCCTGCTAGGGGCTGGGCGATCAGGACGGGTTTATCGCCTGAGCGGTGAATCAGCCCATATTGCCCGCAAAGTATTTTTTGGTGAGGCCGCTACCCATCTGGTGCACTATATATTTTTTGGGGCTCCTAACCCCTACATTTGGAACCAAGATGCCGTGATCTGTGCTTACTATCGGCGCAATATTCTGGCTGATTTGGTTAAGGTTTGGTTTGGTGACCAACTGCGGGTATCCAAGGCCCTAGGCAGCGGTTGGGATCAGGCTAGTCGGGCCTTTTACCTAGACACTGAGTTTATAGCAGGTCGACCAGTCGCCTTGTGCCAGCCGTTTCGATCAGAGCGCGATCGCGAGTTACCCCAACAAGTTCACGGCATCATGGAGCCTTTGCAGCAGCACTTGCAGCAGTCTGGTTTTGATGGGCTACTGTGGCAGGTGGGCAAGGGCAATCCTTCGGCTTTAAATAATTTTTTGCTAACAGATGATAAGAGTAAGGCCTGCCACTTTGCCTGGATTGACCTGGAATCAGGGGTGCCAGCGCTTTTTCCGCTAAACCTACTGACGCTGTTTCGGTTTTATTTGCCCCAAGCCCTACGGCGCAGACAGGCTCTGTTTGATGATGTAGATATTCCTCGACTACAGCGTTACTTAACCGACCAGCGTCTTACTTTGATAGCCACGTTGGGCGCAGAAGCCTACTGGCTTTTAGTGGATAACGCCAGACATCTTGCCCACCACCAAGTGCGGTGGAAAACCCTGAGCCGATTGGCTAGCAGCATTCAGTACCACGTCGCGAAAGGGCGCTTAACCGCAGTTGCCGCCGCCGCCGCCCTGGCTCATCCGTGGCGGTGGTATAGCCAGGAACTGACTCGCTTGGCCCAGGTAGGGCTAACGAAAGTCCTGATTAGCTTTCCCCACACTGTTTGGAACCGTTTACGGCGGGTCCATTATGGTCACCTGCTAAGTTTACTGTGGCGGTCCTGCATGTCCCATCGTTATCGCTTACATCTGGCCCGGCGCTATGTCATCAGCCGAGTTCAGGCTTGGCAAGACCGGGAACAACTGAGTCCAGCTGAAGCCCAACGCCTGCGTCAGCGCCTTGAGGCTACGAAGAGTAGTGATTATCTAAATGATTTTTGTGTACATTTGGCCTTAAAGCTGCCAATTAAAGCTGTACGGTATGCGCTCTTGCCTATCCTGTATGGTTTCGGCCTAATTAATGGAGTGATACTGGCCCTGTTGATGGTGAGTGGGGGTTTAATTATTCGTCAGCTGTATACTCTATTGCGCATAGGGGAAGCGGCTTTCAAAGGACAATCCATCCCCTGGGTTGCCTTTGGGGTTGGGTTTATCCCGTTTATGAGTACGGCGGCTTACCCTTGCCAAATGATGTATTCGGCCACCGAAAAGCCTGGCGATCCGATGGCGCAGTTCATTCTTTACGATAGTTTGACTCGTATTGGGGGCTGGGTGCCTGCTTGGGGCGGCCCAGATACGTTGATTGAACATTGGTTTAACCGAGGAGCCCACTGGTTAATCAATACTCTAGGGCGGCTCAACCCATAGGACTGGCACGGCTTGAGGTTACTCGATTTTATGGCGACTGTCTTTTGGCTACTGTAGCTGTTCCCAAAGAGGAAGCTGTAACAGTTCATCGATAGTGATATCTAGATAGGTCTGATTCCCATCATCGATGGGGTTTTGGCCAAAGTAGCCGCGATCGCCGTCGTGTTCGTGGGGGCCGCTGGGTATTGCCTGGTAGCGATCGGCACGGCGGGCCTGGTTGAAGGAGGAGGCCCAGGTCCAGCGCCAACGGGATGGAAAAATAATGCTACCGACGTTGTCGACCAAGTCCTCTGAGCCATGGTAATGGTAGACCTGCCTGGCATGGTCGAAGCCACTGCGGCCATCAAAAACACCCCCCATGGAAATGACCGTGAGTTCAGCGGGGAGCCATGCTTTGAGGTGCTCGACAGCACCAAGCGCCACCTGGGCGCCGCCGCTGGTACCGATCAACACCAGTTGAAAGGGGTCATCCAGGTCTTTGGGTACAGGATGAGTGTCGTGCATCCGTTCCACAATGGTGGACGCGGTGCCTCGATTGTAGGCTTGGCCATAACGACCGTCGGCAGACAGGGCTACCCGCCAGAGGTTACGCATTTGCAACACAATGCCAGCCGGGTCAACGGCGCTGTCATCATTTTCTTGGCTGGTTTGCCAGAGCCAGCTAAATAGGGGTTGACCGCCAATGTCTTCGCTAACGGCAGAGTAGGGAAACACGTCTCGCACCACCACACAGGCCGGCAGTTCTGCTTCTAGTCGATCTAAGAAAGCCGCTTCGCCATCGGCCAACTCTTGGGCCGCCACATCACCTACCCCAGTGAGAAAGACGATGTAGCAAGCAGGGGCAGGGGCCGTAGCATCCTGGCTAAGATCGGGCTGCTGGTTGGCCAGACCATTGCCAGATTGAACCCACCAAGACAGGGTGCTAATCGGGGCCACAGTGCCCCAGGCCATAAAAAACAAGCCTAACGTACCGAGCAGCTTGCCGGTATCGCCGACGGCACGGGTCGACAACGTCTGGAGCAAGGGTTTCATGGCACAGATTTAGGGAAAGATGGTGTTGGGGTAAGATTACAACGATTTTAGCGGCATGGAGTTGCCTAGACGGTGGATCAACAATCTTCGCCCAAGTGGGTTGGGTCAGTACTGTGGGAAGCCCTAACCCTTGATCAAGATTTCTATGAGGATGCTCATAAGGATGCCAAGACAGAACGGTTGGCTCCGGTGATAGTTTGGTTAGCCGCCATCTCCCATGGCATAGGTAGTAGTTTTATTTTGGTGATCTACCAACCTGGGCTGCTAAAGCTGGGACTAGGGCTGGTGATAAACACGCTGAGTGTGGTGGTCGGTTACTATCTGTGGACCTACACCATTTGGCAAATTAATGCTCGCCTCAAAACCCGCACCCCGGCTTATCAGGAGCTGCTGGCTCCGGTGGGGTTTGCCTACACGCCTCAAGTGCTAGGGTTTTTGACGGTCATCCCGCTGTTTGGGCCGCCCCTGCGGCTAGGGCTGGCGGGATGGAGTTTGCTGGCAGCGATCGTGGCGGTACGCCAGGGGCTGAACCTTAGTTTGGCTAGGGCAATGGTGATGGCTGGGGTGGGATTTACTCTGGTCCAAGTTGCAATCGGCTTGATACAGCTATGGATGCAGGCTTGGGCCAGTGGCTAAGCAGCAGCACTGACGGGGCTTTTACTCGCCTATGGACATCTAATCTACTGACCCGATGCCCACAGGCAACTGTCTAGGCCTGTTGGAAGGTGGCTCCTAGGCCAGCACCAATTTCTTGGGGGGAGAGTTTACCATCATGATCCAGATCGAGGGCGTCGAAGACGGCATCGGTGCCGAGCCATTCTTCACGGGTGATAAACCCATCCCCATCCAGGTCGTAGGCTTTGAATAGATCATCGCGGGCATGGGTGACCATCTGTTCTCCCTGAGACAGTTCGGTGAGACGGCCAGCCAGCAGATCTTCCAGGGCTTCTAGGGCTTTGCTGAAGCCTTTGATGCCTTCGTCTAGCTTTTCTTTGGCCATGGGATCTTGGTCATGCATAGACCGGAAGGTAGATTCATCGACGGAGAGCTTTTTGATCTCCATGGATGAGGCTTTATCCGGATCTAGCTTTCGGGGCAGATCGGCTTGGGTTTCATCCAGTTGGGCTAACAGTTTTGGCGAAATGGTCAATAGATCGCAGCCAGCCAACTCGGTAATTTCGCCAATATTACGGAAGCTAGCTCCCATCACCTCAGTGTTGTAGCCAAACTTCTTGTAATAGTTGTAGATCTCAGTCACAGAAAGCACCCCAGGATCTTCGTGGGAAGGATACTCGTCACGACCGGTATCTTTTTTGTACCAGTCGAGGATGCGCCCCACAAAGGGAGAAATCAGCGTCACCCCGGCTTCGGCGCAGGCGATCGCCTGATGGAGGCCAAACAAAAGGGTGAGATTACAGTGGATGCCTTCTTTCTCTAGGACTTCGGCGGCTTTGATGCCTTCCCAGGTAGACGCCACTTTAATCAGTACCCGCTCGGGAGAAATGCCAAATTCGTCGTACTGCTGAATAATTTCGCGGGCTGTGGCGATCGTACCTTCAGTATCGTAGGACAAGCGGGCATCCACTTCGGTGGACACTCGGCCAGGGATAATGTCGAGGATTTTGCGGCCAAAGGACACTGCCAATCGTTTAAAGGCCAGATTAGCAATATCTTTCTCTGACGCCCCAGACCCGGCATCGGCCTTGGCTTTGAGTAGGGTATCGTCAACAATTTCGTAGTACTGGGGCATTTGCGCCGCCGCCGTAATTAGAGACGGGTTGGTGGTAGCGTCTCTTGGGGTGAATTGTTCGATGGCCTGGATATCACCGGTATCAGCGACCACTACGGTCATTTGTCGAAGTTGCTCTAGCAGGCTGGCCATAATTTTCTCCTGAAGCTAAGGGGGCAAGGCTGTTTACATTGTAAGCAGAGGATCAGAGGGCGTCATCTACCCTTAAGGGAGGGTACTAAAGGATTACAAAAGATTTTGTTGCCAACGCGAAACTATTCTTTCCTAAACGTTTTTTTAACGTTTAGGCGCGTTGCTGGGTTACAACTTGGCCCCAGGATGGGCAAAGGACCTGGACCGTACCCCTTAGGGCCAGCTGGCAATCGTCACCCAAGCTGGCTTTCCCCATGGCCGACTACTATCTGTTGACACAGTTTGGCCAAACCTTGGCATGATAGGAAGGATTTACTGGGGAGCGATCCGACAGGCTATGCTGACTTCCTTTTGGCAACAGCTAACGCTGGCAAATTTCAGTTTTGACCAGTGGCGACAGGTGAGCCTTTTGCACTGGCTGCTGGCCCCGCTGCGGCGGTGGCGCCAGGGTAGTTGGTTATTGCAGTGGGCCGACTGGATTGGCCTGGCCATTGTGGTGGTGCTGTATGCTTTGGCTCCTTATGTTTCAACCACCCTGATTGGGGTACTGATGCTGGCGGCGGCAGCCCTGTGGCTGCTGCTGACGGTTACTGACGAGGCAGGTGTTGGCTTGACCCCAGTCCACATTGGAGTGGCGGTGTACTGGGGGGTGATGGTGCTGGCGACGGCGGTATCTCCGGTACGGGGGGCGGCCCTGAGTGGGTTGATTAAGCTCACCCTGAATATTTTGCTGTTTTTGCTGATCGCCCGGGTGGCCCGTCACCCCAGAGCCCGGAGTCTATTGATTTTGTCGTATATTCTGACCTCGCTGCCGGTGTCAGTCTTTGGGTTGCGGCAGTACTTTTTTGGGGTCACGGCGTTAGCCACCTGGATGGATGCGGAGTCTGCCCTGGCCGATGCCACCAGGGTTTATAGTTTTTTGGGCAATCCTAACTTGCTGGCCGGGTATTTGATTCCAGCCGTGATGTTTAGTGCGGCGGCGGTGTTTGCCTGGCCCCGCTGGTTGCCTAAGGTCTTAGCGTTGCTAGCGACGGGGATCAATACCCTGTGCTTGATTCTGACCCTCAGCCGGGGGGGCTGGGTGGGCTTTTTGATTGCCGGGTTTGTGCTGCTGACCCTGGTGGTAGAGTACTGGAGCATTTGGTTTACACCGTTTTGGCGGCGATGGGCTCTGCCCGTTTTGCTGGGGGGAACGGCGGCCCTACTGGTGCTGGGGGTGCTGTCGGTGGGGACGCTGCGGGCTCGGGTGCTGAGTATGTTCGTGGGCCGGGCCGACAGCAGCAACAACTTTCGAATCAATGTGTGGGCTGCGGTGGTTGATATGATTCGCGATCGCCCGATTCTAGGCATCGGCCCCGGCAATGATGCCTTTAACCAGGTGTATCCCTTTTACCAGCGCCCCCGCTACACGGCCCTGAGTGCTTACTCGGTGTTTTTGGAAGTGCTGGTGGAAGGGGGAATTGTGGGTCTTTTGGCCTTTCTTTGGCTAATGCTGATGATTTTTCAGCAGGGTTGGACCCAACTCCAAAAGCTGCGAGAAACCCAGGCAATTCAGGGCTATTGGTTGATGGGGGCAATCGCCTCGGTGGCGGGCATTTTGGGCCAGGGCATTGCCGATACGGTGATGTATCGGCCCCAGATTAGTACCCTGTGGTGGATGGCGATCGCGATCGTGGCCAGCTATTACGGGAGCCTGCAGGGCATGCCCCAGCAGCGATCGTTTAAGCTGCGCTGAAGGGGCTGGGAAAAATCACGATGCCGACGCGATCGATGTGGTCTTTGAGTTGAGCGCAATCGAGACTGTCGTAATGCACCATGTCAAAAAAGTAGGGCAAGGGCTTCTCTTCATTGAGACAATCGGCCAGGGCGGCAACGGTGCGGGGGGTAACGCGATCGCCCTTGATTGCCAAATCCACGTCAGACCCGGGTTTATAGTTGCCCTTGGCGCGGGAGCCGAACAGCACCACTTCCGCAATCTGGTCAAACGTCTGAATAGCATCCGCAATGTGCTGGAGATCGCTATCGAGCAAGCCATAAGGCATGATTACAAGGCTTCCAGTTTGGCTTTGAAGGTGCTGTACAGGTCCGCCAACAGAGGGAAATAATCATTGCGGATGCTGGCTTCCACCGCGATCGCCGTCTGCTCGTTATAAGTATGAGCCATCAGGTTGCGGTCTTGTAGGGCCTTCATCCAGTCATGGCCCCGGATAATCAGCTCAGCTTGATAGGCTTGCTTGATGGTTTCCCGAGGGGTCTTCACCATAAACCCTTCCAGTTCTTGGTAGTCCTTCAGCAGTTTCCAGGCCAGTTCAAAGGCCAGCTCGAAGAACTGAATCAACCCCGCCCGTTCTACGACAGAGGGGCTTTCAATCTGCAGCGCCCTGGACAGCAGCAAAAAGCTCCGCTCAAAATTGGCGAATCGCTGCACCCAGCGAATATCAGGATCCACGAGTCTTTCCTAGGCTCTACGGTCATTTAAAGCATACGACGTTTACCCTGCCGTTACCCCTCAGGTTTGGACAACCGCCATCTGCTAGGGTTGATTAGAGCCTGAAACAGGTCAGCCCAACCCGGAAGCACTATGCAGGAGGCACTATGGCCGTTGCTCTCTACAAGTGGACCCTAGACCGCTACCACAGCGCCATCGACGCCGGGGTGTTTGAGGACCAAGCCGTCGAGCTATTGCGGGGAGATATTGTCGTTATGGCTCCAGAACGGGAACCCCACGCCTGCTACAGCAGCATGGGCGCAGACTATCTCCGTCAGCTTTTGGGCCAGCGGGCAGCGGTGCGAGAAACCAAGCCGATCACATTACCCAATGACTCGGAACCCATCCCCGATGTGGCGATCGTGCAGCCTCCCCTAGAGCGATACCTGGACCACCATCCCTACCCAGAAGATATTTTTTGGCTAATTGAATACGCCAATACCACCCTGGCAAAAGACCTGGGCGAAAAAAAAGAGGCTTACGCTAAAGCTGGCATTCAGGAATACTGGGTGGTGGATTTGCAGCACAGCCAGTTGAAGGTATTTCGTGACCTAGCCAAAGGACAGTACCAGACAGAGTTAACCCTCCGCCAGGGAGATCTGTCTCTGCCTGCGTTTGAGAACCTACAGGTCCAGGTGCGTCGCTTATTTAGCTAGGGTAGATCCCCGGGTTCTTTGACCTATCAGCCCAATTTTGGAATAGTCACCAGCAGAACCCGGGGATCTTGACAGGCTAAGTCGATCCTTAGAGAGGTTGTGCCAGCCGTGGCAATGCTAGATTGAAGGCAAGACCGTTTGTAAATTATCGTTAATTTTTGATCGCCATGCTGATTCTTTCTGCAACCAAGGGCAACAACTTGGCCCTGGCCGAGGCCTTTGCCGCTGAAGCTACCCGTCAGGGCCTGTCTACAGACCTGATCGCCTTACCCGACCTGCAAATTCCGCTGTACGACTCGGTGATGGGCGGCGACAGCGTGGGGCCTGGGCTGGCCAAACTGGAACAGGCACTCAAGCAGCACAAGGGGTTGGTGATCTGCGCCCCGGAATACAATGGCTCGATTCCGCCGGTGGTGAGTAATGCGATCGCGTGGCTATCGGTCAGCAGCTCAGACTTTCGGGCGCTATTCAATGGTCGGCCAGTGGCGTTGGGCAGCCACAGCGGCGGCGGTGGCCAAAAGGTGGGACTGGCCATGCGGCAGCAGCTGTCTCACCTGGGCTGCAATGTGATCGGGCGAGAGGTGCTGGCCAACAGCCAGAAGGATGCTAACCCCGATGCGATCGCGGCGGTGGTCAGCCAGTTAGCCGAAATCGAACCGGCCTATGCCGGGGTACCTGCTGCCGTTTAGGGTAACGGCTGGTCGCGGCTATCGCTGGTCCCACTGGTCCTTCATCCGCTGGATGCGCTCCAGCAGGGTTTCGTTGGACATACGGGAGTTCAGCCGCTCCACCAGCAGGGGAAAGGCCAGGGGGGAGGGGCGTTTGGTGTCATGCCAGACCACAGCGCGCTGATCGAGGCGGCTGAGGGTTTTGGCCAGGCGCTGGGTTTCCAGCTGGTCTTGCAGCACTTCCCGCTCCGCCTGCTTTAGCAGCAGGTTATCGGGCTCGTACTTGGTAAACACGTCGTAGAGCAACGAGGTGCTGACCTGGAGCTGGCTGGAGGTTTTGCGGGAGCCGGGATAGCCCTTAAACACCAGCCCGGCCACCTGGGCAATGCCGCGAAATTTGCGCTGGGTGAGTTCTGAGATATTCAGGCTGGCGCGAATGTCGTCTTCCAGGTGATCGAGGCTGAAGAAGGCCATGGAGAATAGGTCCTGGTAGGGATAGCCCTTGGGACCCAGGATTTCAAAGCCGTAGTCATTGACGGAAATGGTGAAGGTGGCGTTTTTTTGTTTGGCGAAGCGGTAGCCCCAGAGAAAGCCGAGCCCTTCGTGGACGAAGCGACCTTCGAGGGGAAAGACGTAGAGGTGGTGGCCTTCGCGGGTTTTGCAGCTTTCGATCAGCAGTTCGTCGGCGCTGGGCAGGGTGGATAGGCGCTGTTGGGCAGCCAGGATCGGGGCGATGGTGCGGATTTCGGTGGCGGGACAATCCTCGCTGCTGCCACCGAACTGGGTTGGCGCGGCCTCACCGGAAAAAAATCGCGCCGCTTCGATTTCGTGGCGCAGGTGGTGGCTGAGGGTGTCGGAGATGGCCAACTGGCCGCCGCCCCAGGTGGGGGTAACGGTGGATTGTTTGCGGGTGCTTTTCACGTACAGCACCATATCTTTCAGTTGGAAATATTCCAGCTGTCGTCCGGCGAAGAAGAATACGTCCCCTTTTTTCAGCCGCGACACAAAGGATTCTTCCACGGTACCAATGGGTTTACGGTTGGTGTAGACCAGTTTGATCGGCGTGTTGCTGGTAATGGTGCCAATGCCCATGCGGTGGGTGCGGGCCAGTTTGGCATCGCTGATGGTATACAGGCCCTGGTCTAGCACCACCTTTTTGTAGCGGGGATAGGCCCCCAGGCACTGACCACCTTTCTCAATAAAGTCCAGCACCCACTGGTATTCGTCCTCAGTCAGGTGCCGATAGGCCAGGGTTTGGCGCAGGGTAGCCAGGGTACTATGGGGAGCAAAGCCATCGCCACAGGCCAGGGTAACCAGGTGTTGCACCAGCACGTCGTAGGGTTTGGGCTGGGGGCGGCGGGTTTCCATATCCCCCAGGTCCAGCCCCCGGCGAAAGGCGGCAATTTCCAGCAGTTCCAAGGCGTTGGTGGGCAAAAAGAATACCTCTGCGGTACCCTCCGGCACATGGGCACTGCGTCCGGCCCGCTGCAACAGTCGGGCCAGGTTTTTGGCGCTGCCGATCTGGACCACCCGCTCCACGGGCTGGAAGTCGATCCCCAAATCCAGGGAGGAGGTACAGACCACCCACTTGATGTCACCCGTTTTCACCCCGGCCTCGATCGCTTCTCGTTCTTTGACATCAATCGATCCATGGTGCAGGGCAAGGCGGCTTTCATAGTCTGGCAGGGCAAACCTCAGGGCCTGGTACCAGCGTTCGGCCTGGTTGCGGGTGTTGGTAAAAATCAGGGTGGATTTTTCTAGATCCAGCGCTTCCACCAGGGTTTCAAACAACCGTAGACCCAGGTGTCCGGCCCAGGGAAAGGTGTCTACCGAGTCGGGGCGAATGCTGGTGATCACCGTGTCCCGCTTTAGGTTAGAGCGAATGATCACCGGCTCGGTGCCCAAGCCTACGGCAGTTTGGGCCGCTTCTTCCAGGTTGCCCAGGGTGGCGGAAAGCGCCCAGGTTCGCAGCTTAGGTTGCAGCGATCGCAGATGGGCTACACATAACTCCGCTTGGGTGCCCCGCTTGGAACTCATCAGCTCGTGCCACTCGTCTAGAATCACCGCTCGCAGCTGGCCAAACCGCTTGGCGCTGCCTTTATAGGACAGCATCACCGCCAGGGATTCTGGGGTGGTGATCAGGATCTGGGGCATCTGCTTCAGCTGCTTGGTTTTGCGGGAGGAGCTAGTATCTCCCGTGCGCGATTCCACCGTTAGGTTCCAGCCCATGGCCTCGATGGGGTTTTTGATCGCCTGCTCAATATCCCGGGATAGGGCGCGCAGGGGGGTGATGTAGAGGAGCTGTAAGCCTGCGGTGGGCTGGGCCAACATTTCAGCGATCGCGCCCATGACGGCGGCATAGGTTTTGCCAGAGCCAGTGGGGACCTGCACCAGTCCACTGCGCCCCCCCAGGTAGGCGGCCCAGGTTTCGGCCTGAAACAGCAGGGGTTGCCAACCCCGCGTCTTGAAGTAGTTCAGGATGGGAGCAAGGCGGGGATCAGCCGTCACAAAACAGACTCAAAATTGGGTTAGTCGATGTCTAGCCAATGGCTTCAAAGCAGGGGGTAGATTCTCGCCCGGCTGGGCGTAAACGGACGCGATCACTCTCCCCTGCCCCCCGCAACAGAATCTCGCGACAGAATAAGGAGAATTACTGAGGAGCCAGGGCTCCCATTTTACCGCTTTGATAATCCACCATGGCCTGATAAATTTCCTCGGTGGTATTCATCACAAACGGTCCATGGCCAACGATCGGTTCATCCAGGGGCTGGCCACAGAGGATCAATGCCGTCGTATCTTGGAGACAGTCGAGAACCAGGGTGTTGCCAGCGCGATCGCAAATTCCCACCTCTGCCTCCGCAATGGGCTCAGAATTTCCCACGCGCACAGCCCCCTGCAGCACCACCACCAGCGTCGTGTAAGCTTCAGGCACCTCTAGGGCCACTTGGTGCCCCGCCCCCAGGCGAGCATCCCACACCTGAATCGGGCTAAAGGTCTCGGCAGGCCCTTGCGCCCCAGCATAGGATCCGGCAATCACCCGCAGGCTTCCCTGACCGTCGGGCAAGGTCACCACTGGGATCTGAGCTTTGGTAATGCCCTGGTAGCGGGGTGGGGCCATTTTATCTTTGGCAGGCAGGTTCACCCACAGTTGCGCCATCTGGAAGGGTCCCCCCTGCTGGGCAAAGTTGGGGCCGTGAAATTCTTCGTGCACCAGCCCAGCCGCAGCGGTCATCCACTGCACATCCCCAGGACCAATGATGCCGCCACCCCCCGCAGAGTCGCGGTGCTCGACTTCTCCGTCATAGACAATGGTGACCGTCTCAAACCCCCGGTGGGGATGCTCACCCACCCCCCGACGGGCCGTTGTGGGGGGAAACTCGGCCGGGCCAGCGTAGTCCAGCATCAGAAACGGACTGAGCAGGTCTCCCATACCAGAATAAACAAACAAGGTGCGCACCGGGAAACCATCCCCCACCCAGTGGCGACCCTGGGGGCGTTGGATCGTTTGCAGGGTTTTGGCTGTACTGGGCTGGTTCAGGATAGGCATGGCGGCAAGGGGGACAGAATCAGAGTAAAAGTCACCTTTCTAAGGTAACGAATCTCAACCGTCCTCGGTGGAGCCTTCAAGCGCTTTTAGGGTTTCCTGAGGCCTTCGACCCGTGGCCATCTCGAAGTAATAAACGCTACGCAATATGACAGCCAGGCCAGCCAGCCAGCCCTCAATGGTAGGATACGCTTGAGCCTTAGCGGCTGTGATCAGCGCCAGCCAGGCAAAACCTCTTTACAACCTATTGGCAAGGAGCATCTATGCAGACAAGAGTGGTGCGGAGCATGGCACTGGGGGTTGCAGCCGCCCTATCGACGGTGCCTTTAGCCAGTACAGCGGGCTTAGCCCAGCAGTTCGCGGACGTCCGATTCAACCTGACGGAAAATCCAGCCTTGATTCGAGCCTGCCGCCAGTTTAATCGCACCACTGAAGTCTTCGACAATACAACTCTAGGGCCAACCAGTAATCGGATTGGCACCCTGGGGGCGGGGACACAGGTGCGCTTGACCGGTGTGCTGCAACAGGGACGAGCCCAGGTCTTTCTGGCTGGCAGCGACCTATCCCCCATCCAACCCGTGGGCTGGGTAAATGCGGCCAATTTAACCACCTGTGGTACTGTTTCCCCTCCCCCCGCAGCTCGGGCCTGCTTCCGGGCCGACTCAGCCCTGAATGTGAGAGCGACCCCCACCTCCAGTGCACCGCTGGTCGGTAGCTATAGCCCCGGCAGCACGATTGTGGCCAGTACTAACCCACCCACCCAGCGCACCTCCCCCGGCGGTGCCCCCGACTTTGGCCGGATTTGGCTGGAAGTGGCGATCGCCAATCGAACCGGCTGGATTGCTCGCAGCGGTCAGGGAGGGGTCGGCAGCAACATCACATCGATTGCCTGCCCTTAAAAGGACGGATCGCGATCGCTTAGGTAACTTCTAGGAAACGTTCTACCGAGTGGTGGGCAAAGCCCACCCACCCCTGTCAAGGTGGCGGTACTTTTCCCGAAAACCCCTGGGGCTGCGGGGCTGCGGCCACAACCACCAGGGAGTAAACTCCCTGGCTCACCGCAAAAGTCTGCTAAAGCAGACTGGGGAACTCGGCTCCCAATCCTCTTCAGAGGATTTCGGCTTTGAGCCTTGGACTTCTAGTCCTTGGCTCAGCGGCCAATCCGAGGGATCGCCCCCTAAATCTGCCTCACCTTGACAGGGCTGGCAAAGCCCACCCTACGAAAGCCACGATCGCTGACAACAAGCGGAATTGTCTTGCTCAGAAATCTCCTTAGGCTTGCCACTCACCAAATTATTAGATGACAATTACTTTGGCGGGTGACGACAACTATTTTGGCGGGTAGTACAGCGCTAGGAATAGCCGACGTCA
>NZ_SMDQ01000096.1 GCF_012911975.1 Nodosilinea sp. P-1105 | reverse complement strand
CACCCCTTCCTAGCGTTTCTTTCTCTCTCCACTTCTCGCCCTCAGAGCCTCTTTCCCATGTCTAGGTCGGAAGAGCCGCCAATTCTCAATACTGCCAACATTAGCATAGGTAACCCCAGCAGGATTAATGTGTTTTTAAAGGATGACTTAATTCCTTGGTTAGGCTCTACACGGATAGAAATATCAGCTTTCAGCCCACCAATCAGCCCCCTAATCAGTCCATGAATAAGCCCGAAAAATAGCACGAAAAATAGCACGAAAAATAGCACGACAATCCATCCGCCAGTTAGCTCGAAAGTTAGCCTATCACTCACCCCCATTCCCCGTAGCCACAAAAATGGCAAAACGGCGATCAGTCCGAAAATCAGCCCGAAAAATAGCCCGAAAATCAGCCCATTACGCAATTCTCTTAAGAAATTTTTTCGCACGAAGCGCGAAAAAGAGAAATCGAAATTTTCGACCAAGGAAATAGACTCATTCCTGCGGATCAGCCCGAAAATCAGCCCGCCAATCAGCCCGCCAATCAGCCCGCCAATCAGCCCGAAAATCAGCCCGCCAAGCCCGAAAATCAGCCCGAAAATCAGCCCGAAAATCAGCCCGAAAATCAGCCCGAAAATCAGCCCGCCAATTAGCCCGCCAATTAGCCCATAAATCAGCCCATAAATCATTTTTTGCTTTCGGTTTGCCAATATACTTGGCTGCATTTTCTCAATCAAAAACTCATCCTCAGACTGGGCCTTGAGCTGCTTAGCCAGCCACACCAGCCAACGGCGGGTCTGCTTCCCAGTCGGTTCCTTTCCTGATGGATAAGCCTTACTCTTCACCGGCTGGTGCAGTCGCCGCACGATGTAGGCATCCAGCAGGTAGTCCAGTCGTTCCTGGGTGGTACCCAGCCGCTGCCATTGGTTCAGGTCGATCGCATCGTTGGCCAAAATCGACACGCTCAGCAGCAGCGGGGTGCGTACCAGCTCCAGCAGGTCGGCGTCGCGGTGCAGGGTGTCCCACAGGGGGGCCATATCCAGCGAGGCCAGGTAGGCTTGCACCTGGGCGTCCGTCAGCGGGTGCAGGCAAATGGCGGCATTCAGGGCCAGCTTGGCGGCGTAGAGTTCGTATTCCTCCAGGCGACTGCACACCAGCAGGCGGGGCGGCCCGTCGCCCGATCGCAGCCAGGCGTTGAGCTGCTCCACCACCGGCTCCTGCCGCTGGGGGGGCAGCTCGTCCAGGCCATCGAACAGGGGCAGCAGGGTTTTCGCCGCCAGCCAGGTCTGCCCCAGCTTTTTAGAAATGCCGTACTTGGCCTGCAATTCTCCCAGCAGCCAGTCGGTCAGGCTCTGGCAGGGATTTTGCCACGACGATAGGCTCACCATCACCGGAATCGGCTGGGTGGGGTCGTCGTTGGCCCGCTGGATCAGCGTGGCGGCCAGGTCCAGCATGGTGGTGGTTTTGCCCGCGCCGGGGTGGCCCAAAATCAGCAGCTTGCCACCCACCTCGCGGCGGTCGAACACTTCGGCAATGGGGGTATTGGGGGGCAGTGGCTTGGCTGTTTGCTCAGCGGTACGCAGTTCGCTGTCCCAGGGGCGGCTGACCTGGCTGCGCTGCTCCGCCAGGTCCAGGCGAATCAAAATGGCATTGTGCAGCGATTGGCGCAGGCGATCTTCCACCTCCGTCCACACGGCGTCGATCAGGGTGGTTTCGTTGCGGTCTGTGCGGGCGGTGGGGGGCTGGGCCTCTGGCAGGCCCGCGTAGTAGAAATTATTGACGGTGTGGGACTGGTCGATGCGGTTGCTGTCCCCCGATACCACGGTCGCATCGGTGACTGACTGACCCACAGCAATACTGCGATCGCCCCCTTGGTGCAACTCCCCCGATTGCCCCTCCGGCGGTGGGTCGTCTGCCGGAGGGGCTAGGGAGGGGTGAGGGTTGCCTCCAGGGCGGTTCTCAAGGCCTCCAGGTCGGGGCCAATACTCTCCAGCCAGGTGAACAGCTCGGGTACTCGCTGGCCTCGGGGAGCCGGGGCCGGGGAGATGTTCCCTGGCGGCGGCTTGAGGTGAAACAGCACCTGGTTGAACTGGGTATCAGGGAGTTGGAGTAGAAATTGGTAAAGTTCAGTGCGGCTTTGGGGAATAGGCATGGTGGGCTGCGGTAATAGCCTGCTTCTAAGATGCGGCGTTACCCGCTGGGCGTCAATAGGTTGGGCCGCAGTCCCCTGGCCGCCATTACGGTCAATAGTGAAGCAGCGCTGCACCGAAAATAGGCTTGGCAGGTCAATTTTTTTCAAGACTGGCCCAGTCCACTCGATCTACGATGCTGATGCATGGTTCAACTCGTCTCATGTTTTTGGCCATGCCTTTGGCCATGTCTTTGGTTAGAGGATAATCGTTGCCCTTGTGGGAGAGCCTGTCATGAAAGTATTAACTGTTGACGAGCGTAAATTTGACGCAGTAGAAAATTCTGAAGGGATGGAATTATGTCTGATTAGAGAATATGAAAATAATGGCATAGCTGCCCTGGTAAAGGTGAAGCAGGGCGCGAAAGTTCCCTCCCATAATCACTTTGGTGATGAGGAAAGCTATATCATTGAAGGCAAGATTGACATTGGCAGCGGCAAAGTTGCTCAAGCTGGGGATTATGTCTTGATGGAAAAGGATGAAAACCATGAGTTGATCGCGTTGGAAGACACCCTTTTCTTCGTAACCATCCATAAAGGCTTTGAGTGGACTTAACGTATTGTGGGTTAATCACATTGATGCTTGCACATTGACGCTTTCTGTAACCGTTTGATGATTTTGGGGATGGACCATTGCTAGAAACACACTTTTCTGTCAAACGATGGGTAAAGACCGTTATATTGTCGTTCATAACATTAGCCATTGTTGGCTCTTGCGCGTTGGCCGTTGCACCAGACAATGCGATTCTTTGGCCAGTGGATGATCCACAGTTGGAGTGGGGTGCCTGCCCCGATTTCTTCCCCGAGGGCTGTGAATTGGCTGTGCTTCAGGGAGATCCAGAGGAAAATAACTCAGATATTTTCTTTAAGGTACCGCCCAATTCCGAACTTCCTCCCCACTATCACACCTCAGCCGAACGCATGGCTTTGGTATCGGGGAATCTGCAACTGACCTTTGCGGGGCAAGACCTCATGGAGATTGAACCCGGCAACTACATTTATGGCCCAGCAGAGTTGGCCCATGAAGGCTTCTGTGCGCCAGGTGATCCCTGTGTGTTATTTATCGCCTTTGAGTTGCCGATTGATGCCATTCCCGTTGAGCAGCTAGAGCAAACTTGATTGATCTGTTGCGAAAAACTCCAGCAGAGGAAATGATAGATAGTCAGATTACCCGCCGCAAAGTAGTCCTGGCGATTGCGCCATAGCCAGTCTAAACAGTTGAGCAACAGCAACCCCTACTCCATATCTGCCAGCAGGCTGAGCTGGCGCACATTCGGGTCTGGGGCTTTGCCCCTGGAGTGGCGGCGAGGCTTCGCTGGCACCACATTCACATGGGCTACAAACCAGGTGCGTAGCGCTTTCGCCTCCTCTGGCCCCAGATCGGCCAGGGGCAGGGGCGGCGGAAACAGTTCTGGCT
The DNA here is from genome assembly GCF_012911975.1 of Nodosilinea sp. P-1105. Classification (GTDB taxonomy): domain Bacteria; phylum Cyanobacteriota; class Cyanobacteriia; order Phormidesmidales; family Phormidesmidaceae; genus Nodosilinea. The sequence goes on along the minus strand of NZ_SMDQ01000096.1, from coordinate 11,169 downwards.
CTGGGGCAGCAGCCCAGGCCACCTCACCGCCGTAGAGATCGGTGCCAAAGGGGGTGAGGTCCTGGGGCATTGGGGCCAAAAAAGGTAGCAGGTTGCGGGCATTCAGGAACTTACTCCGCTGGGCTTCCAGCTGTTTGACCCGGCGCTGGCGGGCCGCTTTGTAGTTCAAGATTGGGGCGGGGTAGCCCGACAGGGTGGGGGGATTGCCCAACTGCTCTGGCGGCACCTCAGCCAGCTCCGGCACCCAGCGCTTAATGAACTCGCCATCGGGGTCGCAGCGATCCACCGCCACCTGGCCTGGGTTATAGATGCGGGTCCAGGTTTTATCCACACAGTGGGTGACCCCAGACTGCATCGCCCACTGGTAATGGTCAATGGGGCAGTCGCCATCGATTAAGTGGCGCATGAAGTGCAAGGCCCCATAGCGCCAGTCAATGCCCCCCAGGTTGCTAAGAAAGCTGGCATAGATAGCCCGGGTGCGAAAGTTGAGGGCCAGGTAGCCCCCGGTAGCCTGCAGGCAGCGGGCGGCGGCATCCACAATCGGGAAGCCGGTTTGGCCGGTCTGCCAGGCGTGGTACAGGTCAGATTCAAAGGCCCAGCCATCGTCATCAAACACCCGATAGAGCGATCGCAGTTCCAGTTGAGGCAGGTAGCGAAACCGCTGGGTAAAGCCATTACCCCAGCGCAGCCGGGAGATCAGTTGCTGGTGGCTGCGGCGAATGCGTTGGTCCCCGCCATCGGCCGCCTGGCGCACGATTTGTACACATTCCCGCACCGAAATCACCCCAAACTTGATATGGGGGCTGAGGCCAGTGGTGGCCTCGGCGCTGGGGTAAGAGAGTTGCCAGTAGTAGCGATCGGCTTTATTGGTCAAAAAGTCTTGCAGCAAAGTCCGGGCAGCGGCAGTGCTGGCGGTGGGGATGGGCTTGGCATCGGCCTGGTGCCCCAGGCCAGTCAGGGTTGGCAGGGGATCACTGGCCACCTCAGGGGGAACAAGCACCTGGGGCGGGGTGGGCACCAGGGGGGCACCCATCTGGCGGTACCAAAGCTCCCGATACTGGGGGTAGGGCACCAGCTCCGCCAGGCTGGCCGCCGGTTCAAACCAACGGATGCGCATCCCCCGCTGGGCCAGGGCCTGGTTGAGACGAGCATCCCGCACCCTTCCATAGATCCGTTCTACATCGGTGTGGGCATAGATACCATCGGCCCCGAGGTCTTGAACGAGTTGGGGCAGCACCTGCACCGGATCCCCCGATCGCACAATCAACCGTCCCCCCAGGGCCTCTAAATCCGCCGCCAGCGCTTGCAGAGCCGCCAGCAAAAACGCTACCCGCGCCGCCCCAGTTTCGGGATGGTGCACCAGGGCGCGGTCGAACACAAACACTGGCACCACCAGCCCGCGACGAGCCGCCCGATACAGAGGCTCATGGTCACTGACCCGTAAGTCACGGCGAAACCAAACCAGGGTCTTGTTCATCGCCTTTTCAGTCGCGAGGGGGACAGGGCTTTCTTTTCAAACCGTAACAAAAAAAATCAGCCTAGGAATAACTTTTATAGTAAATATGTACTATATTGATAATACGATTCTCTCTCTGGGGGCTAGATACCGGTCAGTCCAAAGACTGGTAGCACTTTAAGGTGACCTCTGGAAAACGTTGTGCTGAGTGGTGGGCACGGCCCCCCAACCCTGTCATGGTGGGGCAGCTGAGAGGGTGATCCCTGGGATTAGCCGCTGAGCCAAAGACTAGACGTCCAAGGCTCAAACCAGAAATCTGCTTGAGCGGATTGGTAGCCAGCTTCCCCAGTCTGCTTTAGCAGACTTTGGCTGTAAGCCAGGAAGTGAAATCCCTAGTGATTGTGACCAGAGTCCTAACCGTGAGTGCTTTAGTTAAAGTCACCCTGGAGAGTTTCGCAGCTGCGGGCGATCGCATCCCGCCTGAATCATTCCACCGTTTGTCTCACAGCCTCGATGTTGCAGGTTACGGCTATGGCTTACCATCCACGCGACTCCTACTCGGCCCACTATCAGCCTCGACCCGCCCCACCGTCTGGGGGTAGCCCTGTTCCTCCCCCCACCGCCATGCCCCGGCAATATTCCCCCCAGCCACCCCGCCGTCGTCGCTATGGAGGGGGAGGGGTCTTGGTCGCTGGCGGGTCAATGCTGGCCCTGGCCGCCTTTTTGATCCATCCCGGTGCAGAGCCCGGAACCACCCCAGGGGGCGATCCCCAGGTGTGCATTACCCAGGCTCGCGGCCCCGCCACCCTGTCGCGGGACCAGCTAAAAAAACTGATCGACCTAGATATGCAAACCCCCAAAGCCGATGTGCGGGAACTCCTGGGCGAACCCCACTGTGGGCTAGGAGTGGGCAGAACCGAGGCAAATGTTCAAGCAGAACGAGACGCCTACCCGCTCGAGTTTGACCCCGCCACCTGGTTGGTAGTGCAGTACGAAAATGAGCAATATGTGGGGTATGACTTTAGCTTTCGGCGATAGCGGTTGGCGGTGCACGGTTGGCGGTTCATGGTGCAAGGTTCATGGTGCAAGGTTTCAGGTGTTAGGTCCGACACCCCAGCACCCGACACCCGATACCCATCTCCCCATCTCCCCATCTCCCCATCTCCCCATCTCCCCATCTCCCCATCTCCCCATCTCCCCACCTCCCCACCTCCCCATCTCCCCATCTCCCCACCTCCCCACCTCCCCATCTCCCGACACCCCACTCCCCATGTTCTTTGCTACAGTTACAGGGCAAAATAGCCCACTGGGTCGGTAGCTCCTATGGTGTTGAAGCGTAAGCCCCCTCTACTGATGATCGTTGGTGCGGTACTGCTGTTTCTGGGTGGCGGTGCTGTTGCCTTTTGGGCTTTGACCCGCCGTGCCCCTGTGGGCAGGACGTTGCCTACAGGGGTCAATGCTATCCCTGACGATGCGGTCATGGTGCTGGCCCTATCCAGTGATGAGGGGCAATGGCGGCGATTACGGCAGTTTGGCACAGCTGATACCCAGGCTCAGTTTGATCAGCTATTGGCCCAGTGGCGCGATCGCCTGTTAGCAGACCAAGGCCTGGACTTTGGCACCGATATTCAACCCTGGGTGGGGCCAGAGATCACCCTGGCGGTGCTGCCCACAGATGATCCGATCGCCGACCTACCAGCGACCCTGCCTGACCCGGCGATCGCCCTGGAAGAGAATGTGGTGGTGGTCGTGCCGATTGCCGATGCAGGGCGGGCCCAAAGTACCCTGGGCGATCGCTTGGGGACCATGGCAGAGGGGGAAGACGGCACCTATCGCGGCATCAACATCCAGCAGGTGGAGGGGGAAGGGGACACCCCCCTCTATGGGGCGGTGCTGAATGCTGAGACCGCCCTGCTCAGTCCCCAGTTGCCCCTGTTACAGCGCTCCATCGATGCCTACCGAGGCAACAATGCCCTGGTGGACCGCCCTGGATTTAGTCGTGCCTTCGAACAACTGCGGGACTCTCGTCCCTTGGCCCGTTTTTATGTGAATCTGCCCACCGCCGTGGAAGCTCTGGCAGGGACTTCAGACCCCCCTGTGGCCGCCAGCCGCTTGGCAGCGTTGCAGGCCCCCCGAGGGCTGGTGGGTACCCTGACCACAACGAACCGGGGCCTACACCTGCAAAGTGTTAGCTGGCTAGAGCCGGGTAGCGGTCAGACCTTTGCCACGGGTAACAAAGCCGATCAAATGTCCCAGCGCTTACCCAACAGTACCCTGGTGATGGCCTCAGGGGGTGACTTTCAGCAGTTTTGGCAAGACCTGGAAGAGGGGCAGCAACTGACGGCGCTACTCCCCGTTAACCCAGATGAACTGGCCATCGGGGTACAGGCACTCACGGGTCTTTCAGTCAGCGAGGACTGGCTCCCCTGGATGGCGGGCGAGTTTGCCCTGGGCCTACTGCCCCCCGGGATGGATACCCCCGAGCCAGAGCCCGATCTAGAGACGGAGGACCCCGCCCCCATAGAGGATGAGCCATCTCGCTTAAACCCAGCCCTGGTGCTGATGGTACGGGCCAGCGATCGCGAGGCGGCAACGGCCAGCTTGGCACAACTAGATCAAGTCATGGCCACTCGCTATCGGTTTTCTGAGGAGTCAGCCGACCTGGGCGGTGTGCCCGTCACCCGCTGGACAGCGCCTTTTGGTGCGCTCACTCTGGCCCATGGCTGGCTAGACGGGGATGTGGTGTTTATCAGCTTTGGGGATGGGATTGATCAACAGGTGACCCCGCAGCCGAGTCGAGCCCTGGCGGAAAATTCGCTGTTCCAAGCCACTACCGGGAATGCCCCCCGGCCGAATAATGGTCACTTTTTTATTAACCTGGAGAACCTGGGTGCCGCCCAAAACAGCCTGCTGCTGCCTCCCCTGCCGACGGATGGATTGCTCAGTGCTGGGGTCATCGAGGCGATTGGGGTGACGGCGGCGGTGCTGGGCGATCGCCAGGTGCGCTACGACATTACCGTGGCCCTACAGCGGGGTGATCGGCCTGGTCCACTGCCGCAGGTGGAATCTGACCCGGTTGATGTCGAGGCCGAGGAGGTTGAACCTGAACCTGAGGCTGCTGAATCTGAAGATTAACGGACGATCTCAACGGTGATGAGATTGAGCTAAACGAAGTGGCGGTTGGCGGATTGTGATTGGATCTCCCGTCGGGGGGGCAAAACTCGATAGGATAGAGGCAGACTTTTATCCCCTCGCATGTTATGGATTTGATCGCCCTCCAGGGTTGGCTAGATAATGCGTCTTTTGCGGTGTTGTTTGTCACCATGTTGCTCTACTGGTGCGGCGTGGCCTTTTCCCAGGTGCGATCGCTATCTACCCTGGGCCGCGCTGGCATGGCCATGGGTAACTTGGTGATTGCGGCCCTGCTGCTGGCGCGCTGGGTGGAGGCAGGCTACTTCCCTATGAGCAATCTCTACGAGTCGCTGTTTGCCCTGGCCTGGGGCATTACCGCCATGCACCTGGTGGCTGAAACCATGAGCCGCAGTCCCCTGGTGGGCACGGTTACGGCCCCAGTGGCCATGGGCATCACCGCCTTTGCCGCCCTATCGCTGCCCGACACCATGCAGGGGGCAGAACCGCTGGTGCCTGCCCTTAAGTCCAATTGGCTGATGATGCATGTCAGTGTGATGCTACTTAGCTATGCCACCCTACTGGTGGGGGCGTTGTTGGCGATCGCCTTTTTGCTAGTTACCCGGGGCCAGGCGGTAGAGCTAAAAGGCAGTTCAGTGGGGACTGGCGGGTTTCGCAATGTGAAGCTGAAGCGCCATGGCACCCCGGTTGCAGAAATGGCTGAAGAAACGGATGTGGCCAGTGGACGCGAGGCAGCGATCGCCTCTGGGGGAGGCACCGCCGTGCTGCAAAAGCCCCCTGTGACCGAGGCGACGACGATCACCCTATCGCCCCAGCGTCTGACCCTGGCCGACACCCTGGACAACATTAGCTACCGGATGATTGGCCTGGGCTTTCCGCTGCTGACCATTGGCATCATTGCCGGGGCGGTGTGGGCCAACGAAGCCTGGGGGTCTTACTGGAGTTGGGACCCCAAAGAGACTTGGGCGCTAATTACCTGGTTAGTGTTTGCCGCCTACCTGCACGCCCGGATTACCAAAGGCTGGCAGGGGCGTCGTCCGGCCCTGTTGGCCGCCACTGGCTTTGTGGTGGTGTGGGTCTGCTATTTGGGTGTGAACATTTTGGGTAAAGGCCTACACAGCTACGGTTGGTTCTTCTAGGCAGCTTGGAAAATATATTCGAAAAATATAGTCCACACAGGTTTCCCTAACTCGATTTAATTTCCATAACTGTCTCATACCCCCTTCTCAATTGGGTCAATGCTGATTAGAGTAAGTACCGCTACTGTATGTAGTCAGCAGTACAATCATTAGCCGTACCCTGGTGAGCAAGCGTCCATGATTGAAGTTGAGCACCTGAGTAAAACCTACGGGTCGACCGCCGCCATTCAAGATGTCACCTTCGAAGCCCAGCCAGGAGAAATTCTGGGTTTTTTGGGGCCGAATGGGGCTGGTAAAACCACCACCATGCGGATTTTGTCTGGGTACCTGCCCGCCTCCGAAGGGACTGCTCGGATTGCTGGTTACGACGTCCACAAAGATTCCATGGCGGTGCGCCAGCGGATTGGCTACCTGCCCGAGTCTCCCCCCCTTTACCCCGATATGACGGTGGAGGGGTTTTTAAGTTTTGTCGGCCAGATCAAGGGCCTTGCCCCCGGCGACAGGCCTGAGCGGGTGCAAATTTCCATGCAACACTGCGGCCTGCTGGATAAGCGCAACGTCTTGATTCGCAAGCTATCGAAGGGCTACCGGCAGCGGGTGGGCATTGCCCAGGCGATTATCCATGACCCGCCTGTGATTATTTTGGATGAACCGACGGTTGGGCTAGACCCCCGGCAAATCAACGAAGTGCGGCAGCTGATCAAAAGTTTGGCGGGTAGCCATACGATCATTCTCTCCACCCATATTTTGCCGGAGGTGAGCATGACCTGCGATCGCGTCACTATCATCAACCGGGGCCAGGTGGTCGCCACTGACACCCCCGCCAACTTGACCACCCGCCTGGCCGGAGAATCGGCCTTCGAAGTGGAAATCAAGGGTGACGTGACCGCCGCCCAGGCTGTGCTCCGGGAACTGCCCGAGGTGCGCCAGGTTACCGTGCTCGATCGAGAATCCCTGCATGACCATCACCATCGTCTACGGATCAGCAGTGACGCCGATCGGGCCTTAGGCAGCGCGATCGCCGCCGCCATTGTCAACGCCGGCCTAGAACTGCATGAGCTACACCGTCAGCAAGCCACCATGGAAGACGTGTTCTTAAACCTAACCACCAGCGAACCCCCGCCCCCAGCCAAGCCAGCTGTACCTAAAGAAGCTGTACCTAAAGAAGAAGACACCGCCGCCCAAGAAGCCCTATAGCCCCCTTTCTCAAGTAATTCAAAGTTCAAAGTTCAAAATCCAAAATTAAAAATTAAAAATTAAAAATTTCCCCATCCCCCTTCCATCGCCAAGGCGGACACCCAGGGCCGCAGATGAAAAACGAAAAACGAAAACGGAAAAACGAAAACGGAAGAATCCAAAATTCAATCCACCCCTACCCCTCCCAGGAGGGGATCCCAAAATCCAAAACCCAAAATCCAAAATCCAAAACCTTCCCCACATTCCCGTCCCCCCACATTCCCATCCACCCCACCTTCCCCACATTCCCATCCACCCCACCTCCCCCACTCCCCCACTCCCCCACTCCCCCACTCCCCCACTCCCATGACCATCATCCTGAAAAACATCCTAGCCATCTATCAGCGAGAGCTACAAAGCTACTTCGCCTCCCCCCTGGCGTATCTGATTGCCGGTGTCTTTTGGCTGCTGGGGGGCTTTTTGCTGACCGCCGTGTTGCTAGGTCCCCAGGGCATTATTGCCCAGGCGGCCATGGCCGACCAGTCGATTCAGATGGGGCTGCCTGCCCCCCCCGCCTTTGATGTGGCCTACGAGTTCAACAAAGCCTACATTGGCTTGCTGGGATCGTTGTCGATGTTTGTGTTGCCCATGCTGTCGATGGGGCTTTACGCCGACGAACGCAAGCAGGGTACCCTAGAGCTTCTGGCCACGTCACCGATTACCAACTGGGCGGTGGCCTTAGGCAAGCTGTTGGCGGTAGTCAGCTTTTACATCGCCATGATTTTGCCGCTGATGATCTGCCAGGCTGTCGCCCTGGGGGCGGCAGACCCCCCCGCCGGGTCAGGGGTGTTTTGGTTGTCTCACCTGGGGTTGGTGCTGTTGTCAGCCAGCATTTTGGCCCTGGGCATGTTTATCTCATCTCTGACCGAAAGTACCGTACTGGCGGCGATTATGACCTTTGCCTTGATTCTGCTGCTGTGGCTGGTCGATGCGATCGCCCAAGGATTGCCCGGCGTTCTGGGGCAGGCCCTAGGCTACCTATCGTTGCTGCGGCATTTCTCTGACTTCACTGAAGGCATTTTTGACACCAGCAGCCTGGTGCTGTTTTTGTCATTTATTGGGTTAGGCCTTTATCTCACGGCTCAGTCTGTAGAAACCCTCCGTTTCCAGCGATCGTAGGTAAACGCCAGCCTCTCAGTGGGTTGCTTCCCCAAATGCTCACCCCAGCAGATCTCGCCGTCAGCCACTTTCTACCTTCCCCACACCACCAAAACTCTCCCCCCCTCTGCCCTCTGCCTTTTCTGCCTTCTGCCTTCTGCCTTCTGCCTTCTGCCTTCTGCCTTCTGCCTTCTGCCTTCTGCCCTTAGGACCCCCTAGCTATGCTCAAATCCTTGGGAACCTATCAAAAATACGTTAAATTCCTGGCCCTACCCGGATTAGCCTTGCTAACGGCGGGGTTGGTGGCCGGGGCTGTGGCCGGGTGGACGCCATTGCCCCTGGGGCTTTTGATTGGTGGCCTGGGGCTACTGCTCGTCGGGCTCGGGTTTAGCGACTACGGACGCCATCGGTTTTGGTCCCAGCGATCCACAGAAGCCGGTACCAATGCGATTGTGTCTGTGGTAGCGGTGCTGGTGATTTTGGGGTTGATCAATCTGCTGGCGGTGCGGTTTTCCAGCCGGATTGATGTCACCGAGAATCAGATTTTCACCCTGGCGCCCCAGTCCCAGCAGGTGGTGCGCAATCTTGAGCAACCGGCTCGGGTGGTCGTCTTTGATCCAGTGCCGAATCCCCAAGATCGGCAGTTATTGGAAAGCTACCGCCGAGCGGGTTCCCAGTTCTCCTTCGACTATGTCAACCCTTATGATGACCCCCGCCAAGCCCAAGACTTTGGGGCTAGCCAAACCGGCATGGTGTTTTTGGAAAGCGGTGACAGTCGTCAGTATTTGCAGTCGGTTAGCCCCGAAGACCGGCTATCGGAACGCACCCTGACCAATGCCCTAGATCAGGTGATTAGCGATCGCGCCCTGACCGTCTACTTCACCCAAGGGCATCAAGAATTTGCCATTGATGGTAGTGAGGCGGGTTTTGAGCAGGCTGCCCTTGCCTTAGCAGACCAAGGGGCCGTGGTAGAACCCCTGGACTTAACTGAGACCGATGGGGAAGTCCCCGCCGATGCCAGCTTGGTGATTGTGGCCGGTCCCGCCGCCAGCTTTTTTGATGCCGAAGTCGAGGCCCTAGCCACCTATCTCGACCAGGGGGGGAGCCTGATGCTGCTGATCGACCCCCGCACCAGTCCTAACCTCGACCGGTTGCTGGATGAGTGGGGGGTCACCTTGGATGAACGGATTGTGCTGGATACCTCTGGGGCTGGGCAACTGGTGGGACTAGGTCCGGCTGCACCCATTGTCACCGACTATGGCGATCACCCGATCACCCGCGACTTTCGCAGTGGGCGCTCCTTCTTTCCCCTGGTGCGACCGGTGAATGTGGAGGAGGTGCCTGGGGTGACAGCCACGCCCCTGTTGCAGAGCAATCCCCAAAGTCGGGCAGAATCGATCTCAGAAGCAGGTGAGTTGCAGTTTGACGAGAATGCCCCCGCCTCTGGTCCCTATACCCTGGGGGTTGCCCTCAGCCGTCCGGTGGCAGGGGCCGAAGCCGCCGCCGAAGACGCCCCCCCCCCAGAATCGCGGCTGGTGGTGATTGGCAACGCCAGCTTTGCCACCGATGGTCTGTTTAACCAACAACTGAACGGCGATGTATTCCTCAATTCGGCCAGCTGGCTGGGGCAGCAAACCGACGCCGCCCTGTCTATCCGTCCCCGACAGGTGACCAACCGCCGGATTGTGATGACCGTACAGCAGCAGATTGGCCTAGGCATATTTGCCCTTTTAGTGTTGCCTGTGGTGGGCTTTGGCCTGGCAATTTTGATGTGGCTCCGGCGACGGTAACCCTACCCCCGCTGAATATGGCTGCGCAGTTCGGTGTACATATGGTGAAACTCGTCGGTAAAGCACATGTCTAAGGTGCGGGGTCGGGACAAGGTAACCGACAGCTCATAGACAATGGTGCTGGGGCGGGGGCCAAGCACATAGATCGTATCGGACAGGAACAGGGCCTCCCGCAGGTCGTGGGTCACCAGCAAGGCAGTACACCCCGTCCGCTGCCACAGGTCCTGCAACAGGCTCCACATTTCCTCGCGGGTGAAGGCATCCAGGGCGGCAAAGGGTTCGTCTAGCAGCAAGATTTCGGGCTGATGAATCAGCGCCCGACACAGGGAAGCCCGCTGTCGCATGCCCCCCGACAACTGCCAAGGATAGTGGGTATGAAAATTGCTCAGCCCCACCGTGGCCAGCAGTTGTTCGGCGGATTCCAGGTACTTGGCCCGGTTTTGGCGAAACTTGCGTTTGTGGGGCTGTACCACCTCTAGCGGCAGCAGCACATTGTTGATGGTGTTGCGCCAGGGCAGCAGCACTGGATTTTGGAAGGCGATGCCAATATTTTTCAGCGGTCCTTTAATCGGCTGTCCCCGGAAGTAAACGCCCCCCTCTTCCGCCGGGTTGAGGCCAGATACCATCCGTAGCAGGGTGGTTTTACCACAGCCGCTAGGCCCCACCAGGGAGACAAACTCCCCCTGGGCCACCTTGAAGGAAATGTGGTCGATGACAGTCAGCGATGCGCCCTTACTTTGGTACGTGAGGCTAATGTCCCGAAACTCTAAGGTGGGAGAGCTGTTGGTGGTGGAATGGGCGATCGCGCGGGCTTCAACCATAGCAGGGCAGGCGTGAGGTACGTATTTAGACGCTAATCGCCTGGTGAACCTGGCGGTGTAACTTTCGACACTTTTAACACTTTTAAACGTTTAGCCAAAAAGAAACCCTCCCCTATCTCCCCTATCTCCCCTATCTCCCCTATCTCCCCTATCTCCCCTATCTCCCCTATCTCCCCTATCTCCCCTATCTCCCCTATCTCCCCTATCTCCCCTATCTCCCCCACTCCCCCACTCCCCTATCTCCCCCACTCCCCCACCTCCCTACCCGCCGACTACCTTCCCCTGGCGGCTATGACCGAAACCTGGGTTACCCTACGGGGACGGCGGCATTGCCTTTGCCACTGGGGACCCGAGGATGGCCCCCTAGTGCTTTGTCTCCATGGCATTTTGGAGCATGGTGCCGCCTGGGATGGGGTGGCCTATGGTCTGGCCCAGCAGGGTTACCATGTGGTGGCTCCAGACCTGCGGGGCCACGGGCG
>NZ_SMDQ01000095.1 GCF_012911975.1 Nodosilinea sp. P-1105 | reverse complement strand
ACTCCCTATTTTTTGTCCTTCCTATTCTCTCAAAGCATTGTCCCCTGAAGCTTTGAGTCCCCTTGTCACCCGCTAAGGATGCCGATACCCGTGCCGTGCTGGACTGGCTGAAGGCAGAGGCTGGGGTGGCGCCTGGGCAGCTGGGCACGATGGGCTTTTGTATTGGAGGGCATCTGGCTTTTCGGGCTGCTTTGTTGCCAAAGGTTAAGGCGGCGGTGTGCTGCTACCCCACTGGGATCCATAGCGGCAAGCTAGGCCGAGGGGTAGCCGATACGATTGAGCGGGCCAGTGAGATCAAGGGCCAGGTGCTAACGGTCTTTGGCACTCTAGATCCCCATGTACCGCCAGAGGGAAGAGAGAATGTCCTGACGGCATTGACTAAAGCGGGAATAAGGCATAGGAGCCTACTGTATGAAGCCAACCATACCTTCATGAGAGACGACGGCTACCGTTATGACCCCGTGGCCACCGATGCTGCCTGGGGAGAGATTATCGCGTTTTTGGAGCAAACTTTTGATGGCGGAGCAACGTCCCAAGGTGCTAGATAAGGTCGTTGATACCTTGAGAACCTACCCCGAACCTAACGTCAGCTCGCCCAGGATAACCGGCCTAGCTAGGGTGAGAGCGCTAAATGGGCCAGAAAGGGAGCCACCACGGCTAAGTAGAGGGGCACCGCAGCCGAGATAAAGCTGATAACAAATTGGGCGTTGCTGAATAAGGGTATGAATCTATGCTGGGACAGGCACCTCACCAAACTTGAGGTAGTGCAGTAGCAAACGGATAGAGTGTTTCAGCACAGTTACGCACTTGGAGCAGCACAATGTCTTGCGAGCCAATCGAGCCAGATAATGCCTGAGCCGGGTGTTCTCTCCCTCGACCCGAGTCATATAGGTCTTGCTAACAATTTGGTCTCCATCTGGGATGTACTGGGGGTAGACCTTGTACCCATCGGTGACATAAAAGAAGCACTGCCAGAGACTGACCACGACCCATACCGATTCAAAGGTGGTTGCACTACGGTCACCGATGGTCCACGCTAGAATCCCCGGTCCAAAGTGGTTTACCGCTGTCCAGATCCAGATTTTGTTTTTTTTGATCCGACAAAGGTTTGTAACTCATCCAGTTCTCCAACCTCAGGCACCGTCTCGGGGTCATAAGTATCCGGTAGCAGTTCACCGCCCTGCTTTACCCACGTGATCACCGTTGTGTGATGCACCCCCTTGACCCGCTCAATGGATCGAAAACCAGACTGATTGACGTACATTCTGAGGCATTCGCGTTTGAAGTCATCGGAGTAACCTCTGGGCGGATCATAGTGGTCGATAAACTGACGACCGCATTTGACGCAGATGTGATTTTGCTTACCTTTCTTCTTGCCGTTTTTACGGATATGAGTGGCTCCACACTCAGGACATTGCATGGCAGATTACCCCTAATTCATACCTTCATTATGCAACGCCAGATTGTTAGTGATGGTGCCATCGTATTTGTAGCGAGCGTAAAGGGGAGCAACGTAGTCGTAGCTATGTTCCAGTAAAGGATCCAACATATGGTACACCCAGTCGGGCATAATGCTACGCAAATCGGCGTCTACACAAAGACAGGCCTGGGCATCGAGTTCAACGGCAACCGCAAATACGCTCCGTAGAGCCGACCCTTTTCCCTGAATGCCCTGTTCGCAGGTAATGATTTCTGTTTGTTGGGGAGCAGGCGGAGCAATACGGGCCTGTTCGCGGGTCCCGTCTATGGAGTGACCATCAACTACCAGCAGCACTGCTCGATGGTAGGGATAGTAGTGGGCTAACCCTTGGGAGACAGTTTGAACCACATGGTGAATGCTGGTGTGGTTGTTGTAGCAAGGAATGCCTATGACGATGTCGGTAGTTCCAATCTCTGAAAGACTGGCTTGGACGTTGGGATACAAAACTTGTTCTGACTCTTGAAGCCGCATAGTTATCGAAACTCCTTCACCACGGTTCACGCTCTTGAACCATGTCAAGCCCAATCGCAGGTGTGGGTTCTCCACTGGGAGACAATTTCTCGTCTGGACTTGACCAAAGGCTAATTGGGCTCTTCGTTGGGACAATGCCCGGCCATGGTGAGTTTGGTCATTTGATCGTCAATCAGGGTGATGTCGAGAGCCCCCAGGTTTTCCTGCATATGAGCCGGTTGACCTGCGGAAAAGATGGGAATCAGGGGCGGCTGCCGCTGCATCATCCAGGCCAATACCACCTGGTTCGGGGTGGCTCCTACGGCCTGGGACACTTCCTTGAGGGCGGCCATGCGGGCATCGGTATCCGGTCCCTGATAGGCTTGGGCGATGGGCCGATCGGTGCGCACATAGGCACCCCGCAGCAGCGGCGTGTAAGGCAGCATGGTTTTGCCTCGGGCATCGCAGTAGGTGGCCAGGTTTTCATCGATCAGTCGTTGGGGGAAGAAGTAGCTGCCCGGTTGGGGCCGCAGGTAGGTGAAACGCTGCTCGATACAGGTAAACTCGGCCAGTCCTTTTTGGGCAGCGATCGCATCAGCATCCGCCAGCCGCCAGGCCAAATAGTTGCTAGCCCCAGCAAAGCGAATCTTGCCGGACTCTTTCAGTTGGGTGAATGCAGACAGGGTTTCTTCGAGGGGGGTATTGGGATCATCCTTGTGAGCGTAGTACAAATCGATGTGGTCTGTCCCCAGCCGCCGTAGGCTCTCTTCACAGGCTGAAATAATGGTTTTGGCCGCCAGCCCATCCGGCACAGTCCCATAGCCAAACCCTACCTTGCTAGCAATGAACAGCTCGTCCCGGTTACCTCGCTCCCGTAACCACTGCCCTAACACCACTTCACTTTCTCCGCCTTTGGCATTAGCGGCCCATTGGTTGTAGCAATTAGCCGTATCCAGAAATCGCCCGCCTGCTTCGAGATACATGTCTAAGAGCTCTGCAGATTCTGCATAAGAGTTTAGAGTGCCAAAGCGCAGAGTACCTAACCCTAAGCAACTCACAAACACATTGGTATCGCTAAGTTCTACTGTCCTCATAACCAACTCTCCTACTTCAAAATTTGAAGCCACTCCATACTGACGGAAGAATGAGAGCCATTTAGCCGAGGTAACAGGCTATGCTGAGCAGTAGCCGATATAAGCCAGATCCAAGTCCAGACCCAGAATTCTGCCTGTGGTAAAACTCCAAATACCGAGCTGGGCTTGGTATATCACCACATAATTTTATGAGCGTTAATAAACTTCTCTTTGTCAGTATGGGTAAGGTTCTTGACCCGCATTGACATAAGTTGTGTTACTTTGAAATGTGCAACCGTCAAAGTCAAACTTTGCTGTGGTTTATGCCAAATTCAGTTCGACATCTAGGCCTTTCTATAGAAAACCTGCACGTCTAACTTAGGCTAGGTTTATTCAACGCTCATTCCAGCTACCATGCTCATCTTAGTGGAAATCATAAATGTGGCAGCAACTATTTAATAAAAATAAATCCGTACTATTTAAGTGATGACCTATATTGTTTTTTACAACAGTTTTTGCAGAATTGTGTCAGCTGTCTAGTTATGCAGTATTATCCCCTGAACCAGTGGCTGCAGCGTTTCATGCTGATTGTGCTGCTGGGAGTTTTGATCTTTGGCTTTGGCCAACCTGCGATCGCAGAGAGTCCGTCTATGGGTGGCATCGTGGTCCCCGGAGATGGGACTGAACCCACAGTAACGTTGGAAACCAGGGTGGATCAGTTCCTCCAGAACATTCCCCCTGGTTTTTACGGGGTGCGGGATGTGGCGCAGATTAAGGCCAAGGTAGCTGAGGGCAAGACGCTATTCATCGATGTGAGAGAGCCGTCTGAGTACGCGGGTGGTCACATTCCAGGGGCGATCAGCATTCCCTTGCGGGAGCTAGCCCAGCACCTTGACCAGGTACCCCATGACCAGCCGGTGATGCTCTACTGCTCGACGGGCTATCGTACCGGCATTGGGGTGATGGCTTTGCGGCTGCTGGGCTATGACAATGTAGAAGGCTATCCGCCCAGCTATGTCGGGTGGCAGCAGGCCCAGTAGGACTTAAACCAGCCCATGACCATCTCCTTTGACCGAGCCGCCGACTTCTACGACAGCATCCGATCTCTTAATAGACATACCAAATCCAACTCTAGCGGTGGAGTTTTGCCTGTGGGATAACTTCAAAGCTTAAATTGGACTTGGTATAGTTTCCGGTTGAAAGTTGATTATTCTTTAGAAGTCCTCAAGCGTATCAACAGTGATCATTTTCCACATGTTAACGTAACCATCGGGATAGACAGTCAACTTAAAGACTTCATCATTCCCTTGACTGATTCGGCCAATAGCTTCCTCTGGAGGAATACCAATAAGCTCTGCAATAACTAAAGGATTAATACCACTGTGGCCTACAATCATAACGTTGCCACCCGGATGGCTCTCAACAATTTGGCGTGTTGCTTCGCTGACTCTTCCAAAGGTAGAAATTAGGCTTTCACCACCATCCATGTCATCTTCTGGATCTAGGAAGCGAGGCAAAAACTCATCAGCCACTTCTGATTGGACTTCGCCTTCATAAATACCTCTAGACCGTTCGTTTAAGGCTGGTAGAGGTGTGATTGAAGCAAAGTCTGAAAAGAATTCAGCGGTTTGAATAGCTCGTGTCAGTCCGCTAGGATAAATTTGATCAAGCTCGATATTGGGCAAAAGAACTGAAACTTGCTCAGCCTGTTGTAAACCTGTTTCGTTGAGTGAATTATCTGTATCACCTTGTAGCCGACCTTCTAAATTCCAGTCAGTCTGACCATGGCGAACTAAGTAAATTGTTAAAGGGCCAACGGTCTCTTCATGGGTTTCAGCAATCGCAACATTAGGGAAGGCAAATAAGGCTGCGCTTATTCCTAACCCAAGACTGGCTGAGGTAAATGCATTACGAGATGGGAAACCTGTCATGTCTACTCCTCACAATAATATTCGGGAACGCATCACACTAAGGCTCAGCCTTTGCGTGACAGAATTTTCATTTTCATCCCAAGTTTTACGTGCAAGCTTTACCTCTGTATGTATCCTCAAGCACAAGCAAATTATTTGACTGATTATGGATCCGGCTGAATAGGAGACACTCGGCTCACCAACTGTCGGATGCGGTCATAGTGAGCGCCCTTCCAATAGACCTGTTGACAGCGTTGGCAGCGGGAAAACTCGTTGTAGTGTAGGCGGGTGAGGGGCGGAAGCTGATCGGCCACGGTAGCCTTATCGACAGCGGTGAGCTGGCCATTGCAGCGGGGGCAGCGTTCTAGCGGGGCTACGGCCTCGTGGAGGGAGAAGCGCTCTAATACTTCCCTCACTTGGGTTCCTGGGTCAGAAGAACGAAAGATGTAGCCATGGGTTACGATGCTGCGTTTCAACAGACCTCGGTCCTGGGTGAGCAGGATGCGCTGCCCTTGGCTAGACAGTTGGGCTAGCTCCTGGTCATCGTAGTCGTGGCGGTAGAGGGTATCGAATCCCAGTAGCCTCATGTAGGTAGCTAGCTTGCCCAGATGCACATCCAGCACAAACTGAACCATTGGATAGGGGACAGGGCGCACCTGAGAGATGGGGGTGATCTCAAGCTGGTGGAAGTGAGGATAGACGCTGATGCGATCGCAGTCTTGGGTTAGGTAATCAAACCCCACCGATTCTCCATTCACCAAAATCAGGTCTACCTCGGGATGGGGTACCCCCAAGGACTCAATCACATCCTTGATGGAGGCCGGTTCGTTGATCCAGTGGCTAAAGTCTACCTGTCTACGGCTAGGTGGCAGAAGGTCATTGAGCCCAGCATAGAATCGACACAGTAGTTGCAGCATCTGGTTCTGAGTGAGATGTAATCGTGCTTGAGGATGGTGCTGATGACATTATCTGAGGTGATGATCGTCATTGGGCCGGTTTCTGGTTAAAGGCACTGTATTGCCCTGGTTCGAGCAGCAGTCATGCAACTAATCGAGATATTGCAGGGATTCTAGGATTTGGTTTGCTGTTTCTGGATCAATCATGGTGCAGCCTGTGTAGTCTAGGGTCGGACTGGCAACCCGGTAGTAGGCGCGATCGCCCTTAATCCAGTCTGAGAAAAGGATAGGGTCAGGAAAGCCCGCTGTCTCATTGCCGCCGTCACTCCAGAAGAGTTGATAAGTGTAGTCTTCCATATCCTCTAGAGGCTGGGCTAAAGTGGGTAGGCTGGCTTCTATTTCATGCTCAGGAACCGGACCACCAAAGCCCCCCATGGCGGCTTCCACCTCAAAGCAGGTCTGAGCCCCTGAGTTTGGATCAACCTTGCGGTAGACGATCGCATAACCGCCAGAGAAAGCATCATCTGGGGGCACAGGCGTAACATCCAGACTGGTTGGCTCAAAGCCAGGGGGCACCATTGTCGGCACTGCCACGGGGATGCCCGCATAGTTGAGCGATTCAACCTGCCACGGCGAAAGTCTAGCCTGGGTCGCCACATCATCATTTTGGCTCAAGGCTGTTTGCCCTAGGGCAGCAGCAATGACGATAGCCAAGCTGGCGATGGAATAGACGGTGGGATGTTTCATGATGCGCGGCAGGCTCAAACTAAAGACCACTAATTAATTCAGCCAAAGTGAGGCTGATTCCGGGAATTATTGCCTATCTATCCTGTAAGGCTGTTATGGAGGGCGAAACTGAGGCAATTAGTGTGGATCCTTTTTAGCTTGCACCAACCAAACTCCCCTTTCCTGCTGGTGGCCCCCAACTTCGGCTGTCACAGGCATGGAGGCTGGATATCTGCCGTGAGCAATTCCAATATTCTGTGGTTGGCTGACTTCAGCACTCCAGCCATAGCCCTGCAAAAGCTGCTGAGGCTCATCGCAGCCAAATTGCCAGTGGCGCACTACTCGCCCCCGGTCGGCGTTCTTAGCGCTCTGAGCTGCCCGTATAGAGCCGCTTTTTACCGCATCCAGGCCCAGCACACTACCAGGGCAGCTCAACGCCGCAATAGTCCTCAGTAGAGAATGAACCGAAGGTTCTGGCAGGTACATGACAACACCTTCGAGGATCCAGATAGTTGGAATGTCTTGCCTCAAACCTGCTTCTAGTAGTCGAGCAATCCAACCTGACTGAAAATTTTCCAAGTCACCGGCAATCATGTGGTGGCGACAGTTTGGCTTGATGTTTCGCAGGGTATTGGCCTTGTAATCCAGAACCCCTGGTAGATCAACTTCATAGAGGCTGGTGGCGGCTGGCCAGGGCAACCGATAGGCTCTGGTGTCGAGTCCTGAACCCAGGATGACGACTTGAGGCTGAGAGAGCTGGGGCAGCGTGGCCAGCAACAGGTCATCAAAGAATCGGGTACGGATGGCAATGTAGCGGGTGCGCTTGGCAATGACATCCTCTAGCGATCGCCCCTGCCTTTCGGCCACCTGCCGCCATTTAGATAGAAGGTTCTCAACTTCATTACCTGCTAAAGCCGCAGCATAGGGGTCACTAAACAGCGGAACAGGGAGGGACTGCTCGATGGCCCGTTTTGCCGCCACAATCTGGGCGGTGTAAGAGATGGGATCCGTAGATGGTGAGGGCACAGATAGATTCTCTACAGTTTGTCCTATTGTCTTGTCGGACTATTCCGGTTTCTTAGAACTATCGCCGATTGAACTCCACCTGGCCCACATAGCCAAAGCTACCGTACTGTTCATCACCGCTGAACAAGCTAACTTCGTAAGGGCCAGAGGCCGGGAGAGGACAGGTAATCTGCGGGCCTTGGGTTGGGCTATCGGTGCAGTTTTCAGCCTGGGCCGAGCCTTTAAGGGCATAGCTGGAAAGCAGCCAGCGTTGGTTAGGGTTTTGGAGTTGGATCACTGCGGTTTGGTTGGTGTCCGTCTGCGATCGCGTGGGGGCAACCAGTTGCATTCCCTCGGCAAAGAACTGGGCTCTCATCATTGGCTGACGTAGGAATTCACCCCGGCTGATGGGCTGCGATCGCAGTTGCCATGCCTCATCTTTAGGGAAGTGGCTGATTCCCATTACCTCTGGGGGTGGGAATAGGTAATCTGTCTTGTAGCCCTTTTTGAAGCCTGATGCCCGATCCACAGAACCGCTGTTCCAGGTGGGATCAAGTAGGTACCACTGGCCGTTGATCTTGGCAGCATTCCAGGCGTGGCGCTGGCCTTCGAGGTCGCTGGTGGAGTTGCGGGAGTCACCGGTGACATAAACAATCTCTTCGCCAATCGCCTGGCCCAGGGCTTCCAGCAGCTTGGCATAGCCCGCACAGACGGCTACCCGGCGCTGAAAGACGGTCTCGGCATCCTGGGGCGGGTATTTCCCGGCAAAGTAGTTAGGGGCATCGTAGGCGATGCGGTCAGCCACGTAGTCATGGAGTGCTTTGACCCGCAGCAGGGGATCTGTCTCCTGGCTGGCGATGTACTGGGCCACTGACTCAATGCTGGTTTCGGCGCTGGCGGGCATGTTGATCACGGCTGGATGAAGGCCCACATCTGTCCAGGGCCACCCTTTACCCTGTCCAGTCTGTCCTGTGGGTCTGGGCTGGGGCCGCACCTGGGTGGCGTCAGCGTACTGGTCGAAAGGGTTTTGGTGGAACCTCAGGTATAGCCCCTCCAGACTTCTGGCGGCGGTGAACAGTCCTTTGCGGGCTAACTCTGCCTGGGGGCCATACATGCCGTCCAAGAACCAATCGCCACGGGTAGACAGGGCCAGGAACGAGGTTTGGGGCCGCAGCGCCAGCAGCAAGAAAAGGAAGGCCAGATTCAGCAGCAGCGTTCTTAGGACAATGCGATCGCCCCAGGTGAGAATCCCAGCTATTCGCTTTTTGCCGTTCCGCATGTCCCAGAGGATGGGCACCAGGGGGAACAGGAGGATGCCAGAGAAGACCGTCAGCAACTTGGGGCCATTGATGTAGGCCACTAGCGAGGAAGCCAGCCACACACCCAGCACTGGGGATAAGAAGACGGCCAGGTAGAACAGGGTTCTGATGATCAGGGATGGCAGCTTGAGGAATAGGAAGCGCATGGCTCTGAGGACGTAGACTACCGAGGCAAGGTTTCAGTCTAGGTTTCCCAGATTGTGACTGTGCCTCATCGGACTGGCTTACAGGGCAGTCTTGTTGAGGTTGGCTTTACCATTTGCCAAACCTTCACTGTCGGCAGCTCCCCCCAGTGGGTGGTGTAGCGTTGGGAGAAATACTCTGACCGCATGGCCCAGGTGGGCTTCAGGCCCAGAGCCCCAAACTTGACGGCATCAGGACAGAGCTTGCGGTTGAGGCTATCCATGGTCTGCATCAGCTTGTCGCGCTTTTCGGTATCCACCGGGGCGGCAAACAAGCTGCCCTGCACCTCCCCCACTGGGGTTAGGTCCGTGGCGATGACTTTGGCTTTCAGGTACTCATAGCCGGGGGTGAAGGCGGCTTCAGCCAGCTGCATGGCCTCATGGATCAGTACGGCGGTGTCATGGGTGGGCGGGTCGAGGGCCACTGAGCGAGCGGCGACGTATTGGTTTTTGGCCCGGTAGTAGCTGGTGCGAATGGCGACTGTGAAATGCCCAGCCACCAAACCATCGGCCCTCAGCTTTTCAGCACAGCGGGTGGTGTAGGTGGCCACCGCCTCTTTGATGTCTGATAGCTCTGTGACCAGGTGGCCGAAAGAGCGAGAGACAATCCGCATGGTGACCGGGGCGGCGACGGGCTCCATGGGGAAACAGGCGGTGCCGCGCAGTTCCAGTACCGTTCTCAGGCCCAAGATGCCGAACGTCTTTTTAATCAGGCGCTCATCAGCGTTCTTCAGCTGGAGTACGGTCTTGATGCCCATGCTGTTGAGCTTGGCTTTGAGGTTGCGGCCAATGCCCCACACCTCCCCCACGTCGATGCTGGCCAGTACCGCGTCTGGGTCGGCCAGGGTGCCAAAGTCCAGCACCCCATCCAGGTCAGGATGACGTTTGGCGCCATGGGCCGCCAGCTTGGCCAGGGTCTTGGTCTTGGCAATGCCCACCGATACGGGAATGCCGGTCCACTGTTTGACCGTGGTGCGAATCTTGTGGCCATAGTCAGTGAGGTCGGCTTTGGTAAACCCATGTAGGCCCAGAAAGGCTTCATCGATGGAGTATTGTTCCACCTCGGGGCTGAAGTGCTGCAGGGTCTGGATTACCCGGCGAGACATGTCTTTGTAGAGCACCGGGTTGGAGGAGAACACATGCAGCTTGCCCTGCTTCACCAGGTCTTGCACCGAGTACAGGGTGGCCTGCATGGGGATCAGTTGTTTGGCTTCGGGCGATCGCGCCACGATACACCCATCGTTGTTAGACAACACCGCCACTGGCTTACCGTCCAAGTCAGGGCGAAAGACCTTCTCACAGGAGGCGAAAAAACTGTTGCAATCGACCAGGGCAAACATGGCTAGACCTTGCGAATCAGGTGGGCAACGACCCCACAAATGTCAATGTCCCCATCTGTACCCCGTTGCCAGCCAGGGGGCACGAGCTGACCCTGGTGCTGCTCAACCCGCAGGACCTGGAGGGTACCGGCAATGGCAGCTACCACCAGGGAGCCATCCTGGGCCACCCGGGAGCGATCCACCAGCAGCAGATCCCCCGGTTGCACCGCCTGACCAGCCACCATGTCCCCCTCGACCCGCATGAAGAAGGTGGCAGCAGGGTTGTGGATTAGGTGGTGGTTCAGGTCTAGGCTCTGCTCAATGGCATCGCCGGGGACAGGGAAACCCATGGGAATCAATCAACAATCAGTTCATCTATACTAGTCTTTCTCTGGCACGATGATCGCCAGACCCCCTTAGGTCCGCCACTCGATCCACTATAGGCTCAAACACTGGGTCGAAATTCCTCCCCTGCGAGAAGCCCGCATCTGCATTATTTCGTTAACCCTAGCGAATCGCTTGCCACGTAAAGCTTACAGCCCTTTTTTAAGGGGCTATTGAGAGCGATTCGCAATAATTTCACCTTCCGTTAGGCCCCCGCGAAAATGGCTATCTAGAGCCCTTTTCCCGCAAGGGTTCTAGAGGCCGGGGGTTCAAATCTCATTACCCCGCAAGGGGACGGAAACGATGGGAAAGAACGAAAAGAGAAAAACGAAAAAAGAAAACTCTTTGTCTAATTTGATTGTGGTGGCAGAATGCTCTTCGTTCTGCTGCGCACGGGCTACGCCCTACGTTCTTCGTTTTTCTCTTTTGAGCTCCCCCCATGGTTACCCTACAGCTACGCCAGCTCGATGTGCCTCCAGGGCAGCGGTTGCTGCTACACGATGTGAGCTGGGCTGAATTTGAGGCGATTTTGGCTGAGTTGGGTGAGCAGCGCGGCTCTCGCATTGCCTACGACAACGGTTTGCTCGAAATTATGGCCTCCTACCGGAACATGAGTCGGACAAGGAAATCATCGGCGATTTGCTGAAGGCGTTGCTAGAAGAGCTGGATATTGAGTTTCGCAGTCTAGGCTCAAAGACGTTTAAGCATGCCACCATGCTGAAGGGTATTGAGCCGGATCGATGCTTTTACATTCAAAATGAGGCAGCGGTGCGCGGCAAGAAACGGCTGGATTTGACTGTAGACCCACCACCGGATCTGGCTCTGGAGGTGGATATTACCTCTCGCACCCATCCAGATACCTATGCGGCCTTGGGTGTACCTGAGCTGTGGTGACGGGACGGGCAAACCATTCGGATCTATCAGCTCCAAAATGGTCAGTATGTGGAGGTAGACAACAGCCCTACGTTTCCGGTCTGGTCGCTGCAAACGGAAATTCCGATCTATGTGGCCCAGAGTCAGGTGGAGGGGGGGAATCGGACAATGCGATCGTTTCGTCAGTGGGTAAGGGGTAAAATGGAAAATTGAAGAAGGAAGACCGAAGACATAAAACCTAGCGCCCTCGCTCCTAGCCTCTGGCTGGGAGCCTCTGGGGCGGCTCTGCCGCCAAAATCAAGCAGGTAGAGTCTTGGTGAAGGGTGCCCAGGCAACTACTACCAATCAATTCTCCCTTTTCCACGCACAGTCTAGGAGAGCTAAATGAGCCGAACTCCGCTTCTAATTATTTTGCTAACAGCCTTAACTATTATTGGCATTTTTCTATATTCTGATCAGTCTCATGTGGCGGCTCAGCAGACAGTTGACCTAAATTCTCCTAATTTGCCTCCTGAAACGATTAGTGCAATACAACTTGAGATAGATAGGCATAGAGAAGAAATCGACGCTCAGATAGAAAATTGGTTCTCAGAACAAGAATCTAACTTGATTTCGACTTTAAATCAGAAAGTTGAAGATGAGTTTTCCTCGGAAGATTTACCATCTCAACACTTTGACATGGTTAAGCACATTTTTGATGAAACTCGAAATTCTTTTGATATTCTAGCAAGGGGAATAATAATATTGACTACGGTTGCAGTTGCCGTTATCGCCATACCCCTAGGAGGTAGCCTTCGAAGTATCAATAAAGTCAAAGATAGTGTCGAACTTGAGATCAACAAAACTCAAAAACTAACAACTGACTTAAGTGAAAAGCTGAAAAACATAAAAGACCTAGAGAGGGAGATACAAGAAAAAGATAAAAACATAAACGAATTGCTAGAGATCAGGAAATCTTTGAGAGAGAAAAGAATTTTGTGGATTTCTGAAAAGAAGAATGATAATGATCAGGAAATGATAGGAGACTTAAGGGAAAATAAATTTCAAAATATTTCTATGCATGACATTCGTGAGTTTAATGAATCTGGCTTCGGATCCAGCTGGCACAGCGAATGTGATTGCGTTGTATACTCTATGTCTGATATCTCTAAATTAGAAAGTCTGAAAAGTGTTATTAGTTGCTTAAGAGCTATGCCAAGGAAGCCTCCGATATTGATATACACTTACAAACCTAATGGGAAACCATTCAAAATTTCCGATGATCAAATGAGTGAGTTGAATCAATATAGAAACTATGCAATATCAACAACCCCGGGCAATTTTAAGTCGACTTTTAATGGATTGATTTTAGGAATAGTGGTTTAGAGGAAATAATTTACACTTCAAACTTATTAATTCGCATTTTTGTTGTATCCTAAATATTGAGTGGATGGCTCAAAGGGCCCTTTATCGCGTAAGCGATAGATGATAATTGGGTGAATTGCCGAAAAGTCTGAGGGACAGATAATCGGCAGCCAAGGTCAAAATGGCGGATAGGATCCTATCCAAGGGTTTGACAAGGTTCAGAGACTAGGAACCGAGCGAAAGCAGTAATGTTCCCACGAGCGCCCAACATCTTTGTGAAACAGAGATGATGAGATAGTCCGTACTACCGCTATATTCCCAAATATATGAAACGGTAGAAGCAAGGGATAAAGAGCCTTTGCGATAACAGGTCAACACTATGTGGCTTAGTTTTCCACTCAGATAACACAGTTGAAGACAAAAGTGAAGGACTAGTGAAGTATTCACATTTAGGCTTTCCTGTTCCCAGTGTGCTGTGAGGACCACAAATTTCGCCGATGGCCAGTGCCGCAGTCGGTCCACCCGGGCCAAACAGCAAGCCGCCGATCATGACTGATGTTGTCCAACTATGGCATGGGCAGATGCACGTACTGACTCCGGGCATGGTCCCATTCCATGAATTTGATTTTGGGGATGACGTGGGTGGTGAGGTTGGCGGCAGCCAGCAGGGCCACGTGGTTGGCGGTGGTCCAGAAGATCACAAGTTCTTGCACACCATACTCTCGGCGCAATTGCTCCACTGAGGCGATCAAATTTTTGACCAGATCCATGGCTTGCTCTGAGTCTTCAATGAAACCAGACTCAATCCAATAGAGGGGCAACTCTGGAACCGCCTGCTGTACATCTGAGGCAAAGCGAGGCGAGCCGACGCCCAACGCTACTGCTGTCGGTGGCACGTCTGGATCAATGACTCCCTGAGATACCAATGTGGCTTGGTCGGCATTCCCCCCCGCTAGGGCCGTATGCCGTGGCTGCTTTCGGTTGTCTATCGCTCGACCATCCCGGTCATAACCATAAAGGACAGCGGCGGTGGTGCGATCAAAGTGGCGACCCACGGCCCAAACCAGTCCTGTCTGAGCATTGCCCAAAACCCTGACTTTACGAGGTTCCCCTCGCACGGTGCCCAGGGCGTTGGATAGGGACTGTTCCAGGGTGTTGACCATATCCTGCCAGTCGTCACCAGTTAGCAGTTCTCGCAGTTGGCGAGATCCGGCACTGGGGCGAAACGTAAGCGTGGGGGCTTTGAGATTGGCAATGTTGACAGGCAGTTCTGGTAGGCCACGGCGAGGACCACTACCCCGTTGGTCTAAGACGATGACAGCCTCTGCCCAGGTGCTGGGGATGGAGTGACGGTAGACGGTGGCGGCAATTTTGTCGGCGATCGCATCGGGGTCAGGTTCCCCGGCATAACCCAGTTGATTAACGCGATCGCCATCGGCATGGAGGAAGCGATCACGGAGTAATGGATGGCTTTTCACCAGCTTGAGGGGATCTCCTAAATACACCGGCAGTAGATGTTCGGTTCCAGTCTGAGCCTCGATCGCCCATCTCAGTTCGTCGTTACACCATTCGGAGTTCAAGGAGGCTTCTGATAGAAAAATTGTTAGCGTCGCTTGTTGTTGGACAGCCTGTTTGAGCATGTCATCCAGTGGTCCCATTTCGAGCAGCTCATTTTTGTCGAGCCAGGCCAAGACACCGCGCCGTCCCAACCGTTGGGCCACTGCTTCTACCAGGTCATGATCCCAAGAAGAGTGGGATAAGAAGGTGGAAACAGAAAAGTAGAAATCAGAGTTTAGGCATATATTCATATCTCACATCTCCACAATATAAGTGCAGTACCAATGATCCACCATGAATAAGATTTAGAGTAAAGCTATTCCTGAGACAACCTCGTCACTGCAAGACTATGGGATCCCAAATCTTGACATGAATATTGCGATAAAGAAATTCGAGCAGCAGATATTTTTTGAATTCCTGAAAATTTATTATTTTTATTTAAAAAATACTTCAAACCAATAACGACTTCATCAACGACTTCATCTCTTCTCCTTTACCCTCTTAAGTAATTTATTAAACTTTAAGATTTATTTAAACGAGCAAGCAATTCCCAATAGTCAAGTAATTTTTATTCCAACCAAACTCAACACTTTGAGAGGACTGTGATAATGCTCATTAAAAATTCGTTTTGTCCAAGCACTCATAAAGTAATTAAGCCTTAAATGCTTTTTGATGTTTCCTAATGCACTGTTTTTTTTGTTGTCAAGTGTGTTGATTTGGATAAAAAGCATAAAAGACTCCCATATAACCTTCAATCCGATATGTCCATGACATAACCACCGGGCTGTAGACAAATCCCCTTCAGAAAGTTTCTTTTGCCATAATTGATAGTTTTCAATAATATTATTTGCATCCTCCAAAGAAAGCCTTTGCCTCTCAATCAAGCTATTTCTCCAAGATTCTAAAGATACAGTTAACTTACAGTCTTGGATACACAAAATTCTCCAGTGTATACTACCTTCTACAGGGTAATCGCATCTAATTTGGTATAAATTGTACTTGACAAAATACCAGAGAATAGATGGGTAAATATTAGTTGTCCATGAGACAGCGGGAGAGCCGTGCAGCGGGGTTACATAGGACATCATTCCCCTCATCAACGTGGAGAGACCCCATGACTCAAGGCTTTGGTCAACGGGTTCTGAGTCCTCAACAGGCCCGAGAGACTAAGATTTTAAGACGGAGCGTCCTCCAG
>NZ_SMDQ01000094.1 GCF_012911975.1 Nodosilinea sp. P-1105 | reverse complement strand
TCGAGAAAAGTACCACCACTTGACAGGACTGGGTGGGCTCGGCCCACCACTGGGAGATTGTTTTCCAGAGATCGCCTTAGAGCCCCACCTCAGGACTCGTTAGTTAGCAAGCGGGATATATTGACCGTGACATCGGGAAACGCCAGGGGAGCAATTTCTCCAGAGAACAGTGTTTGCTCAGATTGATAACGACCTTCGGCAGGGCGGCGGTAGAGCATGACACAGCGATCGCGTAAATTCACCACCCAGTAGTCTGCAATCCCGGCCTGGGCGTAGACCAACGGTTTATCTTCAGTATCTTTAGCCAGGCTAGTGTTAGAAAATTCAATGACTAGAAAAATATCCTCAGGGTGTGGGTGGGCGCTGCGGTACGAGCGATCGCGCACTAGGGCAATATCGGGTTCCGGTTCGCTATCGCTGGGGGGAATACTGATGGGTTTAGCAGCCCTCACCTGATAACGCCCCTGGGCCGCCCCCCAGAGTAGAGGCATCAAGCGAGTCGAGGAATCGGCATGTTCTGGCCCTTCTGGCGGCATTTCGACAATCAATCCGTTCAGCAGCTCAATCGACCGACCTGCCAACAGGCCGGCTTGCACCAGGTGGTGGTAGTCAGCCAGAGTCCAGCGAGCGATCGTCACAGTCATTGCAGCACACCTGACCAGTAGGCCCAGAATTTAGCAACCTTAAGACTCATCATACCTAACCCATCCGGCTGAACATGCAAACCTGTGAACGTTCGATCGGATAGGTCTTGGCCAGACCCAGTAGATCGAAAAGACCTCGCTCAACCTTCCCTCGGAGGGGGATTCCCAGGCAGAGCCTGGGAACCAGGGAGGGGGACGTTTGCCGCCTAACAGGACTCGGCGATCGCGATAAACTGAGACAAAGCTAACCTTCGCCCATCATCACCATAGGGCTGCCAAATCAACCATGGCACTCGCAAGCGATCGCCCCATCCAACCCATTTCCCTGAGCTTTGAGGAGTTTCTCATTCAGTATGGCGATGACAGTCGCTACGAACTCATCGATGGGGAACTGTTTGATTTAGAACCGACCGGGCCTCATGAGCAAGTGGCGGCGGCCATTGCCCGCTGGCTCAATTACGACATCGTGCAGCAAGGGGCCGATTACGTTATCCCCCATCGCTGCCTGATCAAACCCCTGGCCAACCAGACCGGGTTTCGTCCCGATGTGATTGTTCTAGATCGCGCCGTCCTCCCCCAAGAGCCGCTGTGGGCCAGCCAACCCGTGGTCACCCTCGGCAGCACCGTCAAATTTGTGGCGGAGGTTGTCAGCAGCAACTGGCAAAACGACTACGCCCGTAAATTTGAAGACTACGCCCTCCTGGGCATTCCAGAATACTGGATTGCCGAACACTACCAGGGGCTGGGCGGCGAATTCTTCATTGGTCGGCCCAAACAACCCACAGTAACGATCTGCACTTTAAATCCAGAGGGGCGTTACGACCGGCAACTGTTACGCGGCGATCAGCACATTATGTCTTCTGTCTTTCCCAGTTTGAACCTGACCGCACAAGCCATTCTTGGAGCAGAAGGATGAGGGGGTAGTCATGGCCGGGCTGGAACGTAAGCTCTCTAGAAAATCTCCGAGGTCTTTCGCGACACTTCGCCCAGGCACGCCGGCCGATTTGCCTGTGATTGAGGCGATGCTGTTTGAGGCCTTTTTCTGGAGCCCTACCTACGAGCGGCCTGGCTTTGACGAATTTCAGGAACATCCGGAGTTTCAAAAACTGGTCGCCGACTGGGGCCGCCCCGGGGATCGCGTCATCATTGCCGAGTGCCAGGGGCAACCGGTGGGGGCGGCCTGGTATCGGTTTTGGACTGAGGCCTGCCATTCCTACGGTTTTGTGGATGCAGGTATTCCTGAAGTCGGCATGGGGGTGCATCCCGACTATCGCGGGCGGGGCATCGGGCGATCGCTGTTGCGCCACTTGCTAGCCGAGGCCCGTCGCAGCGGCGTGGCCGCCCTGAGCCTGAGTGTGGACCCCCAGAATGTGGCCCGGCAGTTGTATGAGTCTGAAGGGTTTGTGAAAGTAGGCGAATCGGGCACCTCCTGGACACTGCTGTGCCGGTTAGAGGTTAGCCAAGTACGCTGAGGCATCAGTTGGCCCACCATGCCTGACACCTGATACCTGACACCCTCAGCAATGGTGGCTATATTTCTGCCAGGCAGTACTAGGCCATAGCCAAGGGAGATCTTAGGAGCATCCTATACTGGGACTATCCGCCACCTGAGAACCCTATGACCTGGTCGCATCAAAGCCTACCGTTTTCCATTCCTGAAGTCTACGAAGGCTTTGCTCGGGCTCAGGGACTGATGAAGGTGGTAGACAACCAGCTGATTTTAGAATTCGAGGTTAAAGAAGCGATTCTTGATTGGATCAAGCTTAACAGTCAAAGTATTGGCATTCCCTTGAGTCAGGTAGAGTCCGTCACGTTTAAGCCGGGTTGGTTCCGTGACACACTCACCTTCAAGGTGGCTTCCTTTGACTGTCTCCAAAATTTGCCAAAGCATCAACACGGTCGGTTCAAAGTTTACCTCTCCCGTCAGGATAGAGACCTCAGCCAGGAATTTAGTCGACTGCTGCAAAATCAGATACTAGACTTGCAAATTCAGCGGTTAGAACAGAGCCCAGATGGTGACTGATTGCAGTCCTATCAAGCTGATGTAGTATAGGGTGCCTGGAAATGCCCCAAGGTACGATGGGCCAAGATTAAGACGTAGACACAACAGATAGCGCAGAAAAACTCCACTAAGCACAATCCAATCCCCATGGGATCTGGAGATGTCGGAAACACCTGAGCCCAATCCACAATAAACACGCCCAGGTAAAGCCAGGCCACTCCCAGGGCACCCCAGGCACCCCAGCGTCGTCGTTGCAATAAGCCATAGCTCATGCCCAGGCCCGAAAGACATAGGATGAGCAAGAAGCCATTAAAGCCCCAAAAGACCCAGTGATCCAGGTGGGAAAAGTCGCGGTTTTCAATTAACCCTCCTGGCACAAGGGTAATGAAACTGCCCACTAACAGCCAAAGGCTAACAGCGGTTTTTTGAAAGTAATCCAGTCGTTGAGTCTGTTTCGATAGATTGAACGGGGTCATAAAATTCTCCTAGAACTGTTTACAGTGGTTGACAGCGGCGATCGCGGCTCGTCGAAATCTGGCAACATTTGATCTGGGGTCAGGGACTGGGTGAGTATGGTTCCTCCGGCAACAGATGACTCACCAAGACCTTCAAGAAGAAGAACGGCACAAACCACTCCAGGCCAGGGGTCGGGGTAAACCCATAGCAATCGCCCAGCAGGGCAATCCCAAACAGGCCCAGAGCGACCGGGCGTTGCAACTGCCGGGGAGAGAACACAATCGCTGTCGCCGCACCTAGCAGATACCCGGCCCCAGCGCCAAAGAAGAGCCAATCCCCTCCACGAAATAACCAGGCCACCAAAAATACATGGACAACATGCAGGGCAACAAAGCTCAAGTGTTGCGGCCATCCCTGACCGGGACGGTGGTACCACCGTTTGGCCGACAGGGTGGCATTGGTCAGCACGCCGCCGACCAAATCCAAACCCAGCAGGGCGATTAGCCCCAACTGTACCCCTGTCCACTGAATGGGCAGGGTAAGGGCATAGGCTGGAGCCACCACCAACGCCCCCAGGGCGGGGAGGAACTGTATCCATAGCTCCGCTGGCGTGGCTTCAGGACCGGCGAATCGATCAAGCCAGCCAAGCCAGCCAGGCCGGGGGTGCGACCGGTGTTGTCCAATGTTCACAGTTTACCTCACAACAGGTGTTATGTAGTTGATAACAACTGTTGTGTTATATTGTCAAGGGTAGAGACGTAAGTAAAGAGTTAGCTATGGCGCAGCGCGATCGCCGCCACGACGTTTCAGAAGCCGCCTGGCGGGTGATTGTCCGCGAGGGGCTCGATCGCACCAGCATGCGGGCGATCGCCCATGAACTGGGCTGCACCACTGGGGTAGTGACCCACTACTTTCGGGACAAGCAAGACCTGATTCTGTTTGCCCTTCACCAGGTCACCCAAGCGCTGTTGCAGGGAATGCAATCGGCGCAGCAGCAGCCTTTGGGGTGCGATCGTCTGGTGGCGGTGCTGTTAACCTTTTTGCCCCTGGATGCTGAGCGCCAGAACATTCTGCAGGTATGGGTAGCTTTTTTGGGCTATGCCATTGGTCGTCCCGAACTGATGGCGGAGCACCAGCGCAGTGCGGGGGAACTGCGGGCCTTGATTATGGAAGAACTTCAGGCATTGCAGGCGGCGCAACACCTACGGGCCGACATTGATCCGGCAGTGGAGGCCAATACTCTGCTGGCCCTCGTGAATGGGATCGGACTGGATTCGCTGATTCAGGCCCAATGCTTGAGCCCAGTGCAACAGCAACAGGTAGTGCAGCGTTATGTGGATGGGCTGAGGCACTCTGCCTGAATCAAAGCCATATCCCAGTAGGCAGCTTCAATCTTGTGGCCATCGGATTACTCAATTTTAGTGGCAATCCACCAGGTGGTGCCGCCGGGGTCGGTTACGCCCCCCCGTTTGTCGTCGTCATCTTTTTGCGCTGGAACCTGCACCGAGGTTGCGCCCCAGTCCAGGGCACTTTGATAGGTGACATCGACATCCGGCACATAGATATGAACATGGGCAGGGCGAGCGGGCCAGCCGTCGGCCTTGTCCCCCAACATGATCACGCTGTCGTCGAGGCGCACTTCGGCGTGGATGATCTGGCCCTGGGGGTCGGTAAAGCGGCGCAGTTCGGTGGCCCCAAAGACGTCGGTGAGAAACTGGATGGTGCGATCGGCCCCGTCCACCACCAGGTACGGGGAAACGCTAGGATAGCCGTCAGGTTTATAGGTAGAAGTCATGGTAAAAGCGGCATAACCGCAATGGAGGACTGAGGAGAGGACTTCCGGGTCGGTAATTTGATCCAGCCAGCTTTAATTTAGTGACATTCCTTCTAGCCTGTTAGGGCCTGAAACCGCTGTTCAATTTCGTCCATGGATAGATCCTCCCGACGGGAGGCAATGATCCAGTTGTGGCCAAAGGGGTCTTGAATTTTGCCGCTGCGATCGCCATAGAACTGGTCGGTGGCCGGACGCAGTAGCGTTGCCCCATCTGACTGCGGTAGTATTCAACACCGGGCCTGCTTGCATCAACATCCAGGCGATCATAGAGTTGAGCAAAAGCCGCACCGATTTCCTCAGTATGGGACGGCCAATCGATATGCCCTCATCCAGAATGTCACTAAAGGTGGTCATCAGTAGGCACTCCAAGAGACGTCGCTTTCATATCCTGGCAGACAACTTGGCTTATATGGTGAATATCGCAGTGGTATAAACGCTTACGTAACAAATAATGAACTGATTCCGAAGATTGTGGATCGCTCCTAACCAATGGGCAGACTACAAATGTGCGAGGTCAATGTCCTAGCACTCAGCCCATTTCCCCAGCACTTATGCTTTAGGAAATTGGGTGAAAATACGGGTGTTTTTCCCGTAACACTTACACAGAACACATTAATTGTTTAGGGGTTCAAAACCATGGCTGTTGAAAAAGTAAACTCTTCTTCTAGCTTAGCTGAAGTTGTTGACCGGATTTTGGACAAAGGCATCGTAGTTGATGCTTGGGTCCGTGTTTCTCTGGTAGGAATTGAACTACTGGCGATCGAAGCCCGGGTTGTAATCGCTTCTGTAGATACCTACCTGAAGTATGCCGAAGCCGTTGGCTTGACAGCGCAAGCTGCTGTTCCAGCGGTCTAAATACGGGCTTACAACGTTGACCGTACGCAACTAGCAAGGAAAACTAGCACCGACTTGATAGCTGATTCAGAATATTAAAAATCAAACTAAAGTCTCCTAGTGCGTGACCGCAAAGGCACAACCTACCTGCCTCCATGAAAGGGGTTTAGGAGATGATCTGGATCAGCTATCTTCAAAATTGTGATGCTAGATCTCAGTTATTTACTTCACTTCAACCTTGTCAGCAAGGAGAACAGTCTTGTGACAGCACTTAATGAGCAGTGGCAAGCAGCACGGCGTCTACGCCAGCAAGAAGTGGTTGATCGACGGCATCAGGTC
This sequence comes from Nodosilinea sp. P-1105, assembly GCF_012911975.1. Lineage (GTDB taxonomy): Bacteria > Cyanobacteriota > Cyanobacteriia > Phormidesmidales > Phormidesmidaceae > Nodosilinea. The sequence goes on along the minus strand of NZ_SMDQ01000094.1, from coordinate 9,752 downwards.
TTTGCAGATCTAGAACGCTGCCAAACCCATCGGCTAGCCCACGCTGTCCAGCTTCGCCAAAGCCTAAATCAAACGGTTGCCGATCTTCAGGTCGAAACCCATCACTGGTTGATCGAGACGGCCCAGCAACGGCAGGCCAAAATTCCAGCCCTGCGCCAGTCTCTGAAAACCTTTACCCAAACCTTGCAGATCGACACCCAGATTCTGCTAGATGCTTTTCAGGCCGAGCGCCAGGCTCAAGCTGTGGCCGTGCGCCAAAAGCTGGAGCAAGACTGTCAGGCCCTGCGGCTCGCCGTGAGTGACCTGCGCCTAGACATTGCCCAAGCATTACAGCAGATTCAGCGCCAGGTGGAGGCCATTCAACAGGAAACCGCCGTTGACTTGGCTGGATATCGCCAGCAGCAGGATATGGTGAGGGCTAATCTGCTGCCCCAGCTAACGGCCTATATCGAGGTGCTACAGGCTGACGTCCAAAGTGCCCTGGCTGCAATGACCGAGATCCGCCAGCAGACGGCGGTGATCCACCGGAGCCAACGCCAGATCGAGCGCCAGGCCCTAACCCAATCAGTTAACGCCATGTTTGACCAACTGATTGAGTTTCGCCAAGCGTTGACAGCCTATCGGACGGCATTAACCGCCATGGTTTGGGGGACGACTCAGGCCCCTGCTGGGGTCACCGTTCAGCCTCCGGTTCAGCCCAGTCTTGGCTCTGTCGCAAAGTCTTCATCTTCACCGCAGCCAGCGATGGCTAAACCGCCAAGGGCAACGCCTGGGGCCAACGGGAAGGCGGCCAAGGCCGTGGTGAAACCAGTGACACCAGCGGTTCCTGCTGCACCCAAGCCGCCAGTAGCGGCTGAGCCGGTGATGCGTGAGCCCGTGGCACCCAAAACGGCGATCGCCGTGGTTGCACCGCCGCCGCCATCGCCCCATTCCCTGGAAGAGATGGTCTATAACTACCTGCATTTATCTCAGGGAGCGGGCTTGGCTGAAATTGAGTCTGAACTGGAAATTAACCGCTTTCAAGCCGTGGATGCCCTGCGATCGCTGATTCAAAAAGACCTTGTGGTGAAACAAGACCGCACCTATTACGTTCAAGAGGAAGCCATTCTGTGAACACTGTTCTGCAAGCCCGCCCCCGGAATTTTGTCTCTACCCCCACCCTGGAGAGAACAAGTCTCAGAGCCCTGCGTTATTTGCAGTCAGGGTACTCGGTTCACCTCAAAGGGCCAGCGGGGACCGGAAAAACCACCCTGGCCCTGCACCTGGCTGACCTGCTAGGTCGGCCGATCATGTTGCTATTCGGCGATGACGAGTTTAAGACCTCTGACCTGATCGGCAACCAGTCGGGCTATACCCGCAAAAAGGTGGTGGATAACTATATCCACAGCGTCATGAAGGTAGAAGACGAGCTCCGCCATAACTGGATTGACTCGCGCCTCACCCTAGCTTGCCGAGAAGGGTTCACCCTGGTCTATGACGAATTCAACCGCTCTCGGCCTGAAGTTAACAATGTGTTGTTGTCAGCCCTGGAAGAAAAATTATTGGTGCTGCCCCCCAGTAATAACCGGGCTGAGTATATTCGAGTCAGTCCTCATTTTCGGGCGATCTTTACCTCTAATCCTGAGGAATATTGCGGTGTTCACGGCACCCAAGATGCCCTACAAGACCGGCTGATCACCATCAATATGCCCGAGCCCGATGAGCTGGCCCAGCAACAAATTTTGGTGCAGAAAATTGGCATTGACGCCACCGCTGCCCTACAAATTGTGCAGTTGGTCAAGGCCTTCCAGGCGGATGTGGCCCCTGACATGGTCTCTAGCCTGCGCCCCAGCTTGATGATTGCTACCATCTGCCGTGACCATGGCATTCCCCCGCTGGCGGAAAATGCTGAGTTTCGCGATATCTGTGGTGATGTACTGCTGACCCGCTCTAACAAAGATCTGCCTGAAGCCACCCACCGGCTGTGGGATTTGTTTAACCAGTTTATTGCCGCCCAGGTGGATCTGGTGCAACAGTTAGGTGCCAGCCGCGATCGCCCCGTGGCCCGGCTGCATGGGGAAGAGGAGGAAGCGACGCTATCCCTAGAAGACACCTTAGATCACAGCTTAAGCGCAATCGCGGCAGCTGACGTCGACGCCATCCCGACGCCATCTTTGGAGTCGACGGCCCCAGCTGATCAACCTTCCCCCCCAGAAGCGACTACTTTAGCCCCCACCGTTGAGCAGCCAGCCGTAGCTGATGAGGTCGCCGCCTTGCACCCGGCTAGCGCGATCGCCCCAGTCCAACCGGCCGAAGCGCTAGACATTGACGACATCGAAACTCGAATTTTTGACTTTCTAGACACGAACGGCACAGCGTCCCTCGTCACCATCGAAAAAGCGCTAAACTTGAGCCGCTTTCAAGTGGTTAATGCCTTAAAGTCGATGCTCGATCAAGGGCTGGTCAAAAAGCGGGATACATCCACGCCCCCAGCCGGTTACCAAATTTGTTTTGATTAAGGGTAAAACCACCGTGACTAACAGTACCCTCACCGCTCGCCCCCAGGCAAATCGCAATACCATCTCCACCGCTACCCAAGGGTCGTCTCTGGTAGACGTTCTAGAACGGGTGCTCGATAAAGGTATTGTCATTGCCGGAGACATCTCGGTCTCCGTTGGCTCCACCGAACTGCTGAGTATCCGGATTCGCCTGCTGATTTCCTCCGTAGACAAGGCGCGGGAAATGGGCATCAATTGGTGGGAAAACGATCCCTACCTTAGCAGCCGCGCCCAAGAACTGATGGACGCCAATCGCCAGCTACAAGATCGCCTGACCGGACTCGAAGCAGAACTCAAGGCCCTGCGAGCGGCTGAAGCCGCCCCAGTGCCAACCACTTAACCGATTTCTGGAGACTTACGATGCTTTCCATTCGCACCCTGCGGCACATTGCCACCAGCCGCACCATTCCCAGCTTTCGGGCCTGTCGCAGCCAAAATGGCAGCCATTACAGCGCCCTGACAGACCAGGGGCGGATAGAGCAAGGGCAGGGGCGGGTTTTAACCGAGGAGGCCCGCCGCCAGTGGCTGAATCAGCACTGGCAGCAACGTCGCTAAGAGAAATTACTCCAGGAACATCATGTCATCTGGGCCCAAACCCCCCAGACCAGCCAGGAAGTGGAAATTATCTTTGCCGACACTGGCCTCCAGGGTTCTGATCACCTGAGCCGCATCATCGTAGGGACCGCTGACAAAAAAGGGCTTGCCATCTTGGCCAAATTCTAACGGCTTCAGGGTGTCAGGGGGCAGACCCAGATGGACCTGGGCTTTGGTATTGAAGTCACGATGGGGTTTAAACCCCAGGCTATCAGCATAATCAATGGCACCATAGACGATCGCCTGGGCCTCTTCCAGGGCAATGCTGACAAAATCCTCATTAAACTGCATCACGCAGGACTCACAGAAGAGTTGATACTCTCGTTCGCCCATCTTACGGGGGGGAATCGTATCTTTTACCCCCAAACACCAGTAGTCCACTAGATAACTGCCGACCACCAACCGGTTACGCTCTTGGCGGGCAACAATCACCTGGGCCAAGCCCTGGGGATCGGTGTCCATTTCAGAATGGCCCAATAGAGCCTGGGCGGCCCCCTGGTTCACCAGACACCCTTGCAGGGGCTGCAAGTCGCCTGACTTGGCTTTTTCCAGGTAGGCGGCCTCAGCATTGTTCTGGATAAATGTCTTTACCTCTGCGGGCCTTAGCCCCAATTTGCGGGCAATTTGCTTGGGGGCAACCTTAGCGTCTCTAAGTCTGAGAATTTCGGCGGCTTGGTCTGGCGTCATCGATCAGTCCCCTACTATAAAGTCCATATGACTAATTCTTAGCCCTAAAGTACCTTGTCAAGCCCGTAGATTAACGATTTTAAGGGCATTACCCGGCGAATACAGAGCAGCACGCCGGGCATAAAGCTGGCGCGATCGCTGGTGTCGTGGCGCAGAGTATAGATCTGGCCAGGGGAACCAAACAAGATTTCCTGGTGGGCAATTAAGCCGGGTAGGCGAACGCTATGAATATTGATGCCTTCTGGGGTAGAGCCGCCCCGAGAGCCCTTAATGGTCTCAGTTTCTTGCACCAGCGGCGGATTGAACTGTTTTTGGGCCTCCGCCAACATTTGGGCCGTTTGGACGGCGGTGCCGCTGGGGGCATCGGCTTTTTGGTTGTGGTGCAGTTCGATAATTTCCACATGGTCAAAATATTGGGCCGCCTGCTGGGCCGCCTGCTGCATCAACACCACCCCAATGGAGAAGTTGGGCACAATCAAACAGCCAATGCTAGCTTTTTCGGCGAATTCAGCCAGGTCATAGATTTGCTCATTGCTGAGGCCAGTGGTGCCGACTACCGGGCGCACCCCATAGGCAATGGCCGCCCGTACCGACTCGTATACGCTGGTAGGGTGGGTAAAATCGACCATCACCGCTAGTCCCTGACTTTGAGCCATTACCAGGGTCGCTTCCAGGTCGTTCATCACCGGCACTTCCAGGGGTTGGCCACCAATCACCTCCCCGATATCTTGGCCTAGCAAGGCCGGATTTCTATCGATCGCCCCAACCAGGGTCATATCCTCGGCTTGGGAAACCGCCTTGATTACCTCACGGCCCATTTTGCCGCAGGCACCGTTGACAACAACGGGAATTGTAGTTTGAGAAGACATAGGGTTTTATGGATGGATGGAGTGCTTATGGACGCACGAGGGGTGGATTCCGCTTAAATGGGGCGGTCAGATGGCGCGATCGCCGTGTCTAACCAAACTGACAATCAGAGGGCAGGTGCTCCGGGTCAGCAGGACCAGCCCTGGCTATTGAAACTTGCGCTCCAAAGACTTCAGGTATTCAGTATTAACCCCCGATTCCCGGGGAAGGGCAATCTTGCCAGTGCGAGCAATTTCCCGCAGGCCAAAGCGATTCAACACCTGCACGATCGCCACCATTTTGCCAGGGTCGCCGACCACCTCCAATGTGAGGGAGTCTTCGGCCACATCCACCACCCGAGCCCGAAAGATTTGGGCAAATTCAATAATCTCAGAACGGTTGGCACTGGTGGCATTCACTTTCAACAACATCAGTTCCCGTTCGACACAGGGAACGTCAGTGATGTCGTTGACCTTAATCACGTTGATCAGTTTGTAAAGCTGTTTTGTGAGTTGCTCAATCACAGCATCGTCGCCGGGCACCACCATGGTGATTCGAGACACCCCTGACTTTTCGGCTGGACCTACGGCTAAGCTTTCAATGTTGAACCCACGCCGGGCAAATAACCCGGCAATGCGGGTGAGTACTCCAGCTTCGTCTTCGACCAGTACAGATAGGGTATGCTTCATGGACTGGAGGGCAAGAGCGGTGTTAGCAGCGCTGGCAGTATTAACCATAGGACATGCGGAGTAAAAAACGGTGACAGGCCTCGACCCGGGCAGGCTTGACCTAAACGAACTGACAAACCTTTATGGTATCTCGAAAGTTTGCCTGACGTTAACGCCGCCATGCATTTTCCAGCAATTCCCATGCAGGCCGAACGGCAGCGAGCCCACCTGCGCCTTGCTGGCTGATTAAAATCTAGGCCTAAAGGGATAGCCTTGGGTATCCTGATAGGCATCAGCCGTTGCTAATCCTGCTGCATGAGCTTGTCCACACCCATTGACGACCGTCGCACCATCAAGGGATGGTTCCTGAACCTGATCAACCTGCGTCCCGGCGAGGAAGAGCGGACGCTGCTGATGTTTGCGTTCTACACGGCTACCTCCATGGGGATCCTGTGGCTGGAGGTAAGTTCGGCAGCGCTATTCCTGGATGCCTACGGGGCGGCAAACCTGCCCTGGATCTATATTTTTAGTGCTGGGGTGGGGTTAGGACTCAGCACCATTTACTCGTGGCTACAGCGGCTGTTTCCCCTGCGCTGGGTGATTGTGGTGATTGCGCTGCTGATGGCAGCCCCGATCTTAATCTTTCGTTGGGGGTTGACGGTTCCCTGGTTGGCGGGGGTAATGGTATTTACCCTGCGGCTGTGGATTGAGGCGATCTACAGCCTGAATGACCTGAATCTGTCAGTGACAGCTAACCAACTGTTTAATATCCGTGAGATTAAACGGGCCTTTCCGATCATTAGCAGTGGCAACCTGGTCGCTGATGTAATGAGCGGCTTTTCGGTATATTTTCTGCTGTCACTGATTGGCTTGCAGAACGTGATGCTAATGGCCTTTGGGGTGATGGTGATTGGGGCAGGGATTTTGTTGTATCTCAGCCGCAACTACGAACATGCCTTTCCCGATTCTCCAAAGCGCCAGGCGGAGAATGTGGAAAACTACCAGATCAAGCAACGGCTGAAGGGGGCGATGGCCCAGTACGTGGTGTTGCTGTTTTCCTTCTTTGTACTGGCCCAGATGCTGCTGTTTTCGATCGAGTTTCAGTTTCTAAATCAGTTGGAAAGCTCTTTGACTATTGCGGCGATCGCGGCTTTTCTGGGCTTTTTCAGTGGCTTGTTAGGGTTGATCGAGCTATTCACCCAGTGGTTTACCTCTAGCCGGTTGATCGAACGGCAAGGGGTGTTTCGAGTCACTTTGCTGCTGCCCTTCACGATTGTGGTGCTAGGGCTGCTGACCCTAGGGCTGAGTTATCCAGCCCTGATGGGTCCCTCGGTGTTGTTTTTAGGCCTGGTGAGCCTTAAGTTTTTTGATGAATGGCTGCGCTATACCCTGGTGGCCACCACTCGCCCGATCCTGTTTCAGCCGATCCCAGATCAGGTGCGCAGTACCGTCCAGTCCCTGGTGGGGGGCATTGCCGAACCCCTGTCGATGGGGGGAACCGGGGTCGCTATTTTGGTCACCATTGCCGTTTGCAACCGGATTGGCCTGGTCGATCCGAATGCCCAAGCTCGCTTGTTTTTGTTGGGGACGGTGGTGGCGGCTATCGTTTGGTTTGTGATCATGCTGCTGCTGCGATCGCGCTACCTGGGTCTACTGGTCAGTAGTGCTGAGCGGGGCTTACTCACCTTTTCTGATGCTAATTTGCGGGTGTTGAAGCGGGCGTTTGTGGAACAGTTGGAAATGCCTAGCTCTGAAGCGGATAAACGGTCTTGCATTGAGCTGCTGTGTCATATTGACCCCAAAAACATTGGCGAGATTCTCGCCCCCCGGCTGGCAACCCTCTCCCCAGCCCTACGCCGCCAAAGCTTAGAGGCCATGCTGGAGTACCCCAACCCAGACTATCTGGACCAGCTACGCCCCCTATTAACTACCCCCAACCAAAAACCAGACGTGTTAGCTTTGGCCTTGCGCTATATCTGGTTGGCCCAGGACCACTACGACATCAACGAACTCCGTCCTTATTTATCGCCCGAGGTCGATGCGGCGGTGCGCGGCACAGCGGCTTCTCTGATGTTGCGGCGCGGTAATTCTCGGGAGCGAGCCGAGGCCACAGCCACCCTGCGCAAAATGCTGATTCACGACCAGGAGCGAGAACGGGTGATGGGCTGTCGAGCCCTGGGGGATGCCGATTATATGGAATCCCTCAGTATCTATATTGACGGCTTATTGCAGGATACCTCCCTGAGAGTACGGCGAGCCTTACTGGAGGCGATCGCAGCCACCCAGTACAAAAAGTATTACCCCTCCCTACTTAAGGCACTGCAATACAAGTCCACCCGCGATGCAGCCGTAGCAGCACTGACCCGCCTGGGCAACGAAGCGCTACCCATGCTCGAAACCCTAGCCCTCGATCAATATAAGCCAGAACCAATGCGCATCCAGGCCTGGCAGGTGATTGGTAACATCGGTACCCTACCCGCTTTAGAGATTTTAATTCGCAATCTGACCACCAGCTGGGGGCTAACTCGCCGTCATATCCTGCGCATTTTGCTGAGTTTGTACCAAGAGACTGGGGTAAAGCGCTCCGCCATCATTGACGAAGCTTTGGATCAACTGTTGGGGCGCAACGGCATTGAAGACCTGCTGAATACCGAAATCGCCTTTGTCGGTCAAATTTTAGCGGCCAAAATTGATTTAGCAAAGGTTTCTGCCCCGGAAGCAGACCTGCTCCGCAATGCCCTAGCCTCCCAGCAGGTTGACTCCATTGAACGGCTGTTTATGTTGTTACGCTTTGTGTCTCCGGCCAATGCTATCCAAGCGGCTCAGGTTAGCCTTAATGGCTCAGTAGGTAGCTGGGCTAGGGGTCTAGAAATTTTAGATAACACGCTTGATATTGCCAGCAAGCGATCGATTCTGATCCTGCTCGATCGCCAGCCGGACTCAGAGAAACTCAAACGCCTGGCCGCTGCCACGGATCTGATTGCCTATCAACCCTTATACGCTAAAGACCGTCTGCGCCAATTGCTAGATCTACGCAACTTCCTGTCAGATTGGACCCTGGCCTGCTGCTTCCACGTTGCCAGAGTGCACCATTGGAATATGACCGCAGAGCACACGATCGCGTCGTTACAACATCCCACCGGCTTTGTCCGCGAGGCTGTGCTAGCCTATCTCAGCGTCGCTTCCCCCAGAGCCCTAAAAGACCTGCTACCGATGATGGCCACTGATCCTAACCCGATTGTCGCCCATCAAGTGCAGGCGTTGCTGCAAGGGTATGACCCTAAACCGAGTTAGTAATCCCCAGGTGCTTGCCCTCCTATCGCTCCTGGGCCTGGACTACGCTATTCGTTCTTATCGCGCCTTACTATTCCATGCTGACCAGCGTTGATCGTTTGCTTTTTATCCGCAACGTACCTATTTTCAAAGAGCTTAGGGATGACTTTTTGGTGCGCCTGGCCTCAGTCATGGATGAGGTCCTCTTCGAGGCTAACTACACCATCATCACCGAAGGTCAAGAAGGTCGGTCGATGTACATCGTGGTATCTGGCCAGGTGAGCGTTCACATTCAGGGGCAACAGGTAGCCCAGCTTAAACAAGATGACTGCTTTGGAGAAATGTCAGTGTTTGATGCCGAGCCTCGTTCTGCCTCGGTAACAACCATCACTCCCTGCGAGTGCCTGGTACTGACCCAGCAGCAGCTTTATGACGCGATTGACGAAACTCCAGGGATTGCCGTCAATATTATCCGGCTGCTATCCCGCAGAATTCGCGAGCTCAACCAAGACATTAATGCTCCAAAACAGTCAGCTAAGCTGTCTGCCAAGGTACTGCCGGCTCATGCCGCCCTGGGCCTGTCTGCTCTGAAGCAAGAGAACCGACCAACCGGCCCCTCGCCTGACCAATTTGTAGAGCCAACCGCCACTGAGGAGAGTGCCCAGGGGACTCTAGAGTGGGACGCTACCCTGCCCTATGGCAACGTGACCTACTGAGTGTGTGCCAGTTGATCATGGTGACTCTAAATCAGTAGTCCTGCCGCCTCGAAACGCCTGGAACCATTATCCTTCCCTTGCTTTTTATAGAAAGTTATGCTAATGTAACAATAGATGAATTAAATCCATGGTTCATCTCATACATAACTTCATTGTTTACTGCACTAATACATCATGACTACTACTCTACAGCGGCGCGAAAGCGCCAACCTGTGGGAGCAGTTTTGTCAGTGGGTTACCAGCACCGAAAACCGCCTTTACATTGGCTGGTTCGGCGTGTTGATGATTCCCACCTTGCTAGCTGCCACCACCTGCTTCGTGATTGCCTTCATCGCGGCTCCCCCCGTCGACATCGACGGTATTCGTGAGCCCGTTGCTGGTTCTCTGATGTACGGCAACAACATCATCTCTGGTGCGGTTGTGCCTTCATC
>NZ_SMDQ01000093.1 GCF_012911975.1 Nodosilinea sp. P-1105 | reverse complement strand
GCAGCGCAGCCCAACACTGCGTTGGTGCGGACGGAACGGAGTTTATCGATGAGAATTCGAGTGTGTCTGCCGCCGCACAACTTCACCGCTGGGCAGCAAAGGAGCAGTGATGCATCTCTCAGCAAAAGCTATTGCCGATATGGCGGGGCAAAAGAAGGTTCACTTTCTTAACGAGGCCGCCGTTCGCATCAACAAGTCGCTCGGCGATGCCGTAGGCCTCAAAAATATTGGCGTTCATGTCATCTCGGTCTTGCCCGGTCACTACTCCACCGAGCATCACGTTCACCTCTTCGAGGAGGAGTGCGTTTACGTCCTCTCTGGCCAGGGCACCGCCTTTATTGGTAATGACGCACATGCAGTTGGCCCCGGAGATTTCATCGGGTGCCCACTCAATGGCGTCGCACACTCAATGTTGGCTACCGGCTCGGAGCCACTGGTCTGCCTAGTCATGGGGCAGCGTCTCAGTCAAGACGTTACTGATTACCCTAACCAAAACAAACGTCTTTATCGTAACAACGGTGAGTGGAATGTGGTCGATCATTCAAACATTCAGAATATCGAGCGGTGATACTGCCCAACAAGGCACCTTGCACTTGCTGGTTTACGTTTAGAAGTCGACGTTCTGGCGAAAAATATTGCTCGGGGTTTCGGAGTGAAAATCACACCGGTAGATTCGGGAAGTCGCTTAATTAAAAGATTGCATGACGCTAGCGCTATAACGCTAGAACAAGCCAAGTTGATACAGAAAATATTAAAGCTATCTAATGCCGCCATTCATGGAATAGCAGTCAAGCCTTATGAAGCAAACGAAATTATAGACGTTGCTAGTGTTCTAGTCGATCAATACATTTCTTGGTTAAGCTGGGGGTTTGATGATGGCTGGAAACCCAGACCCAGTAGCTAGTCTAGTTAAGGAATCTTGAATTTTATTGGCAGCAACTCTGTCCCTATAACTACGTTGGCGCGGACGGCACAAAGTTCTCAACCGAGATGGTATTCCGAGATTCGTCTGATTCCCCATCACCGACAGGAACCCAGTTCCCTCGATAGACTATAACCAGTCGTCAAGTTAGGAGTGGAGTTATGGCCTACGATTTTGACCTGTTTGTGATTGGTGGTGGATCGGGGGGCATAGCAGCAGCTCGACGATCGACAGAATATGGCGTCAAAGTTGGTCTAGCCGAAGCAGGGCGATTAGGTGGTACCTGCGTTAATCGGGGCTGTGTACCCAAGAAATTGATGGTGTATGCGTCCCACTTTCCGGAGCAGTTTAAGGCGGCTAAGGGTTACGGCTGGACCGTCGGGGAGACCAGCTTTGATTGGCCCACGCTGATGACGGCTGTGAATAACGAGACGACCCGTCTCAATGGCATTTATCAGACCATGTTGGATAAGTCGGGGGTGAAGCTTTTCCGCCACTTCGCCCAGTTTATTGACGACCACACCCTACAAGTGGGGGAAGAGACCATCACCGCTGGCAAAATTTTGATTGCGGTGGGGGGGCGTCCGGTCAGGCCAGAGATTCCAGGCATTGAGTTCACGATTACCTCGGATGATATTTTTCACCTGCCTCAGCAGCCCCAGCGGATTGCAATCGTTGGGGGCGGCTACATTGGTAGTGAGTTTGCCTCGATTTTGAATGGTCTGGGCTGCCAGGTTACCCAGATTGTACGCAGCAATGCGATTTTGCGCGGGTTTGATGATGGCATGCGTCAAGAGATTCAAACGGCTATGGCCAATGCTGGGGTCAAAGTGATGACGGAGTGTCAACCCGTCGCCTTTGAAAAAACTAAAGACGGGGTAGATGTCACCATTACCACCGCCACAGGTGCCCAACATGTGTTGGTGGATGCCGTGAGCCTCGCGGCCACCGGGCGCATCCCCAATATTGACAAGCTGGGGTTAGACAAAACGGCGGTGTCTATAGAAAATGGCGCGATCGCCGTTGATGACTATAACCGCACCAGTGTTCCCCATATCTTTGCCGTCGGCGATGTCACGGATCGGATTAACCTCACCCCGGTAGCCATTAAGGAAGGGCGAATTTTTGCCGATCGCGAATTTGGCCAAAAACCGGGCGTCATGAACTATGACGCTGTACCAACCGCTGTGTTTACCACCCCTGAGATGGGCACCGTGGGGCTGACGGAGCAAGAGGCCAAGGATCAATTTGGCGACACTGACATTCAGACCTACCGCTCTCGGTTCCGTCCCATGTACTACACCTTGCCAGGGATTGAAGCCAAGACCCTAATGAAATTAGTGGTACAGAAATCTACGGATCGGGTCCTGGGAGCCCATATGGTGGGCGATCATGCGGCTGAAATTATTCAGGGGGTTGCGATCGCCGTCAAAATGGGAGCCACTAAAGCCGAATTCGACGCCACCGTCGCCATCCATCCCAGTTCCGCTGAAGAGTTCGTCACCATGCGCTAACGCGGCCGCCTTAGCTTAGCGGAAGCTATCTGGATTCAGTTGCCGCCCCGGGGTCGCACTGCCACCCCGGAGGTTAGCCCCAGTGCCCCCGTCTGAGGGGTCCAAAAACGGCCTGAGACCGATGCTACCGCTCGGTTGAGTCGGGAAACTACCCCCAGCCTGGGGAAGGCCCAGGGCTTCACCAATCTGCCCCAGAATGCTGCCATTGCCCGTTAATGTATTGATTCCCTGGGTTTGTTGCCCCTGGTCGGCGGTGGCCAGGTTCTCAAACACCTGATCTCGCGTAAATGTAGGGTCTTGCCCCTCTGGCACCGTAAACACAATGCGGCAGCTGTCTACCGCCTGGGTAGTAACACAGACGATGTTGTAACCATTCTCGACCCCGGTATCGAGGGTTAAAAGCCCATCGGGACGATAGGACTCTAAGCGGGCGCTAATGGTTTCGCAGCGTCGCTGGGCTGGCCAGGCACTTCCCATGTCCTGGGGCACAGCCCAGGGATATAGCTGCCCTGGCTGGCTGGCTGGTGCATACATCACCGTCGGTTGACCGTTGTGCATCTGGCAGACAAACTGTGATGCCGCTGGGGCTGGTTCGCCAGCGGTCTCGGCTTCAGTGGGCGCATCTTCAGCGGTTTGGGCCAGGGCAACTGGGGCGACAACGGTCCCCAGCATCACCGGCACCAGCACGCCACTAGCGGCCCATCGTGAAAGGCCAGGAATTCTAGAACGGGTCATGGTTCGTGTGTCTCCAGAACAATCGTCTTTGGTGTAGCTAACCCAGGCTAAGGATGAATCAACCCAGCTAGCTAAACTGCGGTCAAACAGGTTTACGCTGGCTGACGGATTGCCACCATTAGCGTTACCGCAGCAACGATGGGTAGCACCATCACGGGATCTTTAGGGTAACCACCCAAATCGGGTAACGCCCTCCGTAGAACCCTGGGTTTCTCCACCATCCTTACCGGGCATATCGGTTTCGACCAGCTATTCACTTACTTACTTATGAGATACGACGCCTTGCGTCCTGCTTCAGTTCCCTGACTAACGTGCTGCCGCTATCGGTCTAAATAGCCCTTGCAATTCTTGAGATTGTGCGTATCCTTGGGGGAGGTTTAGCAGCACACGCTGTATTTAGGTCATGAGAGCGATCAACCTACGCTGCATTTAGTGCCAGCGACTAAGCTTGGGGACAGATCGTCCCATTGGGCATCTGTCTCACCCCCTGCTTGGGCCACGTTTTGCTTTAGGCGGGCGTCGAACAATTGCTTTCTGTGACCACCCCGACCGCTCTTCTCTTTGGCAATACCCATGGCATTCCTGACATCTTCACCCACGTCTTCCTTGAGCTGGACCCGTTTGGGAATGGGTAGCGGCGCTCTGGTGTCTACGCTGCTGTTGCTCAGTCCAGCGACCTCTGCGGCAGCTACCCTGTCAGCCTGGCAGTTTGATCCTGCCACCCAGCAATTAACGCTCACTTTACCCAGTGGGGTGGTGCCTCAGTATGCCATCGAGGCAGGCACAAATCAGTTGGTGATCGAACTGCCCCAGACCCAACTGGGGGACGTGGCCACCGAGCAAACCTACGAGGGGGCGATCCAGCGCATTTCCCTCAGCCAGGTCACCCCCGGTACGGTGCAGGTGGTGCTCGATGTGTCCCCCGAGGTTGCTCTGGCTGAGGAGCCGGTTCAGCTCGTATCCATGGCCGCGGGGGAGCAAACTCGGTGGGTGATCACCCCGTTGACGACCCCTGCGGCAGCTGTGGCTGATCTGCCCGCCACACCTCCCATATCGGGCAATGGCAACGGCATGATTGTCGAGTTGCCCACCATGCCAGCGGCTGATCCTTACCTGGCTTTTCCGGCAGCAGGTACCGGGCGGCTGAGTACATCAGCAGCGAATTTGATGCTGCCTTCTGACATTGACAACTTGGCTAACCTACCTGAAACCTTACCCATTGACCCTTTCAATATTGGCTTTGCTGGATCGGAACAGGTTTCTGTACCCAGCCTTGAGGATCTGGATGCAACGGTGGGTACTGCCCCAACAACGCCCCCAGCCTCAGCGCCCCTGAGTCCTCCAGACACCGCTGCAACTCCACCCGCCTCTACCCCGTCTGACTCGGTGGCCTTGACCACACCACCCCCGCCCCGGGGCGCTGAGGCATCAGCGGCCACTGAACCGACCACCCCTGAAAGCGCTGAACCCCCAGCAGCTCGATCCTCAGAGCCTACAGTCACGGCCCCGGCACTGCCGGATCTGCCTCCAGTGTCAGTAACCCCCGCCCCTGAATCCCCTTCCCCAGGGGGGGATACACCCGATGCACCCATTGATTCTGAAACCACAGGGGTGCCGATTCCGGTGCAACCCTCAGTGGCCGAATCGGCCCCTACTGAACCCATGGCTGAAACGCCACCGACTGAACCAGCCCCTACTGAGCCTGTAGCGGAAGCGGCCCCGGCAGAACCTACTCCCACTGAGCCTGTAGCGGAAGCGCCACCGGCAGAACCAGCTCCTGCCGAAGTAGCGGAAGCGCCCCCGGTACCGGCTGAGTCAGCACCCGCAGCAGCCCCGGCCACTCCACCCACTTCAACGCCAGAGTCGGCTCCAGTCATGGCCCAAGAACCGCCAGCTCAGCCCCCAGCCCAGGCGGTAGCCCCTGCACCCGCTGAGGCCGCTCCTACCAGGGCGATCGCGGTCGATCCACCCCCCGGCCATTCCCCTCCCCCTGCGGCCGACCAAGCTCCCCTCGCCGTGCCCACGGCCCCTGGCACCGCAGCCACCCCTGGCCTGCCAGCAGAATTGCCCCCACCCTTTGCGATCGCGGCTGGAGAAGCGATTCCCTTTGGCGCCCCTCTGCCAGGGGATGATGTCACCTATGGCGCACCCTCCCATGGAGCTGTGCCCCAGCCCGGGACTCCCCCCAGCGATCGCCCTGTCTCCCCCGATACCCTAATCGCCGCTGGTACCGTACTGGCCCTACGCTATCCCGGCAACGAAGCGCGTCCCCTCGGAGACTTTAAGGCTAATGAAGTGATGCTGTTGCAAAACGACATTCGTGACCCCATTACCCATGGGGTGCTGGCCCCTGCTGGTAGCCAACTGATTGGCCATTTTGAACCTGGCCAAAATGGCCAGCGCTGGGTCAGCCACACCCTGATTACGCCCAATGGACAGCGGGTGCCTTTAGCCAGCAATACTGAATACTTTATCGGTCCCCCAGATATTGCTCCCGGCATGCTGGCCTTGGGGACTGGGGCTGGGGCCTTAGCCATGACCTTGCTAACCGGGGGATTTGGCGCGTTTGCATTACTCGGAGGAGCCCTGGTAGGGGCAACCACCGCTGTCGGCACATCTCCCCACTTAATTACCCTAGAGCCCAACCAAATCATCCATGTACAGGTGATTCAAGATGTACCCCGGGCCATGCCGGTAGCAGCAGCCCCAGAGCGTAGTCGTGAATGGGGAACCCCAGGCGACTGGTAGCTTTCGGGGGCCGGGGCATTGATTGATCTTCCCTTGGCCCCCGGATACCCGTAACTTTCATTGAGGAAGTTGTCGAGAACCTAAATCTCCCCTTCCGGTCAGCGATCGTGGCTACCGTAGGGGAGAAAGGTTTGCAGAAGTTGCCTTAATCCTCGTAAATGCGGCATTCAGCGGCATCAGGATAGGCAATACAGTAGCGTTCCAGGCTAGACATCTGGAGCGTTTTTTGGTGCGTGCGAGCGGTTTCTAGTTCATCTACAGTTTCCCAAGCCAGGGCAACTTCAATATTGCTGGTACCGTACATATCGGTGAGGCGACGGGCATGCTCTAGGGCAGCTTTGATGGTGCCGTCTAGGGATGCTGAGGGAGCAGAGGTAGGGATCGTTTCTAGGGACATAGATGGGGAATAGGGGGTTTGAACCATTAGGAATACTTGTCCTCGAAATCTGGAGTTGATAGCTCTACCCTAGCGATAATTTCTCAGATTATTCGTCCACCAAAAACATAAGTTGACGTTATGTTTGTTGGCATTTTTCAACGATAGGCAATGTACCGTAGCGAACTGTAACAGTAGCCCCGATGATCGTCGCCCCCGATGTAGGCCTGATCATAGCTAGTACGCTGTGGCATAGGTCAGACAACCAATCCTGCCACCTGCTACCTGCTACCTAGAACCTGACATTGTCAGTAACGGTGGTTATATTGTCGTCGGCCCTGACTAAATGGCGATCGCCCACTTTTTGTCCCCTGGTAGTTTACCTGGCCAAACGTGAATGCTATCAGGGGGATAAATCCGCGTCCTCAAACATACAAAACGTTGTTTTTTATACCGTTTAAACCCATGGTGGCTATAGAAAAACTCCTTTTTAATCTCTTTTCAGCGGCAGGACTAATTGGTCTGGCGTTGTCAGTTCTACCAATAACCAGTGTTTCATCGATGGATGGGATGCCAGAGGCTGCGGTAGACGGGGCTGAGCCCACCACTCTCGTCCATTTGTTTGAGTGGACCTGGAACGATATCGCAACAGAATGTGAAACCCATCTGGGGCCCCATGGCTTTAAGGGGGTACAAATCTCCCCACCCCAAGAACATATCGTTTTACCCGACTATGGCTTTCCCTGGTGGCAGCGCTACCAACCGATTAGCTACCAGCTGGAGAGTCGTAGTGGGACGCGGCAGGAACTGGCGGCGATGATTGAACGCTGCAACCAGGCTGGGGTGGAGATTTACGCTGACGCAGTGATCAATCACATGGCGGGGTTCGAGAGCGGTGTGGGCAGTGCCGGCACTGAATTCACTAAGTATGAGTATCCAAGCCTTTACAGTTGGGATGACTTTAACGACTGTCGCCAACCAGTGACGGACTATGGCGACGCCGAAAACGTCACCCAGTGCGAACTGGTGGGCTTGGCCGACCTGGATACCAGTTCTGAGTATGTCCAAGCCACCCTGGTTAACTATATGAGTGATCTGGTGGACTTGGGGGTCAGTGGTTTTCGGATTGATGCGGCCAAGCATATCCGGGCTGAGGAGTTGGGGCAGATTATTGCTCGGCTACGGGCTGCCCATCCTGATCAAGACCTGCTCATTTACCAGGAGGTGATCGACCCAGGTACCGAAGCCATCCGCAAAGAGGAGTACTACGCCTATGGCCAGGTGCTGGATTTTGAGTATGGCCGGATAGTGAGTGAGGCCTTTTTGGGCAAAGGGGGGCGAACCCTGGCCCAGCTCGAAACCCTGGGGGAAGCCTGGGGGCTGGCCCCGGATCATCTGGCGGTGGTGTTCATTGATAACCATGATAAGCAACGGGGCCATGGGGGCGGTGGCAACTACCTTACCCATAAGGATGATCACCGCTATGCCCTGGCGAATGTGTTTATGCTGGCCTTTCCCTATGGTCAGCCCAAGCTAATGTCTAGCTATGCCTTTGAGGACTCTGAACAGGGACCGCCGGCGGATGCAGCCGGGGTAACCCAGCCCGTCTATCAGGATGGCGTTGCCCAGTGTTTTGGGGACTGGGTTTGCGAACATCGCTGGACTGCGATCACCAATATGGTGGGCTTTCGCAATGTCACCCAGCCCGTGGCAGAGGTGACTGATTGGTGGAGCAATGGCGCGAATCAAATTGCTTTTGGTCGAGGCGATCGCGGCTTTGTGGTAATTAACCATGACACCGAACAGCTGACCCGTTGGTTTCAAACCCAGCTTCCCCAGGGACGCTACTGCAATGTGGTAGAAGGGGCTCTGGTACCCGCCAATGGAGCCACCGCCTGCGCCAATGGGGCCAGGGTGATTCAGGTGAATGCCACTGGTCGATTTATCGCCACTATTCCGCCCGGCGATGCGATCGCGCTCCATGTTGGTGCCCAATTGTAGAGGTTTATGTAGAGGCTTACCAGGGCAAGCGGCTACCATCCCAGTTAAAAAACTCGCCGCTGTCGGCGGGGGTAAGGTTATCCATCACCGTCATCAGCTGGGACACGGTGCGCTGCACCGAAAACAGCTTTTCGGGGGGCACCCCCCGCTGAAACGGCTGGGACAGCTGGGTATCGGTGGTGCCGGGGTGCAGCAGGGCCAGAATCGTATTGGGGCTTTTGCGGGCATACTCGATCGCCGCCGTTTTGAACAGCATATTCAGGGCCGCCTTCGAGGCCCGATAGCCATACCAGCCCCCCAGTCGGTTGTCGCCAATGCTGCCAATTTTGGCCGACAGGGCTGCCAGCAGGCTGGGCTGGTCATGGTTGAGCAGGGGCAGGCAGTGTTTGGCCACTAACCCGGCACCGATGGTGTTGACCTCAAACGATCGCAGCAGTTGAGCCTGATCGAGCTGCCGCAAGCTTTTTTCCGGTTGCAGCGGGCCATCATGGAGCCAGCCCACACAGTACACCACCCGATGCAGCTGGGGCGTGCGGCCCTGAATGGTCCCGATGGCGGTAGCCAGGGAGGCTTCGTCGGTGACATCGACCGCCAGGGGGGTCAGCCGAGGCACCCGCTCCGCCAGAGTCAACAACCCCTGGGCCGAGTCGGGCTGGCGGTAGGTGCCATAGATCTGCTGGAACCGCCCATCTTGCAAGAGCTGGTTGACAAAACCCAGGCCAATCCCCTGGCTCGCACCCACCACCAGGGCGCTACCCCGTGCTTCTGCCATGCTGAACCTATGAAAAGAATGAATGTCTTTTAAACTCTAATTAAAATTTAATCAGGGTGCTGGGTTTCCCAGGGCGACAGTCCCGGACCAGGCACTTTGGCCGATCGGGGTCAACGGCTGGGCCGCCTGTCCAGCCACTGGTGCAATCCCTGGCCCAGCCTGATTAACTGGGGTCGCAGCGAATTTCCACCATGAAGCCGTCTGGATCGTAGAAATAGACCCCGCGACCTGTGGGGCGACTGACGGGGCCGTGGGCGATCGCAATGTCGTTCTGCTGCAAGGCCTCTAGCGCCTGGTCAAATTGGGTCGGGTCGATGTCAAAGGCCAGGTGGTAGGCCCGGGTGAAAGACTGCTCAGGATCTGGATCTGGCGGCTCTAGATCCGGGGCCGCGAACAAATCCAAAATGAGGCCGTCGGGGGTGACAAAATTGGCCACTTTACCGGTAGCCACCAGGTCTTTCAGGGTGTCATCCACCTGATCGCCGGTCAGTTCCCGCAGCCCCAGCAGGCCGCCATAAAATTGCCGCGACGCCGCCATGTCTTTGACATTCAGGGCAATATGGTGCACCCGGCGCAGTTGCCCCACCGCCAGGGTGGGGGCTGAGACAGCAGCATTGGCCGGTAATGAAGTCATGTTTAATGCAAAAAATGTGTTTTACGCGTTTTCAAAACAAACTTACGCGTTTTCTTGACGCGATTCTCTACAGCGGTTTCTCATACTGGTTGTGCCCGTAGTTTACTCTACAGGTCAATGGTTTTGCTGGTGCAAATACTTGGTTTGGTGCTGATGGTAAGCGCTTATCGAGGTTATGTAGTCTAAGATCTAGACAGACTGCATCCATTGTCTGCTCAAGGAAACGCCATGGCTGACGCCAACCCAGAACCCGCCTTACAAGAGGCCCTGCAGGATCTCAACGATAAGCTCGATAAGCTCACTGTAGAGCTTGAGCAGACCCAGAAATGGCAGGATAGAACCTGGGACCAGACCCAGCAGTGGCAGGACAGGACCTGGGATGTGATTAAGTGGGTGGGTGGCATTAGCGCTGGACTGGCGATCAGTGCGGCGATCGCCCTGGTGGGAATTGTCCTGAAGCAGTTGGCCAGCAACTGAACCTGGCTGGCTCAAAAAGAACCCTCAATCACTGGGATCTGGAGATACTGTACCGATACCTTAGGATGGTAAAACATCTATCGCGCTCAAATCTTCGCCATCGCTGACCAAACCCTAGAACTGACCGTCGAACACGCTGATCCAGAACGGCTCGATCGCTGGCTGACGGCCCATGTCAAAGCTCTCTCCCGCAATCGGATTCAAAAGCTCATCGACTGGGAGTATGTGCACCTGAATGGCCAGTGCTGTACCAACAAGAAAGCGACGGTGCAGGTGGGCGATCGCATCCAGCTAACTATCCCCGAACCCAAGCCCCTGGAGCTGACCCCAGAGGCTATCCCCCTGGAGATTCTCTACGAAGATCAGCACCTGATCATTATCAATAAACCCGCTGGGCTGGTGGTACATCCGGCCCCCGGCAATATGAACGGCACCCTGGTGAATGCGGTGCTGGCCCACTGTGGGGACCAACTGCTGGGCATCGGGGGCGTCCAACGTCCCGGCATTGTGCACCGCCTGGATAAGGACACCACCGGGGCGATCGTCGTGGCCAAAACGGATCTGGCCCACAGCGACCTACAGGCGCAAATGAAAGCCAAAACCGCCCGCCGGGAGTACCTGGGGGTGGTCTACGGGGCGCCCAAAACCGAGACTGGCACCATTGATGCCCCCCTGGGGCGGCACCCCGCCGATCGCAAAAAAAATGCCGTGGTGCCCCTGGAAAAAGGTCGCCATGCGGTCACCCACTGGCAGGTGGAGGAGCGGCTGGGCAATTTCTCCCTGCTGCGATTTCGGCTGGAAACCGGACGCACCCACCAAATCAGGGTGCACAGCGCCCATGGGGGTCACCCGATTGTGGGCGACCTCACCTATGGCCCGAAACGGGATATGGGGGTAAACCTGCCGGGGCAGGCGCTCCACGCCCAGCGGTTAGAATTGCGCCACCCCGCCAGTGGGGAGCCCGTGGTGGCGATCGCCCCCCTGCCCGACCACTTTACTAAGTTACTGGCGGTGCTGCGATCGCGCACTTAGACGTTGGGCTAGCCGCCGCCGCCACCACCACAACCGCCGCCACCACAGCCGCCGCCACCGCCACCGCCGTAGCCACCGCCACCGCCATAGCCGCCATAGCCGCCATAGCCGCTGTAACTATCGCTGTAGCCATTGCAGATGCCAATGAAAATCATGAATCCTCCGCCTAACAATATGAAGCCGATCCATAAATAGTCAGCCAATCTGGACAGGCCTGAGGGGGACTGGGCGGTGCTCAGATCAAGCAGGCCACTGGGGAATTGCAATCGCACGTCCAGGAACTGCTTGGGGGCGAGGGGGCGGTCGACGCTGAATTCAAAGGTATCGGGGGCAATCTGGCGATCGCTGGATGGCACCCCCCGGCTTTCAAATTGACTGATGTTACCCACCAGTTCCTCAGGGACATGGACGGTCACCTTACCCCGATTGATCGGCGCATCTCGCTCCGGGAACAGAGCCCGCCAGTAGATTTGGCTATAGTTTTCTCCCCGGTTGAGCACCCCGCCTACGACCCGATACTTCAGCACAAAGGTGTGGGATTCGGGCGCATTTAAGTCGTGTTGCCAGCGAATCCAGTACTGATTGTTGCGGATGCCGGTTTGGGTGGGAATCGGTTGATCGTCTTGGTAAACCTGGGCATCGGTAATCCGGTGCAGGCGATCGAGGGGGATATAGCGATAGCGTTGGGACGTATGGTCGCTGGTAAAGGTATATTTTTGGGCTTCGGTGACCAGCATGTCACCGTTGGCTTGCAGGTTAATATCCACGTTGATCCAGTCCCAGTAAAAAGGGACATCCGCCTGGGCTGGGCTTAGACCCAATGGCCCTAAGCCGAGACCTACTACTAGTAGGCCGGTGCATAGACTGACGATCAGCCAACGGCTAATTTTAGGAAAGGGTTTGAGATTAATCATGGCGTTAACCTAGTTTTTAAGCTGGGGGCGGTAAGCATCATGCCGCCTCCACTAGGCTCAACCTTAGGCAACATCGGGGTTAGCTAGTGCCTAAGCCCCGTTATGAAAACGGTTATAAACCTGGGCTAGGTCTTTTGGTGAATGCCCATAAATAGGCTGAAACCAAGGCCAAGCAAGGGTAAAATACCAAAGCTATGAGCAACACAACCCACGATATCGTCGCCAAGCTATGGAACCTCTGTAACATCCTGAAGGATGGAGGAATCATTTATCACAAGTACGTAACTGAGCTTACGTACCTCCTTTTCTTGAAGATGGCTAAGGAGACGGAAACTGAAGCTGGGCTACCAGAGGGGTATCGCTGGGACGACTTGGAAGCTCATAAGGGGACAGAACAGCTAAAAAGCTTCTAAACCACCTGAGTAGCCATCATGGGAAGCGGTTAATGAACTGGAGGCTGCTTGAGCTGAGTTACAGGGAATATTGCAAGAATTGGGTGAGGAAGTCGATTAAGCGGGGAGAGCCATGATGGAAAGCATTAAGGTACGGCAACGAGTTGGTCAAGATGGCATTCTGCATCTTGACATTCCGGTTGGGTTAACTGATCGAGATGTAGAGGTGATGGTGATTTATCAGCCTGTCCAACGAATAGCTACTGCTGCAATGTCCTTAGAAGATTTCTATGGAGTTTGTGCGGATGATCCAATTAGTGTCGATGACATGGGCATTGTAGATGCGCTAGATGACGAATTGGCTGGAGCGTTTGAGTAGGGATGCGATATCTGCTGGATACTAATGTGTGTGTAATGTATCTGAATGGCCGCTCTAAATCGGTACGAGATTGCCTGTTGTCTACCCCAAGTGATGACATGGCTGTGTGCTCGGTAGTTAAGGCTGAACTATTTTATGGGGCATTTCGCAGCAATAACCCAACCCGCACACTCAGGGCTATTTCATTTTCACTGGCCTAGCCCCCAGGCTTTTCCAAGAAGGTGAGGGGAGCGGCATACTGCCCTTTGACCTTGACCCAGGTTTTTCCGACGGTGGGCATCCCCGCCCAAGTCAGCAGCGTGATGCTGTGAATGTCTGTCCCCTGTAAACGACTTTAAACTCGTCCCCATGCTGAACGCCTACCCCAGGGCGCAGGAGCGCCACGCATTACGTTCCCACGCAGAGCGCGGGAACGAGGAGAGGAATCACCAACCTGGCTGTGTTGGTCATCTCGCGGAGCCTTGCCAGATCATGACGTGATTTTCTGCACAATCATTGTTTTTACAATGTGACGGAATATGATGTTGGCGATGATAAGGTCAGCGATGAAGCCTGCCACGAAGGCCCCTGCTTTCGTCGTGCCTGGAATTAGGCCGAGGAATACTCCCACTGCCGCCCCAGCAATAACGCCGAAGATCAATGAAGAGAGCGCGTACACGGCCCAAGCGGTATGGTAGTCAGACTCTGGCAGGGTTTGGATTTGGTTGGTCATGGTTTTAATGTCCATTCTTGCGATCGCACAGCAGAGGAAAAACGGTTAGAACTTTTCGGGCGGCAGTCCTGTGAGTAAATCAGGGTCATCGTCGACTGTCGATAATCAGCGGGGGCTTTTGGCGCTGTGACCCGCTGGGCTGTTTGAGCAATGCCGCCCCTACTAGGCTCAACCTTAGGCAACACTGGCGTTAGCCAAGGCCTAAGCCTGGTTATGAAAGTGGTTATAAACCTGGGCTGGGGGGTAGGGCTTGCTATGCTGAGAAGCACGCAGGACAACAGACGACAGTGTTTTCAGGCTATGGCTGCCGATAATGATCTCTTTCTAGAAGCCCAGGCCAGTTGGGACTTAGACCGGCTCTACGCCGACCTGGCGATCGCTAAGCAACAGACGGCCCCCCACAAGCAGCCGTCGCTGACCTCCATGGAGCAAGAACTGCTGCGGGGGCTACTGTGTCGCTACAGCCCGGCGGAAATTGCGGCCCAGCGGTTTACGGCCCCTAAAACTGTGGAAGTCAACCTGAGTAACACCCTCTACCGCTACGTCGAGACCCTGACCGGGCGCGATCATAACGTGCTGGAGAGCTGGCGGGATGTGGCCGACTGGCTGGCGGCGGCGGGGTACACCTCAACCTGGCGAAAAATCAACTGGTCACAATTGCCGGATGTGCCGGTATTTTATGGTCGCCAGCAGGAGTTGGCCACCCTGCAAGCCTGGGCCGCCCAATCCTGCCGCCTGGTGATGGTGCTTGGCCCCGGGGGGATTGGCAAAACCAGCCTGGTGGTCAAGTTGGTGCGCCATATTCAGAGCCAGTTTGACTGCTTGATCTGGCAATCGTTGCGGCCGGGGCCACCCCTGGAGGCGGTCCTGCAAAGTTGGTTGGCCCAATTGCCCGATCTGGCCATCGACCCCACCGCCGATCACCACCGTCAGCTGGCCAGCGTTATCGACTACCTGCACAGTCACCGCTGTTTGGTCGTACTGGACAATTTCGATACCCTGCTGCAAGAGGGGGACTTTGCGGGCCACTATCGGGAAGGCTACGGAGCCTATGGGGACTTCTTGCGGCAGCTGGGAGAGGCCCAACACCAGAGTTGCGTGCTGATTACCAGTCGTGAATCGACCAAGGAAATTGTCATGCTAGAGGGGCCTAATCGGCCGGTGCGATCGCTCGATCTGCCCGGTCTGGGCGAGGCGGCCCAGGGGATTTTGCAGGAGGCTAATCTGTCTGGCGAACAGCATTGGCAACAGCTGATTCGAATCTATCGCGGCAACCCCCTGGTGCTAAAAATTGTCGCTTCCAACGTGCGCGATTTGTTTAATGGCAGCGTCAGCGACTTTTTAAAGCAGCGGATTACGCTGATCACCAGTGATGTCAGTTTTTTAATTGAACAGCAGTTTGAGCGGCTATCCATGGCTGAAAAAGAGCTGCTCTATGCCCTGGCCAAGCTCCAAACCCCCGCCAATGTAGACCGACTGCAGCAGGAACTAACGCCCCATATTTTGCAGCCCCTGGGGTCATTGGTGCGGCGATCGCTGGTGGAGAGAAGTGCCGCCGGGTTCACCCTCAGGCCCGTGGTGATGGAGTATGTCTGCGATCGCATCTCCCGCGAGGCCCCATCGTGAGCTACTGCATCAACCCCAGGTGCCCCCAACGGCAGCAGCCCGATGCCCTAGACCACTGCGCCGCCTGTGGGACACCGCTGCTGATCGGCGATCGCTATCGGCTGCTACGTCCCCTACGCGACCTCGATGACTGGAGCCCCGCCGATATTTTTGAAGTGGCCGCTGGCGATCGCCTACAGGTGATGAAAGTGCTGAAGCAGCCCAAGCTGCTGCCCCTGTTCGAGCGGGAAGTCAAAACCCTCCAGCAGCTCCACCATCCCGGTATTCCCCAGGTGGAGCCCGATGGCTACTTTACCGTCACCCCGGCCACGGGTCCCCCCTTAGCCTGCCTGGTGATGGAAAAGATCGCTGGTGATACCTTAGAGCAATGGTTGGCCCAGTATGGCCCCGTGAATCAACCCCTGGCCCTGACCTGGCTGCGGCAAGCCACCGAAATTTTGGCCCTGGTGCACCAGACCGAGCTGTTTCACCGGGATATTAAACTCTCCAACCTAATGTTGCGGCCCGATGGCCAGATCGCCCTGATTGACTTTGGCACCGTCCGGCAGATGACCAATACCTACCTGGCCAAAATCGGCGGCCAGCGGGATGTTACAACGATCGTGTCACCCGGCTATACCCCCCTGGAGCAAATCAACGGCAGGGCGGTGCCCCAATCAGACTTCTACGCCCTGGGGCGCTCCTGGGTGCATCTATTGACCGGGCAGCATCCGGTTGACCTGGATACCGATGACGATACCGGCACCCTGCACTGGCGCCGTGCCGCCCCCCAGGTGGAGCCATGGCTGGCAGATCTGATTGACGATCTGATGGCTCCCTTTCCGGGACAGCGACCGCTCAATGCCGAGGAGATTCTGCGGCGACTAGAGGCCAGGACCGGGAAATCGCGATCGCGGCCTGCGCAGACAACCAGTCAACGCTGGGTGCAACTGCTGGTGGGGCTCAATCTGGCCCTGCTGCTGGCAAACGGGCTACTGGGCTGGCGCTGGAGTCAACGGCACGGGAGTGCTGACCGCAGTCAACAGCCTATGCCGCTGTTATTAACCTTTAAATCGAGGTAATTTGTTTAATTATCCTATGCAGAGGTTATGACCCAAGTGCTTGAACTTGCTACCTTTGGGGCCGGGTGCTTCTGGGGCGTAGAAGCCGCCTTTCGTCAGCTCTCCGGCATTGTTGATACCTCTGTCGGTTATATGGGCGGGCACTTCGAGTACCCTTGCTATCTTGACGTCCTATCGCGTATTACTGGCCATGCCGAGGTCTGTCAGGTGCAGTTTGACCCCGCTGCCCTAGCCTACGACACCCTGCTCGACACCTTCTGGCGCATCCACGATCCCACCAGTCTCAACCGCCAGGGAGCCGATCGCGGCGAGCAGTATCGATCTGTGATTTTCTACCACACCACTGCCCAAGCCGAAGCCGCCCGGCGTTCCAAGCATCAATTGCATGCACTGGGCCGTTACCACAAATCCATCGTCACTCAAATCCAGCCAGCCAGTACCTACTGGCTGGCCTCGGCAGACCATCAGCGTTACTTTGGTTAATCGTGAATGTTCTGGCCAAAATGCTTGCCACTGTTGGGTTACATGGCGTTCCAATACTGTTCGGATAAGGTTCAGGTTGGTATTAGGATCGAGACATTAAGTTGGGGTCGAACCGTTCCCCTCCCCCGATGGGAGGGTTTTCGGGCGGGGAATTTTGCCCGAGGCTTTTTCACGACCCGTGGATTACTGCGCCCCGCTCGGGGCGGAATGCGTTGTTCTGCCAACTCCGTCATGAGCCA
>NZ_SMDQ01000092.1 GCF_012911975.1 Nodosilinea sp. P-1105 | reverse complement strand
CACCCCTTCCTAGCGTTTCTTTCTCTCTCCACTTCTCGCCCTCAGAGCCTCTTTCCCATGTCTAGGTCGGAAGAGCCAGAAAATTTAGCTTTTAAAAGGACTTATTTTCTATTTTATTAAGTACTCAAACAGGATTAATAGGGCCTGCCTTAGGACTTTACTTTGGCAGCAAGGAAGATGGCTAGAAGTTAATAAAGCATTTGCTTGCCAGGGTGCTGAGAGTCTTTTGACAATCCTTATTTTGAATTTTGAGCATTCATTTAATTTACTTTAACCGTTCTGAAATATATTTGGGAATTGAGGACTTTACTTTCCATAGATAAGCTCCTTTTTTTGTATTGCAAGTCTCACAGAGTATTTGTAGATTAACCAAATCGTTACATCCTCCTTTGGAAAGAGGAACTATATGGTCTATGTGAGTAGTAATACTTATATCGCTGAAATAATCAACCCCACAATTTGCACATTTGCCTTTCTCTCTCAAGTCCAAAGTTCGTTTTAACCACGTAGGCCATGACTTAGGTCGATCTATCCATTTGCGGGTTTCACCAGGAAATCCAATCTCGATTATCAGGCTCGAAATCCAAGAGCAAAGCTCTCTATCATTGAAGACTCTTTCAGAGTTGCTCCTCAGATATAAATCCGAAATCTCTTCAAGCTGGATTTTATTCTCCTTGCGTATTTGGTCAATGGCGATCCTTAATCTTCTGTTTTCGTATCTCAAATAGTCATAATATTCATGCTCCCAGTAATCATCTTCTGATTCATATTTTTCTGAAGATTTTTCTGAAACTTCATTAATATAAGCTCTGCATGATTTAGACACTACAAGTTGGTGCAAATCACTAAATTCCAAAAAGTCCTCTGCATACCATAAAAAATGCTCAGGCGTAGAAGGATGAAACCTTGAAGGACTACCATCTTCAGCGGAGTAGAGTGAATCCTCTCTAAGGACGTGCTCATTGTACGCAAAGTGTGAAAGCGCATACAAAATCCCTTTTCGGGTAGTCTTAGAGAAGACATCTGGATCGCAAACTACATTCAGAGCATGCTTCAATCCATAGTAGACAGAAGTTCCAGATTCCTGTGGATCTTGAATGGCAGCAATAGTAATTTCAAATATTTTTAATGCAGTGCCAACATGGAGATTCTGACTTGGTTTTATGGCCAAATTATCATTATTTTTCATTGCAAGTAATGCTGCAAACAGGCAAGGATAATTAACACATGATTTAATAAAAATTATCTTCCCGAGTTTATTTTCTCTATGAGGATATCTCCTAAATATAGTTTCACAAACTCCTCGGCGGCTTGAAAATTAGCATTTGCCAAAGCTTCTACAATCTCCACGACTGTCTCTGCCGTCGGGTCGCGCTTGTCGTGGTACCAGCGGGAAACGCTGCCTCGTTCTACGCCCATCGCTCCGGCCAGCTGGTTTTGGCTGATGCCGTAGGTGTCCAACACCTGCTTTAATGCTTGGCTTGCTCTACCCATTCTCCAACTGTGTCAGAGACTCACGGGAACGTAAATGTTGCTTTTTGGATCACAATCCTGGAATTGGTGCTATCTTGTGATCCATTAAGCAACAAAGGAGCTTCCTATGCCCCAAGCCTTCCTCCCATCCACCCTGGCTAACCCTGCCTTGCAAGTCACCCTTGAGCCTGCCACCGAACCAGGGCGGGAGGTGATTCGTATTTTGGTCATTGGTAGCGCCCACGGCGTAGAGCGCATCATCCACGAGCTATATCGCCTTGGCTTTGCCGAAGTCTGCGAGGGTCGCAAACCCCAGCCCGTTCGGCTGAGCCCTGATGTCGAAGCCACAGGCCGTACTCACGAAATCATGCGAGTGCTGACCCGTTATGTCATGGTGGCGTAGGGTGCATCGTCGTGGCCAACCATCTCGGCGATCGCCCTCATCCCCTTCTGGGCCGCAATCCACCACTATCATTCATTCTCGTGACTCTCCTTCACCCTTCGGGGTTGACGTAAAAGAGTTGGGGGTGAGGGGTGTCAGGGCAGACCACATAAAACTCCCGACCTCGCTTAGAGATTTTGGCTTTCTCACCGTTGACGCAGGTCACCTTAATCGGGGTATTGCCGCCACAGTCAGCACACTTGAAATAGTAGCCATATTTACCGTAGACAATGGTTAAATGACTGCCCCCGCAAGCACGGCAGGTATGTACCGAGGTCGCTTGAGTCGCAGACTTGGCGGCAGTGGGCTGGGGCTGAGATGAGGGGACCGAGGGAGGCTGGAGCTGGTCCACGGACTGAGGCTTGGTCATGGGCGGCGTTGCCTTATTGGGCTGAGGGCACGGGCGACTTGTGTGAGGGTTGGCAACAGCCTCTTGAGGTGTAGGCTGCCTGGTCGGCTGCGGTTGAGGGGTATGCTGTTGTAGTAAAAACGCCGTCAACTTCGTCACTGTCTTATCGCTAAATTCGGCTCCGGCATCTTTCAGGTTGAGGGAAAATAAACCGCTGGCCCGACGATAGGCTTCATTCATCTCCTGAACTCTGCTGGTGATCTGATCAGCCTTGAGCACCTGCTGCGTGGCAAAGCCCCGTGGCCGCTGAATTACCCCAGTGTCAGAAATGGCCACTAAACCATCAAAGGGCACAGAGCTAAACGTGACCTGGATCGTCAATACCTTGCGGAAGAACTGATCCACATGGTCGTTAAGTAAAGCCTTCAGCAACTCGGCCTGCCGCTCTACTTGCAGCAGGGGGGAGGGCATTCCCTGCCAGGCTGAGCCTACCTGGCGCGACCATTCCCCCTGGGCATTGACGCGAATCTGTGTGGTGACGCTTTTACTCTCAATCAGGGTAAACCCGTGGGTGCTGACCAGTAGATGGTCAATTTGGGCGACCTCGCCCTGACGCTCTACTCGCAATCCGTTCAGCACTTTGATCTTAGGATCTTCGCCAAACGCTCGGCGGAGGTAAAACGCCATTTGTTCTTCTGCTCGGCGTCCCGCCTGCATCTGTTTACTGGCATTAGGGGCTATGGGATCCAGTTCTTTAACAATCATGACTCACAGCTATCGGACTTTGCCCTAATACAGTACCCAGTTCCTAGCCTCTAGTAGAGGCTGAGGGGGCATAGCCGTCAGGTGTAGCGCTGCCTACGCCGCAATGCACCAATAGGAAAGTCGGCCATGGATAGCTTCACACTACGATCGCGGTCCAAACCGTTGACAACTTTGGGCGGCGACCTGGGCGGCTAGGGTAAGGGCGGGTTCAACGTCATGGCTGAGGCGGTAGTGGCAAAAGGCACCGTGGAAAATATCTCCGGCCCCCAGGGTATCGGTGACGGCCACCTGGGGCACGGGGAGCTCGACTATCGTGCCGTTGCGCCACAGTTGAATCGGGTCTGGTCCATGGGTCATGGCCACCTCGGGGATGCCCATCTGGTGTAGGGCTTGCAGGGTGCCCAGGGCGGTGGGCTGATCCGGCAGGCGAAATTTGGCGGCGGCAATCACGCTGGTGGCCAGGGGCAAGACGGTTTCAAAGCCGGGCTTCCAGCTGCCAGCGTCTATGACAACGGGAATATTTCGCTGGCGGGCCAGGGTGGCGATCGCGCGGCCCAACGCCATCTGGTGACCATCCACTAGCACCACGTCTACTCCTCTCAGCCAGTGATCGTAGTGCAGGGGAGGCTCGATCTGGCGACCAATGGCATTGCGGGAGATGACGGCGCGATCGCCGGTGGCGGCGGTGACTAAGATGGTGGATAGGGGGGGTGGATCCGCGATCGCTGGGCTCAGGTCCAGAATGTCTACCCCATGGTGGGCTAGATCGGCGTGGATCAGGCTGGTCATGGGGTGTTGCCCCAGAGCACCCAGCACCTGGGCAGCATTCCCCATCTGGCTGAAGGTGACAGCGGCGTTAGTGGCCGGTCCCCCTGCCCCCAGCCAGCTAGCCTGGGCCACGGTTTTCTCGTTGGCGTCGGGGATGTGGTGCACCTGGTAGACGCAATCCAGGGTGATCAATCCCACAAATAGGCCTTTCACATACACCTCCGAAATGTCTTTACCCTATTACTCTGAGGCATAAGTCGGCTCACCATTGCTGACACCTGTGTAACCCACCCCTGCCCCTCCCAGGAGGGGATGCCGACACCTGACACCTTCAGCAACGGGGTCATGTTTCTGTCGGGTAGTACTATGCCATCCAACTAATCTGAAGAACGAAAACAGAAAAGGGAAGAACAAAAAGGGGAATGCTCGGACATCGGACCACACCCAAGACCGTCTTTTCCCCCATCACCGAAACCACCCCATCATCCCCTTCCCCGCCAGGGCGGACACACAGGTCTGCCCCTACGATATTCACCGTGTCCCGAATCGTCCTCGGTACCACTCCCTGCCAGGGCGGACACACAGGTCCGCCCCTACGATATTCACCGTGTCCCGAATCATCCTCGGTACCACTCCCTGCCAGGGCGGACACACAGGTCCGCCCCTACGATATTCACCGTGTCCCGAATCGTCCTCGGTCCCACTCCCTGCCAGGGCGGACACATGGGTCCGCCCCTACGGCATCCACCCATCCACCCCATCTCCCATCCACCCATCTACCCCATCTCCCATCCACCCATCCACCCATCTCCCCAAACAAGCCACCATAATCACTGCGATAAGCAAATCTTTGCCAAAGAAGGCACTCAGATATGGGATAACAATATATGTGGGGCAGCGGTGCCCTGCCCGTAATGAATTGGCCTTTGCCCTATGGAAAAGCTGCTGCGCGGTCTGCGCGAATTCCAAGAACACTACCTCCCCAGCCACAAAGAGCTGATTAAGCAGTTAGCCAAGGGCCAGCATCCCCGGGTGCTGTTTATCGGCTGTTCCGACTCACGGGTTGACCCGACTATCATTACCCAGGCGGACATTGGCGATTTGTTCATTATCCGCAACGCTGGGAACATTATTCCGCCCTTTGAGGCCACCAATGGTGGCGAAGGGGCCACCATCGAATATGCCATGGAAGCTCTGGATATTCGGCAGATTATTGTCTGTGGCCACACCCAATGTGGGGCGATGAAGGGCCTGCTACAGCTAGGTGAGCTAGAAGAAAAGATGCCCCTGGTCTACCACTGGTTGCACCACACAGAGGCTACCCGCAAACTGGTGGAAGACCACTACAGTGACTTAGACAAAAGTGAGAAGCTCGATCTGTTAGTGGCCCAGAATGTGCTCACCCAAATCGATAATCTGCAGACCTATCCGGTGATTCGCTCGAAGTTGCACACGGGCAATCTAGCGATCCACGGCTGGATTTACCGCCTGGAAAATGCCCAGTTGTTGGCTTACGACGAAGAGACGGAAAAGTTTGTCCCCCCCCACAGCAAAATCTATGCCGACATCGACGAAGCCAGGGTGACGAAGCCGGGTGGGCTGTCTCAGAAAACCAAGGCTGACCCTGAGCCTGCCTATGCTGGTCCGGTGCAATCCTACTGGCCGGGGGCGAACCGGCTTAGCCCCGAACAGTCGGCCCGAATTTTTGGTAAGACGCCGGTTTGATCCGGTACCAATGAACTATTCCAGCGTTTATGTGGCTTTGGCCAGTGTCAATGTTGATGCCCTGGTGACCTTCTATAGTGACCTGCTAGGCCAAACGGCCCAGCGGGTTATCCCGTCTCGCTATGGCGAGTTTCAGGTGGTGGGGCTGCGGCTGGCGATTTTTCACCCCCGGCAGGATCACCAGGCTGAATTTCAGGCGACTACCAGCGGCGGCATGAGTTTGTGTATTGACGTGGAGGATTTAGACCAGGCGATCGCCCGTCTCGCCCAGTTGGGCCACCCCCCCCCTGGGCCAATCATCACCGCTTCCCATGGGCGCGAAATCTACGCCTACGACCCAGACGGTAATCGGCTGATTCTGCACCAGAGCCCGCCAGGCCATGGGTAGCATCTGTCGGCTGATTGCTGGCTGAGAGGGTTTACGGTTCACGGTAAGCGGTTTTAAGGCGAGCCGTAGACTGTGCATCGCAGCACTCATACAGATCCCAGCGGTTGACTAACGGCGGTGCCCTTCGATGGAGCAGGAAGAAACCTTGTGAGGGTGTTTCCTGGGGCTGGTGGGCAGAGCCCACCCTACGATTGGAGCTGTAAGCCCAAACCTTTGCTTAGAGCGGGATTCCCTTTCTGCCTTCTGCCTTCTGCCTTCTGCCTTCTGCCTTCTGCCTTCTGCCTTCTGCCTTTCTGTACTAGGGCAATGCCTTGACCGATCAGGAAGCTATACAGAAGCGATCGCGGCCGGTTTGTTTGGCTTGGTACAGGGCTTTGTCCACCTGCTGGATCAGCGCTTCGGGAGAACTAGTCGTTGAGGGTAGAGTGGCCACTATGCCAAAGCTGAGGGTAATGGGACTAGCGTTAGGTTGGGTAGGGTGGTCAAGCTGTAGGTTCGCGATCGCGGCTTGCATGTTTTGCACCACTGCGATCGCTCCCGGCACGTCGGTCTGGGGTAGGATGATGCCAAACTCTTCTCCCCCACAACGGGCCAGACAATCAGTGGCCCGATTCACGCAGGTCTGCAGGGCCTGGGTCACCGCGATGAGACAACCATCCCCAGCGGGGTGGCCATAGGTGTCGTTGTACTGCTTGAAATGGTCAATATCACACAGAATCAGGGCCAGGGAAGTCTGTTCCCGCTGGGCCCGCCGCCATTCCTGGGTTAGGGTTTGATCAAAACAGCGGCGGTTGGCCACCTGGGTCAGGGCATCGGTATTCGATAGATGCTCCAGCTCCTGGTTGGTGGTTTGCAACTGCTGGTGTAGTTCGGCCTGGTAGACCGCGATCGCCAATTGCTCGGCCACCTGTTGCAATAAATTCAGTTCCTCCGGCTGCCACTGGCGGGGGGTGGCGCAGGCGTGGGTAATCAGCAATCCCCAGACCCGGCTAGTGCCGTCGGCTTGACCCTGTAAAATCGGTGCCACCATTTTGGATTGCACCTGGGTATCGCGCATAAAGTCCACCAGACACTCACCCCAAGTATCTAGGGCCACATCCGAAACAATCCGGGCCATCCCCTGGGCATAGGCGGCATAGCATTCGGGCGGAAAGCATTCATCCTCCCAGCGCATCTCCAGGGTGATGGGATATGCAGGGCGCACCATTTCTTTAATTACCACCCCGGAGTGATCTGAGTCGAGCCGAAAGATCAGGGTCCGATCCGCCTGGAAAACCCGCTGAATTTCACTCACTGCCGCCTCTAGGATGGCATCCAGGTGGAGGGTCTGACGAATGTGCTGGGTGATCAGCCGTAGGGTGCGTTCCTGTTCCGCTTGATAGATAGAGTCCTCTTGGGCGCGCCGCAGGTCAGTGATGTCACGGGCAACGATCAACACTGTCTCTACCCTTCCATCGCCATCAAACTCAGGCACAATCCGGGAGTCAAAGGTTTTAGGGCCAGTGGGCAATGCCATCGTGTAGTCTAGGGTCTGGGTTTGGCCGGTGGTAAATGCCCGCTCGAATGCCCCTTGCCAGCGGCTGGTTAGGATGTCTGGAAAGCCCAACTCTTGAGGCGTTTTACCCAAGATTGCCGCCTGGGGAAGCTGGTTTAGGGCGGCGACGGCTGGGTTGGCGTACAGAAAGCGATACTGGCGATCGCAGCGCAGAATACAGTCAGGGGTGTTTTCGGCCAGGGCCCGGAACTCCTGCTCTCGCTGAGTCAGCTGTTTTTCTGCCAGTCGGCGATCGCCGCTTTCTTTGACTAACGCCACCAGGCTGGCCAGGTAGATGGCAAAATGTTGTTCCTCCACTCGCCAGGGGTGAGGGGCGTGGGTTTGGTCAAAGCACAAGACCCCGATTAATTGACCTTCTGAGCGAATAGGCACATCCATCATCGACACAATCCCTTCAGACCGAATGTAGGTCTGGGCAAATTCTTGGGTGCGAGGATCTTGGTGAGCGTCGTCAGCGGCAATGATGCGGTTGTTGACCATGGCCCGAAAGTAGATCGGGTAATCAGCCATGCTAAACGGCGGTAAGGTCAGGTGACGATTTTGGTCGCGACAGAACAGGTCGGCGCAGACCAACAGGGGTGTCTCTGCCTGCAACCACCAAACGCTGACTCGATCGAGTTGCAGGGTCTGGGCGGCGGTTTCAGTGATGTACCGCAGGGCCATGGCCAAATCCCCGCTGTACAGCTCTTGACGCTGGAACAGTTCCAGCATGGCAAGCTGCTGTTGCTGCAGCTGCTGGTGGCGTTGAGCGGCTTCTGCCTCTAGGCGCTTGCGATCGCTGATGTCAGTGGCAACGCTAACCACAGTCCAGCAATTCTGGGCCTGATGCCATTCCGCTGTGGCCACTTCTCGAATCCAGCGCATGGAACCATCGGCATGACGGAAGCGATATTCAGCACCGAGCTGAGTCTGTCCCGCCATGATGGCGGCTATAACCGGCTTAATCACCGCCTCCAGGTCTTCTGGGAGAACTCGCGACTGCCAGAGATCAGGCTGGTTCAGTAGGACTGCGGCCGGGTAACCATACATCGATTCACTCTTGGAGGAGTAATAGTCGTAAGCAACACGGCCATCGGCAAACAGCCGGAATTTAACAATGCAGGCTGGAGAGTTGTTCAAAAACGATCTGAGGTCTGCATTGGCCTGTTCTAGGGCGCTGGTGCGTTGGGCGACTTGCTGTTCCAACGACTGGTTGAGTTGGTGTAGCTGTTGGGCTAAGGCCCTTTGCTCGGTGACATCCCGCAATATGGACAGATGTCGATGGGGCATGACATTGGCAGTAGCGGCATATTCCACCTGGCGCATGGTGCCATCGGCCCGCATCAGGGGAAATTCGCCCCGTGCCTGCCCCTGCTGCAGAAAGCTGATCCAGGCCTGGTCAGCATCAATGTCAGCGGGGGTAAAGTCCTTTAAACTGCAGCCAACCAACTCAGCTCTGGTCAGGCCAAACAAGTCACAGGCGGCCTGATTTGCCGCCACGTAGCTGCCCTGGTCGTCGGCAATCACAATCGCTTCGAGGGCCGCTTCAAACAGAGCCTGAAAGGGGTGTTCACTGAGAAGCTCAAGGGTTGTCTGGGCCAGAGGGGAGGCAATTTCATCCTGCCCTGCTATGGCCTCTGTCTCTGGCACATCACTGCGGTCTTCGGTGGCTGGAGGTGGGTGCTGCAGAGAATTGTCTTGGGGAAAGGCGGGCATGGCAAAGCCGTGGCGAAAACGGTAGGAACTCCAATGGATCTATATTTAGTAAACCCTCAATCTTAGTGATAGTGTTGCCCGTTATCGTGATTCGCAACAGTTGGCTGAGATCAGGGAGCATACAGGGGAGCAGAGACCGTCCCTGGTTAAGGCTGGGCGGTGGCAAACAGTTGGGCAGCGGTTAAGTTGAGTCCAGGAAATTGTGACGAGGCGATCGCGCCATCACCGGTCACCGTGTCCGCTGGCTTAAACCCCTGGCCATCCTGGGCCAGCCGCAGCACCGTCTGGTCCTGGGGGTTAACAATCCAATATTCGGGAATCCCCAGGTCATCATACTGGGCCCGCTTCGCCACATAGTCTCGCTCCCACTGCAGGTCCCCAGGGCTAACCACCTCCACCACCAGCAGCGGCGGCGGCATGGTCAGGCGAATGGTGTTGCGGTTAGCCAGTTGTGAGATATGCTCGGGTCGCAGAATGGTCAGGTCGGGGAAACGGTTTTTGGGTTCTCCCCTCACCTCCAGCTCTAAGCCATGCCCCCGCACCAGGTCGGGGCCAATCAGCAGCGCAAAAGCCATAAACAGACGATTGGCAATCTGTACATTGAATCCCGATTCTGGCGGCACGGCAATCAACTCTCCATTAAATAGCTCGTAGATTTGATCTGTGCCGTCGTCATAGGCCAGATAGTCGTCAAAGCTGTGAAACCTGAGCTGGGTCTGTACCATCAGGGGAGTCCTTAGCAGGGGGATCTCTAGTGTAGTTGACTGGCCTGCCTGAGCTTGGCTGCCGTAGACGTACACACTCCCAAAACAACTGTTTATAAATGTTAAATTAATACATGCGTTGTCACGAAGCCCTCAGACATGCCCAAATCGGATGCCTCCGCCAAGAAATCCCCCACTTCCCGCCGGGGGCGAGCGTCCAGCCAACGCCAGGGCTCAAACGGCAGCAACGGTAGCACCAGTGCCGGGCTAGATCATCACCACGCCGCCATTGACGACAATGTGATTCGGATTCGGGGGGCTCGCCAGCACAACCTGAAAAATTTAGACCTGGAGCTGCCCCGCAACCAGCTGATTGTGTTTACTGGGGTGTCTGGGTCTGGCAAGTCATCCCTGGCCTTTGATACCATCTTTGCCGAGGGGCAGCGCCGCTATGTGGAATCCCTCAGTGCCTACGCCCGCCAGTTTTTGGGCCAGGTGGATAAGCCGGATGTGGATGCGATCGAGGGGCTGAGTCCAGCCATTTCCATCGACCAAAAATCCACCTCCCACAACCCCCGATCTACGGTGGGCACGGTGACTGAAATCTACGACTACCTACGGTTGCTCTATGGCCGAGCCGGCGATCCCCACTGTCCCCATTGCGATCGCAGTATTTCTCCCCAGACCATCGACCAGATGATTGATCGGGTGATGACCCTGCCCGATCGCACCCGGTTCCAGGTGCTGGCCCCGGTGGTGCGGGGTAAAAAGGGCACCCACAAAAAGCTGTTGTCCAGCCTGGCCTCGGAGGGGTTCGTTCGGGTGCGGGTGAACGGGGAAATTCGCGAACTCACGGACAACATTGAGCTAGATAAAAACCACAGCCACCACATTGAGGTGGTGGTAGACCGACTGGTGAAAAAAGCAGGGCTGGAAGAGCGGCTGGCCGACTCTCTGCGCACCTGTCTGAAGCGATCGGATGGGATCGCGGTGATTGATATTCTGGCGGAGCGGGGTCAGGAGGTCGGAGCCAGGGAACTGGGCACAGGGGATAGGGCACAGGAAACAGGGGGGAAGGTCGTGTCTCTGAGCGATCGCTTACCCCAGGCGGCAGAGGGGGAAGGGAGCTATGGTGAAGCCCAGCCCCTGAAGGAACTGGTATTCTCGGAAAACTTTGCTTGCCCCGAACATGGGGCGGTGATGGAGGAACTGTCCCCCCGGCTGTTTTCCTTTAACTCCCCCTATGGGGCCTGCCCCCATTGCCATGGGTTGGGCAGTCTGCGCACCTTCTCGGCGGATCTGGTGGTGCCTGATCCCACCCTGCCGGTGTATGCGGCGATCGCCCCCTGGTCAGAAAAAGACAACACCTACTACTTCTCCCTGCTCTATAGCGTTGGTCAGGCCTTTGGCTTCGAGATTCAAACCCGCTGGGATCAGCTCACCCCCGAGCAGCAACACATCGTCCTGCACGGCAGCGAGGAGAAAATCTACATCGAGTCCGATTCCCGCTACCGGGAACGCAAGGGCTACTATCGTCAGTACGAAGGGGTGTTACCCATCCTCGATCGCCAGTACCGGGAAACCTCCTCCGATCTGTACAAACAAAAGCTGGAAAAGTACCTGATCGACCAAACCTGTGAGGTGTGCCACGGCACCCGCCTCAAGCCCGAGTCCAATGCCGTGCGGATTGGTCCCTACAGCATCAATGATCTGACCAACGTCTCCATCCGCGAGTGTCTGAAGCGGATTCGTACTCTGGTGGGGGAAACGGGGGATGCCCCCAAACTCTCGGCCCGGCAGTTACAGATTGGCGCTCTGGTGCTGCGGGAGATTCGGGCTCGGCTGCAGTTCATGATGGATGTGGGGCTGGACTACCTGACCCTGCATCGCACCGCCATGACCCTGTCTGGCGGCGAAGCCCAGCGGATTCGTCTGGCCACCCAAATCGGCTCTGGGTTAACGGGCGTGCTCTATGTGCTCGACGAACCCAGCATTGGTCTGCACCAGCGGGACAACGATCGCCTGCTGAATACTCTCTATCGGCTGCGGGACCTGGGCAACACCCTGATTGTGGTGGAGCACGACGAAGACACTATCCGCGCCGCCGATCATCTGGTGGACATTGGCCCCGGGGCGGGTATCCATGGTGGGGCCATTGTGGCTGAGGGCAGTCTCAAGCACCTGATTAATGCTAAAGACTCCCTCACCGGGGCTTATCTGTCGGGGCGGCAGTCGATTCCCACCCCAGCCGAGCGACGCCCCGGCAATGGCCGCTCCCTGGTGCTGAAAAATGCCCACCGCAACAACCTGAAACACCTGGATATTGAGATTCCCCTGGGCCAGTTAGTGTGTGTCACCGGGGTATCCGGCTCCGGCAAGTCCACCCTGGTGAACGAGCTGCTCTACCCCGCTTTGCAACACCATTTTGGTCGCAAGGTGCCCTTTCCCCAACATCTGGATAAAGTCAACGGTCTCAAGGCCCTGGATAAGGTGATTGTGATCGACCAATCCCCCATTGGTCGCACCCCCCGCTCTAACCCGGCCACCTATACCGGCGTGTTCGATGTGATCCGTAACCTGTTCACCGAAACTATTGAAGCCAAGGCCCGGGGCTATAAGGCTGGCCAGTTCTCGTTCAATGTCAAGGGGGGGCGCTGCGAAGCCTGCGGTGGCCAGGGGGTGAACGTGATTGAGATGAACTTCCTGCCAGATGTCTATGTGCAGTGCGAAGTGTGCAAAGGGGCTCGTTACAACCGCGACACCCTGCAAATTACCTACAAGGGCAAAAATATTTCCGATGTGCTGAACATGACCGCCGAAGAGGCCCTCGACTTTTTCCAAAATATTCCCCAGGCGGCCAGTCGGCTGCAAACCATGGTGGATGTGGGCTTGGGCTACATTCGCCTGGGTCAAACTGCCCCCACCCTGTCTGGTGGCGAAGCCCAGCGGATGAAGCTGGCCTCGGAACTGGCCCGCCGTTCTACCGGCAAAACCCTGTATCTGATCGACGAACCCACCACGGGTCTGTCGTTCTACGATGTGCACAAACTACTGGACGTGGTGCAGCGGCTGGTGGATAAGGGCAATTCGGTGCTGATGATTGAGCACAACCTGGATGTAATACGCTGTGCCGACTGGCTGATTGACCTGGGGCCAGAAGGGGGCGATCGCGGTGGCGAGCTGATTGCCCAGGGCACCCCAGAGGACGTGGCCCAGGTGGCGGAGTCCTACACGGGCCAGTACCTGGCCCAGGTGCTAAAGCAGCACCCGTCCGCCGTACCCGCTGGATAGGCGGGTTACCCAGCACCTAACACCCCCAGCAAAGGGGGTCATATTTCGGCCAGTCAAGGCTACTGCCGCCGAGGATTTCACGTCTTTACCTTAAAGTTGGGCCAGACCACAAACCCTCGCACGCCGCAGTCCAGGTCATGCAACCAGGAGACTAACTCATGGTTGCTGTTGTGGAACACCGTGTAAGACGGCTCCACTTTGACGAAGTGGAGGTCACTGGCGGGATGGTGCACCTGGGTATCTTGGTGGTCAGTAAACCAGGTGTCGAGGCGCGATCGCAGTTGGGTGACCTGGACCCCAGAGACCTCTAGTTCCAGCACTTGCCGCTGCCGGTCCGTCAAGGTTTGATTCACCTGCGAAATATTGCTTAAGTAGCGGCGGCCGAGGGTGGCGGGAGTGGGCCAAAACAGGGCTTGCAGTGCCGTAACTACCGTTTGCTGTTGCAGGGCAAAGTATTGCCAGTCCCCATAGGTGTACTGCACCAGCCCCCCGGCGCCATCAGGCAGCACCAAGCGAGAGTGCATCCCGTGATCCACCACATAAACCAGACGCGGTTCTTCTGGCTGGCTGGGGGGAATAATCACCGTGGGGGACCAAAGCAGCACCACCGTGGCGACCACCAGGGCCAGGAATGACCATCCCAACCGCGATCGCCAGGACGCCATCCAACGCCTCAGTCCTAACGGCTTCCCCTTGGCCCGCAATCCCATGTGCTCAACAATAGGGTTCTCTTCCATGGTAAGGGTGTTGTCCACCATTCTCTACGTTTGATGCTGGCGCGATCGCCAGGTTAGCCTCAAGACAAGGCCCCCAGACCAGATAACGTTTAATTGAATCGGGTGGCCCGATATAGCGATCGCCAGTGGGGTTGAGACATTCCCCCTGACCGAGCCCTAGGGCGATCGCCCGTCAATCTGCCCGGCTTTAACCGTCAAAATCTGTGACGAGGTTTGCCACTGGCTGTCAAATGCCCCCAGGTGGGTGGTGGTAATCAGGGTCTGAAACCGGTCTTGAATCGCCTCCAGCAGCTGATTTTGCCGGTTTAAATCTAGCTCTGCCAGCACATCATCCAGCAGCAGCAGCGGCGGTTCGCCAATTACCTCGTCAATCAGGTGTAGTTCCGCCAGCTTCAGAGCCAATACCAGGGTGCGCTGCTGCCCCTGGGAACCATACTGACGGCTAGGGGTGTCGTTAATGGCGAAGTCAATGTCGTCGCGGTGGGGGCCAACCAGGGTGGTGCGCTGGTGTTTTTCGGCGATCGCCCGCTGCTGAATTTTGGCTAAAAAGTCCGCCTGAATCTGCTGCGGGTCATCCTCTGCCAGGGGCACATTGGGCTGGTAGCGTACCCGTAGCTCCTCCCGCTGACCACTGATGGTCTGGTGCCACTGGTGGGCAATGGGGGCCAACCGGTCGATGGCCCTGGCTCGACGGCGAATCACCCGGGTGCCCAGGGCTGCTAGTTGGGCATCCCACAGGGCCATCTCGGTGGGGTCAGGGGTAGCCTCGACCTCGTCGCCATAGACGCGCTTAATCAGGGCGTTGCGCTGCTTGAGCACCTGGTTGTACTGGCCCAAAATGTGAGCATACACCGGCTCTAGCTGAATCAATAGCGTATCTAACCAAGTGCGCCGCTCCCCAGGACCACCCCGCACCAGGTCTAGATCAAGACTCGAGAACTGCACCGCGTTCAAGGTGCCTAAAAAGTCCATCTGCCGCCGCAGCTTTTCCCCATTCAGCACAGCGGTGCGTCGCCCCACCGGCCGCAGCACCAGGGCAAGATCCGCCATTCCCACCTGCCGCCGCACCGATGCCGTAATGTGAGCCAGGGGTTGATCCTGCTGGACTAAGTCGCGATCGCGGCCAGTCCGGTGGGATTTCAGGGTAGCCAATAGCTCTACCGCCTCCAGCACGTTGGACTTCCCCTGGGCATTTTCCCCCACCAAAATGGTCTTAGGGGCCGTGAAGTCAATCTGCTGGTCGCCGTAGTTGCGAAATTGTTTTAGGTGCAGGTGGGTCAGGTACAAGGGTGCAGGGCCAGAGCTTGACTGGGTTTAGGATACAGTACCTACGCCCTTACATCTCCCCTGAAGCCCCTAAGCGGGCAGCAGTAGTTTTACTAAA
The DNA here is from genome assembly GCF_012911975.1 of Nodosilinea sp. P-1105. GTDB lineage: Bacteria > Cyanobacteriota > Cyanobacteriia > Phormidesmidales > Phormidesmidaceae > Nodosilinea. The sequence continues at coordinate 3,057 of NZ_SMDQ01000092.1, read as the reverse complement.
AACGCCGTCGCATTCACAATCAGGGCCACGGTGGCAGAAATCAATAGCGCAAAGGCCAGTTGCACAACCCAGCGCATCCCTTGCTCGTAGGTGTCTAAGCGTTCATTAAAGCGGCTAATGTCATCTGTAAGCCGATCGATCGCTTGCGCGTTTTTATCAACAGCCTGAGTGGTTTTCTCAACTAAGGCCTCAATGCGGTCTAGGCGGTCGTTACTTGCGGTCACAGATAGTTGCTGCGCTATACGGCTATTATGCGCGATCGCCCTAGATCCTTGAAGCCAGAACTACTCATAGCTGCGATCGCCTGCCCGACGGCTTTGCCCCCTCGGGCGGCGGCGCCGCAGCGAGCGTACCCAGGCAGAGCTTGGACACGAGAGAGCTTTACCCCCAGCCACACCTCAAAAGAATAAGCTCGACTTATACACAAAATCCGTTATCAAGATATTCCTGATAGTTTTCATCTTAAGACGAGAGTGATACTCTGTTTATAGAGTAAATGCAATTGCATCTTTGAAATTCATTTACTTCAGTCAATTCAAAAATTCAATGTTTGCCGTGGCACCGATAGACGGCTTGCCCCTCCCCGGCCTAGCGGCACGGGGATTCTTAGTTCAGGGAGTCCCTTGATCCAGGTTTCCTGGCGAAGCTCTGAACAGCGGTAGGGGTTTCCCCAAGGGTTCCGTTATCTGTGTCCCAGGCTTAAAGCTGCCGTTAGGACATTAATCACCATGCTCTCTCTGGATTTTGTCAATTTTCCCAGGTTGCTAACCTCTGTTTTGGCAGAGGTGCCCTCTGAAGAAGCGGCCCCGATGATTTTGGCGGGGGTTTTGCTGAGTTTGATGGTGATTTATACCAAGTCCAGCTCGGGATCTGGAGTTTTCCCACAGGCATAACTCCAGGTCTGGACTTGAATTTGGTTTATTTAGCCAGCAAGCTCGGTGGAGAGGTGTCTAAATTACTTGGCCTGCCACCGGTATTGGGGGAACTGGTCAGTGGTGTTTTAGTCGGGGTCTCAGCGCTGCACCTGCTGGTTTTTCCCGAGGCCGGTGTCGAGGCCTCTAGTTCCCTGTTGATGACCGGTCTTCAACGGTTGATGGGCCCCTCAACGGAAACCCTCACCTATGTGTTTGAAACCCAGGGCGAGATTATTTCGGTGCTGGCCGAACTGGGGGTGATTATTCTGTTGTTTGAAATTGGCCTTGAGTCTGACCTGAAGGAGTTACAAAAGGTGGGCTGGCAGGCCGCCGTGGTGGCTGTGGTCGGCGTAGTGGCCCCCTTTGCCCTGGGCACTCTGGGCCTGATGGGCATTTTCCACATTGCCGCGCTGCCTGCGATTTTTGCGGGCGCGGCCCTAACGGCAACCAGCATTGGCATTACGTCAAAGGTGCTGTCGGAGTTGGGCCAGTTGCGATCGCGGGAAGGTCAAATCATTGTCGGCGCCGCTGTGATGGATGACGTGCTGGGGATTATTGTGCTGGCCGTCGTGGCGAGCCTGGCCAAGACCGGCGATGTTTCTATCATCAACGTGGTTACCCTGATTGCCAGTGCCAGCGGCTTTCTGCTGGGGGCTATTTTTATCGGTCGTGGCTTTAATCGTGTGTTTGGTGCGATCGCCGATCGCCTGCAAACTCGCGGCAAACTGGTCATTCCCGCCCTAACTTTTGCCCTGGCCCTGGCGTTCGTGGCCCAAGCCGTTCACCTCGAAGCGATTCTGGGGGCCTTTGCCGCCGGACTGGTGCTGGACGAAACTGACCAACGCAAAGAACTCGACCAGCAAATTATCCCCATCGCCGATGTGCTGGTGCCGATCTTCTTCGTCACCGTAGGGGCACGGGTTGACCTCAGCGTCTTGAACCCCATTCACCCAGAAAATCGGCTGGGCTTGCTGATTGCCGCCTTTTTAATTGTGGTTGCCATCATCGGCAAAACCATTACAGGCTGGGCGGTCTTTGGCAAGGAACCCGTCAATCGTCTGGCGGTTGGTGTGGGTATGATTCCTCGGGGGGAAGTGGGCCTGGTGTTTGCGGGCATTGGAGCGGCCAGTGGTACCCTAGATCGACCGCTCCAGGCCGCTATTATTGCCATGGTTATTCTCACCACGCTGTTGGCACCGCTGCTGCTACGGTGGGCCTTCCGCGAAACAGCGACTGTGGCGGAAACGGTAGACTTGGCAGGGTCATAGCAAAATGGCTCTCAGCTCAATCCAGCACGGTCAGGTGCGACAGCAACGTCTCAACATCCTGCATCTCTACCGGACAGTCACAGGCCGCTGATACCTCCAGAAGCTGATTGCTGCCAGGATAGGTACCCAGGAAGGTAACGCCATAGCCCGATATGGACTCCACCAGATAGCCCGAGATGCCATTGTGGTTATAGGCTCGAATTTGACTATAGGCCGGGATGCGTCTACCGGCAGCGTCAAACTGGTAGCCCACCGACCAAATCGCCTGATCTCGCAGAGACATAGCGGGATCAGGCGAGACTAATTGAATGCTTTCGTGATAGTACCCCCTGGCTCCATACCCCCCTTGGGCAACACATTGAAGCAGGGCAAAGTCATCGGGATGCAGGATTGAAATAGAACCATCTTGACGCTTCATGGTGCGATAGTTGCTGGGAATGGCCACAGCAATGCCAAAGTCAGGCAGCTCAACGGTTCTCAGGGTCTCGGAAGCAGGCTCGAACTCGCCATCATCAGGACAAATACGGCCCTGCGCTAGGGCACGGGGCATTGGCAACAGAGCCAAGCAAGCTAGCACTATCAGCAGTTTCTGCATTTTTGGATCGCCTCAGTCTAGATATAAACGCGCTACTCAAACGGGCCACACATTATTGAATTCAGCATGAGTCGGTCCTGCTCCCCATTGTTTACAGAAAAATGCCAAACCCTATCTACCTGGCTACAACCCCATCTCCCCCAGAACAGCGATCGCCAGGTGACAACAACATAGTTCGCATGTACTATATAGACTCGTTCTAGTTCCTGATTCGTTCAATCCTCCATGCACCGCGAGTTTGAGCAGGTTCAGCGTGCCATCTACCACGGCATCTGTCTGA
>NZ_SMDQ01000091.1 GCF_012911975.1 Nodosilinea sp. P-1105 | reverse complement strand
TGCTTCCCCCGATGGCTGGTGCCGTTCTTGGAGATATCGTGAGACCCACAGGTCGGACAGGTCATCTCAATAGCCATAAACTTGTCTCCCTGGTTATCGTGGTGGCGTAGTCTGATTTTCCTTCGTCCCGTGCATTAATGCACTACCCTAATTCAGACGGGCTATGTAGATACTGAGCAGATGCAAAAGGCCCTGGCTGAAAGCCGTAAGACGGGTCAGGCGCTGACCGATGTGCTAGAAGCTATGACCGGTCAGCAGCTCTCCCCGGAACTGCTGCGTCAGTACAAAAAGCAGCAATTGTTTGAGCTTAAGATTCTTTACGGGGTGGAATCGCTAGATCCGGAAATTAATGATATTTCCCCCGCTCAAATTAGCCACCTGATTGACACGCTAATTCCGGTAGATACTTGCCGTCGCCATCGGCTTGTGCCGCTTTCCCGGGAGGACGGCGATCACCCGTCCGTCCTGGTGGCCATGGTCGATCCAGAAAACCTGGAGGCTCAAGATGACCTGACCCGCATTTTGCGCCCCCAAAATCTGGCCCTGAAGCGGATGGTAATCACTGTTGAGGATTATCAGCGGCTGATTTCCACTTATTTGGATGAAGCAGTTGCCCGCCAAAAGAAAGAAGAGTTAGAAGCGGCCGTTGACGTCAGCACTAGCCTCGAAGAACTAGACTTTGGGGACGGTGCCCTGGAGGACGTGATTGATGAAGAGGCTGACCTGGGGGCAGCCCTCAAGGACGCTGGGGCAGCCCCTGTGATTGCCCTGGTGAACAAAATTCTGGTCAAAGCCCTGCAAGAAGGGGTATCAGACATTCACATTGAACCCCAAGAAGAGTTCTTACGAGTGCGCTTCCGTAAGGACGGCGTACTTAGAGAAGCCTTGCCTAAGATGCCAAAAAAGATCATTCCAGCAGTCACCGCCCGCTTCAAAATTATTGCCGAACTAGACATTGCTGAACGGCGTATGCCCCAAGATGGGCGCATTCGCAGGGTATTTCAGGGTCGCAAGGTAGACTTTCGGGTCAGCACCTTACCCAGTCGCTGCGGCGAGAAGGTAGTCCTCAGGATTCTGGACAATGCCTCTACTCAGCTGGGTTTAGACAAGCTAATTACCGACCCTAACTCGCTGCAAATTGTCCAGGAAATGGCCTCTCGCCCCTTTGGCCTAATCTTAGTGACTGGACCAACAGGCTCTGGTAAAACCACCACGTTGTACTCGGTTCTGTCAGAGCGTAACGATCCCGGCATTAACATCAGCACGGCCGAAGACCCCATTGAATACACCCTGCCTGGACTAACCCAGGTGCAGGTCATTCGCGAAAAGGGTATGGATTTTGCCATGATCTTGCGAGCTTTTTTGCGGCAAGACCCCGATGTCATTTTGGTGGGGGAAACTCGGGATCCAGAAACGGCTAAAACGGCCATTGAGGCCGCCTTGACGGGTCACCTGGTATTGACGACCCTGCACACCAATGATGCCGCCGGAGCCATCACCCGTCTGGATGAGATGGGAATTGAATCATTTATGGTCTCCAGCGCTCTGATTGGGGTCCTAGCCCAACGTTTAGTCCGGAAAGTTTGCTCCGAATGTCGTATTGCCTACCACCCGACCCAAGACGAGCTGGCTCGCTTTGGTCTAACTTCATCATTAGAGTCTGATATCACCTTTTACAAAGCCAATACCCTGAGCTTAGAGGAAATTACCGCTGCCAAAGCTAACAATACCCTTTGCCCTAGTTGCCAGGGAGGTGGCTACAAAGGACGAGTGGGGGTCTACGAGGTCATGCGAGTGACCGAAAAGCTACAAAAGCTGATTTCTGAAGGGGCTCCCACAGAGCACATCAAAGAAGCTGCGGTGGAAGAAGGTATGCAAACTCTACTCTCTTATAGTCTTGACCTGGTGCGTCAGGGCTACACCACCCTAGACGAGGTAGAGCGGGTTACCTTTACCGATACTGGCTTAGAAGCGGAGCTGAAATCAAGGCGTAAAGCATCGCTTACTTGCTCCTGCTGTGGTGCTGAGCTACAGCAGGAGTGGCTTGACTGTCCCTATTGCTTGACACCCCGTTTTCATGATTAGAGATGTTTATAACCAAAAGTTAAGGGATGTGAAGATGACAGCTTCCGGCTGGGGCCTGGGCATGTTTATATCAGTTCAAAGGTTCCAAGTCATTGGCCAATCGGGCAGACAGTTTCCCTGAGTGGTGTTTTGGTTCGATGGTGCTGGTTGAGATGGCGGTGACCAATCCTTTTATTAATCAAGGAGGTAGTTGAATGGAACTGATGATCGAGGACTTGATGGAAGAGGTAATTGAGCGGGGCGGGTCAGACTTACACCTGTCCGCTGGCTTACCTCCCTACATCCGCATCAGCGGCAAGCTGACCCCAACTGAGCACGAACCAATGACCCCCGAATCGTGCCAGCGGCTAATTTTCAGCATGCTCAACAATACCCAGCGGAAGCAGTTGGAGCAAACCTGGGAACTGGACTGCTCTTACGGGGTCAAGGGCCTAGCTCGCTTCCGGGTCAACGTATATAAGGATCGGGGTACCTATGCCGCCTGTCTGCGGGCCCTTAGTTCTAAAATTCCCAGCTTGGAGGTCCTAGGGCTCCCCAACATTGTCCGGGAGCTGTCCGAAAAGCCGCGGGGCTTGGTACTGGTGACGGGCCCGACTGGGTCAGGTAAGTCCACCACCCTGGCCTCGATGATCAACAATATCAACCTGACCCGGCCTGAGCACATTTTGACAGTTGAGGATCCAGTTGAATTTGTCTACGAGCCGATTAAAAGTCTGATTCACCAACGGCAAGTCGGCGAGGACACGAAGAGTTTTGCCAATGCCCTACGGGCGGCCCTACGGGAAGATCCAGATGTGATTCTGGTGGGGGAAATGCGAGACTTAGAGACTATTTCTCTAGCCATTTCTGCCGCAGAAACCGGTCACTTGGTATTTGGCACCTTACACACCAGCTCGGCAGCCCAAACGGTGGACCGGATGGTGGATGTGTTTCCCCCGGAGCAACAGCAGCAGATTCGCGTCCAGCTGTCTGGTTCTCTGGTAGCTGTACTGAGTCAAACCTTAGTGCCTAAGGCCAACCCCAAGCCGGGAGAATTTGGCCGGGTGATGGCTCAAGAAATTATGGTGGTGACCCCAGCGATCGCCAACTTGATTCGAGAGGGTAAAACAGCTCAGATTTACGGTGCCATTCAAACGGGCGGTAAGCTGGCTATGCAAACCCTCGAAAAGACCCTAGCCGATTTGTACAAATCAGGGGCCATTTCCTTTGAAGCAGCCATGTCAAAGACATCTCGGCCTGACGAGTTGCAGCGTCTAATTGGGCCAGCGGCAACGCCTAACCCTGCTGGGCGTCAGGGGGCTGGGGCAGCCCGTCGTTAACTGGTTATGGGTGTATCTAGACTAGATACACCCGTTCTTTTAGCCCACCCATCTTTCTGCAGGCTTTTTACCGACTCCATATCATATCCAGCTCGGGAACTGGAGTTTTCCCACAGACAGAACTCAGGTCTGGACTTGGATTTGGTTTAGATCTGCCCAATTGATTGCCTCAGAAACCAGAGCAAGTCGTTATAATTGCTGAAACTATTCAGCCTTTGAGCCATGCCTACCTACGTTGCCATTGGTCGTGATGCAAGTGGTTCCCAACGCAAGGAGCGGATTGCGGCGGAAACGCCCAATGAAGCCCGTAATATGCTCAAGGACCGGGGTTTGTTTGTTTCCGACATTAAAGAAGAGACAAGCTTTAACCTCGATTTTGAGAGTATCAAAACCTCGCTCACCAAGGTGACTGTCAAGGATAAGGCTATCTTCTCCCGTCAGTTTGCCGCCCTGGTTAATGCTGGGGTCGCCCTGGTTAGGGGGTTAGGGGTGCTGGCTGATGACTGCCCCAACCCTAAGTTGAAAAGGTCGCTGTTGGCCATTAATGCCGATGTGCAGCAGGGTACCAGCTTATCAGACGCCATGCGTAAGCACCCGGCCTGTTTCGATAACCTCTATGTGGCCCTGGTGCAGGCTGGGGAAGTGGGCGGGGTGCTCGATGAGGTACTCAATCGGCTGGCCAAGCTACTGGAAGACCTGAATCGACTGCAAAACCAAATTAAGTCAGCCATGGCCTATCCGGTGACGGTGGGTTTTTTGGCAGTGGTCATTTTTGTGGCCATGACTATGTTTCTGCTGCCCATCTTTGCCGAAATGTTTGAGCAGTTTGATGCAGATTTGCCCCTGTTTACCCAAATGATGCTGGGAATTAGCGGTTTTTTGCGACAACCCTTGAACTGGGTGATCATGATTGCGGTGATCGCGGCGGCCGTGTTTGCCTTTAGGCGCTACTATGCCACCCTTAATGGACGTCGGGTTATCGACCGGTTTGCCTTAAAAATGCCCTTGTTTGGTGATCTGATTCAAAAAACAGCGACGGCTCGGTTTTGCCGCACCTTTGGGTCGTTGTCTAAGTCTGGGGTACCGATTCTGACCGCCCTGGAAATTGTGCGGGATACCGCTGGCAACCAGGTGATTGCTGAAGCGGTAGACGAGGCTCGCAAAGATGTGCAAACTGGCGGCATGATTAGCTTAGCCCTGCAAAAGCACTCGGTATTTCCCACCATGGCAGTACAGATGATCAGCATTGGGGAAGAAACCGGTGAACTAGACCAAATGCTAATGAAAGTCGCCGACTTTTATGAAGACGAAGTCGAGCAGGCCGTTAAAGCGCTGACCAGTATTATGGAACCGATCATGATTATGGTGCTGGGGGGTATGGTAGGGTCCATTCTGGTATCGATGTATCTACCCATGTTCCGAATTATGGAAGTGGTGCAGTAGTGTCACGCGCTTTGTTCCTGTTCCCTGTTACCTAGCACCTGACACCCCCAGCCCAGCAAATGTGGTATTATCTTGGCCAGTCAATACTAGGCTCTGATGGTGTCGTAGTTTTGCACAAACCAGCTGTAGGTCTGTTCAATCCCCTGCTTGAGGCTAGTTTTAGCTTGCCAGCCAGCGGCAGTCAGGCGGGATACGTCCAATAGCTTACGGGGGGTGCCGTCAGGCTTGGTAGTATCAAACACCAGTTCGCCTTCGTAGCCGACCACCGCTTTTATTGTCAAGGCCAGTTCTTTAATAGAAACTTCTTGCCCTGTGCCAACATTAACAAACTCGACCCGGTTGTAAGTGTTCATCAAGAATATCAGGGCATCAGCCAGATCATCCACATACAAAAACTCCCGCAAGGGGGTGCCTGTCCCCCATACGGTCACAGTGGGATCGTCATTGACCTTGGCGGCATGGAACTTGCGCATCAACGCTGGCAACACATGGGAGTTAGCCAGGTTGAAGTTGTCATTGATGCCATAGAGGTTAGTCGGCATAGCCGAGATAAAGCTGACCCCATACTGGCGGCAGTAGTTTTCACAGAGTTTAAGCCCGGCAATTTTGGCGATCGCGTAGGGTTCGTTCGTCGGCTCTAGAAAGCCTGTCAGCAGGTAGTCTTCCTGCATGGGCTGGGGACAGAGCTTGGGATAAATACAGGATGACCCCAAGAATAATAATTTGGTGACGCCATGGCGATAGGCGCTGTGGATAATGTTGGCCTCGATCATCAAATTATCGTAGAGAAACTCGGCCCGATAGGTGTTGTTGGCTTGAATGCCACCCACTTTGGCCGCTGCCAAGAAAACATAGTCAGGCTTTTCTTGGGCAAAGAACTCATCGACCGCCGCTTGGTTGCGCAGGTCCAGGGCCTGGCTAGATGGGAGGACTAAATTTTCATAGCCTTGGCGGCTTAACGCTCTGACCAGAGCACTGCCCACCAGACCACGGGAACCGGCCACATAGATCTTCGATTGCGTATCCATAGACGTTAGAGTAAGCAGCAATTTAAGGACAGTTAGCGAAAAGTAGCAGGCTGTCGGGCTATACCCCTGGGTGGGTCTGGACCATTGACTGAGTGATCTACGATCTACCCGACCATGACATAAAAATTACCCTGAGTGTGGCATGTTGGCCACCATCACGACAATAAAGCGGCCACCGGGTTTAGGTGTAGTTCACAATAGGGCTAAAGGGTAAACCCCCTGTAAAATTCTGTGCAATTTACCGGACCCGCCTATGTCTCCGTCTGACTCCACCGCCCAGCGTTGGCAATTTTGGATTGATCGGGGCGGCACGTTTACGGATATCGTAGCCCGTCGCCCCGATGGCCAGTTGATGGTTCACAAGCTGCTGTCTGACAATCCAGAACGCTATGCAGATGCCCCGATTCAGGGCATACGTGACCTGATGGGGCTAGCAGCCAATGAGGCGATTCCGGCGGCGGCCATCGAGGCGGTGAAGATGGGCACTACGGTAGCCACCAATGCACTGCTAGAACGCAAGGGCGATCGCACCCTGTTGTTGATCACCCAGGGCTTAGGCGACGCCCTGCGCATTGGCTACCAAAATCGTCCAGACATTTTTGCCCGCCACATTCAGCTACCGGAGATGCTTTACGAGCAGGTCTTGGAGGTGAAGGAACGGATCAGCGCCCAGGGCGACGTTTTGATTCCCTTAGATAGCGATGAAGAAGCACGTCTGATTCAGCAGCTACACCAGGCCTACGACTCTGGCATCCGGGCTTGCGCCATTGTCTTAATGCATGGCTATCGCTACCCTGACCACGAACAGCGCCTAGGAGCATTAGCCCGCCAAGCGGGCTTTACCCAGGTTTCCATCTCTCACCAAGTGAGTCCGCTGATCAAGCTGATTAGCCGAGGCGATACCACCGTAGTCGATGCCTATCTGTCACCGATTTTACGCCGGTATGTGGACCATGTGGCCGGACAGTTGCAGGTAGGGGAGATGGAGACGAGGTTTATGCCTCCATCTCCCTCACCTCCGCAGCTCATGTTCATGCAGTCCAACGGCGGCCTCACCGACGCGGCTCTGTTTCAGGGTAAAGACAGCATTCTCTCGGGACCGGCCGGGGGCGTGGTAGGAGCGGTACAAACCAGCCGTCAAGCGGGATACGATCGCATCATTGGCTTTGATATGGGCGGGACCTCCACCGATGTCTCCCACTATCGGGGGGAATACGAGCGCACCTTTGAAACCGAGGTGGCCGGGGTACGGCTGCGGGCACCGATGATGGCCATCCACACGGTGGCGGCGGGGGGAGGCTCCATCGTCAGCTTTGACGGTAGCCGCTATCGGGTGGGGCCAGAGTCGGCAGGGGCCTATCCGGGGCCGGCTTGTTACCGCCATGGGGGACCCCTGGCGGTGACCGATTGCAATGTGATGGTGGGTAAGCTACAGCCTGAGTTTTTCCCCCCTGTGTTTGGCCCAGAGGGGAATTTGCCCCTAGATGCGTCGGTGGTGCAGGCCAAGTTTGACGCCCTGGCCCAGGACATTTACGCCGCCACTGGGGATACTCGCCGCCCTGAACAAGTGGCTGCTGGTTTTCTGGCCATTGCCGTAGAAAAAATGGCCAATGCCATTAAAAAAATTTCGGTGCAACGAGGCTATGACATTGCCGACTATGGGCTCTGCTGCTTTGGCGGTGCGGGGGGACAGCACGCTTGCTTAATTGCCGATGCCCTAGGCATGACCGAAGTCTTTTTGCATCCCTACGCTGGTGTGCTGTCCGCCTATGGCATGGGTCTGGCGGATGTGCGATCGCTGAATGAGCAATCGGTGGAGCGCCCCCTGGACGACGACAGCCTGCCCCAGGTACAGCAGATTCTGGATGCCCTTACCGAAAAAGGGCAGAATCACCTGCGCCAGCAGGGATTTGCCCTACCCTTATCCCCTACCCAGACCAAACTCTTGCCCAGCCGCCCAGAAGACTTGCCCCAGGGGATAGAGGTGCGGCCCCGGCTATTGCTGAAGTACGAAGGTAGCGACTCTACGCTGGCGGTAGAGTTTGGCTCTGTGCAGGCCATGCGATCGCAGTTCACCACCCTGCACCTCCAGCGCTACGGCTTTGCCCAAGACACCAAGCGACTAATTGTGGATACCGCCGCCGTGGAAGTGATCGGCCGCACCCACAGTCCTGACGAACCCGATTTACCAACTAGCCGCACCACCCCCCTGGTCCCGAAAACCACTGTCCCCATGTATACCGCTGAGGCCTGGCACGACACCCCCGTCTACCACCGCGGCGACCTCTGCCCGGGAGATCAGCTCTCAGGCCCCGCCTTGATCATTGAGCCCACTGGCACCAATGTGGTGGAACCCGGATGGGAGGCGACGCTAACGGTTAAGGGGCATTTGATTTTAAAGGCAGAAGGAAAAAGGCAGACGGCAACGCCTAAGCACCTCACCCATCCACCCACCCACCCATCCACTCCCCTACTCCCCCCTTCGACTCCGCTCAGGGCAGGCCACTCCCCCACTCCCCCAGATCCCGTCCTGCTAGAAATCTTCAACAACCTCTTCCGGGCGGTCGCCGAAGAAATGGGCATCACCTTACAAAACACTAGCTACTCGGTCAACATCAAAGAGCGGCTTGATTTTTCCTGCGCCCTGTTTGACCACCAGGGGCAACTGGTGGCCAATGCGCCTCATATTCCAGTGCATTTAGGCTCCATGGGGGAAAGTGTGCAGAGCTTAATTCGAGCCACAGGGCAACGCCTCAAGCCGGGGGATGTCTACCTGCAAAATAATCCCTACAACGGCGGTACCCATCTCCCAGACATTACGGTGATTACTCCGGTGTTTCTGACAAAAGATCTGGGCAAAGCGTCCTCAGCCTACTCGACTCCCTACTTCTACGTCGCCTCCCGGGGTCACCATGCTGATATTGGTGGCATTACCCCCGGCTCGATGCCGCCCACTAGCACCACCATTGCCGAAGAAGGGGTGCTGCTGGACAATGTGCAACTGGTGGATCAGGGGCGGTTTCTGGAGCAGGAACTGCTGGCTATCTTGACCAGTGCCCCCTATCCGGTGCGGAATCCCAGCCAAAACATAGCCGACTTGAAAGCCCAAATCGCAGCCAACGAAAAGGGTGTCCAGGAGCTGCACAAGCTAGTCAATCACTACGGTCTGGAGCAGGTAAAAACCTACATGCAACATGTGCAGGATAACGCTGAAGCCTGTGTGCGGCGGGTGATTGATCGGTTACAGGATGGGCAGTTCACCTACCCGATGGATGATGGTAGTCAGATTACGGTGCAAGTCACGGTTGATCGACAGCAGCGCAGTGCCCACATCGACTTTACCGGCACATCGCCCCAACGCCCGAATAACTTTAATGCGCCAGCAGCGGTGGGTAAAGCAGCTGTTCTCTATGTGTTTAGGACCCTTGTAGACGATGACATTCCCCTGAATGCTGGCTGCCTCAAGCCGCTGCAGATCACCCTACCAACTGGGTCGATGCTAAACCCCGATGATCCAGCTGCGGTAGTCGCTGGCAATGTGGAAACCTCCCAGGCGATCACCGACGCCATCTATGGCGCCCTAGGGGTAATGGCTGGGTCCCAGGGCACCATGAACAATTTCACTTTTGGCAATGAACGCCACCAGTATTACGAAACCATCTGTGGGGGATCCGGGGCCGGGCCAGACTTTCCTGGCACCGATGCCGTCCATACCCACATGACCAACTCACGACTAACGGATCCAGAGGTGCTGGAGTGGCGCTTTCCGGTGCTGTTGAGACAGTTTTCCATTCGCCAGGGCAGTGGGGGGGCCGGGCAGTACCCGGGGGGCAACGGTATTGTGCGCATCCTAGAGTTCCAGGAACCAATGACGGCGGCGATTTTGTCTAATCACCGGCGGGTGCCTCCCTTTGGTCTCAAGGGGGGGCAGCCAGGCCAGGTCGGTGAGAATACGATTTTGCGCGCCAATGGCCAGATCGAAACTTTGCCAGGTCAGGCGACGGTGGCTGTCTCAGGGGGCGATCGCATGTGCATTGCCACCCCTGGCGGCGGCGGCTTTGGGGCACCTAACTAACCGGGCTCATACTCAGGGCTGTGGTGATGGTCCAAGCGTCAAGCAACAGCAGCAGCAGGGTAAACAGCAGCAAAATGCCATACATCCAAGGCTGGGCCAGGGGTTTGACATCCTGGGTATCGATGCCAGTGTAGGTGTTTACCAATTCCACCAGACGAGCAAACCCAGCTACCCGCATGGGCAACAGGTAAGCTTGCTGGTTAGCGCCAACAAAGTAGTAGACTAGGCCGCCCTGGCCTGTCGATCGCGGCTTCAGGGCAGTGACATCGGCCCAACTCAATTGCCAGCCACTGCGAAACAACCAGCGAATCCAGCGGGGATAAACCACCTGAATCCCCTGGGGATCAACCTCTACCCGTTGAGCCAGGGCAGCGTAAAGGCCGATGCCACCCATGATAATTCCAAGGGTTAGGACTGTTGGAGATACTGGAGCCTGGGTAGCCCTGGCTAAAAACGGCAAGGGACCCATCAGCGCGATGTAGAGCAGTAATAGGGTAATGCGAATTAGAGGGGCGATCGGAAAAACCTGGCGATCGCCTCGACCATTTACCATCCCCTGATCCAGAGAAGATTCCACCATAAAACGCCTTTGCAGGACAAGCTAGGGCAAGTACTTTTGCACCACCACCCAACCGGAAAGGCCAGCGGCGACTAAAGCCAACCCTAGCCCACCATTCAACCCGATGTGTAGCTTACGAGCCCAGGGGCGCTCCTGGCTGATGCGACTCGCACTCCAGGCAGAAGCTAACACTAGGGTGACTACCATCAAACCAAAAGGCAGATGCAGGGAATGCCCCAGGTGGCCATATTCCCCAAGGGTGCCAATAACGCCAATGGCCAGCAGCAGCAACACCAGCACCACTAGCCCAGACCCCACCAAAATATGCAATGGTCGCAGCCATGAAGACCGACCAATGCCTTTTCGCCGGGTAAAAGCGAGAGTACCACCGGTAACCAGTAAAACACTGTAGCTAGTTAAGGTCAGGCCCATAGACCAGGCTGCAATCCGCCATAGCCACAAAAAAGAGGGTAAGTCCACAGTTAGCGTCGATGAACGAATTCGCACACAAGCGAAGATATAATAACGACAGCCATCCTAACGATCGCTGAGGCTAACTGACTGAAGATACCACGACAGCTTCACCACTAGCCGTTACCACCCCCGATTCGGTACCGAGGGGCAACTTAAAAACCGGTGGTTCAGGGATAGTCTGTAGCTGAGGCTCGTCAGCCTCGGGTTCATCAATACGAAGGCGTTCGCAAGGAATAGTATCGGATAGAATGGCACTAGCCATCATTCCGGTATGGATCTCTAGCAGCGCCTTGGGAGCAGTCTCAAACATCAGGCGCTGACCTGGAAATACCACTCGCTCAAAGTACCAGTCAGGCACGTTGGTGATGCGAGCGACCTGAATTTTGCTAGTGGCATTCACATAGCAACAGAGGATCTGGCCTGAACTATCAGGTGGAAGGGAGTCAAGAATTTGTGCCATGGATGCTTAACGGCAATACTGCAAGAATCACTAGGCAAAGCCTAACATTTCGTGATCCCAAGCTGCTGTAAAGGCGACTACCAACACCGGCAATCCCTTCATAGTTTTGAATGTTTCGACAGGTTTCTTAAGGTCTTGCAACCCTATGGGTGAGGCCTAGTTCCCGATATTGTTGCCCAAAAACCGCCAAACTTCGCCCCAATCTCTGTCCTAAGAATCTCTACCCTAAGGGGGAATAATTTTCCGGCAAGCCTTAACATTTTCTTTATATCATCAGGCAGCCTTCCTCAGAAGCTGTTTAAAGAGGTGATCCCAGACATAATTTCCGCCAAGAGGTCGTAAATCCTTTGAAGCTTAAGGGCGTTACCCGACTCCACAGGTATAACCTGAGACGCTCTTTGGCTTTTCAAACAACCTCTCAGCCTGACTCAACTAAATTTCCAGGTCAGGTGCCCTGTCGTCGTCTTTCCTGTCGTCGTCTTTAAGGATCCAGCATAGGGATCAAGATAGAGTGCTGCTAGGGCTAATTCCATTGACACAGATCTATTCAGCCATAAACGAAAGAAAATACCAGCTACGGCTAGGTGCCTGCCCATCAGGAAAGACAGTGTTATCGTGAAGATATATGTCCAACCTGAGTTGATAATGACGCAGCAATTTGCTGAACAATCCCGAGTGCTGTACGTGCGACTGCCATGTAACCCAATCTTTCCCATTGGGGTAGTCTATCTGGCCGATCATGTGCATAAATTGTTTCCCCAGGTAGAGCAGCGCATTTTCGATCTGGGGGCGGTACCACCGCTGGATTATGGGGCGGCCCTTGATCGCTGTATTGATCAGTTTCAACCCACCCTGCTGGTGTTTTCCTGGCGAGATATTCAGATTTTTGCCCCGGTGGGTGGCCGGGGGGGCAATCCACTGCAAAACGCCTTTGAGTTTTTCTACGCCCGCAATCCGTTGCTGAAACTACGGGGTGCTCTGGGCGGCTTGCGCATGGCTACCACGTACCTGGCTGAACTTTGGCGCAACCAGGGATTAATTAAACGCGGGTTGAAGCGAGCGCAGCGCCATCGTCCAGAGGTCACCCTAGTAGTCGGGGGTGGTGCGGTCAGTGTCTTTTATGAGCAACTGCACAATCGTCTCCCCCAGGGCAGCATTATTTCGGTTGGCGAAGGGGAAATGTTATTGGAGCGACTGCTGCGAGGAGAAGACTTCTCGGACCAGCGCTGCTATGTGGTGGGGCAGACCCAACCGCGCGATCGCATGATTCACGAGGAGCCCGCTCCTCTAGAAAAAACCGCCTGCGACTACGACTACATTGAGACCATCTGGCCCGAGTTTGACTACTACCTGCAAGAGCAAGACTTCTATGTCGGGGTGCAAACGAAGCGGGGTTGCCCCCACAATTGCTGCTACTGCATCTACACCGTCGTGGAAGGGAAGCAGGTGCGCATCAACCCTGCCGAAGAGGTGGTGGCCGAAATGCGCCAACTCTACGATCGGGGGGTGCGTAACTTTTGGTTCACCGATGCCCAGTTTATTCCGGCCCGCCGGTTTATGCGGGATGCTGAAGAGCTACTGGAGAAAATTTTGGCGGCGGGGATGGAGGACATTCACTGGGCGGCCTACATCCGGGCCGATAATCTCACGCCCCGGCTGTGTGAGCTGATGGTGGCCACGGGCATGAACTACTTTGAAATTGGCATCACCAGCGGCTCCCAAGAACTGGTGCGAAAGATGCGTATGGGCTATAACCTGCGCACGGTACTGCAAAACTGCAAAGACCTAAGGATGGCTGGATTTAATGATCTGGTGTCGGTCAATTACTCTTTTAATGTGATTGACGAGCGGCCCGAAACCATCCGCCAAACCCTGGCCTACCATCGGGCACTGGAGCAGGTGTTTGGCCGCGACAAGGTGGAACCGGCGATCTTCTTCATCGGCTTGCAGCCCCACACCCACCTGGAAGAGTACGCCTTCGAGAAAGACATCCTGCAGCGGGACTATAACCCCCTGGATATCCACCTGCCCTGGGTGTCAAAGAAGCTGCTGTGGAATCCAGAGCCCCTAGGGTCTTTCTTTGGAGAAGTCTGCCTGGAAGCCTGGCAGCGTAACCCCGACGACTTTGGCCGCGAAGTGATGGATATCCTGGAGGAACGCCTGGGATGCGCTCCCCTGGAATCAGCCCTGAGTGCGCCGATTGAACCTGAACGTCGTCCCCTGGCGCTACAACAGGCTTAAAAGCGTTAGTGGTCGGCATGAAGTGCATCGTTAGCACAGGGACAGAGACAAGCATCTGTCCCTGCTGCTTGCACTTGGTTACTCCATGGGAGTAGTGCGTCGAGTCATGATACTTATATCTTCACCATTGCAACCGGTGGGTATGGGTTCGACCCAGGCAATGCGATTGCCCTCCGGCTAGGCTCTGCCAGCGCAGTGTCGTAGTATCGGCCTGCGATTAATTACTTCGGCCACGGCAGCGTAGTCGCTCAGCAAGATGTGGCAGGGCTGGGCAGGCTGGTACGTGGGCAGCTTGAACTGAGTTGAGGCCTTGAGATCTCCAGGATTTGGATAGGTTATACAGGTTTCTAATCCCTGCAATACCTCTGAAATGCCCCTGACACAGCAGTGCCACATCAGCTCATTAACGTTAACTACTAAATCAATCGCTTCCCTCACTCAGAAAGGACAAACACTATGGAGACCTGCGTTCGCGATCGCCAAATTCTCCCCACAGGCTACCGCCCGATCCCAGCCCTCGACTACGAAACCGAAGCTCTGCGTCACTGCGAACAGGGCAAACTCTACCTGGAAATGGGCCGCTATCTAGAGGCGCTAGAGCAGTTTGAGCAAGCGTTAACCGCCCACCCCCACGACATCGAGAGCTGGTACAGCCGGGCCGAAGCCCTAGCCTGCCTGAGCCGCTACGACGACGCCCTACAAAGTCTGGAGCAGGGCCAAGCGTTGGCAGGTTTTGCCGACACTCGATTTTGGCTGCAAAAGGCTGCGTTGTTCATCCTGCTTCATCAGCCAGAGGCAGCACTCAATTGCTGTAACCATGTCCTCTGGCGATCGCCTAACCACCGTCAGGCCTGGCTGTTTCGTGGCGTGGCCCTGCATCGTTTAGGGCAGGTTCGGGCCGCTTACCGCAGCTACCAGCGGGTGGCCCAGTCAGACCTACCCCCTATTGCTGAATCAATCCAGAAGCTTTGCCACGACCTTGCCGCTCATCACCAGGCTAGTTAACGTTGTCGCGAATCGCCTTTCGTAGCTGGGCGATCGCCGTTACGAACTGGCTATCTTGTTCGGTGCCGAGGCGATCGGGGTGCAGCCATAGGTCTCGTTGGTCGGCTTCGGGCGACTCGGCCACCACATCGGGGGTAATGCCCTTGCGGTTGATGTCAGCCCCGGAGGGGGTGTAGTAGCGGGCGATGGTGACATTCAGACCCGAGCCATCTCCCAGACGATTGATCGACTGCACCAGGGCCTTGCCCACGGTTTGGGTGCCCACCACCGTGGCCCGGCGGTTATCTTGCAACGCCCCGGTGAGCACTTCGCTGGCACTGGCCGAGTTGCCGTTGACCAGCACCACCAGCGGTTTATCGGTGAGGGCTGTGCGGTTGGCGCTAGTCACGTCGCCCTGACCATCCCGGTCTACGGTGCGCACAATTGTTCCTTCATCTAGCCACATGCGGGCGATCGCGATCGCCTGACTGAGTATGCCCCCCGGGTTGTTGCGTAGATCGAGCACATAGCCGTCCACCTGCTGCTCTTCCAGGCGTTTAATCGCCTGCTCCATCTGCTCGGCAGACTGGGCGTTAAATGCGCTCAGTCGTAAGTAGCCAATGCGCTTGCCCTCGATCTCTTGTAGGGCCGAGGTCACCACTGGTAGATCAATGCGAGCCCGGGTGAGGGTAACCACAAAGGGAGCCGTATCGTTGCGCTGCATTAGCAACTCCACCGTTGTGCCCGCCTCCCCACGAATCTGGCTGGCGGCCACTTCCACCGTCATGCCCTGGGTCGAAGTTCCGTTGATCTGCAAAATGTGATCCCCTGGATGCACGTTGGCTGCCATCGCCGGGGACCCTTCAATCGGCTTTACCACCATCAGTGCTCCGGTTTCAGGATCAAGGGCAAGCCGCATTCCCACCCCTACCAGTTGGCCATTGGTCTGGTTCGAAAACGCCTGAAACTGCTCCGGCGTCATAAACCGGGTGTAGGGGTCATCAAGCCTTGCCAGCATAGCCTTCAGGGCGTCATGGGCGGCTTCAGGGGAGGTAAATTCCTGGTCCAGCAGGGCCTGCCGCTCCTGCACCCAGTCCACCTGGTTAAAGGTAGGGTTTACATAGGAACGATAGACAATTTGCCAAGCCTCGTCTAGGACGCTCTTGGGGTTGTCTTGCCAGGCGGCCCAGGCCGTGGTGGTGAGTACCGGCAACCCAATGAACGTCAGGGTTGAGGCAAACGCCAGGGCCTTTTCGGCGGACGATAGGGCGACAAGTTTAGACGTTAACGCAAACTGACAACGACGTTGAGGCATAGCACAGCAGTCGAATTTATTAAAGGACTAGTCACAGAACAGTAGGGAGCTGAGTCCAGCGCCTATGGGCATGTTTAGGTTGCCCAGCAGAGGGTCTGCTGCCGCTGGCTCAGACCCAAAAGTCTATGGATAACTTTGAGCGTAATCGCTGCCCATGGCGGACCTGTGACAAAGGTTTGACAAAACCGTGGGACGCTAACTCAGTTTCGATGCCAACGCCACCCCGATCATCCAGGGTGCCCCCGTAGGCAATCCAGCTCCCGGCATCCCCAGCACCAGATTCGGTTCGGGGTAGGACTAACTGACCAGGCGCTGCCAGATCCGGGAGATTTCAGCTAGCAGCACTTGGACATTCTGGGTGAAAGCCCGGTGCTCTGCATCATTGGCCTCACGGGCCTCCTGCATGGCTTGTCTATCTGTCCGTGCCTCTTCCAGCAGGTTATTAAAGCGCTGGCTGTACTCTTCATGGAGCTGGTCAAAGCGCTGCCGATCTTGATTAAATTGGTTAGCTAGATTGCCCACCAACTGGACAGGATCTGTAATCGCATCTTCCATGCGCCGGTTAGTGTTGGCTGACATGGCGGTCAAGACTTCCTCGGCTTCGGCAATGCCGTCCTCAATGCGGGTTTCCCACGCCTGAACAGATCGAGCGTTGCTGTCGGTAATCGAGCGCGTTTCTCTCAGACCAGCTCTAATCTCGGCCATCTCCTGGTTGTGCTGAACGATAGATCGCTCCAGCAGTGCCTCGATCCGGTCAAGCCAGTCACCGGGGCCGGGTGTGCTGGTGTTCATGACTTTGGCTCCCGGTTAGCAAGAATCGTGTCTATCAAGTCTGAAGTGGACCCCAGAGCTTGGACAACTTGATAGGGTAGTTAAGCTCTGAAAGATCGAGACTTGTTCTACGCTTTTCACAATGTATTACCCCGTAGTCACATAATACACCTCATCCGGGGTTTGGTAGTTTAACGATTGATGCGGTCGGTGTTGGTTGTACCACTGAAACCAGTCATTCTGTGCCTGAGTCTCGGCTTGAACATGGTTCGTGCTCTTGCCGCTATCAAACAGCTCACTGGCCTTGTCCAGCAAATCCCGTTTCCAGTTGTTGATCATCGTGGGATGAATCTCGTACTGACTGGCCAACTCAGCGGTGGTCTTTTGCCCTCGAATCGCTTCAATGGCCACCTTAGCCTTGAATTGCGCACTGTACTGCTTACGTTTTCTGCCCATGAACTACTCCTATCATGGTTTGAGTGGTTCAGAGCTTAGCTACCTGTCCAGTTTTTGGGGTTCACTATAACCGATCTCGGTCGCTGGTCACAGAGACGGTGCCCTTCTTCGCTCTAGCAGCATTGGCCATGGTGAAAGCCCTCTGGAGAATGGATCGAATGGATCGAGGAATCTTTCGATCCAATTTCGATCCAAATTCTAACCAAAATGGCCAAAAGTGGCATAACAGTGTCTAACCCCAGGAACTCACCAAGGCTCTGAATCAATTTGTTGATGGGCGGTACAGCCCTTGACCTGTATGGTTTTGAGAGAATGGAGAATAGGAGATTCGATAGCGCAGCTCCTCCGGAGGAGGCACTCCTGACCTCTGCGGTGCGATTGGCCTCCGGCCACCCGGCGGGAACGCAGCGCCCTACCAACTGAGCTAATGGTTTGACTGAAATGGAGAATAGGAGATTCGATAGCGCAGCTCCTCCGGAGGAGGCACTCCTGACCTCTGCGGTGCGATTGGCCTCCGGCCACCCTGCGGGAACGCAGCGCTCTACCAACTGAGCTAATGGTTTGACTGAAATGGAGAATAGGAGATTCGAACTCCTGACCTCTGCGGTGCGATCGCAGCGCTCTACCAACTGAGCTAATTCCCCGTATTATGTTGTGCGACGCACCGTAACGGTGCGATTGGCCTTCGGCCACCCTGCGGGATCGCAGCGCTCTACCAACTGAGCTAATTCCCCGGCTGACCTACAGTATTCTATCAAAATCAGCGTAGACTAAAGCCGCTTAAGATATCGCCAGCCATGTCAATCAAACCTGGCAAAACAGTAGTCTATCGGTTCAAGTCTCTGCTACACTAACCAAAGATTGCTCCTTGGAAGCGTGGCTGAGTGGTCGAAAGCGCCTCCCTGCTAAGGAGGTAGGGGAGTAAACCTTCCCTCGTGGGTTCAAATCCCACCGCTTCCGTTTTTGAAAACGTTTAATTAATTGGTTTTGATTCCCCAGGGGGAATAGCCCAGGCTTTTACTTGGGTTCGGTTGAGTAAGCGAGCCAATCGCAGGGCTTGATGGTGATGCATCCAGCAGGGAATGGTGTTAGGTAGTCGGGTCATAAACTCGCGGGCATCCCTCAATTGGTAACCTGAGACGCGAGCAATTTCAGAAGCTCCATCAAATAGGGCGTCAGCAGTCATCGCTTTGTCAACCCGCACTTGCCAACTTTTGACAGCAAGCTGACCTTGTTCGATGCGGCGCAGACCGCTTATATTGGCTAGAACGATAAGACAATCATCCGGTTGGAGACGGATATCTTCGGAGGGCATGACTTTACCTGGCTGCAGGGCATGCTGGTACCAGATGGGCAAAACACCATAGCCATAGGCCACCTCAGACAGCAACAGCCCGTTCAAGGTGTCATCGGTGTCGATAGTATATTGGGTAACTAGAATAGTGTTTTGCTCTAGTCTGAATAAACCAATCACCTGTTCGCCAAAAGCTGCTCCAGCAAAGGCTTCGGCGGCAATGGCTGAAACACAAATCACCTGGGTAAAGGGGAAAATCTGGGCCACACGATCCGTAAAGCGTTGATCGTAGGTGCGAATAATAGCGCGACAGAGGGGGTTAACTCGATGAGCGAGTAACCCAACTTCCAGGTTTTGAACTTCATCGTCGCTGACGGCCACCAGGCTTTTGGCTGTGGCCAGGTTGGCTTTTTCCAGAGAGGTAGCAACATCGCCTACCAGTAGCGGGGTAGTGCATTAATGCACGGGACGGAGGAAAATCAGACTACGCCACCACGATAACCAGGGAGACAAGCGCATGGCTATTGAGATGACCTGTCCGACCTGTGGGTCTCACGATATCTCCAAGAACGGCACCAGCCATCGGGGGAAGCA
>NZ_SMDQ01000090.1 GCF_012911975.1 Nodosilinea sp. P-1105 | reverse complement strand
GGGGAGGTGGGGAGGTGGGGAGATGGGGAGATGGGGAGGTGGGGAGGATGGGGGAGGTGGGGAGGATGGGGGAGGTGGGGAGGATGGGGGAGATGGGGGAGAGTTTTGGGTTTACAGTCCCTCTGCCTGTCCCCTGTCCCCTGTCCCCTTGAGACTAAATCTTTACAGACCCGTCGCTTAAAGCTTTATCACCGCTAATCTAGTTTGTATAACAATGGTCAAACCAACCCAGACAGGGGTGCACTGCCCGAGGCAATCCAAATATGACCCAGGCTGAGTTAGAGTGTCGATTTCGGGCTGATGGGCAAGTCATTTTTGCCAATGCAGCTTACTGCGACTACTTTGGTTGTTCGCCCCAATCACTAGACACCCTTACCCAGCCGCCCCACCTGGAACAGGGGTTGGATGGTTGGCCGCAATTAAATTTGCTGACATTGACCCCAGAGCACGCCCAGATCAACCATGAGTCGCGGATTCGGGCTCGCACCGGTAACATTCTGTGGCAGCATTGGTACAATCAGGGCTGCTTTGATCACCAAGGGCAGTTGGTCGAAATTCGGGCGGTGGGGCGCGATATTACCCGCTATAAGCTGGCGGAAGTGCGCTTGCAGCAACAAATTGAACGGGAACAAGCCCTGGGGCGCATGGTAGATCGGTTGCGCCAAAGCTTTGAACTGCAAGATATCTTTGCCATTGCCACCCAGGAGGTACGCCAGATTCTCGGCTGCGATCGCGCTTCGGTGTACCAGTTTGCCCCTGACTGGAGTGGTCACTTTGTGGCTGAGTCGGTGGGCAATGGTTGGATCCCCCTAGTAGGCAAAGGCAAGCGTACCATCTGGGTCGACACCTATTTGCAAGACCATGGGGGAGGCCGCTACCGCCAGGGGCAGACTTTTGTCGTGGATGATATTTACCTGGGTAACCACAGCCCCTGCCACCTAGATATTCTGGAACAGTTTCAGGTGCGGGCTTACGCCATCGTCCCCATCTTTCAGCAAGACCAACTGTGGGGACTGCTGAGCGCTTACCAAAACAGCGGCCCCCGCCGCTGGCAACCAGAAGATGTGGCTCTGCTGTCCCAAGTGGCCCACCATGTGGGGGTAGCTCTGTACCAAGTTAGCTTGCTGAATCAGGCCCAACAGGCTAAGGAAGCGGCTGAACGGGCTAACCGGGCCAAGAGTGACTTTCTCTCCCACATGAGTCATGAGTTGCGCACCCCCCTGAATGCCATTATTGGCTACACCCAGTACTTGCTGCGCGATCGCAGTCTGCCGACCGAAACCCAGAGCTATCTCAATACCATCA
This sequence comes from Nodosilinea sp. P-1105, assembly GCF_012911975.1. GTDB lineage: Bacteria > Cyanobacteriota > Cyanobacteriia > Phormidesmidales > Phormidesmidaceae > Nodosilinea. The sequence continues at coordinate 18,024 of NZ_SMDQ01000090.1, read as the reverse complement.
ACACCAGTGGTGAACACTTGCTCAATCTAATTAATGCCATTCTCAGCATGGCCAAAATTGAAGCAGGTCGAGCCACCATCAACCTCAGTGAGTTTAGCCTGCCAGACTTAATCCAGGGCTTGGTCGATATGGTGCTGCCCCGCGCCAACGAGAAGGGGTTAATGCTCACTTTCAACTTAGAGGAAACCCTACCGGCCTGCATTCGTAGTGATCAGGGTAAGCTCCAGCAGATTCTATTAAACCTGCTCGATAACGCCCTGAAGTTTACCGACAGCGGTTCCGTTACGCTGTCAGTCGAAGCCCTAGGGGCGGCCGATGCCGCCAGCGATGCCTGTACTGTGCTATTTACCGTCAGTGACACTGGCCCGGGCATTGCTCACGACCAAGCTCAGCATCTGTTTCAACCCTTTAGCCAGGTAGAGGCAGGGCAAATTCTCCAGCAAGGGACTGGCCTGGGCCTGGCCATTAGCCGCCAATTTGCCCATTTACTGGAGGGCGAATTAACCCTGGCCGACTCGAGTCAGGCCGGTAGTACTTTTCACCTACGACTCCCTGTCACCTCCCTGAACCAAGTGGACCTGAAGCCCCGCAGCACGATTCAGCAGGTGATTGGGTTGGCCGATGACCAACCGCCAATCCGAATTATGGTGGCCGATGACAACGAACCTAGTCGGCGCTTGCTGGTGGCATTACTGGAAACTGTAGGATTTGAGGTGCAAGCCGTGATCAATGGGGAAGAGGCCGTGGCCCAATGGCAGGACTGGCACCCCCAGCTGATCTTTATGGATCTACGCATGCCAGTGCTGGATGGCTATCAGGCGACGCAGCAGATTAAAGCGATCGCCGATCCACCGCCTGTGATCATCGCCCTCACCGCCAGTGCCTTTGATGAGGAAGAACAGGTGGCCTTGGAGAGCGGCTGTGATGGCTTCTTGCGTAAACCCATCCGCGAGACCGAGGTGTTCGATGAGATCCTGCAACATCTCGGGGTACGCTATCTCTATAGCGATCGCAGGCTTCCTGCCCCCCCGTCCCAGCCGATGGTTAGCCCTGATTTAAGTGACCTTGATCTAACTGCAATGCCCGCAGACTGGATTCAGTCCCTCTATGACAATGCGATCGCGGTTAACAATCAGGTCCTCTGCGACTTGATTGACCAAATTCCAACCCCCCACAAATCCCTAGCCCAAACGCTCCGGCAATGGGTTAGCGGCTTTCGCTGTGACAAAATCGTTGAACTGGTGGAGCGGGTGCGCAATGCAGCCACGACCGAATCCGATCATCCTGATTGTGGATGATACAGCGGAAAATTTACGGGTACTGGCCACCGCCTTGTCGGACCAAGGCTACGATGTGCGCGGTGTGATCAACGGAGAAATGGCACTCCGGGTGGCTCAAGCCAACCCGCCTGATTTGATTTTGTTAGATATTCGCATGCCTGACCTGGATGGCTATGAGGTGTGTCGGCGGCTCAAAGCCAGCCAACAGACCCAAGCCATCCCCGTGATCTTTCTCAGTGCCTTAGGGGACAGCCTAGACAAGGTGCAGGCCTTTGCGGTCGGTGGCGTGGATTACATCACCAAACCCTTTCAACTGGAAGAAGTGCTGGTGCGGGTTAAAACCCAACTAGCCCTATGGACGGCCCAGCAAACCGTCCGGCAGCTCAACCAAAATTTAGAACAACAAGTGCAGGAACGCACCGCCGAACTGGCCTTAGCCAATCAGGCCCTCTGCCAAGAAATTGAAGAGCGCAAGCGGATTGAGCAACATCTACGCGAGTCAGAAGCCCGCTACCGCCTGGTAGCAGAGCACATCAGTGATTTGGTGGGTTTGCATAACTTAGACGGCTACTATCTCTATGTCAGTCCTTCCTGCCAGGGGGTGCTAGGCTACTCCGCCGAGATGCTGATGGGCCAAAAATTCTATGATCTAATTCACCCAGAGGACTGCGAGCGAGTTCGGCTGCAAATCCAAGCCTTGCAGCCCCCCCAGCAGGTGAGCCGGTTTGTGTGTCGGGTTGCCCAGCAGTCAGGGGACTACATTTGGCTGGAGACCTTAGCCCGGCCAATTCTGAACGATCAAGGGATAATTACCCAGCTGCAAACCGTTTCTCGAGATATTACCCGACGGGTGCAGATTGAAGAACAGTTGCGTCACCAGGCCCTCTACGACGAGCTCACCCAATTGCCCAACCGTACGCTGTTTCTAGAGCGAGTTAACTATGCCTTGCACCAGGGCCAGGGGCACCAGCATTTTGCCGTACTCTTTATCGACATCGATCGCTTCAAGCTGATTAACGACAGCCTAGGCCATATGACTGGCGATCAGTTACTTGTATCGGTGGCCCACATCCTTACCCAGTATCTGCGCCCGGTCGATACCCTGGCCCGCTGGGGGGGTGACGAATTTGGGCTGCTGCTGTCAAATCTAGATGACATTACCAGCGCGATCACGATGGCTACCGCCATTCAAGCAGGGCTGGCCCAACCGATTCAGCTTGATCAGCAGCCAGTGGTGATCAGCGCTAGTATCGGCATTGTCTGGTCAGCCCGCCATTACCACAACGGCACTGAAATTTTGCGCGATGCCGATACCGCCATGTATCGAGCCAAAAGCCGGGGGCGGGCCTGCTATGAAGTGTTTGATCCTGAAATGCACCAGGAAATGCTCCATCGCCTCACCCTAGAACATGACCTGCGCCAAGCCTTAGCGCAAGATCAGCTTGAGGTTTATTATCAACCCCAGGTTAACCTGCATACAGGGCAATGGCTGGGGGTAGAGGCCCTAGCCCGCTGGCCCCACCCCAAACAGGGGATGATTAGTCCCCAAGTGTTTATTCCCATTGCCGAAGAAGCCGGTCTGATTGGGGCAATCGGGGAGTGGGTGCTACGCACCACCTGTCAGCAGTTGCGCCAATGGCAACAACACTTTCCCACCATTCCTCTGTTTGGCAGTGTGAATGTGGCCAGTCATCAGATTCATCGCCCTGGATTTGTTGAGACTGTGACCACAGTACTGGAAGATGTCGGCCTTGACCCCACCTGCTTGCACCTAGAAATCACTGAACGGGCTTTGATTCAAGACACTGATCACACCGCTGATGTCCTATCAGCCCTACGCCAGCGTCAGATTCAGCTCAGTCTTGACGACTTTGGTACCGGCTACTCGTCCCTCAGCTATCTGCAGCGGTTCCCCCTGGACATCCTCAAAATTGATCAATCATTCGTGGGGAAACTCCAGCCAGAACGTCATCAGTCAGAATCGAGGGGGATTATTTGGGCGATTCTAAGCCTGGCTGAGGGGATGAATATGACCGTCGTGGCCGAGGGGATAGAGACGGACTATCAAAAACAATGCCTGCTTGACATGGGTTGTCCCATTGGCCAGGGATACTACTTTTCCCATCCTCTGCCAGCGAAAGCGGTCACGGCCATGCTCTTGCAGATGCGGTCTGGTGCAATACCTTAACTGAGATTGTTACAATTTCCTATGGGAAAGTCGTAGGAGAGATCACAATGGCAGTGAATTGCGCAGTGGACTGTAAAGATGGTTGTGTCTTGGGCGACGAGTGCCCCAACCTGAAGTACAGCGAAGACGCGGCCAAGTTTATCGCTGATACCCCCCTCGACAAAATGTTAGAAATTGCCGATGAGGCCGTACGCAAGAAAATTCTTGAGCGGGCCTCTCGGCCTCCGAAGTGGGTTTTACCTGAAGACTAATATGTTGCCACATTAGTCGGCGACTGTGTCTGGAACCTGCTAACCGGCCCCTTAACCCCTCAACCATGGCGGTTAGGCGGCGGCCAGCCAGCGATAAAAGAGCACATCCTCGGAGGTGGCCCATCGGTTAGCCGTAGCAGCAGAGCACAGGAAAATCCTGGCGATGCTCTGATCCTAATTAGTTGGTCCCGCTTTCCCAGCTCAGGTTCTCCACTGCATCACCAAGAGCGCCTGTGGTATCCTTGGGCAAGTAAGTTTTTGGTCAGTGCCTGCGTTTCATTTTGAGCTAAGGTATATCTCCTCATAACTTTGCTTTACTGTTTTCTCTGCGGAGATGTAGACATGTCTATTTACGTTGGCAATCTGTCTTTTGATGCCACTCAAGATCAGGTATCTGAGGTTTTTGCCGAATACGGTACCGTCAGCCGGGTCAGTATGCCCACCGATCGCGAAACAGGTCGGCCTCGGGGCTTTGCATTCGTTGAGATGGAAAACGAAGCTGATGAAACTGCGGCCATTGATGCCCTGGATGGGGCCGAATGGATGGGACGCGATTTGAAGGTTAACAAAGCCCGCCCGCGTGAACCCCGCAGTGGTGGCGGCGGCGGCGGTAGTTGGAACAGCCGCCGATAGGGTAATTGGTCGGTGACTATTAGTTGGCATGATCTTGCTGGCATTCCTCATAAGGGGTTTGGACTGGCGCTCATCCCTAATAGTCATCGGTCATCCTTACAGGCAGAGGTCACTCCCTCTGCGAGATGTTCGGTAGATAGGACTTAGGTGATTCCCAAGCCTATCAATATTGATTTTCAGGAGATCTAATGGCCCAAGTTGTTTTGGGAGAAGACGAAAACATTGAATCCGCCCTGCGGCGCTTCAAGCGTAAAGTATCTAGGGCTGGTATTTTTTCCGACATGCGGAAAAATCGCCACTTTGAAACCCCCATCGAAAAGCGTAAACGCAAAACCCTAGCCCGTCATAAGCAACGTCGTTGGAGTTCTAAGCGCTAGGCCTCACGATCATTCCTAAACGGCTCAGGGAGCGTGGCCTTGAGTTAGGTAATTTTTTACGTCTTTTCATAGGAACTAAAGCATGACCCCAGAGACCGCTCGTGATCTATCTACCCTGCGGTCAAAGTTTTATCACTTGCTGGGGGCAAAATTAGATGTAGCTGTCACTATTACTCGCGAAAAGTCCTATGCCAGTACCCTACCTAAGGTTTCATGGACAGATCAGCAGCAGCGATTGAACTACCTTTGCCTCTATGCCTACTCAGCGCCAGATATACTTGTGCCAGATCGGCCACTAGTGCTAAGAATTGGGGTTAATTTGGGGGCTGAGTTTCTGGCGAATACCAAAGGGGGTCGTGGCATTCGCCGCTACAATCAAGATTGCCAATTTTATCTCACACTGATGCCCGAAGAGGTTTTAGAGGCTGTGCCCTGGTTAGTGGTCGCTATGCATCGACATATGCACGATTGGCAGACCCGCCCAGTGGCCCCCTATGGCTTGGCTTCTAGTCAGCCATTGGGGGCGGTCACATCAATGTGGACCCAAGCCGCTAGACAGCAGGTCTACAGGGCGCTGCAGGTTACAGAAGACGTGGGCGTTGACTATACGGCTATGGTAGCCGTCGCTGATAAGGCTTGCATGAGTTGATCCAGTTGGTGAGGCTGATGGGTTGCCATCAGGGTAATGCGTAATCGGCTGCTGGGTACTGTGGGCGGGCGTACCGCTGGTACCCACAGCCCGACTTGCTGAAGCTGTTGACTGACGTTGAGCACAGCCCTGGCCGATGGGCCTTCTAGGCTAATGATCGGTGAGGCAGACGGCAGCGGTTTGAGTTGAGGAGGTGCTGCGGCCTCAAACAGCCGATCTAGTCCTTGGCTGACTATGGCAACGTTTTGCCATAGGGTACGGCGGCGGTTAGGTTCTTGCTGAATAATCTGCACTGCCGCTAGGGCTGCTGCCGTGGCGGCAGGGGTTAGACCTGTGGTGTAAATCCAACCGGGAGCGCGATTTCGCAAAAAGTCAATCAACGTTTGAGAGCCGGTCACATACCCCCCCAGGCTGCCTAGGGCTTTGCTGAGGGTACCAACGGTAATCAAGGGCCGCCCGGCACAGCCCAGATGCGCTACAACGCCAGAGCCATTTGTGCCAAATACGCCAGTACCGTGGGCTTCATCCACTAGCACCATAGCGTTGTAGGTCTCCGCCAGCTCTAGAATTTCTGGCAGGGGGCAGAGGTCGCCATCCATACTAAAGACGCTGTCGGTGGTAATCAGACAGCGGCGGTACTGAGCACGGTGGATCGATAGCAACTCTTCCAGGTGGGCCATATCGCCATGGCGGTAGTCCAGGGCGGCGGCTCCACTGGCTCTGGCGCCAGTCTTGAGGCTGGAATGATTGTATTCATCCCCGAGAACCACATCTGGGGTGCCGACCAGGGCGGCGATCGCCCCCAAATTAGCCAAATACCCAGAGCTAAAGACGATCGCATCGTCGGTACCCTTGAGGGCGGCGATCGCCTGTTCTAGCTCCCGATGCAGCTCTCGATGGCCACTCAGCAGCCGCGAGCCGGTACTGCCGGTGCCGTAGGTGTGGATGGCGGCGATCGCGGCTGCGGCCAGCCTGGGGTCGCTGGTCAGGCCCAGATAGTCGTTGCTGGCAAAGTTGACCAGGGTTTGCCCCTGCCGCTGAATCATTGGTCCGGCCATGCCGTCGATCGCCTGGACTGACCGATAGCGGTGGGCCCGGTGCAGCGCCGCCAGAGATTTATCGATCCAACCGTAGGGGTTTGTAGGCATGCAAAATGCAGACGGGATTGTGTCGATAGTCTATACGGCAGGAATGACTCACCTACTTCCGTTAGCCCAAACTTCTGCCTAGAGCGGGATTCCCTTTCTGCCTGCTGTGCACGAGAGTAGCTCTACTGCCTACTGCCTACTGCCTTCTTAATTCTGCCTTCCTATACTAGGTTAGCTTTCAGGGCCAAAGAGCTGCTCCACCCTGAGTGCCAAGTCTGGAAACTCAACCGAGGCAATGGCGGCTTGGATGCCAAACACTCCCACCTCTTGGTAGCCCTCTCCACACAGGGTCAGCACCATTACAGTTTGAGCCACTGGGTTGATCAACCAGTATTCCGGCACACCAATGGCTGCATACTGAGCCCGCTTCTGTCCATAGTCCCGGTCTCGATTTGTCTTGCCAGGGCTCACCACTTCCACCACCAGGCGCGGCGGCGGCATATCGCGGGTAATCGTCAACCGTCGCTGAGTCAGTTTCAGATGCTCCTGGCGCAGCACAATCAGATCAGGAAAGCGATTGGCCGCATCTTTAGGCTGTAAAACAGGGACCTGTACCTCGCAGGCATGAACCCGTACCAAACGACGCGGTACTACCTGAATTAAATAGTCGCGCAGATTCAGCGCCAGCCAATTATTCTCTTCAGACTCTGGCGGCACCTCGACTAACTCCCCACCCACCAATTCATAACGCCCTTCTAGCGGCGTTTTATCACTGTAGGCCAGATACTCCTCAAAAGAAGCCAGCTTTGCCTTTGCCTGGGTCATTGTCTTTACCCCGCAGCCACTACTCTCATCCTAGCGTACTGGCTAGGGCGATATACCCATGGAACGATCTGGAGTTGGCCCACGGCTCTGCAACTGTTCCAGCTTCTTGATAATGAACCTTCGAGACTCTTGAAGAGCCTCTAGCTGGTTATCCACCCGCTCCAGTTGCTGATACCAAATTTTGGCTTTTTGCCGATCGCTCAGCTCGCCTGATTCCCACAGTTCAATACCAGCACGCAGTTCAGCAAAACCTGTGCTTACCCAGATAGGGAAGGCACGGGCTTTGCGATTATTGGGTTTAATTAGGGCTCAGCCGACTCTCCCGCTAGGGCCTTCTGGGTGGCCGCTTGATCCAGCTTGAGCACAATCACCCCTAACGGTGGCAGGGTCAAGTCCAGAGAATAGGGCCGACTGTGGAAGGCCCAATCATCGGACCATTTCCCGCCCAGGTTACCCATGTTGCTGCCGCCAAAGTCACGGGCGTCGCTGTTAAATAGCTCCTTGTAGTAGCCCTTTTCTGGCACCCCCACCCGGTAGTGGCTATGGGGTTGGGGCGTAAAGTTACATACCACCACCACAAAATCACCGCTATTCTGATCACGGCGAATAAACGACACCACGCTGTGGCGGTTGTCGCTACAGTCGATCCACTCGAAGCCGACCTGATCAAAGTCTTGGGTGTAGAGGGCGGGCTCACTGCGGTAGAACTCATTCAGCTTGCCCATGAACCGCTTTAGGCTTTGGTGGGGCTGGTATTGCAGTAGATGCCACTCCAAGTCCCCCCACACATTCCACTCACTCCACTGGCCAAACTCCATGCTCATAAACAGGGTTTTTTTGCCAGGATGCATGAACATGTAGGTATACAGACAGCGCAGGTTAGCAAACTTTTGCCACTCGTCCCCAGGCATTTTGCCTAGCATGTTGCTCTTGCCGTGCACCACCTCGTCGTGGGACAGAGCCAGCATAAAGTTTTCGGTAAAAGCATACCAAATGCTGAAGGTGACATTGTTCTGGTGAAACTGTCGGAACCAGGGATCCATGTGAAAGTAATCCAACATGTCGTGCATCCAGCCCATGTTCCACTTCAGGTTGAAGCCCAAACCACCCACGTAGGTCGGCCATGACACCATCGGCCAGGCGGTAGATTCCTCGGCGATTGACAGCACTCCAGGGAAATAGGTAAAGAGCACATGATTAACCTGGCGTAGAAAGTCTGCGGCCTCAATATGCTCGCTGCCCCCGTACTCATTGGCCACCCACTCCCCATCGTTGCGCAGGTAATTGAGGTAAAGCATGGAGGCCACAGCATCAACCCGAATGCCATCGATGTGATACTTCTCGAACCAGAAGATAGCGTTGGCCACCAGGAAGTTGCGCACTTCGTTGCGGCCGTAGTTAAACACCAGGGTGCCCCACTCTTTGTGTTCGCCCTTGCGGGGGTCGGCATGTTCATAAAGGTGGGTGCCGTCGAAAAAGGCGAGGCCATGGCCATCTTTGGGGAAGTGGCCCGGTACCCAGTCCACAATCACCCCGATACCGTTTTGGTGGCACTGGTCCACGAAGTACATAAAGTCTTCGGGGGTGCCGTAGCGGGAGGTAACCGCATAGTAGCCAGTGACCTGGTAGCCCCAGGAACCATCGAAGGGGTGCTCGGCTACGGGCAGTAGCTCAATGTGGGTAAAACCCAGCTCTTTCACATAGGGAATCAGGCGATCCGCCAGCTCTCGATAGGTGAGGAAACGGGCCCCTGGCTTGAGCTCGGCCACGGTAACCACTGGCTCTGGGCTGCCGTCGGCACGGCGGGCTGGATTGGCGGATGACTCATGCAGCCAGGACCCCAGGTGCACCTCATAAATCGAGACCGGCTGGCTGAGGGGGTCGGTTTGGCGACGCTTCTCCATCCAATCGATATCTTGCCAGGCATGACTGTCTAGATCAGTGACGATGGACGCGGTCTTAGGCCGAATCTCTTGTTGAAAGCCGTAGGGGTCTGACTTTTCGTAGATATGGCCGTCGTAGTTTTTGATTTCGTATTTGTAGGATTCCCCAGCTTTCAGGGTGGGAATGAACAAATCCCAAATACCGTTGGATAGACGACGCATCTGATGGTTACGACCATCCCAGTGGTTGAAATCACCCAGCACCGAGACGTTACGAGCATTGGGAGCCCACACAGCAAAATATACACCGCTGACCCCTTCTGCCTCGGTCACATGGGCACCCAGTTTCTCATAGATGCGGTGGTGGTTGCCCTCGCCAAATAAATGGATGTCGAAGTCGGTGATGGTGCGAGTTTTAAAGGCGTAGGGGTCGTAGATGACGTGAGTGTGGTCACCGCTGACATATTTGAGCTGATAGTTGGCTAGATCTTGCACTTCTAGCACACACTCGAAGAAGTGGGGGTTATGGTTGGTTTCCATTTCCACTTCTTGGTGGACTTCGGGCAAAATCACCCAAGCTTTATCAGCCTGGGGCAGATAAGCACGAACCGCCCACAGGGTTTTGCCATCTTGTTGCTGCACCATGTGAGGCCCCAAAATCTCAAAGGGGTCGTGGTGCTGGTTCCAAACAATCCGGTCAATCTGCTCAGAGTCAACGGTGATAGCCATATTTGAAAATCCACAGATTGGTTATTAAAAGACAGGCAGAAGCCGTGGGTGATGTCACGATACACCCTGGATCGATGCTGAGGCTAGGGCGACAGGTGGACAAGTTAAGCGCTGCCCCTTAGGGGGGCGATCGCAGAGGTAGCCTGAGACTGGATATCGATATCTCCCGTAGGACATCTGGCTGAAGAAAGTTTACTATCTGCGGAATAGATTAACAAAACTTAGCGCTTTCCAGAGGGAATTTTTTATCCAGTCGGGCTACTAAGGCAGCGCAGGACGCAGCACCTCCCCCGGCCTGATTTCCCGATCTATCTCCTGATCGCTTAATTTACCTACTGAATGATCATGGGCAGAATGCGCCTGCCAAGTCGGCGTAGCTGCAACAGAAAAATCAGCTGATTTAAGTCGGAACTTACCCGTCTCGGGGTGTTGGGATCCCTTAGGTCTTCCACCAGGGCAGCATAGTCCTCCGCTGATAGGGGCTCGCCAGTCAGGGGCGATCGCGCTTCAGTGATGATTTCCGTGCGCAAAATTTCTTCGGGAATGTCATCGACTGGGGGCAGGGCCAGGGCTGGCACCGCAGATACCAATCCCCAGGCCAGGGCTGCCCCCAGCGGCCATATTCTTGTCAGCTGTGGCTGCACGGTATTACGCCCTCCTGGTATCACGCTCTGCTGGGGCTATTTCCCCGCTGCTGCTGGCCTTACTATAGTAAATAAGCACTATGCTAGACCATAGTCTGCGACAGTCGAACCTATGGCGCACCTAAAGCGCAGCCCCACCGACCCCAAGGGCAAGGCCCTGACCCTAACAGCGGAACAAATGGCGGCCCTAGAGGCCCTAGAGGCCTTTGTTCACAGCCAGGAAAAGCTCTATCTGTTGACCGGCTATGCGGGCACGGGCAAAACTACCCTGCTGCAAGTATTTATTCAGGGGCTACGGCGACAGGGGGACCAACGGGCCATTGTGTTCACGGCTTTTAGCAACAAAGCCACAAAAGTGTTGGCCGCCATGGCCGCCCAATGGCAACTCAGAATTGACGCCATGACCTGTTGCAAATTGCTGGGGCTGCGGCCCGTGATTGATGAAGACAGCGGTAAGCAGGTTTTCCAACTCGATCGGCAGCAAGGCAGCCAACTGGATCGCTACAACCTGGTGGTGGTGGATGAATGTTCGATGGTGAACGAAGAACTGTGGCAGTTGTTAGTCAATGCCGTATCCAGCCTGTACCAAGACACCCAAATTTTATTTGTGGGGGACTCGGCCCAGTTACCCCCGGTGAATGAGCAAGAGTCCGCCTGTTTCCGCAAGATTATCCACCGCTCGGCTCTGACTGAAGTGGTGCGCTATGGCGGTGCCATCGGGGTAATTGCCGAAGACATTCGCCGTAACCTAGTGCGCGATCGCCTGCCCCGCTTCAGCAGCGACACCAACGCCGATCAAACCGAGGGCTGCTTTGTGGTGCCTCGCTTGGCCTGGGAAAAGCTGCTGATTCGAGCCTTTACCAGCCAGGCTTACCAGGCTAACCCCGACCAGGTACGCGCCCTGGCCTACACCAACCGCCGGGTGGCCCAACTCAACCGGATGATTCGCACCGCCATCTATGGTCCCAATACCCGCCGATTTGTGCCAGGGGAACGGCTGATTGCCCTCACCCCCTGCTTAGAAGGAGATTCTATTATTTTGCCCACATCCGCCGAATGTGAGGTGCTGCATATTGCCCGCGGGCGGGAGGGGGAGTGGCCTATCTGGCAGTTAGAGGTAGAAACCGAAGAAGGGGACTTTAGAACCCTGCGGATACTCCACGAGTCAGGGCAGCAGGAATTTCAGGCCCGGTGTGATTTTTTAGCCAAAGAAAAGCGCTGGATGGAGTTCTGGGACTTGCAGCAGCGGTTCCACAGTGTCGACTATGCCTATAGCCTCACCATTCACAAAAGTCAGGGTTCCACCTTTCAAGATGTGTTCGTCGATGTACCGTCCATGCTGGTTAACCGCAACGTGGTAGAGCGCAACCAACTCTGCTATGTGGCGTTTACCCGGGCGGCCCAACGCCTGTTTTTGTACCAGTAACAGACTGACCTAACAGACTGGGCGATAACGCCAACTTTCCGAAATTGGCCCTGATGGCGGTGAAGGTACGGTTATCACGACTGGTTCGTGATCCTATCCCTCACGCCCCACCCCTATGAGCTCTGCTGACGAGACCCCCCATAATAGCCCCTATTTACAGCCCACCGCTTGCCCGGTGCGGGATGTGTTTGACCGTGCCCTAGCCAATGTTTTAAGCCAAGATAATCCCCAGGCTTACAGCCTCATCAGGGCAATTCAAAGCACCCTTAATCAATACCGCTTAGGAAATCATATGGAGGCGTTTGAGGTGCTCCATGAAGCTTATTTGCGCGGCAAGAAAAAGCTTCAGGCTGGAGAAACCATCCATAATGCCCAAGCCTGGTTAAAAGCGACCGCGATTCACGTTATTTATGAGCGTAAGCGCAAACAACGATTTAGCGCCATCGAACCCCACCTGTTAGACACGATGATGGTAGACGATGGTCCCCATTTGCTCCAGATGCAGATGGTGCGGGAAGACCTGGAGCTGCTCTATCAGGCGCTAGACCAATTGCATCAAGACGATCCCTACGCCACCACCCTGCTGTACATGAAGACCGTCCAGGGATGGACCTGGAACGAGATTAGCCAATGGCTAGTCGCCCAAGGCCAGGCGGTTCCTAACCAGGCGGCCCTGCGCCAACGGGCGTCCCGGGCCAAGCGACGACTGCGGGACTTGGTGGAGCGGCTTGCCCATTCTGCCTATCTCAATTAGTGCCATTGGCGACGCTTGATGCCGTGGGGGCGTTGCTTAGCACAGGTATGGTTTGTTCCCTATCAGCAACGCCGCTGTGGGGAAGGGCTTGGTATAGTCAACCTGTAACCGCGACCAGTGGCAAGGCAACCATGGAAACACGTTGGCAACAACTCCGGCAATCTAAGCTGCTGCTATGGGTTTGTTTAGGGGCCGTTGGCTTAGGTTTGCTGATGCCCCTGGTGCTGTTGTTGCCTAGGCGTAACGCATCTACCCCCCCGGAAAGCCGAGAGGAACACCAGGCCCTGGTGACTACAGTAATTGGCTCGATGGATCGGCAAACCTTAATTGGCAATTCCCCCACCAAGGGGAATGCCAACGCTGAGGTCGTGTTGTTTAAGTTTTCTGATTTTCAGTGCCCCTACTGTGCGGTGGCCGCTGGCCACATGAAGCAGTTTGTGGGTAACCACGAAGCCGACATCCTCTATGTGTATAAGCATTTTCCCCTGACTCAGATCCACCCAGAAGCCGTTTCCTCGGCCCAGGCCGCTTGGGCCGCAGATCAGCAGGGGCAGTTTTGGCTGTACCACGATGGCCTATACGTCAACCAAAATCGCCTGGGGGATGAGCTTTATGTGGAACTAGCAGAGGCGATGAACCTGGATATGGAGCAGTTCAACCGCGATCGCACCAGTGATGCCGCCGCCGCTGCTGTCCAAGCCGATCTTGAGCTGGCCCAGCAACTGCAACTCCAGGGAACCCCGTCTTTTGTGATGAATGATCTGCTGATTCCCGGCGGCGCGCCTCCCCAGCTGTTTGAGGAAATTTTTAACCAAATTAACGAGCTGTTGGAGAGTCGGGAGGGGTAGGGGAGGTGGGGGAGATGGGGAGATGGGGAGATGGGGAGGTGGGGAGATGGGGAGATGGGGAAGGTGGGGGAGGTGGGGAAGGTAGACGGTGAGCTGTGAGCCGTGAATCGTGAATCGTGAATCGTGAGTCGTGAACCGCGCCCTGCGACCCTTCTTTCCTGTGACAATCCACTGTGCCAGATGAGGTGACAGGCCCAGAGTAGGGTTTTCGGTTGTTTTTTTGGCAAAATTGGCACAATAGCTAAACCTTGTGTAAAAAGGGATTTGGCTGTCTCTGTGAGATGATGGGCGCTAAATTGTCACATTCTAATTAGTGCCTTCGTATCACCCACTCTATAAAGTGTCATGGTCTGGTGAAATACCCCCTACCCCCCGGCGCTACAACATAGTCATGCGCCGCAAGGAAACATCCACTGCGCGACACCCATCCCGACCTGATGACATCGACTCAAACCTGTTTGGGGACGTTTGGGGGGATCTCAACACACAGTTTGCATTTGGAGAATGACTATGAAAACTCGTTTTATCGCCGCGATCGCGTTGGGTCTGGCTACTACAGCTTCCATGGCGGCTCTGCCCATGGCCGCTAGCGCCCAAGAAAAGACCACTGACTATAACTACGTTGGCGCTGGGGTTGGCGTCGGTAGCCTGGGTACCAGCGACGTTGGTCTATCGATCAACAGTAAATTCACTGTGGCCGACAATGTCTCCCTCCGGCCTGGGGTACTTAGCGACCTCAACTTCAGTGGAGACGGGGAAACTGTCTTCCTGGTTCCGGTTACCTACGATTTCAATGCCGTGACCAGAGATGGTCGAGTCCTTCCTTACCTGGGTGGTGGGGTGTCTGTCTCCACCCAAGGCAGCGGGGCGGTTGGTCCTATGGTTACCGGTGGCGTTGACTACCGGATTACCGACCGGATTGTCGCCAATGGTGCCGTGAACTGGTCCATCTATGAAAATAGCCGAGTTAATGGCAGCATTGGCCTGGGCTATTCCTTCTAGGGGCAGACTAAGTTCCTGAACGATTGACTCATCAACTCAAGCTGGGTGCAGTAGACAATCGCTACTGCACCTTTTTTTGGGTTGCCCTTTGTCTGGTGCTATTAGCCCTAAACGTGAATCACAGTTGGGTACGGCGTATGTCTTAACCTGAATTTGAGTCCTGAATTCGAGTTAAGAAAGTTTCTGAAAAAACAAATTCACTATCCTCTCCTGGGAAGCCTGTGCTGTATAGCCTGCGGCATGGCTTCGCTAGCACCGCAGCGACCCCAGACGCTGTCCTGAGCTTGTCGAAGGAGGGGTAACCTGTCGAAGTAGGCAGGGGTGGGGCAGACTAATCGTAATAACGGCTATCTAACCACTGACGTACCTCTAATTCACTCCGAAACGACTGACGCCGCTGGCTAACGGGGTCATATACCCACCAGATGCTCTGCCCTCGCTGGCTACTCTGCCAGACGCGGGGTTCAGCCGGGGCAGCGGTTAAAAATCGCACTAACTGCTGCCCCGCCTGGGCTAAGGCCTGCCGCCAGGGCAACGATGGTTGTTTGGCAACCAATTGCTCTAGCCGATAGCGTTGGCGATTGAGTTCATGGGGAGAATAGTAGGGGTTCCGGTTCACAGTGGTGCCTCCTTGTCAGCAGATGATGTCACTGTATCTAGCCCCCCTGGGCTTGCCAAACCATGGCTTGAATAGCAGCTATGCAAAAAATCGATATGTTGGCTCAAACCCTATCGGTTAGCCTAGGGAAAATCGTTTCCAGCCATTTAGGGAACTGATCATGAACCCTGGCAAAATTAAGTTGGCTCAGCTGCGGGCTTTGGTGGCGATCGCCGATACGGGCAATTTCAGCGAAGCGGCCCTAGAGCTCGACCTATCGCAATCGACTGTCAGCCATGCGATCGCGACGCTGGAGGCTGAACTGGGGGTGATGCTGTTGCAGCGAGGCCGCCACGGGGCCAAGCTCACCCCGGTGGGGGAGCGGGTTACTGGCCACGCTCGGCAGGTGCTGGGCCTGCTGGATGCCATGGCCCACGAGGCCAACCAGGCCAAGGGATTGCAAGGAGGCACCCTGCGCATTGCCTCCTTTCGCAGTGTGGCGACCCATGTGCTGCCCAGTGCGATCGCGCGGTTGCATCGTCGGTACCCCGCGATCGCCATTAGCGTCATCGAAATGGATGAGGTGTACGAACTCAAGCAGGCCCTGGCCAAGGGGGATGCCGACATTTGTGTGGCTGAAACTATCGACGGCGACGAGTACGACACTTACCTGATCTTCGACGATGACTATGTTGCCCTGCTGCCCCCCGGCCATCAACCCCAAGCCGGAATACTTACCATCGATGACATGCGTCAAATGCCGATTATCGGTTCTAGCCACAGCAGTTGTGGTCTCCGCATCCGCACCGTGCTCGGCGCCCAGGAACATCCTCTAGAGATTGCTTACTGCATCCGCCACGACTCGTCTATGGTGGCGATGGTGCAGCAGGGGCTGGGCATCGCCATTTTGCCCCGTCTGGCCGCTGAACCCGTGCCCCCCGATGTGCAGATCTATCCGCTGCCCTTCCCAATCTCTCGCCCGATCGGGGCCACCATGCTGAAAGATGCCCTGCACACCCCGGCCCTCTATGCTTTCTTAGATGCCCTGCGACAAACCGGCGAATTTAGTCGCATGAAAGCGGTTTAAGCAGTATGGTAAGGCGATTTGGGGCCTTAGTTGCGGCGCTCAATCAATTGTTGATGGCGGTGAACGCTGCTATTCCAGAGGTCAGAGATGGGCTTCAAGTCACCTGCTTCGGCTTGTTGTAGGGAGATCCGCAAATGGGCCAGAACGAGGATGGCCAGGGCATCGGGCTCGGTAGCGACGTTGGGATGCTGGGTTTGGAGGTGAGTAATCAGGGTTTGTAAGTCGGCTATAGCCGCTTGCACCGATGGATCGTGTGCGTAGTTATGCTGCGTCTCGATGTAGGTATCGACCTGCTCAAAGACTTGTACTTTTTCGGCTTTAGGGAAATTATATTTTGAGGCTTCTGTCATGGCTATGTGTCCTGTTGAGAAGGTTCCCAGAGTCGATGGATAGCGTAGGCGTCCATTTGAGTGTCTTGACTAACCAGGTATAGAGAGTAACTGATGGCTTGGGCAATAAGAATTCTGTCGAAGGGGTCGCGGTGGTGCAAGGGTAACGATAGACAAACCTCCAAGTCTTTGAAGGTGATGGGCAGTTGCGAAATGCCCAGGGCTATCAGGTTAGGTTCGATGGTGCTGAACGGAGCAGAGAGGTCAAGTTTGCCAATGTTGGCTTTGATGGCAATTTCCCAGAGGGAGGCAACGCTAACAAAGACGGTGGGGGTAGTTTCAATTTGGGTTCGGGTACTAACGGGAAGCCGAGTGTCGTTATCGAGAAACCAGATTAGGGCGTGGGTGTCAAGCAGGATGGACATGGCTACATGTAGTCTTTGAGGTCATCTAAGGGCGCGTCAAAGTCTTCGGCCATGGTGAACATACCTTTCATGGTTCCCGCTTGGCGATATTTTTGGGGCGGCGTTCCAGAGGGTAGAGTCTCTGCATACTTGCTAGCAAGATATTCAGCATAGTGAAGAACTTCTGCTTGAATATTGGGTGGAAGCTTATCGAGGGTTTCAATAATTTGGGTAGAGAGCATTGGTATTACCTTTAGAGGGTTTCAAGGTGGTCTTTGCGGGCTTTGTCTTGCTGAATGAGGGCTTGAATGTAGTCGTCAGCAGTATTGTACTGGCCCGATGCCAGTTGTTCTTGCAGATAGGCGGTTAGTGCTTCTGGGAGAGAGACGGTTAACTTAGTCATGGAATGTGCCTTATTAGAGAGTCATGGATAGTTGAAAAAGGGGTTTTTTGAGGCCAAAAGTGCTGTAACTGTTTCCTCAGACATGAATCTTCTAAAATCCAGGATTTCGACCAAGACCAGCTTTTCATTGGCTGAATAATGCAAAATTACCTGTCCGTCTTCTTCGGCATAGGCGATGGGGTCTTCGGAAAGCTCCACTATGAGCGCATCCACATCTTTGCTGTAACTAATTTTTCTCATATCTAGACCTCCTGCCGGGGTATCGATAACCGCTAGGTTACTCAATGGTGAGGTATTGCTGATGATTATCATTACCAACCTTCCTGGCGTAGGCTGGAAAGATCTTGCTCTAGCTCCTCAATGTCGTAGTGAATACAGATACCGCGACTGGCAATTAGCCGTTGAAATTCAATCTGATGGAGGCTAGCGATTTGGCTAGCCGTACCCAGGGTGATTCGCTCTTGCTGGAAGAGGGCGTTGGCGCAGCCTCTCCACAGGAGAATCGCTAGCTCTGTGCGCAGATCGGTTTCAGTCAGTTGGATGTTGTCGCAATACTGTTCGGATAAACAGAATTTCAGTATATTTGCACTGTTCTGACAGAGCAGGTGTATGGTGCAACTCAAGGA
>NZ_SMDQ01000009.1 GCF_012911975.1 Nodosilinea sp. P-1105 | reverse complement strand
AACTCCAGCAACGGACTCTGTTGAATACCAGGCTTAACGCCCAGTTTCTCGGCTTGGGTGGGGCCGAGACGCAACTTGCCCAGCAGGCTATTCAGCCCTCGTCGGTAGCCTGAGTCTGGGCCGACAACTGTTTCGATAAAAAAATTCCCAGCTCTGGCGAGACATGGCGCAGCAGTTGGCTGCGAACGGCCATCTCAATTTCGCTCAGGTTGCCCATGGGCAGCCCTTTGGCCTCGGCATCGGTATACAGCAGTTTTGCAATCTCACTGACGTGCCCTTGCAGTTGTTGGTGTTGTTCAGGTGTCATGGTGGTAGCCCTAAATGACCTACCCCACTATCTTCATTTTTCTCTCGCTAAATGTTGACGCACTCCCGTCGAAAATGTGCGTCCGCTGCTGAATAAATTTGGCGGCACCTGTTACATCTCGGATGTGATGGAAATTCGCTCGGTTAAGTGTGTCGCTTCAATGTAGGCCTGAACAGGTTCGCTATAGGGATGGTGTTATGGCACATCACAATTGTGGTTTCAATCGTCGCAGTGCCCTGAAACTGGGCTGCTGTGGTGTTGTCGGCATGGCCACCGGAGCAACCCTTTGGCCTATGGGCTCTGTTGCTGCCGCTAGCCTGGCCAGCAGCGATAGTCTGAGCCCCCATGAGGCGCTAGAGCGGCTCTTGACCGGCAACCAGCGGTTTACCCGTCACCAACTGCGGCATCCTGACCAGACAGAAGCGCGGGTGTTGGAACTGACCCAGGCCCAGCATCCTTTCGCTACAGTGCTGAGCTGTGCCGACTCGCGGGTGACAGCAGAAATTATTTTTGACCAGGGGCTGGGGGATATTTTTGATGTGCGCGTGGCGGGCAACATCGCCACTCCAGAGGTGGTGGGTAGCATTGAATATGCTGTGGCCCTATTACAGACACCGTTATTGATGGTGTTGGGCCATGAGCGCTGTGGTGCCGTCACTGCGGCGGTGGATAATGGTCCTTTACCCGGGGAAATGGGAACGTTTGTGGAGGCGATTTTGCCTGCGGTTAACCAGGTAAAAGGGCTAGCGGGGGATGCGGTGGATAATGCGGTGACGGCGAATGTTCGCTACCAGGTCAACCAATTGTTGCGATCGCAGCTGATCCGCGATCGGCAAGCCTCTGGCCAGCTCGACATCGTCGGAGCCCGCTACGATCTGGACACTGGGGCTGTCACCCTAATCACCTAAACGCCGCTGCCGATCGCCCTGGGGTAGGCGATCGATGTCGTCGGCTAGACTGAGGGGTAGGCAACAACCCAACAGCTTCCCACTAGCGGCTTTAAGCAGGAAGCACTCCTGTTGCTAGTCCCCATGTCCTTCTCAGGAAACGATTGCCATGGTTCAAGCTCAACCCCGCCCCGGTCCGACAATCACCTGGCCACCTTTGCCCGATGACTTTAAGTTAGTGGATGAGCCAGTGGAAAACATTCAACAGCCACCCCTGGCCGCTGCCCTCACCGATGCCCTTGGAGCCGCCCAGCGCATTCGCCCCGAGATGCTAATGGGCTCTAACTTCGGCCTGGTGGCCGGGGTAGATAGCGAGACCGTGGTGAAAGCACCCGACTGGTTCTACGTGCCCCGGGTAAACCCAGTGCCAGAGGGGGTGGTGCGCCGCAGCTATACCCCCCGGCTTGAGGGGGACGCGGTAGCCGTGGTAATGGAGTTTTTATCCGCCGATGACAACGGTGAGCTCTCTATTCGCTCGCTGCCGCCCTATGGCAAGCTCTACGTTTACGAGCAAATCTTGCAGGTGCCGGTGTATGTGATTTACGAACCCATGCGGGGCCGGTTAGAGGTGCGGCACCTGCAAAACGGACGCTACGAGATGCAGCCCCCTGACACCGCTGGGCGCTTTTGGATTCAGCCACTTGAGCTATTTTTAGGGGTCTGGCGGGGAGAGCGGCTGGCCCAAACCCTGAACTGGCTACGCTGGTGGGATGCCGACGGTAACCTGCTGCTGTGGAGTGCAGAACAGGCCGAGGCTGAGCGTCAGCGGGCTGAAACCGAGCGTCAGCGGGCTGAAACCGAGCGTCAGCGGGCTGAAACCGAGCGTCAGCGGGCTGAACGATTGGCCGAGCTACTCCGAGCTCAAGGCATTGACCCGGACCAGGTTTAGGTGGGGTGAGGTTCTTTTACTAAGATCCCTGTACCAAGATCCCTAGGTTCTGTGTACCTAGAGCATCGGTACAGTATGTCAAGATCCCAGGGTTCTTGGGCTGATTGGCCACGTTTTTTGGGGCATCCAGGGACAGAACCCTGGGATCTGAACCGGCGTACTAGCGCTAATGTTCGAGTAATCCACCAGTAGAGCCCAGGGAGGGATCTGTGTCTCCTACTAGTCCCCACTGACCCACCCCTACCCCTCCCAAGAGGGGATGATGAGCCTGCTTTGCAGAGAACTTTCTAATCCTGAACTTAGGTTAGAGCCAGCTAACCACAGAACCCAGGGATCTGGAACAGCGGTCTAAGCACTGAAGTATTTGGCTGCCGGGTGATAAGCCACGATTGCCGTGGTGGACTGTTCCGGATATAGCTGATCGCTTTCGTCGATGGTCAGACCAATGCGATCGCTGCCCAGCAGCTCCAACTGCACCGGCTGATCATCCATGTTTGGACAAGCTGGATAGCCAAAGCTATAGCGGGATCCCTGGTAGCGTTGCTGTAGCACCTCCCGCAGGGTGTCGGGTTCTTGATCGCCAAAGCCTAGTTCGCGGCGAATGCGAGTATGGCCCCACTCTGCCAGGGCCTCGGCGGTCTGCACCGACAGGCCGTAATAGTAGAGGTAGTCGGTGTACTGATCCGCCTGGAAGAGCTGCTGGGCAAACTCCGTAGCGATTTCTCCCACCGTTACCGCCTGCATGGGGAAGACATCGAACTGGCCCGGTATCGCCATCGCCTTCGGCAAGAAGAAATCCGCAATACAGAGCCGCCGCATCGATTTTTGCCGGGGGAATGTGAAGGTAGCGATCGGCGTGGGTGGGTGAGTGGATGAGTGGGGGAGTGGGGGAGTGGATGGGTGGATGGGTGGATGGGTGGATGCTGTAGCCTCCCCATCTCCCCATCTCCCCATCTCCCCATCTACCATGACAGACGGATCATAAATGTGCAGACTATTCCCTTCGGCCAGGCAGGGGAAGTAGCCGTAGACAAGTTGGGGATGCAGCAGGTTTTCTGAGAGAATCCGAGCTTTCCAGTTGTCGAGAATGGGATGGACGGTTTCTTTCAAGAAGGCATCGTACTCCTCCCGGGATTGCTCCTGGGGTTTACGAAACTGCCACTGGCCCACAAACAGAGCCTGCAGGTCCAGGTACCAGAAGACGTCCTCTAAATCGATATCCGCTGGGGTCAGTACCCGCGTGCCCCAGAACGGCGGCGTTGGTCGGGGAATGGTGGGGTCGACGGCCTCGGAGCGGGTGGTGTCGGAGGGAGATGGGGGGATGGGGGGATGGGGGGATGGGGGGTCGGTTGCGGGGTCTACAGTTTGGATGTCGGACGCCTCTGTCCCCTCCTGGGAGGGGTAGGGGTGGGTGCCTTCTGCCTTCTCTCCCGTTCCCTCTTCCTCATCCAAAAACCCCCGCAAATCATCCCAATTCTCCGCCGCCTTGGCGGGCATCAGTTTGTCCATAAAGTGCAGGTCAGAGAAGGCGTCTTTGCCGTAGACCACTTGCCCCTTGTAGGTGCGCTGGCAGTCTTCGTTGACAAACTTGGGGGTAAGGGCAGCACCGCCTAGAATCACGGGGACGGTGATCCCCTCCTGATTGAAGGTCTCCAGGTTATCTTTCATGAAGGCTGTGGATTTCACCAGCAGGCCGCTCATGGCGATGCAGTCGGCCTGGTGCTCGCGGTAGGCCTGGATAATGTTCTCGACGGGCTGTTTGATGCCCAGGTTGACCACCTTGTAGCCGTTATTGGACAGAATAATATCCACCAGGTTTTTGCCAATGTCGTGGACATCGCCCTTGACCGTGGCGATGATGAAGGTGCCCTTACCAGAGCCATCGCTGTCGGATTTCTCCATGTAGGGTTCCAGGTAGGCCACGGCGGATTTCATGGTCTGGGCCGATTGCAGCACAAAGGGCAGCTGCATCTGGCCGGAGCCAAACAGTTCCCCCACCACCTTCATGCCGTCGAGCAGGAAGGTGTTGATGATCTCCAGAGGTGGGTAGGTTTCCAGGGCTTTGGCCAGGGCCTCTTCTAGGCCGATGCGTTCGCCATCAATGATGTGCTGCTTCAGCTGCTCGTCGATGGGCAGATCCTTGGCGATCGCCTCTTTTTTCTTCAGGCTTTTACCTTCGAACAGGGTGGTTAGCTTGGTCAGGGGGTCATAGGTGACAATGTCGCCGTCAAAGTCCCGGCGATCGTAGATCAGGTCACGACAGACCTTTTGGTGGTCAGGGTTGATCTTGGCCAACGGCAGAATCTTGGCGGCACTGACGATCGCCCCATCCAGGCCCACCTGCATGGCCTCGTGGAGAAACACCGAGTTGAGGGTGACCCGGGCCACGGGGCTAAGGCCAAAGGAGATGTTCGATACCCCCAACATGATGTGGCAGCCGGGCAGATTTTCGCGGATCAGCCGGATGGATTCAATGGTTTCGCGCCCGTTCACCCGATCTTCTTCAATGCCAGTGGAGATCGGCAACGCCAGGGTGTCAAAGAACAGCTCGTGGGCCGGGATACCGTACTCCAGGGCATCCCGGTAGGCCCGCTGGGCAATTTGAAACTTTTTCTCGGCGGTGCGGGCCATGCCGTCTTCGTCAATGGTGCCGACGACGATGCCTGCGCCATACTTTTTGGCCAGCTCCAACACCTTGAAAAAGCGCTCCTCGCCGTCTTCATAGTTGGTGGAGTTGAGGATACACTTGCCCCCGGCCACCTTCAGCCCCGCTTCCATCTTCTGCCACTCGGTGGAGTCCAGCATCAGGGGCAGGGTGACGTTGGTCACCAGGCGCGACACCAACTCGTGCATGTCCTGCTCGCCGTCGCGACCCACATAGTCCACGTTCACGTCCAGGACATGGGCACCCTCTTTTACCTGCGATCGCGCCAAGGCCACCAGCCCATCCCAGTCTTCGGCATTTAGCATCTCCCGGCACTTTTTCGAACCACTGGCGTTCAGCCGCTCCCCCACGATCAAGAAGGAGTTGTCTTGTTCATAGGGTTGGGTGCTGTAGATAGAGGCAGCGGCAGGGGTGTAGTTGAAGGGAGGGCGAGGGGAGGGTGGATGGGTGGATGAGTGGGAGGGTGGATGAGTAGTGGGTGTTTCAGCCCCGTTACCCATCGACCCATCCACCCATCCACCCCTCACGGGTCGTTCCTTCGGTCGCAGCTCCCGCGCAATCTCCGCCAACTGGGCAATGTGCTCGGGACGGGTGCCGCAGCAGCCGCCAATCACCTGGACCCCCAGGTCCTCAACAAAATGCATCAGAGCCATGCGCAACTCCATCGGGGTGAGGCGGTAGACGGCATGGCCCCCCACATTCTCGGGCAGCCCGGCATTGGGGATGCAGGAAATCACAAAGGGGGACTGCTCTGACAGGTGCTTGATGTGGTCTTTCATCAAGTCAGGGCCGGTGGCGCAGTTAAGGCCCAAAATATCGATGGGGTAGGGTTCTAGAATGGCCAGGGCGGCGGCCATTTCGGTGCCCACCAACATGGTGCCCTGCTGCTCCATGGTGACAGAGACCATCAACGGTAGGCGTTTGCCCACAGCGGCAAAGGCTTCTTCAATGGCATTCAGCGCCGCTTTAATTTGCAGCACATCCTGGCAGGTTTCCACCAGCAGCAGGTCAACCCCGCCATCGATCAGCCCCGTCGCCTGTTCCACGTAGGCGGCTTTGAGGCGGTCAAAGTCAATGTGCCCTAGGGTCGGTAATTTAGTCCCTGGCCCCATAGACCCCGCCACAAATCGGGGCTTGTCTGGGGTGGAATAGTCATCCGCCACTCGTCGGGCCAAAGCGGCTGCGGTCTTGTTCAGCTCGTAGGCCCGATCCGCCAAATCGTACTCTGCCAGCACCAGGCAGGTGCCCCCAAACGTATCGGTCTCAATTACATCGGCCCCGGCTTCTAAAAAGCCTCGATGCACCGTCTCAACGGCCTCGGGCTTGGTCACCACCAGGTACTCGTTACAGCCCTCATACTCGGGGCCACCAAAGTCATCAGCCGTCAGGTTTTGCACCTGTAGGTTGGTCCCCATGGCCCCATCGAACACCAGCACGGGGCGATCGGGGCTATGCAAACGGTCGAGAAAGGCGTTAGACATGGAGCGCGGGTCAAGAACAGCGATACAGATCTATTATTATCGACTAAAGCTCATCCAGCTGATAGGCATAGGCCAGGGAGATTCTTGAGGATTGTGCCTTAAACGGCCCTAGAGCTTAGCGTCTTACTATATGCTTTAACCGTACCTCTTCTCAGTGACTCACCACTACGATGGGCCGACTTACTACCCATGTCCTCGATACAGCCCTGGGAAAGCCTGCCGCATCATTGCGGTTAACGGTCTGGGCGATTAATAATGAAGCCGATATCAAAACGGCCCTGAAGACCGTTGAAACCAATGATGACGGTCGCACTAATGAGCCTCTGCTAGAGGGGGAAGAGTTCGTCAAAGGCACCTATGAGCTGACATTTGATGTAGCCGCCTATTTTGCCCAAACGGGGGCAGCGTTGTCAGAACCACCCTTTCTCGATCAAATTCCGATTCGGTTTACCGTGGCCGATACCTCTGGCAACTACCATGTACCTCTGCTGGTTTCGCCCTGGTCCTACAGTACGTATCGAGGTAGCTAGTACAAAGTAGTGTGCCCCTGATTTGGTGCTTTACCGGGGCGAGGCTATCCCCAAGTGGCAACCGGGCGAACCCCGCCGCATTGACGTGACCCACCATCGGCGGCCTGATCTGGTGGGCGAAATTGCCGACACCAGCTTGAGTCTGGATCTAGATGAACAAAAGCAGCTCTACGCCCGTTTAAGGATTCCAGAATATTGGGTGGTGGATGTCAAAGGGTTGAGGCTGTTTGCCTTTGGTCTAACCGAAGCTGGGATGTATGAGGCGATTCAGATATCACAGGTACTCGATCATTTGCCAATCGCACTGATTGAACAGGCATTGGATCGCTCTACCACCGACACCAACACCGCTGCGGCTAATTGGGTGATGCAGCAGTTGCAGTCGCAAAGTAAGTGAGTGTGAGGTGAACTGACCTACCCTGCGGCTGGTTTATCCGCCTCTAAATCTTGGCCTAGCCCGACAAAAGTTTCAGCACCAGCAGGGCAAACTGACGCCCTGACGTCTCATTATCCAGCACTTCCAGGGACAGCTTTTCGTGGTCGGTCATGGCGTCGAGCACCGTATCGACCACCCGTTTGGGAAACAGGCCGTGCATCACCTGGTCTGGGGTGTGGTTGTTGACCTGGGCCATCACGTCGTCCTGGCGGCTGATGCGCTGGGCGATCGCGCCGCAGCAGGGGATGCAGATGCTTGGCGTAGACGCAGAGTTGCTCTAGCTCTGGGTCTTCGTAATCGACGATCTGCGAGAGGAATTCATAGAGCCGCACAAAGCTCTGGAGGTTTTTCTTGAACAGATCCAGCTGGTCGATCTGCTCACCAGCGGCTTTTAGCTCGTGGTCGGCTTGTTTGAGGCGGTTGCTGTTGCCCTGGGCGGCGCGTTTCTGCTCTAGGGCCTGGCGGCGGTTAGTTTTTGCTAAGTTGTAGCACTGCTTAAAGCGATGGACAGCAGGCTGGCAATAGTATTTGAGCTTGGCGTTGGCGGCCTTGGGGTTAAAGAAGGCCAGGGCAAAGGCTTCCACCTCCTGCCAGTGGTAAATGGCATCAAGTTTGCCTTGCAGGTCGTAGATGATCTGCGGGTCAGAGACATCGGCTAGTTCGGCTTTGGTGTAGTAGGGCAAAAAGAAGGTGTCTTTACCGGCCAGCTTAGTGGTCATGGCTACGTCCTGCTGGCTGACGGCAAAGTGCACCAGGGCACCGCGCTTAAAGGTCAGCAGCAGTTCGGCTTTGCGGGTGAAGGGGGCTTTGGTGGGCCGGTCGTGGCAATACTGGCGTTTGGCGTTTTCGATCGGTTGTTTGAAGTCGCTTTTGAGTTCGAGGGTGGCGGTGGGGATGCCGTTGACGAATAGCACCAGGTCGAGACGGGGATTGTAGTTATTTGTGGAGTCTGGGCCTTTGCGGGCATGGGGCGAGTAGGAGACTTCGGGCACGATGCGTAGGCGGTTGGCCTGGTAGCGAGCCTGGATGTCGGGGTTCATGGCGTGGTCGGGCTTAAAGCTGCACAGCTCGACTTTGACCCCCGGCAGTTTGTAGCCGTGGCGCAGCACGTCAAGGGTGCCAGTTTTCTCTAGGGCGCGGACGGTTTTTTGAATCAGCACGCTGGCGGGGTCGCTGGGGTGGCTTTTGCAGAGTTTTTGCCAGCGATCGCCCCAGGCAGTTTGAACGTAGGCCAGCAGGTCTTCGGTGTAAAGGGCAGTGGTGGGGTTGTAGCCCGCAGCGGTTCCCACCAGCCAGCCCTGGGCCGCCAGGGCGTTGATGATGTCTTGCTGGAAGGCGGCTTCTTTGCTGTCAGCCAAGGGGGCGATCGCCCCCTTGGCTAGGAGTGTTAAACTATTATCCAAAGTATAACTCCAGGTCGGCGGTATGGATATTCAACTGAAAAAGTGGGGGAATAGCCTGGGCTTACGCATTCCCCATCGGTTGGCGGAGAGCTTTGGGTGGGACGAGAACTCGACAGTGGAGATGTTGGAGGTCGATGGGGCATTGGTCATTCGTAAAAAGGCGATCGCAGCCTCTTTAGATGAGTTGTTGACCAGTATTCCTGACAATTTTTGCTACCCCACGGATGTGAATGACTTTGTGAACAGTGGGCCGCAGGGGCAAGAATGGCTGTAGCGAAAGAGTCTTGGATGCAACTGCGTCGAGGTGAAGTGATTCGCATCAATTTGAACCCCACGCAGGGGAGAGAGCAAATGGGGGATGCTCGCCCTTGCTTGGTGGTGAGCCAAACGGCCTTTAATGCGGCTCGGGGTGGCCTGGTGGTTGTGTCGCCGATTACCAGCACGGTGAAGCCTGAAATTAAGACGCTAATTCCCATTCCTGCAGGATTTCGGGTGAGTGGGTCGGTGATTGCCGAGCAGGTTCGTACTTTAGATGTGAGCCAGCGCTGGTGGCGCAGTACGGTAGCTCCACTGTTTGACAATAATAAAGTTCCTTGTGCGAACACTCGGCTTAAAGCGCTCCCCTTTACTGTCAAGCAAGTCTCTGTTTCTGACAGATAAATTTCATCGTCTTTAGTGATTTCAACGACAGTAACCCAAGGTGAATAATCACCATTGAATAATTCTGGATCGCCTGCTGGCCTAGGAGAGCTACCTCTTACAACTATTGAAATGTGGCCAAACTTCTTGATATCCCAATGCTCTGGTACTTCGCCTAGCCACTCGACGCCGGAGTCTTTCATGGGGACGGTGGGGTCAAGACCCTTGGTGACGGCATGGGAAATCACCGCCTGCCGCTTTTCCTTGAGCAGTTCGATCAGCCGCTGCTGCTCTGCAATCAATGCGTCAATCCGCGCCGTTTCGTGGTCTAGAAAATGAGCAATTTGGGTTTGCTCTTCAGCAATTGGTGCTGGTATCCGTAAAAAAGTTACAGATTCTTGGTTTATGTTTGGTTGCCCTCCACCCGTGGAGTAAAGAGAGATTATTACATCTCGGCTAAATTGCAACCAATAAAAAACAAACTTGGTATCTAGAACATTAGAGTCTCCCATTACACAACAGGCTTGATTAGTGGTTGCGTGCATACCTAGAATTCCTAGGCGTCCGATTGTTGCACCATACATAGCAATAGCAAGTGATCCGGGGGGATGAATCCGAAGCGCCGAAAAGTTGCTAAGTGCTTCTAAAGTCACAGCCTTTCTCGTTTCTGTTACGATATTCTCCCTTAATTCACCTGTTGTAATCCAAGGAGTTTTTCCGTTTTCATACCATTTCTCTTCATTGGGTGGCGGTGTTGTTCCGCTGCCAATCCATTTAAAGGCATGGGCGATTTTCCACGATTCCTAATGCTCAGGCACTTCCCCCAACCATTCCACCCCAGAATCCTTATACGCCTCATACTGGCAATCAGGTGATCTAATCTACCGGCCCTTACATCACCCTCAAGCTGCCGATCCCACCGTTCATCCAGATAACTTTGCAACCAGGTTGAAAGTTCTCGTACCTCTCCTTCTGGCAGTTCTTGAATAGCAGCAGCAATTTCTAGCAACGTCCTCATTGGCAAAACCTGCTGTGTACTGGTTCTATGGTATCCGTAACCCCATTCCCCCTCATGCCGACAGCGCCTCAATCATCTGCCCCTCCTGTCGCCACATTTAGGGCATAAAACTCATGGAGCTTTGCCTGCAACAGAGCCTTGTCTGGTAACTGTGTTTGATACTCCGCAATCAACGCAGGCGATAAAGCGCGATTCAGGGCATATTCCACCACCTCATCATCCTTACTCGCACACAGCAATACCCCAATCGCTGGATTCTCATGGGGCTTGCGCTCATCGCGATCAAGCGCCTCCAGATAAAAATTCAGCTTGCCCAAATACTCCGGCTCAAACCGTCCCACCTTTAGCTCCACCGCCACCAAACAATTCAACCCTCGATGAAAAAACAGTGGATCTAGCGCAAAATCGCGCCCACCCACCTGCACCGGATACTCCGAACCGATAAAACAAAAATCCCGCCCCAGCTCAATCAAAAAATTCTTCAACTGCCGCAGCAAACCAAGGTGTAAATCTGCCTCCGTATGCAGTTCTGGCAACTCCAGAAACTCCACCATATAAGCATCACGAAAGACACTCGCTGCCTCAGGATGAGATTGTGTCACCACTGGTGACACTTTTACCGGATTCAACACACTGCGCTCAAACAACGCCGCCTTAAACTGACGCTCCAACTCCCGGCTTGACCACTTCTCTTGAATCGCTAACCGCAGATAAAACTCCCGCTCCTCCGGACGTTTACTCTGACTGAGAATAATTAAGTTATGAGTCCAGGGCAATTGTGTCAGCAGTGCTGACACTTTTTCATCATCCCGATACGTTTCATAGAACTTTCGCATCCGAAAGAGATTACGGCGTGTAAATCCCCGCAACCCCGGCTGAGTCCGGGCCAGATAATCCGCCAACTGCTGCACCACCCCATCGCCCCACTCCGCTTGCGCCAGCTTGTGGCTAATGTAAGCCCCGACCTGCCAGTACAGCTCAACCAGGTGGGTATTCACCGCCTGCACTGCCTGCTGTCTAGCCGACTGAATCAGCGCCCCCACCTCCGCAAAGCTTTGCTCCGTTGCCGCATCTAGGGGAGCCGTCATGCCGACAACTCCTCGATCATTTGCTTGATGCGATCGGTGCAAGCCTTTAGATCTTGGTCAATCTCCTCCAAAGGACGCGGCGGCTGAAACACATAAAAATGCCGATTAAACGGAATCTCAAAGCCGACAATTCCCACCTCCCCATCTAGGGCATCCCGCTTGTCCTGATCGATCCAGGCATCGGGGACATGGGGCTTCACCTCCCGCTCAAAGTACGCATCAATCGACTCGCCTAAGGGCACATTCTCATAGTCCCGTAGCCCCGTATCTGGCTCCGGTGGGCCGTCCTTCTTGTCCTTGACCCGGCAAATCTCCGCCTCTGGGTGCCGCTCTCCAAACCCATTCAGCAAGCCCTTCAGCAGTGCCGCACTAGGCTTCAGCTCATGCACCGCCAACGCCTGCTTCAGCAACTTGCTAAACCGAGCCCGACTGAGATAAACCGGCTCATCCTCCAGGGTTTGCAGCGCCGTAATCAGGCGACTTTGCACCGCCCCATCCAGCTTTTGCACCACCTTTTCCGCCAACACCGCCTTAAGGCGTTCCTCTGTCACCTGAAACGCCAGCCGCAAAGGCCGCTCAATGGTAATGCGGCGATAGCCAAAGGCCTGATTCGGAAAAATCTTGCTCTGTAAGCGATCATGCTGCTCCGGATTGCCCGCAGCCGTGGCCTCAAACTGACCATAGAGCCGCACCAGCTGATTGATTTGGGCCTCATCCAGGTACTGCCGCTTGCTGCCCAGGGACTTACGCATTTTGCTAAATTGCTGGCTGCCGTCAATCAACTGCACCTGACCCCGGCGCGGCGCGGGCTTATTGTTCGACAAAATCCACACATAGGTGGCAATGCCCGTGTTGTAAAACATATCCGTGGGCAGGGCGACGATCGCCTCCACCAGGTCGTTTTGCAGCAGGTAGCGGCGAATCTCTGACTCCCCGCTGCCCGCCCCACCGGTAAACAGCGGCGACCCATTCAGAATAATGCCAATGCGAGAACCGCCCTCGCGGGGATCCCGCATTTTGCTCACCAGGTGCAGCAAAAACAACAGCGACCCATCCGACACCCGAGGCAGCCCCGGACCAAACCGCCCGTCAAACCCCCGTTCTTTATGCTCATCGGTGACCTGCTTTTGCACCTTCTTCCACTCCACCCCAAAGGGCAGATTGCTGAGCATAAAGTCGAAGCGGCTGGTGGCCAGCTGCTGCACAAAATCCTCAAAGTGGAAGTGCTCAAAGATTTCCCGCGCATCGGTGCTGAACGACTGCACGTAGCTGATCAGGTCATCAGCGGTCTGGGTATCTGACAGCGTGCCCAGGGACAGGGGCGAAGCGTTGTAAAACTGCTGGTTGGCCGCCCGCAACAGCAGCTTTTCACGCACCAGATCGGGCTTGGTCTGGTGTTCCCTCACTGCCGCCAATACCGTCTGCTTTGTGGTTTCTAGCACACACTCCAACCGTCGCAGCAGGGTAAACGGCAGAATGATGCGCCCATATTGGGACTGCTTGAAGTCGCCCCGCAGCAGGTCGGCAATCGACCAGAGAGAGGCAGCCGTTTGGGAGTGGTTGGTCGGGTTCATGGCGGCGATCACAGGGGGGATGGCAGACAGGCGTAGTCGTGCTATGGCCTGATCCAACCTTATCGAGAATTGGCCCCCTTGTCTCAGCCATGATCAATTGGCGTGAAGGCTTGGCGTAAGCTCTAGCGCGGATCAACGGAAGGGGCGCGTTCCACCAGGCGAATCTGATTTTGTCGGACCACCACCGTCGCCAGCGGTAAGGGATCAGAGGCGGGTCCTGAGAGTACTCGACCGTCGGCGTCATACTGGGAGTCATGGCAGGGGCAGATAAACCGGTCTTGGTCGGGGTGCCAATCGACGGTACAGCCCAGATGGGTACAAATGGGGCGAATGCCATAGGCGGCGATCGCGGGTCCGTCTTGGATCACCAGGTAGGTAGGTTCGCCATCGGGCAAGCCAGTTACAGCGGGGCGATCCCCTGGGGTGGTGGTGGGCAAAAACGTATCCACCGCGATCGCCTCGCCCTCGGTATCCAGGGCCTGTACCCCTGGCAAATAGTCAGCACAGCGGGAGTTCTGGGGAAACATGGAGCAGAGTTTTTCCAGGCTCACCTCTCGGCTAGCGACGGTTTCAGGACGCAATGTGCCAAAGGCGATGGCCCCCAGTCCTCCCCCAGCCAAATATTGCAGTAGGCGGCGACGGCGACGCGATAAGCGGGGCTGAGGACGGTGAAACTGAGGTGTCATGGGGGCTCCTGGGGTGGCTTTCTGTGATTAAGCTAACGAACCTGTCCGCTATCAGCAACGGTCCCTAGGGATAGAGCATTTCCAGGCAAACACGAGAATTATCATTTTCTGTTACCATGTAGCTTCGCTAGCTCATCCGGTCTGCGCTAGCCAACGGAATTTGCTTTTAGCCATTCTTTTGACATAAGTTCACTGCTCTTAGACTGGGCCCAGGTAGCTGATTTGGGATTAGGGGCACCACTCGGAGCAATTGCATCCATGACATTTGATACCCTCGGTCTTTCGACCGGCTTACTTCGTGCTGTCGCAGATCAGGGCTATGACCAGCCCACGCCGATCCAGCAGCAGGCGATTCCTGTAATTTTGCAGGGCCAAGATTTACTGGCCAGCGCCCAGACAGGCACTGGCAAAACGGCAGGCTTTACCCTACCGATGTTGCAGCGGCTGACCAGCAGCCCCAGCAATGGTCGCCGCACCCCCCGGGCTTTGGTGCTGACCCCCACCCGCGAACTGGCGGCCCAGGTGGGGGATAGCGTCAAAACCTACGGCAAGTATCTGCCCCTAAAAACTGCCATGGTTTACGGCGGCGTCAAGATTGGCCCCCAGTTTAAGCAACTGCGCCATGGGGTCGATATTTTGATTGCTACCCCTGGTCGCCTACTCGATCACCTCAACCAGCGCACGGTGGATCTGAGCCATGTGGAAATTTTGGTGCTGGACGAGTGCGATCGCATGCTCGACATGGGCTTTATCCATGACATTCGCAAGATCATGGGGAAACTGCCCGAAACCCGGCAAACCCTGATGTTCTCTGCTACCTTCTCGAAGCCCATCCAGCAGCTGGCCAATACCCTACTGAACGATCCCGCCCTGATTGAAGTGGCCCCCCGCAATACCACCGCCGAGCGGGTGGAGCAGGTGGTGCATCCAGTGGATCGCGATCGCAAGCGCGAGTTACTCTCCCACATGATTGGCTTCCACAATTGGGAGCAGGTGCTGGTGTTTACCCGCACCAAACATGGGGCCAACCGTCTGGCCGAGCAGTTGTCTAAGGATGGACTCAAAACCGCTGCCATCCACGGCAACAAAACCCAGGCCGCTCGCCAGAAAGCCCTGAAGGATTTCAAACAAGGTCGGGTGCGGGTGCTGGTGGCCACCGATGTCGCCTCCCGGGGGATTGATATTGATCAACTGCCCTATGTGGTCAACTTTGACCTGCCCAACGTGGCCGAAGACTATGTGCACCGGATTGGTCGCACCGGCCGAGCCGGTAACGAAGGCCGGGCCGTGTCGCTGATTAGTAGCGATGAACTGCACCTGCTAACCAAAATCGAGCGGTTGCTGAAGCAGTCCATCAGCCACGACATCGTACCGGGCTATGAGCCCTCCTTTTCTATGAAGTCTAGACCGGCTGGGAATAGTGCTCCACCCCGCCGTCGCTCCTCGAACCGTCGCCGCTCTGGGGGTGGGCCTCGGCCTGCGGTAGCGGGTCAGCGCCGAGCAGCGCCAACCCTAAAGAAAAAGGCCGCGCGCACAGCGTAACCTGATCGTGCGGTGAATGCATAACTAGAAACCGGGTTTCTGGGGAGTGGTCAGCTAAGGTCTGACACCCACCAGAAACCCGGTTTTTGGCTGTCTAGACCACATCCAAGGTTGAAGGCATTAGCGATCGCGATCGCGTTTGGTCATATAGGCCTTAACCATGGCGTGGGTGCCCCGTTCTGTTTCCCCTTTGGCGGGGCGGCGCTGGGTAAAACTGCCATCGGGGGCCATGTCCCAGGCTTGGCGATTATCCGCCAGCATAATATCCAGCACATCCTGAAGTTCGGCCATCAGGGCTGGGTCTTCCACGGGGGTGACCGCTTCCACTCGACGATCCAAGTTGCGGGTCATCCAGTCGGCACTACCGATGTAGTATTCGGGCTGGTCGTTGTTGTGAAAGCAGAAAATGCGGGAATGCTCTAGAAATTGGCCAATGACGCTAATCACCCGAATATTGTCGCTGACCCCCTTGATCCCCGGTCGCAGACAGCAGATGCCCCGCACAATCAAGTCGATCTCAACCCCGGCTTGGGAGGCTTCGTACAATAGCCGAATGATCTTGGCATCCACTAGGGAGTTCATCTTGGCGATAATTTTGCCCTGTCCCCCGGCTTGGGCATGGTCGATTTCGCGCCGAATCAAAGCTTCCATGGATGTCCGCAGGGTGTAAGGGGCCACCAGTAGTTTGCGGTAGGTCTGCTGCCGCGAATAGCCGGTGAGAAAATTAAATAAATCGGTCAGATCAGCCCCCAAATTCTCCTGGCAGCTGAACAGTCCCAAATCGGTGTACAGCTTCGAGGTTTTGGGATTATAGTTGCCAGTGCCAATGTGCACATAGCGGCGAATCTGGTCCCCCTCTTCTCGCACCACCAGGGTGGTCTTGGTGTGGGTTTTCAGCCCCACAATGCCGTAGACCACGTGCACCCCAGCATCCTCTAGAGTTTTGGCCCATTCGATATTGTTGGCTTCGTCAAATCGCGCTTTCAACTCCACCAGGGCCACCACTTGCTTACGGTTTTCGGCAGCGGTAATCAGCGCCTTGACGATTGGGGAATCCCCGGAGGTGCGGTAAAGGGTCATTTTGATCGCCAGCACCCGAGGATCGTGGGCGGCCTGGGTAATAAACTCCTGTACCGAAGCGGTAAACGATTCATAGGGATGGTGCACTAAGAGATCCCCCTGACGAATCACCTGGAAGATATCCGGGGGCTGCTCGGTGTAAGTGTTTTTATCTTCGTCGTCGATATCAATTACTGGCTGTAGCCGCAGCGGCACTAAGGGGGCCCAGGGTTTATCCTTGAGCTCCGGTAGGGGGAGAGATAAAAAGAAGAATAAGTCCCCCAGGTGCAGCATGCCATCGATCTCGAAGACCCGATCGGCTTTCACCTTCAGCTCTCGCATCATCCCCTGGCGCAGATCCTCGGGCATGGAGCTTTCCAACTCTAGGCGGCAGACAAACCCTTCCAGCCGCCGCTTGCTAATTTCCTGCTCGATGGCAAGCAGCAGGTCATCGGCTTCATCCTCAAGTACCGGAAAGTCGGCATCGCGGGTAATCCGAAACAGGTGATGCCCGCCGATGGTCATACCCGGAAACAAATAGTTCAGATTTGCAGCAATCACTTGTTCTAGGGGTACCCCAACCCAAAGACAGTCTTTCCCCTGGTGGGTACACAGGTCATCCGGCATACTAATGAAGCGGGGCAAGCTACCGGGCACCTTTATCCGGGCAAAGCGCTCCACCCCATTATCTGGATTGATCACCCGTACCGCCAGGTTCAAGCTGAGGTTAGACATGCGGGGAAAGGGGTGGGACGGATCGACACTGAGCGGAGTTAACACCGGAAAGATGCGTTTCTCGAAATAGTCCGTCAGATAAGCCTGTTGTTCTTGGCCCAGGTCGCTGTATTGCTTCAGGTGAACTCCATACTGGGTCAGGGCAGGCCGCAGGTCTTGCTCAAAGGTCTGGTGCTGGAGCTGGACTTGCTCAATCAGGCGCGATCGCAGCATCGCCAACTGCTTGGGGGGGGACAGCCCATCTGGGGTGGTCGGATGCACATCAGCGTCGGCCTGCTCCATCACCCCTGAGATCCGCACCATAAAAAACTCATCCAGGTTGGTGCTGTAAATCGCCAAAAACTTTAGTCGCTCTAACAGCGGCGTGCGAGGGTCTAAGGCTTCGTGTAGGACCCGCTCGTTAAACCCCAGCCAGCTGATCTCTCGGTTGATATAGTACTGATGATCGCTCAACGTTACCGCTGGATCAGCGGCTTCAGCCTTAGCCATTCTAGACTCCATGTTTTGTCGTCTGGGCATCGTAACCAACCAACTTGATGATTAGGTTAAGAGCCTATCCGAATAACCCAGCAAGACACCATATGTGGCGTAAATCAAGGATTGAAATACCGTAGTAGCGCTTTTAGTGACTTTTCGGATAGGTTCTAAGAGGGTTCCAACTAAATACTGATCTGGAATTTCAATGGGGCCGGCCCAACGGACCGAGTTCGCGTCCTGGCAAT
Source organism: Nodosilinea sp. P-1105 (assembly GCF_012911975.1). GTDB lineage: Bacteria > Cyanobacteriota > Cyanobacteriia > Phormidesmidales > Phormidesmidaceae > Nodosilinea. The sequence goes on along the minus strand of NZ_SMDQ01000009.1, from coordinate 112,535 downwards.
GAATGCTTTTTTAGTTGGGATACCCTATGGATGTTTCACCAGGATCTTAGCCTTTACGGCCGACTATCCGTTCCAACTCCAACTCAGACCCCCACCCGAGTTGGGGGGGCAGCGGCTAAACAATGCGATGGAACATCCCTCTAACCCTGCCTATTTCATTAACCAGAGAGATAAAGCTAACTCAATTGGCTTGGAGGTTGCACTCTAGTGATAATCTGGATGATGGCGCTTTGGAATGTAACAGTGACATAGAAGCCGCCATAACAGCTGATCATACGGAATAGGCGCAAGCATGGTCACCACAGCAGAGAAAACAAACGTTGGCTACATTACTCAAATTATTGGCCCCGTTGTGGACGTTAAGTTCGCAAGTGGTCAGTTACCTAAAATCTACAATGCCCTAAAGATTAGTGGCACCAATCCCGCCGGTAATCAGGTGTCTGTTACCTGTGAAGTGCAGCAGTTACTGGGCGATTCCCAGATTCGGGCGGTGGCAATGAGCGGCACCGATGGTCTGGTGCGGGGTATGGAAGTGGTGGATACGGGGGCTCCGATTAGCGTGCCGGTTGGGGCGCCTACCCTGGGTCGTATCTTCAATGTCTTGGGCGAGCCCGTGGACGAAAAGGGCCCCGTCAACATGGAAAATACCTCCCCCATTCACCGGGATGCCCCTAAGCTGATTGAGCTAGAAACCAAGCCAACGGTTTTTGAAACTGGAATTAAAGTTATCGACCTGCTGGCTCCCTACCGTCGGGGAGGTAAAGTTGGTCTATTTGGTGGGGCCGGTGTCGGCAAAACCGTACTGATTCAAGAACTGATTAACAACATCGCCAAAGAACACGGCGGCGTGTCTGTGTTCGGTGGTGTGGGCGAGCGCACCCGTGAGGGCAATGACCTCTACAACGAATTTATCGACTCCGGCGTGATCAACGTAGATGACCTGGGCCAGTCCAAAGTGGCTTTGGTATACGGTCAAATGAACGAGCCCCCCGGTGCTCGGATGCGGGTGGGCCTGTCAGCGTTGACCATGGCCGAGTATTTCCGTGATGTTAATAAGCAGGATGTGCTGTTGTTCATCGACAACATCTTCCGGTTTGTCCAGGCAGGTTCTGAGGTGTCAGCGCTGCTGGGTCGGATGCCTTCGGCTGTGGGCTATCAGCCTACCCTGGGTACCGATGTAGGTGATTTGCAAGAGCGGATTACCTCTACCCTAGAAGGGTCAATTACCTCCATTCAAGCGGTATATGTGCCAGCGGATGACTTGACTGACCCTGCTCCGGCCACCACCTTTGCCCACTTGGATGCCACCACAGTGCTATCTCGGGCCCTGGCCTCTAAGGCCATTTACCCGGCGGTTGACCCCCTCGATTCCTCTTCGACCATGCTGCAGGCCAGCGTCGTCGGCGAAGAGCACTACCAAACCGCTCGGGCGGTGCAATCTACCCTACAGCGCTATAAGGAACTGCAAGACATCATCGCCATTCTCGGTCTCGATGAACTATCTGAAGACGATCGCTTGATTGTGGCCCGTGCCCGCAAGATCGAGCGTTTCCTGTCCCAGCCTTTCTTTGTGGCTGAGATATTTACCGGTTCCCCCGGTAAATATGTCTCCTTAGAAGACAACATCAAGGCCTTCAAACAAATTTTGTCCGGCGAGCTGGATGATATCCCTGAGCAGTGCTTCTACCTCAAGGGGGGCATCGAAGATGTATTTGAAGCCGCTGAAAAGCTGAAGGCTGACTCCAAGTAGACTCTCCTGCTAGGTGGATGGCCTGTTCAGCTGGCTTCCACCTAGTGTGCTTTCAAGATCACCTATCCCACTGTTGCTATGGCATTAACCGTTCGCGTAATTGCCCCAGACAAAACCGTTTGGGACTCTGAGGCAGAGGAAGTCATTCTGCCCAGTACCACTGGCCAACTGGGGATTTTAGCTGGCCATGCTCCCCTGCTTACCGCCCTAGATGTGGGGGTGATGCGGGTCCGAGCCGATAAGACCTGGGTGCCCATTGCGTTGATGGGGGGCTTTGCAGAGGTCGAAAGCAACGAAGTGACCATCCTCGTAAATGGGGCTGAGCGTGGCGATGCCATTGACCAAGCCGCTGCTAAAGCTGCCTATGCTGAGGCTGAAACCCGCCTCAGTCAAACCAGCGCTGATGATAAGCAGGCGATGATTCAGGCTAAACAAGCGCTGAAACGGGCTCGGGCTAAGTTGCAAGCCGCAGGCGGCATGAAGTAAATGGCAAAAAACCGCCTGCATGCAGGCGGTTTTTTAAGGGTGTTGAATCAATCGAGTCTCTGATCAATCAGGAGTTAGCCGATCACGAACTACCTGTGAAGGTGATTTCGGGAAACCGATCCTGAGCCTCGGTCAGGGATTTACCTCTACCTTCTTCTTGCCAGTAATTAATGATTTCCGTTGCTTTGTTAAGCACCTCAACCCGTTCTTCTTCTTCAATCCAGGGTTTGCTCTCAAGCTCGGTTTTCATTTCTTCCCAAGCATCGTTGCGCGGCCAAAAGAAGTAGGATGTCAGCGGACTGGTGCCCTTACCTACGACCTGGTCAACCGCTAGAGCCACATCATTTTCTAGCCAGAGAACCTTTAGTACAAATCTGGACAAGCACACCTCCGACGTAATGTTAAGAATACTACAGTCTATAATCCTACCATCTTTGTTGTTTAGCGTTAAGGCTGCGACATCATTCCATGACTTTTTTGGCAACATCCTGGGCAATTTTGATTTTTGATATTGATGGGGTGATTCGGGATGTGGGCGGGTCGTATCGTCGAGCCCTGGCGGATACTGTGGAACAGTTCACTGATGGGGCTTACCGTCCCACGGCTGAAGCAATTGATGCCCTCAAGAGTGAAGGGACCTGGAATAACGATTGGCAGGGGTCCCAGGAATTGGTCTATCGTTATTTTGAGGGTCAGGGGCGATCGCGAGGCACCATAGCTTTGAACTATGACGACATCGTCGATTTTTTTCAGCGGCGTTACCGGGGGGCTGACCCCACTGACCCAAACCAATGGACGGGTTACATTACCGAGGAGCCTTTGCTGGTCGATCGGTCTTATTTTGAGGCGCTGACCAATAGCCAGGTAGCTTGGGGGTTTTTTAGTGGTGCTACCCGGGGATCGGCCCACTATGTGCTGACCCGCCGTCTGGGCTTAGATCACCCGGCCCTGGTGGCCATGGAAGATGCCCCTGGCAAGCCTGATCCCACTGGACTGTTTGCGGTTGTGGAAACTCTGACTCAGCAAGCTCATCTGGCCCCAGATCTACCGGTGATCTATACCGGGGATACGGTGGCGGATATGCACACCATCGTCAAGGCTAAGGCGCAACAGCCTCAGCGACGCTGGCTAGGGGTGGGGGTATTGCCCCCCCATGTGGTAGCCAAAGGCGGCGATTATCAACAGCGCTATGGGGCGGCTTTGCAGACAGCCGGGGCAGAAGCTGTGGTTGACCAGGTCACAGCGTTGACCAGCCAGCGGGTGCGACAATTGATATAGCTTGGCGGGGTATGGCTGGTTTCAGGTTCAAGGATGGTAGCCGAATGGTTGAGCCAATGATGTTTTCTCAACGGACCCGGAAGCGGTTTGGCCAGCACTGGTTGACCAGTGAAAAGGTGCTTCACGCCATGCTAGAAGCGGCGGCGGTGACTCGACAAGACTGTGTGTTGGAAATTGGCGCCGGCACCGGGGTGCTGACTAAATGGCTGATGCCCCTAGCTGATGCCGTCGTGGCGGTCGAAATTGACTGGGACCTCTGCCGTCGGTTGCAAAACCAGTTTGCCCAGGTCGATAATTTTCGTCTGGTGCAGGGGGATGTGTTGGGGTTGGACTTAGGGGCGATCGCCCCAGCTAAAGATTTTCCCTTTGGCCCCCCCAACAAAGTGGTGGCTAACATTCCCTATTACATTACTGGGCCAATTCTAGAAACGCTGCTGGGTAGCCTGGCTACCCCTAACCCCAACCCCTATGACACCATTGTGCTGCTAGTGCAAAAAGAGGTGGCTGAGCGGTTGTATGCCAAGCCCGGCACCAAGGCGTTTGGGGCGTTATCGGTGCGGGTGCAGTATTTGGCGGCCTGTCGGCTGGTGTGCCCAGTACCGGCTAAGGCTTTTCGGCCACCGCCGAAGGTAGATTCGGCCGTGGTCCAGCTGACTCCTCGGCCCCTGGCCACCCCAGCGGTGGACCCCGAGGGGCTAAACCAGTTGGTGACGTTGGGGTTTAGGAGTAAACGCAAGATGCTGCGGAATAATTTAAAGGGAATCTGCGATCGCGATTCCCTGACCACCCTGATGACTCAACTGGGCATTGCCGATACCGCTCGGGCCGAAGATCTGAGTGTGGACCAGTGGGTGGCCCTGGCTAATCAGCTCGGTCAGGGCAACAAAAACCTGGAGGAATCCTAGTATCCTAGACACAAGTGGCTTCATTCATGGCAGAGGAACAATCATGAGCGACTGGTTAGACCATAGCGTGGTGGTAGACGTGGATATTCCTGTGGAAACTGCCTGGGCTCTGTGGTCCGACTTAGAGCAAATGCCCCGCTGGATGAAATGGATTGACTCGGTGCGGGTGCCCGAAGATAATCCAGAACTGTCGGAATGGAAGCTGGCGTCTCGGGGGTTAGAGTTTACCTGGCGTTCTAAAATCACCAACCTGGTCACCCATCAAATTATTCAGTGGGAAGCGATTGATGGCCTACCGAACCGGGGGGCGATTCGGTTTTATGACCGCAAAGAGGGCAGATCGACGGTGAAACTGACCGTATCCTATGCGGTGCCAACGATTGTTAAATGGATGGATGGTCTATTTTTAGGGCGCTTAGTAGAAGCCACCCTACAGTCAGACCTGAATCGATTCCGGGACTATGCCATGGCGGCCAAACAGCAACAGTCGTCTTAAGGGGTGATGGGGCTAACGGTTCAGCAGATTCAAACGCGCTTGGCCCGGGGGCAATTTGAAGCCTTATTTCGTGACGATTTAGGTTGGGCGGCCCCTGAAGCCCCAGACCTGCCCCCAGACCTACCGGGATCGGTACGGGTGCTGGCTCGTCGCGAGACGGCAGCGGTGATTTTGGTCACCGGAGCGACGGCGGCAGGAGAGTTTCCCTGGTCAGCCCCTTCTGGGCCTCCATCCACAGGCCCTGCCCTGGTTGAAGCATTCACCCCCGCCTACCCCGATCCGCTCGTGATTTGGCAGGATGCGGCCGGTCAGCGCTGTCTCTGGTACTGGCGGGGAAGTGTGGCATCCCAGGCCCACTGGCGGACTCACAGTGGGATAGTCGGGGTCGGTAGCCTCCCCTGGGCCACCAAGTTGCTGCGACTCCAAGCCGATCGCCCCGCAACTCCCCTGTACAAGGCGCTCAACACCCTAGAGGTGACCCCGACCCCAGCCCAAGTGCAGGAGTTTTTGTCCAGTTGGCAGAGCCTGGGCCAGGCCCTGGGGGCGATTCCCCAAGCTGCCGATCGTCATCACTATGCCGTGGTGCTCTTAGCCCGTTTAATTGCCCTGGTGGCGCTGCAGCGGCGGGGCTTTTTGGCGGCAGACGAGTGGTACTTGCATAACCAGTTTGGCCAGAGTCAGCAGCGGGGGGCAGACCGATTTTTTCAAGATATTCTGCAACCGCTGTGTCATCAGGGGCTGGGGCTACCGCTGGAGGAGCGATCGCGGCTGATCCAACAGCAGTTGGGCCCCCTCCCCTTTTTGCCCACTGGGCCATTCACCCCAGGAGACTTAGATCGACGCTGGGGTCAACTTCCCCTCGGCGATCGCGCCTTTGAGCCAGCCCTGACCTGGTTGGGGGATTTGGCCCCAGACACCGCTACACCGCTGGTGTATCAGTTGCGCCCGCTTCTGGAGGCCGCTGTCAACCAGCATAGCGGTACCTCCCTGATCACCCCAGAGCCAGGGGCCTGGGCCCTCTGCGATCGCACCCTCAAGGCCACCCTGCTGGACTGGGCTGAACCGCTGCTGGGCTACCGCCCGCCATCGCTGGAGAACCTGTGGCTCAGCCTTTCCCCGGCCCAGGCGGGGGCCCTACTCCAGCGGCTGGGGCAGATCACTGTGCTGGATCCAGCCTGTGGCTCTGGACGTTATCTCGGCTGGGGCCTAGAGCAGTTGATGGCTTTGGCCCAGATCTTGATTGCCATTGCCGACCTCGATCACACCGCTGCTGTCCCCGACTGGGTCCAACCGTCCCCCCTTGCCCTATATGGTCAGTTTGCGGGGCACAGCCTCTACGGCCTTGACCTGTGGCCACCAGCGGTGGAACTGGCCCGCCTGGGCCTCTGGTTGACGGGGGTGGCGTACAGCCAAGCGCCCGAGGACCTGGCCCGCCTGCCAGATCTGAGTCTGACCCTGTTGCAGGGCAATGCCCTGATTGGGCTCGTGCGGGTTGACTCGGAACGGTTTGACCAGATCCCGGCCAAAGGGCGGCGGAGTGCCAACCATGCGCCCCCGTTGCAGGGGAATCTGCTGCAGCCGTTGCTGGCCGATACCTACCAGTCAGTCCTGGCCGAGCGCCAGGTGCGCCTAGAGCACTACCGTAGCCAGACCCGCCTGCTGGCGGAAGCGGGGAGTGTGCCGACCTATGCCCAGGCGGACTTTTTGCGCGATCGCTTGGACGACCTCAACCGCATTGCCCAGGATAAACTCACCCATCTACTGTGGAGCGAAGGCAGTCAACAGCTCAGCATTCGGGTGGCCGATAGTGCCGGGTCCCGCCAGACTCGCCCCCTGGCGATCGCCGATGTGGAAGCGGTCAACCCCTTCCATTGGGGGTTTTACTTTCACGATCTACTGCGCGATCGCATCTCTGAGCCACAAGCCGACGGCCAGGGGGGCTTCGACATCATTCTCAGCCATTTCCCGGGTGGGACGGTACAGCCCACCGCCACTGAGTTTATCGACCTCTATCAGGATTTATTCCAGGCCAAGGGGGTGGCCCCTTCCACCTTTCTGCATAACCACCCCCAGGTGCTAGCCATTGCCCCTGACCTGGCCACCGCCTGGGATCACTATCGCGGTCAGTTTGCCCTGCCAGACAAATATTTCCGCCGCTCGGGCCAATATCCCTGTGCCGCCCAAAGCCAGGGACGACTTTACTGGTCGCGGCTGTTTCTGGAGCGGGCAGTGCAGTTACTGCGTCCTGGGGGGCGCTGTGGGGTGATGCTGGACCCCTTTTGGGCCAAGACGAACAGTGCCCCCCTACGCCACTGGCTGGAACGTCACACCACCCTAGAGGCGGTGGTCGATTTATCTAATCAGCAGGGTCTATGGCCTGACGTCCCCGGCCGCACGGCCCTCTGCCTGTTGTGGCTACAGCGTCAGGGGCCTACCACCACCTGTCCCTATAGTGCCCATAGCCGAGTCGCCAACGCCCTGGCCCCAGAGGCCTTAGGGGCGGCGTTGCAACGCCTGATCCACCTGACGGAAAAGGGACGCTAAATCAGTGGCATTGTCGAGCACCACATCGGCCCGGGCGGCTTTTTGGTCCAGGGGCATTTGGCTTTGAATGCGGGCGGTTGCTTGGGCTGGGGTAAGGTGATTGCGGGCCATCAGCCGCTGCTGCTGCTGCTCTGGGGGACAAGTCACCACCCAAATCTCGGTCACCTGGTCGGTCAATTCTGCTTCAAATAGCAGTGGGATCACTTGCACCACCACTGGCTCTGCGGCCAATGCCGCCATAGCAATGGTAAAGCTCTGGCGCACCAGCGGATGAATCTGCTGCTCTAGCCAGGTCTTTTCGGTGGGATCGTTAAAGACAAGATCCCCTAACCGGGACCGATTGAGGTGGCCATCTGGGGTCACCATGGCCACCCCGTAGCGGGCTTGAATCGCCTCCAGCACCGACGACCCTGGTGACACCGCCTGGCGGGCATAGATATCGGCATCCAGCACCGGTAGCTGGTGGGTGGTTTGCAAATAGTCAGCCACGGTGGATTTGCCTGTGGCGATGCCGCCGGTTAGTCCGATGATCCGCTGGCCCATGCGGCGATCGCCTCCGTAAGCGCATCTAGGGTATAGGTTGCTGGCTCAATATCCACTCGCCCGAGTTGTTCTCGGCAGGTGTGCGAGGTTTTCGGGCCAATGGAAGCCACCGCTACCCCTGCTAGCCACTGTCGCCAGTTAGGGCCTAGCCCCTGCTCCAGTAGTTGGCTAGTGTGCCCTACGGTTTTTGAACTGGCAAAGGTGATAACGTCCACCTGGCGATCGCGCAAAGCGTCGATCGCGCTGGCTTCTGGCCTTAACGGACAGCCCGACTCATAGGCCGCCACCTCCACTACCTCAGCCCCAGCGACGGAAAACGACTGCACCAGCACCTCTCGCCCACCGCTTTCCACCCGGGGAAACAAAATCCGCTGTCCGGCTACCGACTCGGGGAAGGTTTCCACCAGCGAGTCGGCCACAAAGTCGGGGGGAATAAAATCAGGGCTCAACCGCCATTGCTGCAGTACGGCGGCGGTTTTCTGACCCACTACCGCAATCTTTAGCCCCCCCAAGGCCCGCAGATCATGGCCCTGGTCCCACAGACGCTGGAGGAAAAAGTTAACAGCATTGGCCGAGGTGATGATGAGCCACTGAAAGCTGGAGAGCGCCGCGATCGCCCGATCCACCGAGTCCCAACTAGAGGGGGGGCGAATTTCCAGGGCTGGCATCTCAACCACCCTGGCCCCTCGGGCCGTGAGCAGGTCGGTGAAGGAACTGGACTGGCCAGCGGAGCGGGTGATCAGGATGGTTTTGCCGGTCAGGGGTGGGGCGGTAGGGACGGTCCCCGTGTGTCCGCCCTCTGGAGATGGGGGGATGGGGGGATGGGGGGATGGGGGGGGAAAGGCAACGGTAGGGGCGGTACCTGTGTGTCCGCCCTCCAGGGATGGAAGAGTGGGGAGGTCGGGCATCAGGTAGGGACGTAGGCGTACCACCTCGCCAAATACCATCACACAGGGGGACAGGGATTGCCCCTTCACTACCTGGCGAATGCTGAGCAACGTGCCTTCCCACACCTGCTGCTGGTCGTGGCCGCCCCAGCGAATAATCGCCACCGGCATATCGCCCCGACAGCCATTGTGCTGCAAGCGGCGCACAATTTCCTCCAGGTGGCGGCTACCCATCAAAATCACCAGGGTATGCAGTCGCGCCAGGGAGGGCCAGTCCAGCAGATCTGGGTTATGGGCTGTGACCACCCCAAATCCGTGGCTCCAGACCGGGTCCGTCAGCGGGATCCCCGCCAACAGCGGGGCGGCCAGGGCCGAGGAAACCCCTGGCACCACTTCAAAGGGACAGTGGGCTGCCTTCAAAGCCTGCACCTCTGAGGCGGTACGGCCAAAGATAAACGGATCACCACTTTTCAACCGCACCACCTGCCGTCCCTGGCGGCAGAGGTTGACCAGCAACTGGTCGATATCCCCCTGGGCCGGGCTGGGTCGCCCGCCCCGCTTGCCGACGTCAATGGTTTCGCAGTGGGGAGAGAGTAGGGTGAGCACATTGGGATCGACCAGGGCATCGTGCACTAGACACTGCGCCTGTTGTAACAGGCCATAGCCTCGCAGCGTCAGGTAATCGAGGCGGCCCGGTCCAGCCCCCACGATGTATACCCTGCCCATCTGTTGCTCTGCCCCTGTCATCAACGATCACCCTGTGTGTAGAGTCGCCTGTTCCGCCTTGGACATTACTATAGACCTAACCGCCTTACCATGTTGCTAATCTCTATTTGCTATGGAATCCAAGTCTTTCCTAGACGCCTTAAACCCAGACTCGATGGTGGTCAAACCTGGTCACCCAGTGAAGCTGAAGGAGTTTGATCCTGGCTTTACCGGAGGGTTTAAGAAAAAAGAGGCTAAAGACTTTCTGCAGGACGGTATTGAACAACTGGCCAAATACCAGGATGTGCTTTACGCCCAAAATACCTATGCCCTACTGTTGATCTTCCAGGCCATGGACGCTGCCGGTAAAGACAGCACCATCAAGCATGTGATGTCGGGGGTTAATCCCCAGGGATGCCAGGTGGTTAGCTTTAAGCAACCCTCTGAGGAAGAACTGGATCACGACTACCTGTGGCGATCCAGCAAAGCCTTACCTCGTCGGGGCAATATCGGTATCTTCAACCGCTCGTACTACGAAGAGGTGCTGATTGTGCGGGTCCACCCCGAGATCTTAAATAACCAGCAATTGCCGGACACTGTCCGCGGTCCCCACATTTGGCAGCAACGGTTTGAGGAAATCAACAACTTCGAAGAGTACCTGGTCAACAACGGCATTGTGGTCCTGAAGTTCTTTTTGAATGTGTCCAAAGAAGAACAGCGGCAGCGCTTTTTGAAGCGGATTAATCGCCCAGACAAAAACTGGAAGTTTTCTGTCGCTGACGCCAAAGAACGCCGCTACTGGGACGACTACCGGGCCGCCTACGAAGCTGCCATCACCCACACCAGCACTGACTGGGCCCCTTGGCATGTGATTCCGGCTGACCACAAGTGGTTCACTCGGTTGGCGGTGGCTAGCTTCATTTACCAGAAGCTCCAGTCTCTCGACCTGGCCTATCCTGAGTTGGAAGACAACCATCTGGAGCGCCTGCAAGAGGCGAAAGTCATGCTAGAAAAGGAAGCCAAGTAGTTTCCAGCTGTGACAGGAGTAATGTCCTAAACGCCATGGCCATCGCTATATTTGGCTGCGCACAGCCTGTTCACATTCCATCAGGGCCTGGCTACTACCAATGGTTTTTGCCCGTTGCAATACCTGAGGAATCAGATCCTTGATCGGTAGGGTCGGAAAAGTGGGGCTAGTATCCACGTCCTGATAATCACCGGCTTGCAACTGATATATCGTCAACTTGCCGGTGTCGTAAATCCATAGCTCGGGAACACCAATAGCCTGATACGCCTCGGTTTTAGTTTTAGAGGTGACATCACTTTCAATCGCCAGATCTGGCGGCGGATCTACAGCCAGATCAATGCGGTCTTTACCGATAATCGCCTGCTGATTTTGGATGTAAAAACAGTCATCCGGCTCCACACCCGCTAGATTAAGCCGCTTGAAGGTAGTGGAGCGTAGGGACTCCCAAGGCCGTTGCTGCAGTCGCAAAATGATTTTGACCACGTCAGCGATCACGACAATTACCCTTTCATGTTCGGGAAGGGGGGCCATAATATCCAGCGTGCGATTCCAGTAGTGAATTCGAGGTAGACGGCGATGATCACCCCGATGAGCCAGCAGGGCTTCATATTGTGTCCAGGTGACATCGTTAATCAATAGGTGGCTGCCTGGGGATAGCTCGATGGTGGTGATTGGTAGGGTGACCAGATTAAGCGTAGTCATCGAACGATTCTCCTGACGCCATAGTGCGATTGTATCCCTGACGCTATCAAATCTCTACACCTGTTAATTCTCAATTCAAGACTTGACCCTGCTCTAGGCTGACGGGCAAGCGACACCCCCTACTAGTGGTCTGTCAATTCTAAATTTGTAGGTTGGGTGGCGCGTCAGCAGAACCCAACAAGGCTGACTGCTGTTGGGTTTCACTGCGTTTCACCCAACCTACGGGACCCTAATTTTTAGTCTTGACGCTGCACTAGGCTTTGCTGTTCTAACCAGGCGGCCACCTGAAACAGCTTGACCTCCTGATATGGCGCAGCCACCAATTGAACCCCGACGGGCAACTGGCCAGGGCGGTGGATCGGCACCGACAGCACCGGCAGGCCGATAAACGAGAGGGGCTGGGTATAAAACCCCAGGTGGGGGCGCAGGGGAAAGGTGTCGCCATCGATAGTCAGCGTGGTTTGGTCTAAGGGTGGGGCGACGCAGGGGGTCGTGGGGGCCAACAGTACATCGTAGGACTGCAGGATGTCTCGAACGCGATCGCGGTACCAGCGTCTTAACCGCTGGGCCTGCACATACCAGGCAGCCGGGAGCATGGTTCCGGCTAAAAAGCGATCGCGGGTGGCGGGGTCAAAATCCATGGGGTGGTGACGCAGGCGGTCCAGGTGCAGTTGGCTGCCTTCGCAGGCGGTGATCAGGTAAGCGGCGGCTCTGGCCCGGTGGGTTTCGGGAAAGTCTACCTGGGCTGTAACCCCTAGGGCCTGGGCTACGTCATCAACGACTGTGCGCACCCCGGGCTCCATGCCGCGATCGAAATGTCCGCCCAAGCGGGCCAAGCGCAAACCCTGAATGCCCTGATTTAAGGCTGGAGTAACGGGTTCTGGGGACCGTTGGGTACATACGGGATCGGCCGGGTCTGGCCCCTGCAGAGCGTCATAGACCGCCGCCACATCGGTCACCGACCGACCGAACGGCCCCACGTGGTCAAGGCTGCTGGCAAACAGGTAGGCCCCAGCCCTGGATAGTCGTCCGTAGGTGGGCTTTAGGCCATATACTCCACAGAGGGACGCTGGTACTCGAATGGACCCATTGGTGTCGGACCCCAGGGTAACGGGTACCAACCCGGCGGCTACCGCCGCCGCCGACCCGCCGGACGACCCGCCCGCCATCCGGCGGGGATCGTGGGGGTTGGGGGTGGTGCCAAAGTGGTGGTTGATGGTGACAAAGCCGTAGGCGTACTCGTCCATGTTTAGCGCCCCCACCAGAATGGCCCCGGCCCCAGTCAAACGAGCGATCGCGGTAGCATCTTGGCTCGCTGGGGGATTGCCCTGGTTCAGTTTGGCCCCCGCTAGGGTGGTTATTCCCTGAATATCAAACAGATTTTTGACTGCAAAGGGGACGCCAGCTAAGGGACCGGGGTCTTGGCCAGCGGCGATCGCCTGATCGATCGCTTGGGCCTGCTGCCTGGCGCGATCGGCGGTGATCGCTGTAAAGCAGTTAAGGGCAGGATTTTGCGTTTGCAGGGTGGTCAGGGTCGCTTCAACCACTGCTAGGGCCGACAGGTGTCCCTGTTTAACAGCGGCAACCAGGGCCAGGGCATTTTGGGGTGGGGTCATAGCAGAAGCTTGGTCGGGGATGGTCTGGGTCATTTCTATAGACTGCACCCAGGCACTGGGGTTACGGCTCGAAGGTTGCGGCACTTTCGATGGTGTCGGGTAGCGCAAAGGTGATCACAGGCTGGGCGATCGCGCGGATATGCTCTAGATTAGCCACCACCCCAGCCTGAAGACTGGCAGGAACAGGAAGATCTAGCATGGTAGCCATGGCTGCCACATAAGCGGCCGTGTCAGAGGGAGGGAGCCCAGGAGATTCTCCATGAGCAGCGGGGGGAGCAGGCATTGACGTCTAAAAACACTAAGGGCAATAACAATATTGAATCATGGTTAACCCACCCAGCTCAGCCGCGTCGCTTTGCGGCGTCGGTTGGAGCGCAAGCTTTTTCATATGCTGATGAGTTCATGTACGCTAGCTCTGCCGCTAGCAATGTCTAGCAGCACCACGCCCTCTGACTCCGCGTCCAGCTGTGCAAGCAGCTCTCCACAAGCATTCCAAGCGGCCGACTGACCAACGCCGACAAAGCCATCGCTCGGCCCGATACAGTTCGCCATGATCACAAATATATTGTGTTTGCGTGCGACGGCGGGATAGTGCACCATTGCCTTGGCAAGACCACCAGCCGGTTTGGCAACACTGGCTAGATAGATCTCGGCAGACAATGCGGCCGCGCTGTCGGCATGATCCATCTGAAGCGACTCGTAGCAAATGGCAGGGACGAGCTTGTGGCCGCCACTCTCTAACACAAGCTGCTCAGCGCCGGGCACAAAGTAAGGATGTTCGTCGATATGTAGTTGTTGCTTGGCGTACATGCGACGAGCTACGCCAGGTGCGAACCAGAACATCCCGATATGCACGCCAGCAACCGTGGTGACAGGCATGCCGACCCCTATGAGTAGGTTATCTCTGTCGCTGCACTCCTGGAACATGTCGAGTCGGGGATCAGCCGTACCGATAGCCAGTGAGCTCGCGAGCCGTGGTTCAAAGCCCGTGAGCGAAAGCTCAGGAAAGAAAACTAAATCTGCCTGCTGGGCAACGGCCAGCTCGATGAGCTGAAGATGCTTAGCAACGTTCGTTGCGAAATTGCCTGCGGCTGGTCGAAGTTGAGCGGCACACACTTTCATGGTTGGGCGCTATTGAATGAGGGTATGACGGTAGAACTCCGCTGCAAGCATTGAATAAACGGCATGATTACATACTTGCCGTGCAGCCAATTAACAAACTGAACCCCTGCCCGATTCAAGTTTCAGCGAAGCCTGCTGTGATAGGTATTGCGGCTTGGCTCTAGCCCTTTTACTTAGGAGAAATCGCTGCGCGCTCTCCCTGCACTGCTCAGAGCCAGACCCCGATTCCAGTGCCGATTGGGCAACCCCGATTCTTTTTTGGAAAACACTCATGATCCTTTGGCGACAAACGATAGGTGTCAGTTTAGGTTTCGTGGCCGCCAGCAGCCTGTGGACTGTAGCCCAGGCCTACCCCGGTCCAGCAGACGGTGTAGAGGCTCCAAGTTTAGGTCAGGTGGACGAGGCGCTAGCCGAGGCGTCAACACCTGAGCCAGGACAGGTTGCGGCTATAACGCCCGACCAGAGTTTGCTGGAGGCTCTGGCTGAGGAAACTCTGGTTGCCCCAGACCCCACCCTAGAGGCTGACTTGATCGCCCCCCCCGCACTCGCGATCGCTCCAGTGACCACAGAGGTATTAGAACAGCTTTCGCAGGAGCAACTGGCCGCGATCGCCTCTATTATTTCGACTGCAGAAGCGTCAGCCAGCGCCAACCTTGTAGCAGAGCTGCCCCCCGAGATTTTAGCTCAGTTAGACGTTTTACCCATTATCGAACGCCAGGTGGGTCGCAGACGGTGGATGCCGACGGGGTTGGTCAGACGGTTGCGGGTGCCCCAGTTGGTTGCCGCTTTGATTCGCCAGCCCAAAAATACGGCTCTGGTCATGTTGGGTAACCACATTGTGGTTGTCAATCCCGTCACTGGTGCAGTCTTGGGGGCGGTGCTATCAGCCTTGTAGGGAATAGGCCAATCTCCTGTGCCAGACTATGGTGTACAGAGTTGCCGGGCTGTCCCCTATGACGATTCCATTAATTCAGGTTGATGCCTTTACTGATACCGCCTACAGGGGCAACCCAGCGGCCGTATGTGTGTTGCCTCAGGCTCTCCCTGATCGGTGGATGCAGCAAGTGGCCCAAGAAATGAATTTGTCAGAAACAGCTTTTGTCTATCCTGAAGCCGACTGCTACCGGCTACGCTGGTTTACCCCCACCGTAGAAGTAGATCTCTGCGGCCACGCTACCCTGGCCACCAGCCACGTTCTGTGGACTGAAGGCTACCTCAACCCCAACCAGGTCGCCAAATTCCACACCCGCAGTGGTGTCCTCACCGCCAGCCGCCGAGCCAACTGGATCGAGCTAAATTTTCCGACCAACCCATCCCAGGCGATCGCGGTTCCAGTTGGGTTAGCCGAGGCCCTGGGAGCCCCGATTAAAGCCGTGGTGGAAAATTCCCTGGGCTACTTAGTCGAGCTCGATTCAGCCGCCAGGGTAAAGGCGCTAAAGCCGGATTTTATTGCCCTTCAGCACTATCCTGTCCACGGAGTCATCGTTACCAGCCGCAGCCAGGCCCCCTATGATTTTGTCTCTCGCTTTTTTGCCCCCGCCATTGGTATCAACGAAGATCCGGTGACCGGCTCTGCCCACTGCTGCCTCAGCCCCTACTGGCGGGATGAGCTGGGCAAAACCACCTTTCTGGCCTATCAGGCTTCCCCCCGAGGCGGCGTGGTCCAAGTCAACGACGAGGGGGAGCGCGTCCGCCTTAGCGGTCAAGCCGTCACTGTCCTGCGGGGGGTGCTATTGAATGTGGCTGTTTAGAGACATTCTGTAATATCCACCAGTCTGGGGACAGGAATCTTCTAACCTAGAGCTGAAGCAACCCCCAGACATTATGCCCCGGCTGAAGATTGTAGATGCCTACGACTCATCCTTTACCCTTGACCCTGAGGCCCGCCAAGCTCTATTTAGCCTGCTAAACCAGGCAGCATTTCGGCAGCAAATTTGCGCTCAGCTCAGCTGTGCCCAGGTAGCCTTCACCGAGCTATTGTTTCAGCCGGTGCCCTACACGGCCCAAGCCACCAAGGGCATGCCCCCAGAGTACGAGCCGTACCACGACTCCCCTGACTACGCCATTATCAACGTGCCGCCCAACTTTATGTTCAAGGCAAAAGTGTTTAAGCCCAGTCGCCTCTGCGCCATTTACCAAATTTTGACTGGGCCCAACCCAAACCCAGAGGAGGCTTAGCATGACCCTTGATGTCCAGGCCCCGCTGCTTCGAGAGTTAGAATTTCTGCCCTACTGCGATGATCACGGGCGGCTGCCTCAGCAGTTCTCGAAGGCAGTCGGTATTTATGCTATTTATGATGCCGAGAAAACCCTACAATTTGTCGGCTATTCTCGCGACATCACCATGAGCCTGAAGCAGCATCTGGTCCGTTGCCCCCACGCCTGTCACTGGGTCAAGGTGACAACCATCGAGCGCCCAAATCGCACCCTGCTAGAGACGATTCAGTCAGCCTGGTTGGCGGAAAGTGGTACGCCGATTGGCGGTGATATCGACCAGACTAGGTGGACAGAGCCGATCGATGTCAAAGGGCAAATGACCCCAGACGAACAGAATCGGTATCAAGCCGCAGTCACTGAAATTGAGCAGGCAAAGTGCCTGAAAAAGATTGCCCAGCGGGTGGAAGCAGACCTATTAGCGCTGCTTAAAACCCGAGGCATTTGTGAACCCTTACGGTTTGACCCCAAGCTAAAAGAACAGGGGTTGCTGAATATCAAACCCTGACCTGACTCTCAAACGCTAAAATTCAAAGTTTCTACTGGCGGGCCGTGAGGCTAAAGTTGCGGAAATGCTTGGCTTGTTCTTCAATCCGGCAGGCAATGCGATCGCACACCAAACCACACAGCTCAAAAATCAACTCATCCGCCACCCGGTAATAGGCCGATGTTCCCTCAGTGCGGCGACTGAGAATGCCTGCCTGCAACATCACCTTCAAATGCTTTGACACATTAGCCTGACTGGTTTGGGTGGCATCGACCAACTCTTGGACGCATTTTTCTCCCTCCCGTAGCAGGTTCAGGATCCGTAGGCGCATAGGCTCGCTCAAGACACTGAAATACTCAGCCACTTGTTGCACCACCTCAACCGAAACCGGCTCACCAGTATTCATTACAAAAATGCACATGAGGAATTCTCAAACATCTTAACAACTTTTTCATTTTTCAAGCCATCGATAGCAATAGAGTCATGGAAAGAAAGGGCGCAACGTGAGATTCTAAGGGGGAGACCTATCCACCCAGAGGACTTCCGTGAAAGCCATCACCCTACTCGGATCGACCGGTTCCATCGGCACCCAAACCCTGGATATTCTGGAACATCACCCCGATCAGTTTCGCTTAGTGGGGATCGCAGCGGGAAACAATGTCGAGTTGCTGGCCCAACAAGTACGCCAGTTCAAACCCGAGATTGTGGCCATCTGCAACCCTGATAAAGTTGCAGAGCTGCAAACGGCCCTGGCGGACCTCGACCCCCAGCCGCAAATTTTAGCGGGCCAGGATGGCATCGTGGAAGTCGCCCGCTATGGCGACGCCGAGGCGGTGGTCACTGGCATTGTTGGCTGTGCTGGCTTACTGCCAACCCTGGCTGCCATTGAAGCGGGTAAAGACATTGCCCTGGCCAACAAAGAGACCCTGATTGCCGGGGGGCCAGCAGTGTTGCCCCTGGTGAAAAAACACGGGGTCAAGTTGCTGCCGGCTGACTCTGAACATTCCGCCATCTTTCAATGTTTGCAGGGGGTCCCCCAGGGGGGACTGAGGCGGATTCTATTGACCGCCTCGGGGGGCGCCTTCCGGGATTGGCCGGTGGATAAGCTGGCCCAGGTCACAGTCGCTGACGCCCTTAAGCATCCCAACTGGTCCATGGGCCGCAAGATCACCGTTGATTCAGCCACCTTAATGAATAAAGGGCTGGAGGTGATCGAAGCCCATTACTTGTTCGACATGGACTATGACCACATCGACATTGTTATCCATCCCCAGAGCATTATTCACTCCTTAATCGAGCTACAGGACACCTCAGTGCTGGCTCAACTGGGCTGGCCGGATATGCGCCTGCCCCTGCTCTATGCCCTCTCCTGGCCCGAGCGGATCTACACAGACTGGGAGCCCTTAGACCTGGTGAAAGCGGGCAACCTCACCTTCCGGGACCCCGACCACGCCAAATATCCCTGTATGGATTTGGCCTATGCAGCGGGCCGGGCCGGCGGCACCATGACCGCCGTCCTGAATGCCGCCAATGAGCAAGCTGTGGCCCTATTCTTAGAAGAAAAAATCCACTTTCTCGATATCCCTAAAGTCATTGAGGGCGTCTGCGATCGCCACCGGTCCCACAACATAGCCCAGCCAGCCCTGGCCGATATTCTGGCAGCCGACCAGTGGGCCAGAGCCGAGGTGATTAGCGTCAGCGAAACCCTGCCTAAAGCCACCGTGATGACGATGGGGTAATCGCTAGGGCATCGGTACAGTACGTCAAGATCCCAGGGTTCTTGGGCTAGTTGGCCAGGAATTTTGGGGTATCCGAGGGCAGAACCCTGGGATCTGTACCGGCGTTCTAGGGGGCTGGCTTAGGACCGCTAGTCAGCGGGTAGTGCTGGGCCAGAAAATTCAGGGCATCTGCTTCTGTTTGCACCAGGCCATCTAGCTGAGCGGCAAAAACAGCGTTCAACATCGGGCGAAATGTCGGCCCTGGCCGGTAACCAAGGGTTTTTAGCCGATGCCCATCGATCAAAGGCTGCACCTGGGACAGGTGGGTTAAGTAACGCCAAATCAATGGGCCCAGGGTACGGGGATGGCGGGCACTGACCAGCAACAGGGTGGGGGTGTCCGCCTGTACCAGGGCCTGATAGATCTGGCTGGGGGGTTGGGGGGTGGCAAAGTGATGCAGCCAGTCCTGCTCCAGGGACTGAAGCTGCTCTAAACGCTGGATGCTGCTGTCAGGCAGTTGCAGAGCGGCGGCAATGGTGACGCGATCGCCTGCCGGCACCGCCGCCAGCAATACTTCCAGGCGCATCTGCCAAGGGATAAAGCGGTGGGTCCAGCCAAACCGCTCCACCCATCGCGTCATCCGCCGCAGTTGCGTCCACAGAGCAGCTGTCATCGCCAGATCATCATGGATACACCTGAGCGCCCGGAGGTTATCCAGTAGCTCTAGGGCCGACTGCCAATAGGGGGCTTCCAGAATGTACTTCAGCTCATGCTTGAGCCGCACCTGCAGGGCAGGCACCCGTTTGACCTGGCGCTGCATCTGGGCATAGACACCGCTATCCAGAGCGTGGTGGATATAGCCCTGGGTTTGGGGATCAAGGCTAAACCCCAAGCGCACCGCAAACCGCACTGCCCGATAGATGCGGGTAGGGTCTTCAATAAAGCTGCTGGCATGGAGGACACGAACCACCCCCTGGCGCACATCCATCAGTCCGCCAAAATAGTCCAGCAATTGCCCTGCCCCCGGTTGGGTCAACCGCAGGGCCATGGCGTTGATCGTAAAATCTCGCCGGTACAGATCCTGCTGAATGGAACTGGCTTCCACCTCTGGGTTAGCCGCCGGGTAAGGATAAAACTCAGTGCGAGCGGTGGCAATGTCGATCATCACCCCAGCCAGGGGATGGTCCAAGTCTTTGCGCCACACCAAGGAGGCCGTTTGAAACCGTCCATGCACCTGAAGCTCTACCTCAGGGAAATTGGCCTTCACCGCTTCAGCCAAATCCACCCCTGCCCCCACCCGGGCCGCCTGGTAAAACCCATCCACCACCAAATCTAAATCCGGCAAGGTGACGGCCGCTTGCCCGTCGGCCAGCAGTAGATCCCGCACGGCCCCGCCCACCAGGTAAAGATGCCAGCCCTGGTCCTGGGCTGCTGTTACAATCTGTCCCAGGACTACCCTGAGCTGGGGGTTGAGGGTGTCATCTAGCCGGTGGCGTAGGGGTGGGGCGGGGGGCAGTTGGGGCCTTGGGGAGAGCACCTTTCCCGCCTGGTGATTGAGACCATTGGCCACCTGGGCCTGGTGCAGATGGCGCAGCAGGTCCGTGCGGGTGACAATCCCGACTAAACTCTGCTGATCGAGCACGGGCAGGCGGCCAATGTCGTAGGTGACCATCAGATGCTCAATAGCTTCTAGGGGAGTATCGGGGGTAATGGTCTTCAGGTTGGTGGCCATATACCCTTTCACCGGGGCATGACTGAGGCCATGGTGCAGAGCCAGGTCCAAATCTCGCCGGGAAATCACCCCCACTAACTGGCCCTCAGGGTCCACAACCGACAAGCCCGAATGGCCATAGCGCAGCAGAATGCGCTGGGCTTCTGCCATGGGGGTATCGGGGCGAATGGTGCGCACAGGCGACGACATCAAGTCGCGGGCGGTGGGGGGGTGGGGCAACTGCGATCGCGCCTCTGCTAGTGCCTGGTCTACCACCTGAGTGGGGTTCTGGGTGGTGAGGGTAGCCGCCGCCGCTGGGGGGTGACCACCCCCCCCCAGGGGAGTCAAAATCGAGCCCCAGTCAATCCCTAACCCCAACCCCATACGTCCTTGGGCACGGCCAATCAACATCAGCTTATAGTTGGTCGGCGGATGGGGAAAGTCATCCCCCGCCTGGGCCAGTCCTTGGGCCGACTCTTTGGTGGGATAGTAAGCCGCCAACAGCAAACTATCCACATCCGCCAGAGAAATTAAACGTTCCGCCAATCCAGACAACCCAGGAATATAGCCCTCCACGGGCAGCACCACCCAGGCTAGCCCATAGCCTCGAATCGTCTCAGTCTGCAACGCCTCCATCGCCGTTGATAGCAAATCCTGCAGCATCGGCGGCAGCCCCGGCTCCACAAATTCAGCAATCACTTGCATACTCGCCCCCTGCTGCATCAACCAAGCCAGGGCCAAAGCATCTCGCGCCGTTGTTTGTTCAAAGGTCAGCGAACCGGTATCGCTATGAATCCCCAAAGCCATCACCGTAGCCTCCACCCCGGTGGGCGCGATCGCCTGCCGTTGCATCGCCTCCACCACCAGGGTGGTAGTGGCCCCCACCCGATCAATCACCAGGTGCCGAGTGGTCGTTGCCGCCTCCCCTGGAGGGTGATGATCATAAATCGTAATCGGCACAGTCTCCCCTGGGGCCTGGGTAATCCATTCCGCCGCAGGGCCAAAGCGTTCCGGCTGTTGGGCATCCACCAGGGTCAACGAGCGAATCTGGTCGGGGCTCACGGCCCGCCGCTCAATCAATGGAAATTCATCTCGGTGAAACGCCACAAACCGTTGCACCGTCGGATGGCATCCCCCTGTTAGCACCACCCTCGCCCCAGGGCGTAATCTCGCGAGTCCGACAGCGGCCCCCAGGGTATCAAAGTCAGCAGTTGTGTGGCAAAGCACCAAATCCATAGTTATCGGGCCAGCGTCATATAGTCATCATAGGGCTCAGCCTCCTGACCCTAGACCAGCAAACCACCCGGTTGGCCCTAGACAACGTCCCCCCATCAGCGTAATCGGGCGTGACAGACATTCCCTTAGGTCCCCATTTCTGATAGCGTACTAGCAAGGATTGTGCTGCCAATAACCTAGGACGTTTGCTGTTGCCCTGGGGTTGAGGCCATCGTCATTTTGCTGCTGTGATTGAGAGATAGAGGGAAACCAATGGTCATTTTGTTCCAACTCGCGTTGTTCGCCCTGGTACTGCTGTCCTTTGTTCTGGTAGTGTATGTACCAGTTGCCTATGCCTCCCCCCAAAATTGGGATCAGTCTAAGAGATTGATTCTGTTCGGTTCAGTCATTTGGGGTGTGTTGGTCGTCTTAGTGGGCAGCTTGAACTACTTTGTGGTGTAACCCGTTTTAGCCTATGGCAACATTTGAAGGCACGTTTGCATCTACGGGCACGCCCAAGTTTGCCATTGTCCTAGGCCGGTTTAACGATTTGGTCACCGGCAAACTGCTGGCAGGATGCCAGGACTGTCTCAAGCGCCATGGCGTTGATATCAACCCCGCTGGCACCCAGGTAGACTACGCTTGGGTGCCTGGCAGTTTTGAAATTCCGCTGGTGGCCAGGCAGTTGGCCTTGACCGGGCATTACGATGCCATTATTTGCCTGGGGGCAGTGATTCGGGGCCAAACCCCCCATTTTGACTATGTCGCCGCTGAGGTTGCCAAAGGGGTCGCGGCCGCTGGCTTTCAAACCGGCATCCCGATCATTTTTGGCGTACTAACCACAGACACCCTCCAACAAGCCCTAGAGCGAGCTGGCATTAAGGCCAACCACGGTTGGGACTACGCCATGAGCGCCCTGGAAATGGCTAGCTTGATGGGGCAGATTCGTACCGCCTCAGGCTCCGCCTTAGGGAATGGCTCTCCCAGTTCTGGGCAACTATTGCCAGGGCAAGGGCAGTCGATGATGGCTCAAGATTAGCCTGGTCAACAACTTGAGAAGTCACTACACCAAAATTAACTGCCGCTAAAATGTTGACATCGATACATTTTTTTGAGATTCTTATTAAGGTCAAGTTGAGCGTAGCGCTTCTGATAGGGGTTGAACCCGACAGGGTCTGAAAAAGTGTTAAGCTTGATTTGTTATGCGGGTATAGCTCAGTGGTAGAGCGTCACCTTGCCAAGGTGAATGTCGCGCGTTCGAATCGCGTTACCCGCTTTTTGATTGTGATTTGGTTTTTGGGGACCTTCCTGCCGAGTGGTGGGTAATGTCTACTTAGACCTGTCAGGATGTCTCATCTCGGCAAGCTGTCCGACGTTTTCCCTGAGCTGCTGGAGCCTGGTGTCGTCAGCGGGCGATAGAAAGTAAACCTTAAGCTATGGGACCTGGGCAGGAAACTGGGTTAGTCTGCTGAAAAACGCAGTTGTCTTCTGGAGCGAGCCCGTGGTGAACCCCATCGTTGAAACCCTACCTGATAAGCCAGCGCTGATTGACAGGGGTTTGGCGATCGCCGTTGACCAGATCCAACAGGCCATAGCCGACCACGGCTACTGCACCCTAGCCTTAGCTGGCGGTAGTACCCCTAAACCACTCTACGCCGGCTTAGCCAAAGCCAATTTACCCTGGTCTCAGCTTTATATCTTTTGGGGCGACGAGCGTTACGTCCCGGTAGAGCATCCTGACAGCAACGCTGGCATGGCCAAACAAGCCTGGCTCGACCATGTGCCGATTCCGACCGAGCAGATTTTTATCCCCCCCACCCATCATCCTGACCCAGCCATATCTGCCCAAGCTTATCAAACGACAATTCAGCGACTGTTTGACTCCCTTCAAAAGGCACCTACCGCCATCCCTCAGTTTGATTTAATCTTTCTCGGTATGGGTGCCGATGGCCACACCGCGTCTCTGTTTCCTCACACCCCGGCCCTGGCCGTTCACGATCAACTGGTTACCGTAGGCATGAAAGACGGTGCTCCCCGCCTCACGTTTACGGTTCCCCTGATTAATCACAGCCGCCAGGTGCTGTTTCTGGTGGCTGGCGCCGATAAGCAAGCGGCCCTAGAACAGGTCTTTGCTGCCGATGGAGATGAGCAAACGTATCCGTCCAGGTTAATTCAACCCCAAGGGGAACTGCGGTGGTTACTGGACGCTCAGGCGGCCCATGGGTTGGCCTTGCCAGTTTAACCCCGCCGCGATCGCCCTGATTTGTCTAAGCTAAGCCCAAAAACCGTTATGGAGTGCGTTAACTCTGCATTAAAATTGAGTTAGGTCCTTTGGGCTCACCTATGATGAAAACTATCGGCAAGCAACTCTAGCTGAGTAATGTGATTACCCTCTCGCTGCTACACCCTTTGCATAAAACTCCGGTCCAGCATTGGTCGTTTGATCAAGAAACTGTCATCCGGTTAGGTCGTTCCACAGACAATAACGTCATCCTCTACAGTGCCGTTGTGTCGCGGCACCACGTCGAAATACATCGATCCGAAATCGGGTGGCTGGTCAAAAGTATAGGGACCAATGGTACCTACTTAGAGGGTAAACGAATTACGGAAATGCCTGTAGAAGACGGCATGGTGATTCGGCTAGCCCGATCAGGCCCCAACATCCAGATTCACATGACCGAAGAAAAACGGGATCCCCTTAAGGAGTTGCTGCAAAACCGCCGGAAGCACCAGCCCTCGGAGGGCTCTGAAGACAAGGACAAGCCCCAGTCTGAGCCATCCGTTGCCCATTCACACGAGAGCTTGCCACATCAAACCACAGTTATCAACCCCTAGAACACCGGTACTAATCCCCGGGTTCTTGAGCCGACTAGTGGTCTGTCAAGGCTAAAAATTAGGGTAAGTGCTTTGCAAAAGCTTTTTAAGCTTCAGGGAGGTTGCTTCAACACATCAGGACCTTTCATCCCCTCTCACGGAGGGGTGCCCAGAGGGCGGGGTGGGTCCCTTCGGGCTCGCTTGACCCACCCCTACCTACTTCGACAGGTTGCCCCTCCGGGGCCGCTACACGCTAGCAAAGCCATGCCGCAGGCTATACAGCACAGGCCTCCAAAGGAGGGGATTTCGGACCTTGATGCCACTAAATCTCTATATCTGGAAACCCTAAACTCAAGACTTGACGCTGCACTAGCCAGGATCTTTGAGGTATCTGAGGGCAGAACCCTGGGATTTTGAAATACTATATGGAATGCTCAGCGACATCAGGCGGTCAACCACTCCTGATGCCTGACACCTAAACCTGATCCCCTCAGCGACAGTTGCTATATTGCCGCCAGGCAGATGCTAGGCCATATCCACCGACGCCGCCAACGTCGCAGCCCTTTGCTGCATAGCTTTAAAGATGTTGTAGAACCCATTAGCCCGCGATGGCGTCAGACTCACATCCAACTGAGTCTCTTGAATAAAATCAGGGGCTAAGGCCGTTATTTCCTCAGGGGTAAGGCCATTCAGTGCTTTCACCAGCAACGCCACCAATCCTTTGGTAATCTGCGCATCAGAGTCAGCCTGGTACATCACCCTACCGTCTTCTAGATGAGCGATCACAAATACCTGAGAAACACACCCAGGCACCTTATTCTCCGGCACCTTCTGGTCCTCAGGCATCGGATCTAACTTCTTCGCGAACCACAGCAACTGCTGATAGCGTCGTTTAGGGTCAGCCGTTTTCTGAAAGCGGCTGACGATCTTAGTTACAGAAGCAGGACGAGTGTCAGACATAAGTACCTAGGCTGAACAAACAGCAGATATACTTATTCTAGACAATCTAGCAGTCTGCAACGCAGGCAATTATCAAGCAGGATAGCGATCTTAGGATGAATATAAGTCCTGTCCATCTTCAAACCTGGAGTCCCCTAGGGGAAAAGCTAGGGGTAAAGGCAAAAACTACGTCTTTCATCGTGGACTTGGCCTATGGCTATCCAACCGTAGTACAAGAAAAATACCACACTGACTAGCTATTGACTTTCTTGTATCACTCTCAAGTCTTGAAGACTCTTATTTCGTCGGTAGTTTACCAGCAAATCAAGAAGCCTATTTGGAATAGTTGCTTTGACTAGCAAAATCAGAAACATTAAGCGAGTGTAATATTCAAACACTATATCTGGCTTTATCCATATGGCTTTTAAAAGCTTTGCCAAAGAAAGCCTTAAGTTTGCTTTGGAGCGAGTCCCACTCAAGTACAATTCTGCAATATATCTATACATGTAAGATTTACTTGTTTTCTTCAAATACATCAAATTTTCAGGCACTATTGACTGATAAGTAATCTCTACTAAACGAAGATATTGACCTTCCATTCTATCAATTTTAGAGGATATAGACCCTGGAGATTTTCTGTATATGATTTGATTTTTAGGGACTACTACATAATTCCAACTTTTTGCTAATCTTAAACAAAAATCATAATCCTCAACTGCTTCCAGACCAACGGTAAACCGAATATCTCTAATAGCATCTCTCCGAACCAAAATATTAGAACCGCTACCCACAAAGTTGGAT
Source organism: Nodosilinea sp. P-1105 (assembly GCF_012911975.1). Lineage (GTDB taxonomy): Bacteria > Cyanobacteriota > Cyanobacteriia > Phormidesmidales > Phormidesmidaceae > Nodosilinea. Next base: position 86,575 of record NZ_SMDQ01000009.1, on the reverse strand, counting down.
TCTAGTAGTTTTGGGAAGACATAGCCTTCGTACCGAACTTGTGCACCCTGAACAAAATGTGTTTCTTCTCCGCTGTCATGCATGAATACTGTCCAACTATAGGCAACACCAGCACTTTTGTCTTGCAATAACGCCTGGAGCTGTCGCTCAAGCTTATCATCAGACCACAAGTCGTCAGAATCTATAAAGGCCAAGAAATTACCACTGGAATAATCAATTCCACGATTTCTTGAAGCAGAAACTCCTGAGTTGCTATGATTATATATATTAATTCTTTCGTCCTGAATACTCTTGACGACATCCACTGTTCCGTCGCTAGAGCCGTCGTTAACAACTATAATCTCAAGATTTTGATGTGTTTGCTCTAATACTGATTGAATTGTTTTCCCAATAGTTCTTTCAGCATTATAGGCAGGTACTATAACTGATATTTTATAATTCATAGCAAATTCATCTTCAACTAATTACTTGAGAAATTTTTCACATTATTTTGCAAAATATTAGAGAATAAATCTCTAGACAAAATCTTTAATGCCAAAAATAATAAAGGTTTATCTGGAATACATGTGAATCTAATAGTTTTCAATATAAGCTGTAGCCTTCTTCTTCCTTGTTGCTTGATAGATTTTATCAACTAAAAATTTAGGCAAATATCTTCTGACTAAAAACTTTGAAATCAGTTTTTGGGTGTAATTCTCTAAGAGAATCTCCGGTTTTCTCTTTATGGAAAGATACAGATAATCTTGCGCACGTTGAATAGCTTGATCACTTGAAGAGCTTACTAAACATAATTCAGCACAGTACCTATACATTAAAGCTATTGCCATAGGTTTTAACTTTTGGAAATCCGTTGAAACAGACTCATATATGAGATTTATTGCTTCAATACCTTCTAAGAGCATTTTGTCGAAATTCAAACTCATAGAGTTAATAGATCGACGATAAAAAATTTGATTCTTGGGTACGGCAATGAATTTCCAGTTGATCGCTAATTTAGTATAAAATTCCCAATCGGCGTAACCACTTAACAACGGATTAAAAAGGTTAGTTGTTTCAATAGCCTCTCTACGAACAAGGATATTGGAGCCACTACCGATGAAATTGCCAACCAGAAGGTTCTTTAAAACATTTCCAGTAACGTTTGCCTTACTACCTTGACTAAAATAACGCTTACCACAATAGTCATACATATTCACAGTTGAGCTGTAAGATACCCCTGCGTAAGGATATTTAATTAATGCACTTATTTGAGCTTCTAGTTTATCATTCGTCCATAAGTCATCAGCATCTATAAATGTCAGGAATTCACCTCGGGCAAGGCTAATGCCGCGATTCCTTGCTGTAGATACTCCTGCATTTTCATATTGGAAAACATGAATACGACTATCATCAACCTGATTGATAATTTTATACGTCTGATCGGTTGAACCATCATCAATAATAATTACTTCAAAATCGTGAAAAGATTGAGAAAGAACTGACTGAAGTGTCTCAGATATCGTATTTTCTGAATTATACGCTGGGATGATTACTGATATTTTACACATTTGTGTCCTAAACTTTAACGATTAGCAGTATAGCTGGGAATTTCTAACTCATTATTTAATGTGAAAAGTTATGTCCGTCATAGCAGTCAAAACCTAAAAGTTAAAATACAAAAAGAGATTTGAGCCTGATCCTTCGAGAATATTAGAGCAAACTCCTGAATTCCAGCTCCTGCCTATTCAGAGCTTGCTGGCCTGAATCTCATGCCAGACTAATCATAGAAAAGAACAAGACTTTAAAGACTAGATATCCTGAAGTGAAAACTCATAAACTATAGAAGCACTCACGGGTACAGATATCATCCTGTGATAAACTGCTTTTGCCTTATGTTTGAATGCCTTAAATTTACTATTTCCATTTGCATAATTAATTTTAGATTGCTCCCACCACATATTTTCGCCATTATCAGTTATATACACAGAGCCAATAATAGGTAAGGGCTTTAAGGGAAAACCTCTTTTTTGCAAAAGAGAGGCGGTATCAATATGATAAAATATACAATCACTTCGATTGATTTTATCATAGGGAATTGATAAATCATTCAAAAGTAAGTCTAGCCTTACTATATGACTAGTATTGGTTCTCAAATGAAAATTTTTCCTTCTCAACTTCAATCTTCTAAGATCTTGACGAAACTCATATCCGCTATCAAAAAACCAACCATTTTGATTTTCCTTCCCAAGTAAAAATCTTGATAATTCTCGACTGACACAATCATCAGCATCAACAAACATAACATGTGTAGTACTTAGGTCGTGAGCAAGCTTTGAGCCAATCAACATCTTAGCCATTTTGTCTTTCTCTTTACTAAAATACGAGTCAAGCGGAAGAGGTAAATCTACTTTATGAAATAAAATTCGATGATCCTTGGCAAAATTTTCAGGTATGTCATGACAGACAACGATAACCTTGAAATCTGGGTGACTTTGATTAAGGATTGAGTCCAAAGTTCTCCCTAGCAACTTACAGGTCAAGTCCCATGAAGTCGCAGTTTCTCTAGCCTTTAAGGGAATAATGAAGGTCAACATAGAATGATGAATATTTCACTTAATGACACCGCCAAACTTTATTTGGCCTATCCAGCCCAAGAATTTCAAAAACTCACTGAAAATCTAGAAGTGACTAGCCCTATAAAGCCTCAAACTCAGTAAACTAATAAGCATCTCAGATTTAGTCAGATTTAGACTAAATCTTGTAAAAACTAAATTCGTCTTTGAAATTTTCAGTTAGTTTTCTACTATTTAATGGCGATAAAACTGTTCTCTTAAGTCCATGAAATATTTCTTTTGGACTACGTTTTATTTTCTCATGTAGCGCCTCTTCAAGAGTTACACTTTCACCGATATTATCCCGAACATAAATGCATCCAGGAAACGGTAGAGGAGCTATAGGATAACCTCGATCAGAAAGGTCAATCTGCGCATATGAATGACCCGTTAAAAATCTATCATACCCTGCAATTTGATCATAAGTCGGAAGAGAATCTGGCACCTTAAATAATTTATAGTTAATAATATTACAAGTTCCGCAGAGCCGATTAAATCCTTTGCGTCGAAAATACACTTTGTTCAGCCCTTCAACATACTCGTATCCACTATCAACAAACCAACCATTAGTTAACTCATTAGAGTCCACAAAAGATGCTATGTTCTTGCTGATACAGTCATCTGCATCTACGAGCATGATGTAAGAAGGATTCATTTGTTTTGCATATACAAGTCCAGCAACTACTCTTTTAGATCGATCATCCATTTTCGATGTATATGCTGAATTCGGTACTGGGAAATTAACATGGTGATAATGTACATTAGGATGATCAAAGTCAGTAACTGGTTTTTGATTGCAAACGACAACGACTTGAAAGTTTTCACTAGATTGCCTACAAACTGAACGCAGAGTGCGTGTAAAATACTTGCTGAGATCAGTCCAAGAATGAGCAACTAGGTGATGCTTTACTGGAATAATAAATACAATCATTTGCTTAATTTACTTAAATTTTGGCGCTTAAATCTGGAGAAAACTTAGAAGCCAACTGAATATACTTTTGGGCAATGATTTTTTCTGAAAAATCTAGGGCTCTTGCCTGAAGTCTATCCCTTGGACAAGGCATTTCAAGAGTTCTCAAGATAGCTAATGACATTTCTTGTGGATTTTCAACTGGTACAAGTTCACCATATTCACCATCAACCAAGATTTCATTTGGACCATAATTACAATCAGTAGCTACAACAGGGGTGCCAACTGCCATAGCTTCTACTAGAACGTTTCCAAAACCTTCCCATTTAGAAGACAAAACAAGCATTGAAGCCTGACTCATGTAGGCATAGGGATTCTGAGTAAATCCAGGAAAGCAAAAATCTTTGTTAAGTGATAGTCCTAAGTACTCACCTAGCTCTACTAAATTAGTGAGTTCGCTTCCCTCTCCTAAAATCATTAGCCGACAAGTTTTCTCTTTAAGAACCAAAGCAAAAGCTCTAAGCAAAGTTCTAAAGTCCTTTTGCTCTGTTAAGCGCCCCACACCTAAAATAACAGGTACTTTAGCTTTTTTACTAAACCAAGGATGGAGGATCTCTGAACTGGCTTTACTAAGTAACTTAGAATTTACGATAGGGTTATAAATTACTTGTATTTTGTTATCTTTTACACCTAACTTTTGAAGATCTGAAGATACGCCATTTGAAACAGCGACAACCGCATCCACCATGGAATAAAAGAAAGGAAGCAGATAGGGTACCAACTTTCTTTTTAGAGAATTAGAATGTCTGATCTCGTGAGTTAGTGCATTATGTACAGTGACAATTAGTGGAGTGTTATTATTAACCGACAACTTAGCACATAAAGCAATCAGATTAGTATCTTCTAATCCTGATATGATTAAAGATGAATTTGCTTGCTTAAGATACTGATGCAGTTTAGGCAAACTTAATAATAATTTGGTTGATTTAAGATCTATAAGATTGATCTTCTCATCTAGTTGCCTAATATATGGGCCAACAGCCCTAGCTAAAACAAAGTCAATGTTATAACCAAGATCTAGCAACCCATGGGCTAAGTTGACAAAAACTTTCTCTGCCCCTCCACCAGACAAATCACTAAGGAATAATGTTATCTTCTTGCTCATAATTAGTATTTATATCTATAAGGAATTCTATTTAGCACATCTTTCCAAGTATTTTTTTCGTTTTACAAATTGACAAGAGCAGGCGACCATTACGAAAGTCACCCACAAAAGCGAGTTGTGTTTGAGTATAGAACTCTCTGTAAGATTATATAATATGAAGAAGGTTATATATGATACTAACCATAAGTACTCTGTGTTGTTAGAGCTCTGAACAGTTTGCACTGCGATAAAGAATGACTGAATTAAGATAAATAGAAAAATTAAGAGGCCAATCAATCCTAATTCTGCAGTTAGATCAATAAAACCATTATGTGAATGAGGGGGCATATAAGTAGCTCTGGAGTCAAGAGAAAGACCAATTTGGTATGGAATACTAGTGTTTAAGTTCCAAAAAGCGTCTCTTCCGTAGCCTAGTAATGGTCTTTGACTAATCATGCTAATCGTTGCATTCCAAATATTGGTTCGACCAGTTAATGTTAGATCCCTACCTAGAAAACCAATTTTCTCATCGGCGTTGCTAAATAGAATTAGAGTTAGAGAAGTGATTGTGAGCATACCTAATATTACTGACAGCACAAAGCCATATCCGCGAAAGCGCATAACCTTAGCTGCAGTATATATAAATAAGACAAAGAAAAAGACTAAAAGACCTGTCTTTGAGTCAGTAATAAAAAGTAATAACATCCAAAGAAAGAAGCCGGTTAAAGAAAATATATTCGTTATTGTTCTAGATTTACCTGATGTATTTCTATTCAAGACAAAAAAGACAAGACTGCTAAATACCGCAACTTGAGCTAGCTCATTTTTTTGGGAATAAACACCTCGTAATGCACCACTGTGCTCAATATCAGTATGAAAAGCAAGATCAGGATAACCTACTAAATATAAAATATTGATTATTCCGATAATTGTAGCAGCAATAGCAAAAATTTTAATTTGCTCTTTAAGTGTATATCTATAAGACAGAAAAAAACCAACGCTTGCTGTTTGAACAACAATGATTCCGCTTTTGAGTGAAGCTAACGGCATCTCTGACCAGAAAGAAGAAATAATAGGTAAGCTAACTAGGATAAGTAACACCTTGTTTGAAAGAAGACATGCAAAGCTAAGTTTTGGCCGAGCAAGTAATAGTAGAAAAAATAGGACATAAGTGCCATGTTGTATTAGCGAGAGTAAAGAATCTGGCAACAGAGTTCTTAAGGTACCACTCAGATAGACAACAATAGTAATAGAGAGGATATATTCTAGGTTGGACACCACGTCAGTATCTCTTAACTAAAAAATCAGAAGCCTGAAGAACAAAAAATCAAAATAAACGTCAAAGGAATATAAAGCACATTCAATAATGCCCAGCCTAGTAGAATCGACAAAGAAAAGAAAATGATATGCTTGACTGACAAGAAGCAGAGGCAGTTAAGCAGTTTTGCTTAGCAAAAACCAAGATCCCTATCTATATCTAATTCAGCCAGTTTGATAAGTCACGATTAATCATATCCTGCAAATTTATTATATCTTGACGGTATACCTTAATTAAATATTCACGTGTTTCTGGTTTTAGGTGTAAATTATGAGCTTTACGATTTTCACTGAAATTCCAGCTCTTTATTCTTGCTGATATTTTTTCAGCTATATAATCAGGCACTGCGCACTTAACAGCTATCTTAAGCCAGTTATCCTTCAAAATTAGTCTATTAATGCACATCGAACGAGGTAGTCCTGAAACATTAAACTTTTTTGAGATATCTATTTCAAAGCTAGGATTTACTTCTAGAAAGTTAATTATATCTTGGATGACTCTCTGAGAACTATCTCGAAAATCATCGTATAGATAAACTCTAATTTGATTTTTGTCAAAAAGATTGTAATAATTTTGTAATTGCCTGGAATAAAATCCTCTTCTTTTGTAATGCCATATACCTTCCCAGTTATCTTTTATTCTCTGCTCCTCATGCTCTAGGGCAAGCTCAAAGCTGGTTAATCTTTCGTCACCATCTCTAATCAAGTGTCTATAGCTAGAAAAGCCTACCTCAACTGGATTTCTTAAAATAGCAATCAGTTTAGAATTAGGAGTTATTTCTTTAATTCTATGGGGTGCGACCTTACTACCTAGATATGTTGTTGAGGCTTCGCCTATAGCTTTTTCGGTAGTTACAGCACTGAAAAGCCTTTCGTAGTCATGTCTATCGTAAATAGCATTTGAAAATCTATGACAATCGCCAGGGCCTTGATAATTAGGTGGCTGATCGTTGAGAGAGAAGTAGTGCGGCTCCTTGTTAGACGGCATATATATTTCAGGATGCTGCTTCAAATATTCATAGACAGAACTTGTTCCTGACTTAGGGGCTCCAATTAGCAAAAAATTAGGTAAAACCATAATAATATAAGCACTTAAAGACTTTCTGAGTATAAAGGAGTAAAAGATTATTATTAGCTTCACATCGAGGTAATGGCTTGATCGCTATCTGAAATCTAAGCTTTTGAATACCTCCAGACATCTTAATAGCACTATCGATAACTACCTGATCCTCTTGCTAAGGGTGAAGATACTATTCTCAGCTTCCAATAAGCTATACAGCCCAGTATCAAGTTCCACACAAGAGTACTGCTTAGCGTAGCCACAGCTGCCCCCAAAGAACCATAGATTGGAATCATACTGATGTTAAGACCAAAATTTACTATCGAACTCACAATAAGGCTGGTTGCAACCCAATCTTGATAACCAGTCATAATTAGTAGAAGACCTACCGAACCAAAAAAAGAGTTAACAATATTAGTCATTGATAGAATGATCAGTGTAGAATTCCCGATTGCATAACTATCACCAAGTATTAGAAATATCCAAGGTCCACACATGATAATAAAAGTTCCGATCAGCAAAGAGACACAAAATATTATCCTATTTGATTTTGTGAATAGCCTTTGCAAGCTTTGCTGCTCACCGCTCGCATGTAATCTTGCAAAAGTTGGACCAATAGACATATTCACGGCAACAAGCACAAAAGTTATAAGGCCTGATAGTTTACCCGATATACTGTAAACACCTATCTCCGCACTATTCGATAAAGCTCCAAGCATTACAGTGTCCATCTGATTATTGATGACAAACATGATGGTTGCAAGAACCATAGGTGTAGCAAAGCGGAGCCACTTTTTTACTTTATACTTTGGACTAAATCGGCGTAAATCTTGAGGTAAGTTAAAAAAGACTAAAAATAAATTGCACAAAAAAGAAATATAAGTCGCAAACAAAAAACTGCATAGAACATGCAATAAGCCAAACTGGTCTCCGAGCCACCAATAAGCCAATATGAGTAAAGTCAACAGAAGAACCGGTTTTATAAATGTAATCGGCAATTGAGACTCTAATATTTTGTTCCTGCCTCTAAGTATTGCCGATCCAAGGTTTGACACTGCTAAAGGTGGTAAGCAGGCAATGATTATAATTAAGTTCTTGTTATCTAAACTAATAAGCCATTCAGGTGAAATTCTATAGGAAAAGTAGAAAAATAGGAGTCCAACCAAAACAGAGGCTATAAGTATATGTATATGAGACCAGATAATAAATCCTCTTAAATATTTCCAATTCTGCTGACTTTCATATACTGATACTTCTCTAGGTGCCAGAGTAGGGAGGCCGAACTCAGTCGGAATCTGCACTAAACTTAATAATGTCAACAAATAAGAATAAGTACCGAAACTTTCGACACCTAATATTTTTGCTAAAAATATACTTGATATATAGCCAACTCCAGAACTAAATGTCATCAATAAAAAAGTCCCAGAACTAGCCTTAGCAAGAAAATTACCTAGTCCATCATCTTTCTCAAGTTTAGTAAATCTATATTTTCTAAGTATTTTCATATACAATTAATATTGTGATCTTTATTTATCCTGACTATGGATTCAGCCGAAGTAGTCAATACGACCAAAATAATCAGTGCTGGAAATCTTATTTACTTAACAGATAACTTTATACGGCCGTTGCTCAATTAAATCAAAATAGAGCAGTTGTGTTCTGGGGTTAATCTTTTCAAAATTTCTGGCTTTGCAAAATTTGTATTTTTAGTAAAATCACTGAATTTGCGAACCTAAAGCAAGGATAGACTAGCATGCTATATGTAGTAGCGGATATAGCGATAGTAGATTGCCTTTAAGTAAATTTTAAGTTTCTCAAAGAAACTCAAGTCCTTTAAATAAATTTGAAATGTTTCATTATCTTTTAGTTTAATACTATTAGCTCCTGCCCACCAGTTCAAAGAAATTCCTAGGGAAAACAGGTTATGAGAAAATTTTGATAATTGCTCATGGTTTTTACGTAGTTGATATGCAGTTAAAAGCTGAACTTTTGACTGCGTGATTTTTTGATCATTGCGGTAGGTGTAGAAATTGTTTCTGTGTATCCTTTGTCGAGAAAGTTTCTGAAAGCTAAAAACTCCTATGCTAGTCCCTAATGCGGCATACTTTAGATAGTCGTCAGCAGTTATCTTAATAGTTTCAGACATCGGTAATAGGTTTTTTAGAAGTGTTCTTTTAAAGGACATCCCTGATGTTGCGGTTTCAAGACGCAATGGTGAACATCCTTCTAGTCTTCCTCTCGAAATATGTATCCGTAAATCATATATTTCTGAGTCAGAAATGTTTTCACAGTTGTCGATATGATCTTGAGAATCTTCACCTATGCTATGCAGTGTATGAAAATGCCAACCTAAATCAGATCTCTTCTCGAATGAAGCAACAACTTCTTCAACCTTTTTCTCTTCAAAAATGTCATCAGCATCTAGGAAGCAAATGATTTCACCATGGCTATGCATATAACCCGTATTAAAAGCTGAAGCTTGGCCTCCATTCTCCTTAAATATTGATACTATTGAATTGCCATAGGCTTCTATGGTTTCCTGAGAATTATCAGTTGAGCCATCGTCAACAACGATCACCTCAATATTTTTATAGGTCTGGTTCAGAGCACTATCGATTGCGTCTTTCAAAAAGCGACCATAGTTATAGTTGTTGATTAATATACTGACGAGAGGTTTGGATGACATTTTTTATGATTTTTCTATAATGAGTTTTCAATCTAAAATCGAAAATGCATATCTCTTACTTTTAATACCCAATAGATTTTGAATATAGTGCAAACAACTTTGAAGCATAAGCAGTTATATCTAAATCACTTATACTCTCTTTAGCATTCAACCCAAGTCTAATTCTTAGCTCGGCATCATTGATAAAATTTGATAGTGCTGCAGTAAGCGATTCTATATCCCCAGGATTGACCAGATAGCCATTCTCCTCGTGTGATATCACTTCAGGGATGCCTCCCACTGGTGTAGTGATGACAGGAAGTGACCAGCTCATTGCTTCAAGTAAAGCCATAGGCAAACCCTCGTTATAGGAAGGTAAGACAAACACATCTGCATCAGCTAATAGCTGATCTCGAGTTTCTGCATCAACCCAACCAGTAAATTGGAGGGTTTCTAAAATATTCAATTCCTTTGCAAGATTTTTTACATTATCAATTTCTCCACAACCCGCTAACGTGAGTTTCATTCGCGAGCGCTCTTCTAGATTCAGCTTTGCAATAGAACGGACAAGGTCATAAACACCTTTCCGCTCATTTATTTTTCCCAAGAATAGAAAGCTAGTAACATCTGACTGATTTTTTTTTCTTAATTGTAGTGGAAAAACAACTGGGTTTTTAAACACTACCACTTGATTTGGACTCAGCTTACATTGCCTTACGTAAAACTCTTTCCAGCTATCTGACAAAGCAATCACGTAAGTGCATCGCTGAAGGCAAGATTGAATCACACTCTTTTGCAAAGATGTCAGGTTATTGTAAAAGACGTGAAACTCACAACCATGAGCATGCATGATAACTGGTTTTTTGAATAAAAAAGCTAAAGAAGCTAAAAATAGCTTTCTTAAGACACTGCCACGCTCGGACATATGAATATGCAATAAATCAACCCTTTGAGCTAGCAATAACTGTAGTAAGGTGCAGCTTGATTTTATAAATGGGATTAGCTTGCCTGACTTTTGAGGAGGAGAGTTCCAAGTTGAAAGGTGCTTATATTCAAATTTGTCAGTGGCAGATGCGACTATCATTTTTTCTACTGAGCCCATACCTCCCTGCTCACTAAGGTTAGGTCCCATAGAAATTATTCTAAGCTTTCTTGTCATATATTTTCATTTATAGTTTCGTTCTGTGTATTTTCTAACTGAGTCGATTCTTCTATTTAATGTTTATCAGCTTTTATAACTAGTCATCGCAACTTCTGGCTGGTCACGATAGTAGAAATAACTATCAGGCTCTTTGTTTATACTTATCCCATTGATGACTACTCCCAACACATTCTGTCCAGTCTGATTGCAGAACTCTATAGAAGACTTGACACAGGATTTATTAGTCTTACCTATCCGAATTACCATGAGTATGCCATCAGATAGTTGTGATAAGACTGTAGCATCAGCTTTGTCTAGTAAAGATGGTGCATCAAAAATAACAAAGTTATAATGCTTTTTTAAGCCTGGAATCAAGGCTCTCATTCGATTTGAGTCTAAGAGTGAAACTGGGTTAGGTGGTACGACCCCTGAAGTTAAAACCTGTAAGTTTGGCATCACTTCTTGAGTCGCCTTGTAAACATCTATTGGCTCAACCAAAATATTGCTGAGGCCACATCTGTTTGGGATATCCCAAATTCTATGCTGAACAGGTCGACGCAGGTTTGCATCAACTAATAGTACTTTGCGACCTACTTGGGCCATGGTAACAGCTAAATTTGCCGCTAGCTCAGACTTTCCCTCTTGAGCAATAGAACTTGTAACCACAATAGCCTTTAGTTCATCATCGGAACGAACAAACTTTAAATTAGCTTGCAACATTCGGTAGGCTTCGCTAATGGGAGATCGGGCTAGATCACGAGTTACCAAACTTGGAACCCATCGTTCTTTCCTTGAATACAGGAGATATTCTTCAGACTCACTAATCATGGGAATCATACCCAGTGTTGCATAACCCAAAAGATCTTTGGCCTCTTTTACTGTTTTTACAGAGGCATCTAAAAGGTCTAAAATAAATGCTACTGTAATACCAAGTAGGCTTCCTGCGACAATACCAGCTAGCAAAATTAGTTTTTTGTTGGAGTTAACTGGCTTCTCTGGTACAAGCGCTGGTGACATAAGGCGTACATTGCCGATATTTTGACTCTCAGCAACTTTAAGCTCCTGGAAGCGAGCTAGAAGGGATTCATAAGTCGCTTTAGCTACCTGTAGATTGCGCTCTAATTCACTTTGCTGTTTTTCGAGATCAGGTAATGATTGCATGCGACTCTCATATCGACCAAGCTGGTTATTAAGTGCACTAACTTGATTTACTAATCCCTGACGTTGAGCATTAAGAGCTACAACTTGGCTGATCAAATCTGATTGTAATCCCCCGATTTGGAGATTGACAGTATTTGGTAAAGGACGTTGATTGACTACTTGATTAATTCGCTTTTGCAAGATACTCTGGAGATTTTCTTGTCGAACTCTTAGTCTTGATATTAATTGACTTTCTTCAGTAAAGAGTGCTCTATTGGTGGCAATTTCTTCTTCAACTTCCTGTAGCTCCCTAAGAACCTTTTGAACACCTTCTGATTGATTTAAGGCTGCTATCACAACAGCATATTGTGGATCACTGATATTTAGTTGAGCCTGATATGTTTGGATGATTGCATCTATGTTGGAAATCTGTGACTCTGCAGAGTCTAGCTGTTCCTGTAAGTTAAATGAGATGTTCACCAATGAACTGGATTCCTGGTCTAATGAGACAATATTATTGAGTTCTTTGAATTGCTTTAAATTTATTTCTGCCTGATTTAGTGCTGCTTCAGTTTGAGGTAGTTGTTGAGACACAAAGTCTCGCGCTGCAGTTGCCTCTGCTCGATTTTCCTGAATATTCTCCCGGACAAAGAATTCGGCAATTTTGTTAGAAACTAAAGCTGAGATTTCTGGATCGCTGGACTTATAGGAGATTTTTATGACATCAGTACCTGCCAAGGCTTCAACAGTTAAGTCCTCGGCCAAATCATCTGGTTTTAACAAATTATTCTCGCTATCCCTTAAGTCTAAATCCTGGATCACAGTCGCCAGTGTCGGTTGAGATTGAATTACCTGTACCTGAGTATCTAGTGGATTGGCCTCAAACGTTAATGTTTCAAGGCGACCCAAAGCCTCTCCTAAGCCGGTGAGTGACGTTGAGCGATCGGTTCTAAAGAGCAACTTGGCTTCTGCTTGGTAAACAGTTTTTTCAGAAAAAGCTACAACCAAGGCAGCTAAGCTAACTAAGCTCAAAGTTCCTATTGCTGGTTTCCATCGCCTTTTGAGAATTAGCCAATAATCTTGGAAATTAATTTCCTCGACTGAGAAATCTGTATCCATTGCAATAGTTAAGATTAATATTATTATTATTTTGATTGGTGAGCTAAGGTCTAGGAACTATAGAGACCGAGTTCGTTTTAGTGCCACACCAAACCCCAGCCCAAACCTGAAGCTGTGCCAGTGGGGAAACTTCAGATCTTGAATTGGAATTGGTTTGGATATAGAAATTGCTTACGGCTTAATTTTCTATGCATTCTTGCCGCTAGGGAAGTGAGAAGGGCAGATTTACGCTGAATGGCGTAAAGCAGTGCACAGAAAACCCCAATAGCTGAGTCGTTTTCCTAATGATAGGCTTTCATGCCTTGGCTTCCCCGTCTTTGCTGCCGACGAAGCGATGGGCCACGGTTTCGGGTTGAATGGCGGAGAGGATGGTGTGCCCCGAGTCTGTGATGATTACGGCGCGGGTACGGCGGCCGTAGGTGGCATCGACTAGTTGACCCCGTTCCCGTGCGTCGGAGATGATGCGCTTAATCGGTGCTGACTCGGGACTGACGATCGCGATTACCCGATTCGCTGACACGATATTGCCGAAGCCGATATTGATGAGCTTAATGTCCATAATGGGAAGGGGCAACTGAGACAGAGGACAAACCGAGCTTCTAGAATTCAACCTGAGCTAACCTGGCCCGGGGGCCACGCCTGAGGTATTTTGCTAGGCAAAGCTCTGTCTAGGGCTAAGGGCAGGCTTATTGCCCATACTAACGAATAGTATGGAGGCTGAGGGGTAATATCGGTCAAAATTTCAAGTTTATCGGGTTTTTAGTGCCATAGGTTACATCCCAAAGCCCAGGGGGCAGCATTTGAGGATTAGGGCTCAGTTTTGGAGCATAGGCGGGCGCGTATAGGAGGTATTGATGCAGCCGGTTGATTTCACCACCTTAATGGCCATAGGCCATAACCTGCGGTGCCATTGGGTGCCGTCTCGCTGTGAGCAGGTGGTGCAGCGTGATACGACATCGATAGCCATAGCGCTACGGACGTTAGATCGGCGGGGCTGGCTGACGATTTCCTGGCATCCCCAGGGGGCGCGGCTGCATTTGGGTAAAGCACCGCCTAAGGTCGCCGATACGTTTACCTTCAGCCAACAGCTAAAGCATCAGTTGAATCAGCTTGCTTTGGTGGCGATCGCGTCTGTAGCCCCTTGGGAACGGGTATTGGATTTACAGTTTGGCCCCCGTCCAGGGGACCCACCCCAGTGGCATTTGTATGTGGAGGTGATGGGCAAATACAGCAATGTGATTTTGGCTAATGCTCAAAACCAAATTGTCACCGCTGCCCACCAGGTCAGTGATCAACAATCACGGCTGCGGCCAATTCAGACCGGGGATGCTTATACCCCACCGCCAGCCATGTTAAGCCCATTACCGAGCCTGACAGAGTCGCAGCAGAGTTGGCAGGAGCGGGTGACGTTAGTGCCTAAGTCCCTACAAAAAATGCTCATGCAGAGCTATGGAGGGCTGAGTTCGGCCCTAGTGCGATCACAGCTTTTAGCCGCTCAGTTAGCCCCTGATCAAACCCCAGATACCCTGACGCCGCAAGACTGGGACAGACTCTTTGGGGTGTGGCAGCAGTGGCTGACTAAATTAGAGCAGGGCCAGTTTCAACCGGGCTGGACCGAGACCGGCTATACGGTATTAGGCTGGGGAATGATAGCGCCAGCGCCTGACATTCACACATTGCTGGAGACCTATTACGCCCAGCAGCTGAACCAACAACGGTTTGACCACTTGAGCAATCAGCTGCGACAAAAGCTGAAGGGGCTACTGGGCAAGTTACGTCAAAAGGCCGATGGCTTTGAGCAACGGCTCGATCAGTCGGCTCAGGCGGAGCAGTATCGGCAAAAGGGGGACCTGCTGATGGCCTATGCGCATCAGTGGCAACCGGGCATGACCCAAATGATTGTGGATGACTTTGCCACAGGGGATCCTGTGGCGATCGCGATTGATCCTGACAAAACGGCCATTCAGCAGGCCCAACGGCTCTATAAACAGCACCAAAAACTGAAGCGGGCCAAAGATGCTGTGGCCCCCCTGTTGACAGCGGTGCGGGCCGAGTTAGCCTATCTAGAGCAGGTGGAAGCGGCCCTGGGACAGCTGAATCGCTATGGGGAACCAGCTGATTTAGCCGCCTTGCTCGATATTCGTCACGAACTGATTCAGCAGGGCTATATGGCCGATCCTGACTATCGCTCCAGCGAGGCTAGGGCCAGCAAGGACGAGGGGTTTCGTCGGCAGACCACCCCGGCCGGGCTACCCGTGCTCATAGGCCGCAATAACCGCCAAAATGATTTGCTGGTATCGGCGATCGCCACCGATTACGACCTCTGGTTTCACACCCAGGAGATTCCTGGCAGCCATGTGCTGTTGCGGTTAGACCCGGGTCAGGCCCCTAGCGATCGCGACCTGCAGTACGTCGCCGATCTAACCGCCTACTACAGTCGGGCTCGTCTCGCGGACCAGGTACCCGTGGTCTACACCCAGCCTAAATATGTGTATAAGCCCAAAGGAGCCCGCCCCGGCATGGTCATTTACAAGCAAGAAACGGTGATGTGGGGGCAGCCTCGACGGATTGAGCAACAGGCCCAGCAGGCTGGGGATTTAGCGTCAGCGGTTGCTGAAGCCTGAGACACCGGCCCAGGGCCAATCCCTAACTGCCCTAATACTCTGGAAAATACACTGGGATACCAGTCAGCCCATCATTCCTAAAACCTGATGCCTGATATCCGACACCTGGCACCTGATACCCGACACCTGGCACCCTCAGCAACGGTGGTCATATTTCTGCCAGGCAGCACTAAGTACATTTGCTCATCAGCTTAGGTTATCAAACCAAGACACAAATACCAGAGATTATGTTAAAGAAAATCTGTACTTGTTGTTACAATGAGAAACGGAGGAGATGAGAGCCCTCCAGAAGTAACCGCCCCAGCTTCCAGAGCTCGAGGCAGTTTCTTCCAGATTGAGAGAACAACATAGGTATTTAAGTATTACCTGCATCGGTCCGGACACGGGCCGATTTTTTTTGTTTCTTTATGTTTTGCCTCCAGGGATCAGGGGGCAAGGCGAGTTAACCCGTCCATGTATCCCCAATCGAGTGCATCCCAGTTTTGCGAGTTGGCCCACCCTTCGGGAAGCGCAAGCTCTACATCCCCCAGCCCCTTCTCCCATTTTGGGAGAAGGGGAGCCGGATTCAAAGTCCCTCTCCCGCTCTGGGAGAGGGATTTAGGGTGAGGGCTGCAAAAGTGGGATGCGTCCTCCCCAATCCGTCTGCCATGGGTGAAAATAGCTACAAGCCTGATGTACATAATCATTGACCAATCGCTATGGCCCGTATTCGAGAGATCTTGCAGACTGGAGAGCCCGACCAAGTCATTACCGTCAAAGGCTGGGTCCGGACAAAGCGTGAATCGAAGGGGTTCACCTTTGTGGACATCAACGATGGCTCGGCTATGGCGGGGCTGCAGGTGGTCCTCAACGCTGATATGGATGGCTATGGGACTGTAGTCAAAGACTTGACGACGGGATCATCCGTCGAAATCAGTGGCCTGTTGGTGGAATCGCCGGGCAAGGGGCAGCGGGTTGAACTGCAGGGGCAATCGATTACGGTGTTTGGCACGGCGGAAGGGGAAACCTATCCGCTGCAAAAAAAACGTCATTCCTTTGAGTATTTAAGGACATTGGGGCATTTGCGAGCCCGCACCAATACCCTGGGAGCCGTTTTTCGGGTGCGCAATGCCTGTGCCCAGGCGATTCACCAGTTCTTTCAAGAGCAGGGTTTTTTGTGGATACACACCCCGATTATTACCGCCAGTGACTGTGAGGGGGCGGGGGAAATGTTTGCGGTCACTAACCTCGATCTAGCCAAGCCGCCCCAGGATCCATCTGGGGCCATTGACTACAGCCAGGACTTCTTTGGCAAACCGGCCTACCTGACCGTCAGCGGGCAGTTGGAGGCGGAAATCATGGCCATGGCCTTTACCAACGTCTACACGTTTGGGCCTACCTTCCGGGCGGAAAATTCCAACACCTCTCGCCACCTGGCTGAGTTTTGGATGGTGGAGCCAGAAATGGCCTTCTGCGATCTGGTGGGCAACATGGACTGGGCCGAATCGTTCCTGAAATACATTTTTAAGTTTGTCCTGGAGCAGTGCCCCGAGGATATGGACTTTTTTAACCAGCGCATTGACAAATCGGTGCTGGCCACTGCCGACAACATCATCAATAACACCTTTGAGCGGATTACTTACACTGAGGCCGTGAAGTTGCTAGAACAGTGCGATCGCCCATTTGAATTCCCGGTAGAGTGGGGCATTGACCTGCAATCTGAGCACGAACGCTACCTGGCCGAGGACCTGTTCAAAAAGCCAGTGATTGTGACGGACTATCCCACTGGCATTAAGGCGTTTTATATGCGCCTCAATGAGGGCGGCGAAACCGTTGCCGCCATGGACGTACTCGCCCCAAAGGTGGGGGAAATCATCGGCGGTTCCCAGCGGGAAGAGCGCCTGGATGTGCTGGAACGACGGATTACAGAAGCAGGTCTAGATCCAGCCACCTACTGGTGGTATTTGGATCTACGCCGCTTTGGCACCGTCCCCCACGCTGGCTTTGGCCTCGGATTCGAACGTCTGGTGCAGTTTATGACCGGCATGGGCAACATCCGGGATGTGATTCCCTTCCCGCGCACCCCAGACAACATTGAGTTTTAAGGGGAGTTTTAAGGGCATCCATGGGTGAAGATCAACGGGTAAAACAACCTAACGACTACAGCCAGCCCCTACAGGCATTGATGCAACGGGCCGGGCTCTCCAGCTATCGGGCCCTCAGCCGTGCGGCTGGGGTATCGCGCTCTACCCTGACGTTGCTGCGACAGGGACAGGTGGGGCGGTTACGGGTAGTCTCCGTACAGCGGCTGGCTCAAGCCCTGGGGGTAACGACTCCAGAGTTGCTGGTGCAGTTCGATGGTGCTGGGCCTGCTGCACCCCCTCCCGCTCAGCCTGTCTCTCAGGGCGCTGTCTCTCAAACCCCTGAGGCCCTGCAGCCAGACATCACCCTACGGCAAGAGTATGAACGGCTGAAGCACCAGCTGGAGACCCAGCCGCAGCAGATTTGTCAGCAGGTCCAGAGGGAGGCGATCGCCCTGCTCGAACCCTGGCTACTCCAGTGGCCCACCGCCATCTATGCCGCCCAGCAAAACCCAACGATTCCAGCTACTCGGCTGATTCCCCTGACCAAGCCCCTGGATGCTCTGTTGCAAGCCTGGGGGTTAACCGCCATTGGCCCAGTCGGGGCTGACGTCCCCTACGATCCCCAGCAACACCAGCCCATGGGAGCCGCCATTACCCCAGGGCAACGGGTTCGAATTCGCTATGTCGGTTACCAGCAGGGCGATCGCCTTCTGTATCGGGCCAAGGTTAGCCCGGTGGAGAGCTAAAGGCTAGTGGTCTGTCAAGCCAGAAGTGACGGGTCAACCGGGTCTGCGGTGCAAGGTGAACGGTATACGGTGCAAGGTGAATGGCAGAACCGTATACCGCAAACCGTAAACCTTAAACCGTGAACCCTAAGTCACATCTCCCGTCATTATTTTTTTGACTGAACACTAGGGTTATATCTTAGGCGACCTCAGCCTACTCAGATTAGTGTTACACTATAAGGGACTCGGACCCATGCGGTCGCAACGCCCAAATCATGTCAGGACCGGAAGGTAGCAGCATTACGGGATGCTTGTGACAGGCGTGGACTCCGGGTCTTTTAGTTAATGGGGTTTTAAGCACTTCTGAGTGCCTCGTCTTCTGGGCAATACACAGACGCTTGGGGGGTTGGGTTTCCCGTATTAGACAGCGTGACATTGCCCCTGGCTCTTGACCAGCATCTTTTTTAGGCTGGCAGTGTGTCTAGAACAACAGGAAGGCGGTTCGTATGGCTGGATTCGGAGATGTGGTTAAAAAGGCTTTCTATCTAGGGGTAGGGGTGGCTTCCTATGCCGGGGAAAAGGCTGGAGATACCCTAAAGGATGTGCGGCAACAAACTCAGACCCTGATGAATGAGTTAGTAGAACGGGGCGAGCTGACGGCCGAGGAAGCTCAGCGGCTGGTCAATGAGATGGTGAATCGTGCCCAGGAGGCCGCACCGCCCTCCCAACCCTCTGAGCCCCGGCGAATTGAAATTTTGGATGATGACCCTGAGGGTACCCCTGCGACTGTCTCCCCTACTGAAGCAGAACAGGCCGCAGCCCTGAGGCAGCAGGTGGAGGCCTTGCGGCAAGAGTTAGAAACCTTGAAGCGAAAGTCGAGCCTTTAACCCATGGATGATTGGCCCAAGCAGTTATTCAATGCCTTTGGCAGCATAGTGCAGGATGTCAGCCAGCAGATGACCCAGGACGCAGAGCGCTGGCTTGAGGAGGTTAACGATCGCCTGGCAGATGCCTCTGACAGCTTGCTAGACACCACCGATCAGTGGGCTGAACAGGTGCAAGAGGCGCTTGATCCAGAGATCGATCGCCTGGTCGATGAGTTGAACCGGACCATCGAGCCCCTGGAGGTTTCTTTGCAGCGTCAGGTCAACCAAATGGTTGATCACCTTGATGAGGTCCTAGAACCACTGGTGGTTGGGCTGGCGGGGTTGGATCAATGGTTAGAAGAGGTATCGGCCCCGCTGAACAGTACGGTGGAGCCAATTTTACAAAATTATCCGGCCTGTGTGGGATGCCGCCATTTCTATGGGCAGACCCATGGGGGGAACACCCTGGTCTGCGCCATGCACCCGTTTGGGCCAGCGGAGGAGCAATCCTGTCCAGACTGGGAGTCTTTTTGGCCCAGCGATCGCGATCAGGTGTAATTCTGTCTGGCGGCTGTCCGGTCAAACCCTGCTACCCGATACTAGCGCAGCAGCGGGAAAAAGTGCCCCACTGGTCCCTGCCCTTGGCCAATCCGCAGCGCATGCTGCAGGGCAGTGGTGACATAATCCTTGGCCTGTTGCACGGCGGTCCAGTTATCCTTACCCTGGGCCAGATTAGCGGCGATCGCAGCGGAGAGGGTGCAGCCGGTGCCATGGGTGTCGCTGGTATCGACGGTGGTGGTGCGCAGCACTTGAGTGGTTTTACCATCAAACCAAACATCGACCCCGCGCAGGTCATCGGCCATGCCACCCCCTTTGACCAACACCGCCTGGGGGCCAAGTTGATAGATTTTACGGGCGGCCGCTTCCATGTCCGCCAAAGTTTCGATCATGAATCCGCTCAGCAACTGGGCTTCATAGCGGTTAGGGGTGAGGATAGTGGCCAGGGGAATGAGCCGTTGGGTTAAGGTGGCGATCGCTGTATCGTCAATCAACTGTACCCCGGTGCGCGATACCATCACTGGATCGACCACCACAGCCGGGCGATCCGACAGTTGCTTGAGGGTGTCAGTCACCGCCTGGATAATCTCCTGATTCAGCAACATGCCCGTTTTAATGCCCTGCACCCCCATGTCGCTGACCACCGCCTGAATTTGGGCCGTCACCGCCGCCGCGGGCAAAGCATCCACCCGATCAACCCCCACCGTGTTTTGGGCCGTGATGCAGGTTAAAGCACTGGTGCCATGGACCTGGTGAAAGGCAAAAGTGCGCAAATCGGCTTGAATACCAGCCCCACCGCCACTGTCAGAACCAGCAATGGTGAGGGCTATGGGCGGCGAAACAGGGGCCATCGTCATCGTTAGCGGTTATTGGGCCGACGGCGCTGCAAAAACTCAGGAATATCGAGGCCGCTGCCCAGCCCTCCTGAGCCGCTACCACCGGTCGGAGGAGAAATGGGCGGGGCAGACAGGTTGCGCTTAAAGGGCGTGACCCGTTCAGCCTCTAGGGCGGGCTGAGCCCCGGACTGGGTATTAAACCCAGTGGCAATTACCGTAATCCGCACTTCCCCTTGCAGCCGCTCATCAATTACCGCCCCAAAGATGATGTTGGCGTTGGGGTCTACCCCTTCGTAAATAATTTCGGCGGCGGCATTGACCTCATGCAGGGTCAAATCACTGCCGCCCGTTACGTTAAACACCGCTCCTGATGCGCCATCAATGGAGGCTTCAAGCAGGGGAGAGGAAATCGCTGCGATCGCGGCTTCCCGAGCCCGAGATTTGCCAGAACCAACCCCAATCCCCATCAAAGCCGTCCCCGCATCCGCCATGATCGCCCGCACGTCAGCAAAGTCCACATTTACCAGACCGGGGATGGTAATGATGTCAGAAATACCCTGGACCCCCTGACGCAAAATGTCATCAGCGGTGCGGAAGGCCTCTTGCACCGGGGTCTGCTCTGAAATCACCGACAACAGCTTGTCGTTGGGGATCACAATTAAGGTATCCACTCGCCCTTGCAAGGCCGCAATCCCTTCGTCCGCCTGGTTCATTCGGCGGCGACCTTCAAAGGTAAAGGGCCGAGTGACAACCCCTACAGTTAGAGCTCCCGCTTCTTTAGCTACCTCAGCCACAATTGGGGCTGCACCAGTGCCTGTACCCCCCCCCATGCCAGCGGTAATAAACACCAAATCTGACTCTTCCAAGGATGCCGCAATTTCTTCTCGGGACTCTTCAGCCGCCTTTTGGCCAATGGCTGGGTTCCCGCCCGCCCCCAGCCCCCGAGTCAGCTTTTGGCCAATGTGCAGACTATTGGTGATGGTGGAACTATCTAAGGCCTGAGCGTCCGTATTCACGGACCAAAACTCGATACCTGATAGGCCACTGCTAATCATTCGATTGACAGCATTACAGCCACCGCCGCCAACGCCAATCACCTTGATACGGGCAACGCTACTGGGCAAGGTATTGTTGTGGTTCAGCGCTTCTCCGGGCATAGATCTGGCATCGTGGGGTTGGCTGTGATTGAGCCCATCCGGGGTGAACGGGTTAGACTGAGCAGCGGAATTGGGCATAGCGTCGACCGATAAACGGAAATCTGACACGGGGGACGAAGAATGATCGTGGTTGAAGCCATCATCCGGTCGGTCATCGGGAAGCATGGATTCGGAGGCCATAGTATATCAAATTCAATAAAACGAAAATAGCACCTAGCCCTAAAACTCTAAACTCTGGCCGATTTTAGACAACTATAGATTACTTCAGTGGAAAACACCAAACAGGATGATAAATTCCTCAAATTTAGCCTGAAGCCAATAAAATAAGTCGAAATCAACCCTTTGACAAGCAAAATCCTTCCTTAAGTTGAGCAGCAGAGATTTCCTTCTAGGACCTCAGTCCAGATTCCAGGATTCTGCCTGGGGATACCCGGTCAGTCACCGTCCATGGGCCAGAGCCCCCCAAAGCCCCCTAAGAAACAAATTCAGGGTATTGACCTACTGTACCGCTGCCCGAGGCAACCCTGTCATGGTGACGAAGAGTTACGGAACCTGACTAGGATCAGCAGATAGGTTTCCAGTTCCTTCAATGATAGAAATGGTGGGAGCCGTAGGTATCGTTAGATCGATATGGGCGACATCCTCGGTACCCAGTTGGTTAGGCAAATTGCGCATTTTGTCCAGAGTAGCTAGCTGCTGCTCTAGCTCTGGGGTGTACGGCCCCAGATAAACCACCCCCAGTTCTGTCTGTAGGACCAGGTTGCTCGGGTCTTGCCAGTCAATTTCCTGAATCGCCACCGGGCTCTGGCGGATAGTGGTATAAATTTGGGGCCAGTACCGTTGGTATTGGGCTTGCACCCCCCGCAGCCGCAGGGTCGGCAACGGGGATGCATTCTCCCCTAGGACAACGCTGGACCTAGGCATCCAAGCCCCTTCAGCATCTAAGAATCCGGCTTGCAGGTACTGAATGTCGATGGTGTTGTCTTGGCGGGGGGGAGGCTCGACCAGGGCCACGGGCAATCGCTCTTGCACCTGTACCTTAAGTCGTGGGGGCAGCAGTTGACGAGTAACCTCGACGGCGGTCACAGGGGCGCGATCGCGCAGTTGCTGAGCCAAAACCTCTGGCTCTACCTTGAGCAGGGGTTGGGGATAGTCAAGGGGGACAAGATCCTGAATCAGGGTGCTACTCAGTAGTTCGTTGCCGGTGACAATGATTTGATCTGGGCCATAAATTAACCACACGGGGCGAGTTGCCCCCCAAAACATGGCTGTCGTCAACCCAGCCATGGCCATAAACCGCCACAGGGCTTGGCTAATGGTCAGCCGTCGCTGTCGTCGTAGGGTTTTTCTACGAGACTGAAGCTGGCTACGGGAAACGGGAGAAACATCAGTCATAGCAACGTCCAGGTTAGCCCATGTATCCCAGACTGGGCCTAGGTTGATGCCGATTTTAGCGTTTGTAGCGATTCCTGCAACGCTTTTTCCCATTGATTCGCCATATCACAGTCAATAAAGGGAATTCGATAGTCTGAACCGTTGGCCAGAAGTAAGACTAATTCAATGGCTTGTCCCCGTTTAACCAGGGTCTTGGGGGGAAGTGGTTGACGATTCACCTGCACTTGAATGGTGTCTACGTCATGTAGATCAACGGATTGTAGATTAATCGGTCCTTGGGGGGTAGGCTGCCCCCAGACCAGGGTAGCCCCAGACTGGGCCAATACGGCCCGAATGTCGTACTTGCCCCGGTCAAAATCGGCAGCCCAGGCCTCATAGGCCTGTAGCTTTTGGTACTCGCGCCAGCCCGCCCAGGCTAACCAGATAAAAGTACCTAGCAGGGGCAACCACATCAATCCTCGTTCCATAAGGTCTGGTTTATCCTCGCTGACGATGTACGCTAACAACAGCATTGTCAGATCAAATACTTCCTATTGAGCACTGGCCAATGGAGGAAGTAAGGGATCTGCGGGTTAATAGTGTACCCAGTGGCCAGGTTTCGACTTCGCTCAACCTTCAGGGATCGAGGGCTGAGCGAAGTCGAGGCCCGATCAGCGGGTAGTTTATTTTCCTGCACGTCCCTAAGCTCTGTTCAAATTGTAAAGTCTTGCAACAGCTAATCCCTCAGAGCCCTGGGCTCATGGAAGAGTAAGCCTAGTATGGGCTGTGCCCCAGCGGGACGGTGCCCCAGCGGGACGCGCCCATGACATTGCGTTTTTGTGCGTTCTTGGAGGCTGTATTTTGGCATTTCTACCTGTTTTAGCGGCAGTACCCAACACCTTAACCTGGAGTCCTAAGGTGGCGGTGGTAATGATTGTGTGCAACATTTTGGCGATCGCCTTTGGCAAGCTGACCATCAAGTACCCCAGTGCTGAGCCAGCTATGCCCTCCCCGCAGCTATTTGGCGGCTTTGGGCTACCAGCGGTGCTGGGGACGGCCAGCTTTGGTCACTTGATCGGGGCTGGAGTGATTTTGGGCCTGGCTAATCTGGGGGCGTTATAGACCCAATCCAAGTCCAGACCTGGCGTTCTACCTATGGGAAAACACCAGATCCCGAGCTGGACTTGGTATAGAGCCCCTGATTGATTAATTTGGCGTGCTTTTGGCCCCATAGCGCCGTTTGGCGTCTGTGGGGCTTTGTTGTTTCTCACCTTTGTTGTTTCTCACCACCACGAGGCCAAGCCACTATGGAATTGGGTGTATGGAGCGCGATCGCCTATGGCATTTTGGCGGCGGTGGGTGGCATCATTGGCTATGCCCAGGCCCGCAGCCAGGTGTCGCTGATCAGCGGTTTGATCAGCGGGGGGTTATTGTTCCTGGGGGCCTGGCTATGGAGTATAGGGTCTGCGGCGGGATCCGGGTTGGCCATGGGGGTAACGGTGGCCCTGGTGATTGTTTTTTTGCGCCGCTGGCAACAAACCCGCAAGGCGATGCCAGCCCTGCTGATGGTGGTAACCGGTCTTTTGGCCTTGATCGGCATGGTGATTTCCCTAGGCTAAGGCCACTTCTGGAAAATAGTCTCTCCCCAATGGTGATACCCATGGCGAGATCCACTAGGTTACTCAGCGGCTTGTTCTTGATCGCGCTGTTGTAGGTCTCGGGCCGAAACTCCCTCGGTTTGGCTGCCAAACCGCCAGAGAGCAGCAGCGGCTTCGGCCTGGGTAACCGCCTTTTGGGGTTGAAATAGGGTGGTAAAGCCAAAGGTACGCAGAATATTGGCGAAATCTCCAGTTTGACGGTCGGCCAACACGGCTCGCAGGGCCAGGGGCTCAATTTCCTCAGCATCCTGGAACCCCCAGGTGGTTTGAACTGCGTCTGGGGTGGCCGCGGGCAGGGGCGATCGCGTGTCTAGGGGCACCTTCCACAGCACCAGAGTTTCTCGCGTCAGCGAATCGTCGGGGCGGAAGTTAACGGCTGTGGCGTTACCCGTCAGGGCACTGGGAATAATGCCAGCCTCCGTCAGCCCTTGAATAGCTCGATACTGGGGGTGGGAGGTGGGCACATCCTGGAAAGCTGGGGTGCTACTGCTGGCCCCTGGGCGAATGCGTTTGGCCGGTTGGTCAGCGTAGAATCGGTTGTTAGCCGCAAATAGCCATTGGGCGTACTCTGCCCGGGTGATGGGCTGGTTCGGCTGAAAGGCTAAATCCGCGATCGCCCCATTTGAGTTTTCCCCAGCTAATCCCAACGCCATCCAATCCTGCACGTAGGGTCGCAGATCCTCGGGCACATCCCTCAGTAGGGTATTTCCATTGCGGCTGCGGACAGGGGTGGTAGGGGTGGTATCGTTAGCCTGGGCGTAGGGGACCGGGCCAATAAAGTCCGCATCTCCCGGTTGGGGGATGTCGGCGACGTCCTGGTCGTTATCCCCATCAGAAGGCGCTGATTCTGACTCAGCTTCGGCCTCTGCATCATCAGAAACCAGGCGATCTTGAAGCTGGGGATCAGCCTCTAGGGATTGCTGTAGGGGACTACCGGCACAGCTCGCTACCAGCACCAGGCTAACCACCGCTAACCGTGGGATAACCCCAGCGGGGCGACACAGACTGAATAAAGCTGACCTGTTCCTCACCAATCGCCTACCGTAATGCCATAGTCACAATTTTAAGCCAGGAAGGCAGCGACTGTTACCTTGACGGATAAATCCCACTGATGGACCCTGCCACTGATAGACACTCATAGACACCGACGGAGGACGGGGATGGCTGCTCAACCACTGATTATTGACTGTGACCCTGGGGTTGATGACGCGATCGCCCTGTTCCTGGCCCTGGCATCCACCGAGGACCTAGATGTACTGGGTATTACCACCGTGGCGGGCAACGTTCCTCTGCCCCTGACCCAATACAATGCCCGGCGCATTGTCCATCTGGCTGGGCGCACCGATGTGCCCGTGTTTGCGGGCTGTCCACGACCGATGTTGTGCCCCCCCGTCACCGCCGAACATGTCCATGGCACCACGGGTTTAGACGGGGCTATCTTGCCGGAACCCACCGCCCCATTGCAGGCCCAACATGCCGTAGCTTTCTTGATTAATCAGCTGACCCAAGCCTCAACCCCGATTACCCTGGCCACCCTGGGACCCTTAACGAATCTGGCGGTCGCCCTGGTGCAGTGTCCTGATATTGCCCAGGGCATTAATCGGGTGGTGATGATGGGCGGGGCCATGGGATTGGGAAACGTCACCCCTTCGGCTGAATTTAACCTCTATGCCGATCCCCATGCCGCCCGGGTGGTGGTGGAAGCCGGGCTGGACCTGACCATGGTGGGTTTAGAAGTTACCCACCAGGTGGTGACCACCCCAGAACGACTGGCGGCGTTAGCCGCGATCGATACCCCCGTCGGTCGAGTGGCCACGGATCTGTTGCGTCACTATGGTCAGCTGGATGCCGACCGCTATGGGCTGGCGGGGTCCCCCCTCCATGACCCCTGCGTGATCGCCTATCTGCTGCAACCCGATCTGTTTACAGGGCGGCCCATACACCTGGCGATCGAAACCGACAGCCCCCTCTGCCTAGGGCGCACGGTGGTCAATCCCTACCCCAATGCTGACCAACCGGCCAATGCCACGGGGCTAGAAACCGCTGCTGCTGACGGGATCTATCAACTCTTAACGGAACGGTTGGCAAAACTATAAACCATCACAGAATCGAGCCGGTCGGGCTTGATAGGATAAACCTAAGCCTTTGTCGGTTGACCCCATGAGCTATACCACCGAGCAACTGCTCGATTTTCTAGATCAGGAACTGCGGGCCACCTGGAAAGGAGAGCGGCTGGTGCTGTCCTCTGCTGATCGATTGGATAATCCAGTGATTTCTAAAGCGATTGGCACAGATAAACTCAGCAAAGTCTATGCCATCCAAGATTTCCGAGCCCAACTGCATGACTACCAGCGCCAACATGGGGTGTCGGGGCTGGTGTGGCACACCTGCCAGTTTCAAGGACGCAGCCTGTGCATTCCTGAACTGCATCCCCAATTGATCGCTATCCCGGCTGATAAGCTCACCCTGGTGGCGGCTAAGCCAGCCCTGATTCAGTTTTGGCGAGAGGCCATTGGCGACCTAAACCTATGGCTGGCGGGTCATGTGCCCCGGGCCACCACCCTAGACCATGTCAACACGCTAATTGCGGCCAGCGAGTGGGCCGAGCTCGCCGCCACCCGCAGCGAGTTATATCTCACCCTATGCTGGGGTGACCCCAAAGATTGTCACTACGATTGGGCCAAACCTGACTCAGGCTGCGATCGCATTATTGCCACCATCGGCGAGCCCAGTGGGATCAAGCTATAGCGTCATAGGGTATGGTCCGCAGGGTATAGTTAAGAGTTGAGGCTGGTCTGGTTTCATCATCCTGGGCAGTCCCTGCGATTATTCCCCCCTGAAGGAGCCCCAGCATGACTATCGCCGTCGGTGTAATTGAAACCCAAACTTTTCCAGCGGTGCTGGCGGCTGGCGATGCCATGGTTAAGGCTGGTCGGGTTACCCTAACTCGACAAGAGCGCTCTGAAAGTGGGCGGCAGTTTGTGGTGGTACGTGGCCCGGTGGCGGAGGTGCGCCGGGCGGTGGAAGCGGGCCTGGTGGCCGCCAAGGCCTGCCCCAATAACGCTGAAGTCACTACCCATGTGATTATTCCAAACCCCCAAGAGAATGTGGATGGCATTTTGCCCATCAGTTTTTCCCCCGAGTCAGAAGCCTTCCGGGTTTAGCGGACTCCAACTTGCTAGCTTTGGCTGGCAAACTATAAAACCTCCCTTGGCTGAGAGTAGTCAAGTTATAGGTGTTAGGGTTCAGGGCTGAGACGTTCAGGACGCCTTACTTACCAGGCTCTGGGCTGGAAGCTATGATCATTGGCCAGTTCCACCGAGTCGCCACATTGTCGGATCACAAATAACCCCTTGCGGTAGGCGTAGCGATCCACGTCCTGAACAAACTCAATGGCCGCAACGGCGCCATACACCTGATGAGAGGCCTGTTCTGGAAAAGCCAACTTGAATTTCTTCAGCTTTTCGCAAAAATCATCTACATCCTGTTGGGCTAAGCGAGATTTGACCTCAATTGCCACGGCAACATCGCCATCGACGGCCAGAATGTCGATTTCCATAGGGGCTGCAGGGCGGGTTGACTTGGCTCGGCGGTAAGTCGTTTGGATATCAATGCCCCGCTCTTGAAACATCCGCAGCACAGCTGGTTCGACCATATTTTCTACAAACGTGCCCCAGCGATCGCCCAAACGCCCCACTTCTCGACTGGTGTCGGCCGCGAGTTGTTCTAGTTTTGCCATATGCCGATCGGCTTCGGCTTTAGACTCTGCCATACGCCGGTCGAATTCTTCCCGCGAGGCTTGCAAGTCAGCCTGGGATGCCTTGAACAGGTCGTAAATGTCTTGAAGGGTGACAGGGTCTGCCATGAGTGCTGTAGGCGAAAGGAACGATGCGCTTACCTCCCATTATGCCTGACCCGGATAAGGCAGCGTTTTTCGTGGGATAGGGCGCTATCCACGACAGCCTGGTCAAACATGGGCTTTAAACTCATTTACCGACCACGGTCGAAACAATCACGGTGACGGTGGCAGCGGCGATCAGGCTAAAGGCCAGCTGCACAACCCACTGGGTGGCTTTTTGATAGTTGTCGAACTTTTGATTAAAGGCGTTGGTGCTTTGGTTAGACTGCTCAACGTCTTGACTGATCTGTTCCACATCCTGGCGCAGCTCGCGGATTTCAGCCAGAATTTGCTCGGCTTGAGTAGGGTTGATATTCAAGTCGTCGTCTGTAGCCTGGGCCATAGCGATGCAGAGTGGCAACTGTTCTTATGATACCCAGGGCACTCTCTGGATTAGCAGTGATGCCGTCTTACCAGGCTCTGGGCTGAAAAACAGTATCATTAGCTAATTCCACCGAATCGCCGCATTGCCGGATGACAAATAGCCCCTTGCGGTAGGCGTAGCGGTCCACGTCCTGAACAAACTCAATGG
The DNA here is from genome assembly GCF_012911975.1 of Nodosilinea sp. P-1105. GTDB lineage: Bacteria > Cyanobacteriota > Cyanobacteriia > Phormidesmidales > Phormidesmidaceae > Nodosilinea. The sequence goes on along the minus strand of NZ_SMDQ01000009.1, from coordinate 57,197 downwards.
CCGCAACGGCTCCATACACCTGATGCTGAGACTGTTCTGGAAAAGCTAGCTTAAATTTCTGAAGCTTTTCACACAAATCATCCACATCTTGCTGGCTCAGTCGGGATTTGACTTCAATTGCTACGGCAACATCGCCATCGACGGCAAGAATGTCGATTTCCATAGGGGCTACAGAGCGAGTTGACTTAGCACGGCGGTAGGTCGATTGAATGTTAATGCCCCGCGCTTGAAACAACCGCAGCACCGCTGGTTCTACCAAGTTTTCTACGAACGTGCCCCAGCGATCGCCCAAACGCCCCAATTCTCGGCTGGTGTTGGCGGTAACTTGTTCTAGTTTGGCCATGCGCCGATCAAACTCTTCCCGTGAGGCTTGCAATTCGGCCTGGGAGGCTTTGAATAGGTCGTAGATATCCTGAAGGGTAACAGGGTCTGCCATGGATCGCTGTAAGCCGAAGGAATGATGCGTTTATCTCCCATTATGCCTGACTCAGATGAGATAGCGTTTTGTAATTTACCCAAATAGTAGACTATTCCGACTAACGACAGTGGCTTATCTAATCTCCAAGGGTGAGCATTGTCTTACGCCATACTCACCCCAGAGGTTAGCTATTCAGCCTAGCTAGACTGGCCTTAGCCCATGCGCTCCTCCGTTTTGGCAATTTCCAGCATAGTCTTCAGCACTGTATCCGGGTTGAGGCTAATCGAGTCGATACCCAGTTCCACCAGGAAGGCGGCAAACTCGGGGTAATCGCTGGGGGCCTGGCCGCAGATGCCGATCTTGCGGCCCTGGGCCTTGGCCTTGGTGATCACCTGGCGCACCAGTTCTTTTACCCCTTCGTCGCGTTCGTCGAAAATGTGGGCCACCAGGGCCGAGTCGCGATCGAGGCCTAGGGTGAGCTGGGTGAGGTCGTTGGAGCCGATGGAGAAGCCATCGAACACCTGACTGAACTGATCCGCCAAAATCACGTTGCTGGGGATTTCGCACATGACGTAGACTTGTAGGCCGTTTTCCCCTCGTTTCAGGCCGTAGTTGGCCATGGTTTCCAGCACCTTGCGACCCTCGGCGGGGGTGCGGCAGAAGGGCACCATGGGGATCAAGTTGGTGAGGCCCATGTCATCGCGTACCCGCTTGATTGCCTTACATTCCAAGCCAAAGGCTTCGGTGTAGTTAGGGTCGTAGTAGCGGGAGGCGCCGCGCCAGCCGATCATTGGGTTTTCCTCCTTGGGCTCAAACTCGCGACCGCCGATCAGGTTGGCATATTCGTTGCTCTTGAAGTCGGACAGGCGCACCACTACGGGGTTGGGATAAAAGGCAGCGGCGATCATGCCGACACCAGTGGCCAGCTTCTCAACGAAGAACTCGGGCTTATCATCGTAGTTGGCGGTGAGTTGAGAGATTTCCCACTTGGCGGCTTTGTCTTCCAGTTCATCGAAGTGCATCAGAGCCAGGGGGTGGGCCTTGATGTGGTTGGCGATGATGAACTCTAGCCGAGCCAGGCCGACGCCGTCGCAGGGGATAGCTGCCAGGCTAAAGGCTTCTTCGGGGTTGCCGACGTTCATTAGAATTTGGGTGCGGGTGCGGGGTAGGTTATCTAGCTGGGTTTCCACCACTTCAAACGGAACAAGCCCAGAGTAAACCCGGCCCTCTTCCCCTTCGGCACAGGAAACGGTGACCTCTTGGCCAGTGTTGAGCACTTCGGTGGCATCGCCGCAGCCGACGATCGCCGGAATCCCCATCTCTCGGGCAATGATGGCGGCGTGGCAGGTGCGCCCCCCCTGGTTGGTGATGATGGCGCTGGATTTTTTCATGATCGGCTCCCAGTCGGGGTCGGTCTTGTTGGTGACCAGCACTTCCCCCTCCTGGAATTCAGCGATCCGGTGCACCTCCATGATTACCCGGGCTTGGCCAGCGCCAATCATTTCGCCCACGGCCCGGCCGGTGGTCAGCACATCGCCGCTGCCATTGAGCTTGTAGCTCTTGATCACATTGGTGGCTTTTTGGGACTGCACCGTTTCGGGCCGGGCCTGGACGATGTAAAGATCGCCAGTGATGCCGTCCTTGGCCCATTCAATGTCCATGGGGGTGTCTTTGCCCCGCTTGGCGCTGTAGTGGTCTTCGATGATGCAGGCCCATTTCGCTAGGGTGAGGGCCTCGTCATCGCTGATGCAGAACTTATGGCGATCGGGCTCGGCGACGGGCACGTTTTTGGTATCTTTGCCGCCACCGATGTCGTAGATCATTTTGATCTCTTTGCTACCCAAGCGTTTGTTGAGAATGGGCCGCTTGCCCGCTTTCAGGGTAGGCTTAAAGACAAAATATTCGTCGGGGTTGACGGCCCCCTGCACCACGTTTTCCCCCAGGCCGTAGGCAGCGGTGATTAGGGCGGCGTTCTTAAAGCCGGTTTCGGTGTCGATGGAGAACATGACGCCGGAGGTGGCCAGGTCGGAGCGCACCATCTTTTGTACGCCAACGGACAGGGCGACAGAGAATTCGTCGAAGCCTTCAATCCGCTCGGCGTATTGGTGGCGGTAGGAGATGGCGCGATCGGTGAATAGGGAGGCGAAGCACTTGTGGCAGGCTTCTACCACCCCTTTCACCCCATGGATATTCAGGTAGGTTTCCTGCTGCCCGGCAAAACTGGCGTCGGGCAGGTCTTCGGCAGTGGCACTGGAGCGCACGGCCACGTCCAGGTCACTGGAAAATTTGCGGCACTCGTCGGCGTATTCCCCCGCGAACTGATTGCAGTAGTCGGTATCTTGGCCGTACCGTTCGCACAGGCGCAAATAGGCACTGGCGATCGCCGCCTCCAGTTCGGGGGGGAAGGGGGTGTTCATCACCAGGTTGCGGGCCTGCTTACCCCGCACTCGCAGATCCAACACGTCATCCAAGTCTAGATCGGCAAATAAGTCACGCAGCTTGGCCTCTAGGCCCGCCTTTTCAATGAAGTAGCGGTAAGCAAAGGCAGTGGTGGCAAAGCCGGTGGGTACATTCACCCCTTGGGACCCCAGCTGCTGGATCATTTCGCCCAGGGAGGCGTTTTTGCCGCCCACCAGGGGAATATCGTCAATACCTACGTCTTCAAACCATAGAATGAAGGCGTTTTCTTTGGTTTTTTGAGCAGATACATAACCTTCTGGACGATGGGACAAGACCATAGTGATTCTCCAAATTCGGCGAATAAAATTTACGTCTGAAGGGGCGTAAATTTTGTCAGTGCAGGTGATGCGATGGAGACAAAAACTAGGCGTAGCTAAGGAGCACTAGAGACGACAAGCTGAACATCAGTCGCGATCGCGATCCTGTGGGCAAACAAATGGCTACAATTCACAGGAGTCACCTGATCAGAACAGTTGCTGACCAGCCACCAAACATAACTTAAGCGTTCGCTACAGGAACCTTGAAGCTCCGCTGAGGGAGTGACTAAGCAATTATTCTTACTCCTCTATCCTATGAGGTGAGGGCTGCGACTGGGGCCATTAACACGGTTTTTTAAGGTCTAAGTTTCAACTCTTAATCTTTGGTGGAAAAGAATTGGCCCCCCTGCGCCTGCGGACTGCCGCGATTCCCAGACCCACTAAAACCGGTAGCATGGCGGGGGTGGGCACTGGCCGACCAGATAAGCGGAAGTTAGCATCCGCGCCCTCAAAATTTGAAGCCTGATCTTCAAAGATAAAGTTACCAGTGTCCTGGCGAGTGAAGTAAAACCTGCCCCCAGGGTTTACCCCCACGGGGGACCCCGTCAGCATCAGGCCACTGGCATTGGTGTAAAAGAAATACTGCTGACCAGGTTGCAGGGTGACCTGCGGATGAAACACATACCGACCCGCTGAAATTTGGGACGTCTGAGCCAAAAAGCCGGATAGAGTCTCATTTAACCCCGCTGGCGTACCTAGATATTCCTGATCCAGCAGAAACAGGGTACCAAATGCTGTTGGTGTCAGCAGCGAAGACTCTGAGAAGGAAAACCAGTTGAAGCTGAGCTGATTCCAGGGTCGTGGGCCCTCAGGCATGGTCAACGATTGGCCCGGGAAAAGTTCTAACGAATCCAGCCCAGTACCGCCGGTAAACTCAACCAGGGTTGCGGCATAGGCAGGCTGCTCTGGGGCCAGGGGGGTGGCCCCCGCTATGGCGGTTACGGTGGTTAGCGGGGCAACTAAACACAGCGCAAGTAATTTAGGGGGCATACGCTCACCGACGCAACGGGTTGGCTTAGATCAGCAAGGGCAATAGCGTGGATAGGGGGGCTGAGCGGGGCTAGGGCTCCGGTTTAGCCATAGGCAACGTCTTTGTCTTACTCAAGCTTTACTGCAGGTTCATATACCCTTCCGGATAAATTTATAGTCCTGGCAATCCCCGGCGGCTGAGGCGTGGGCCAGGGTTATGGCTTCGATCAGTAATGCTGAACTGCCGGTACGGCCGGAGGTGTGGCCCATTGGCTGGTATGACTGTTCCCGACCCACCGCGATACAATACGCCCAGCTATTACCACCTGCCATGGGTCGCACACCTACCCTTACTTACGATCGCGGTACCTTGATCTTGCACCCACCCCCTCGCGGTAAACGCTGGGTTGACTTCGCCCACTGGGATGATCGAATTGAAAAGTTTCGCATTCCGGCCCAGCACTATCGCACCCTGGTAGAAACCCTGCGGGCCGAAGCTGTAGCCTTTGCTGATCAGGCCCACACCTTTCAAGCCCTCAATCTAGACCCCCAGACTGTGATGCCGCCCTATCTGCACCAGCAGGAAGCGCTGCACGCCTGGGTCAGCCACCGCTGGCAAGGGGTGGTGGTCTTGCCCACCGCCTCTGGTAAAACCTACCTGGCTCAGCTGGCCATGCAGGCAACCCCCCGCAGTACCCTGATCACCGTACCCACTCTGGATCTGATGCACCAGTGGTACGCCCACCTGACAGCGGCCTTCCCCAATGTACCAGTGGGACTACTGGGGGGAGGCAGCAAAGACCGCACCCCGATTTTGGTGGCCACCTACGACAGTGCGGCCATCCATGCCGAAAGTCTGGGGAACCAGTACGCCCTGCTGATTTGCGACGAGTGCCACCACCTGCCTAGCGATTTTAATCGGGTGATTGCCGAATACTCGATTGCCCCTTACCGCCTGGGGCTAACCGCTACCCCCGATCGGGCCGATGGGCGCCATGACGATCTGAGGCACTTGCTGGGGCCGATTGTTTACCACAAGTCAGCGGCGGACCTCTCCGGCCAGGCGCTGGCACCGTTTCAGATTGTGCCCATCAAGGTCCAACTGTCGGACCAGGAGCGGCAGCGCTATGAGCAACTGATTGCCCAGCGCAATCGCTTTTTGCAAGAGGCCAATATCTGGCTGAGTTCTGCCCAGGGCTGGCAACGCTTTGTGCGGGCCAGTGCCCAGTCCCAGGCGGGGCGACGGGCCATGCTGGCCCACCGAGATGCAAAATTGATTGCCCTAGGGACGCCGGGTAAGCTGCGGGTACTGGAGGACTTGCTGGCCCAACATTGGGGCGATCGCATCCTGATTTTCACCAATGACAACGCTACGGTCTATCAAATTTCCCAGACTTTTTTAATCCCGGCCATTACCCATCAGACCCCGGTCAAAGAGCGCCATACCATCCTGCAAAACTTTCGCAGCGGCGACTATCCTACCCTGGTGGTGTCCCATGTCTTGAATGAAGGGGTGGATGTACCCGAGGCCCGGGTGGCGATCTTATTGTCAGGTAGTGGATCCACCCGAGAGTATATCCAACGGTTAGGCCGAGTGTTACGCAAGGGCAGTGGCCATAAGCAAGCCATCCTCTACGAAGTGGTGGCCGAGCAAACTACCGAAGAAGCCATTTCCAGTCGCCGCCGCCGAGGCACAGAGCCTGCTCCTGTGCGTCAGCTTGAGTTAGTGCCCATGCAGCCAGCACCCGTGAAGCCCGTGCCCGTGAAGCCAGCCTATGATCTTCCCCCTGTCTCGGTGCCCAGGGCAGCAGAGGCCGACGGCAAGTTCCCATCCTCCCCTGCCCCTGAATCGCCCAATGCTTAAATCTTTATGAGAGTGTGCCAGCTCATACAATCCAGGCTAGGGCTAAATACTCTAATAAACCAAGGAAAACTAAGGATAAGAAACGGTCACGCTCAAGGTGACTAGCTATTAGGATTCACGGTTTCAGGCTTAAGGCAGGCCATAAACTGTACCCCAGTGACCTTAGGGATCTGCGGGTTAATAGTGTACCCAGTGGCCAGGTTTCGACTTCGCTCAACCTTCAGGGATCGAGGGCTGAGCGAAGTCGAGGCCCGATCAGCGGGTAGTTTATTTTCCTGCACGTCCCTTACCCCCAGGTCACTGGCTCCTGCCACCACTCACTTCGCCCATGGTTCCCAGCCCCCTAATTTTCGGTGCTTGGCGACTGACCCCAATCGACGATCAATGCTGCTCTAGCTCACCCTCTTTAGCCATGATCATTTCAAAACCCACTGACCCTAGTCTAGGGAATATCAGCCTGACCTCTTCTCCCCTGGCTAAGCCCGACGATCTCAGTCGTTTTCAGGGGATCATCGATCGGGCCACGGCCACCGGTCGTCTGACCCGGCAAGATGAAGATCAGATTTTAGCGGCTCTGGTCAATGGCCGACAACCGGCCCCTGAAAAGTGTGCCCTGTTTCGCCAGATGCAAGAACGAGTCTGGCAAGCCGAACTCCACCTCGATTGATAAGGCCTTGCACGTAAGACCACTGTTCGCCCTAGGAAATTTCTAGGCCAGAGGATCTCTAGTTGATTCTAGTAGCCGTAGCCGCCATGGTGGGGTAGGAGGAGAGCAAGGAATACGCCTTAACATGCAGTACCCACTAGAGCCGTTACCCCACAGGTGGATTCCCACCTATGCAGGAATGAGGTTGGGGATTTTTTTTCACACGAGCTCGTCCTATCGGGGGCCGCTCAGGCGGTCTTGCGGTCCTGGTTATACCATTGACTCCCCTGACGAATGCTGCGATAGTTGAGCGTAATTCCAGGGCGTCGCAACCGTTACCTAGCTTAAATGCCGCTGAGTTGCCATCTCAGGCGATTTTCAGTTGAATAGCAGCTCTAGCATTACTTTGGGATGGTTTACTTGTCCTAAGGCTGCTGGCACGCTGCTGAATGCAGGTTTAAGCTCAGCCATGGGCGTCTTCCTTGGCTCACTGTTGCCTTTGCCTCAATCATCCTGTCCCTTTGATGTTCGCCGAAACGATGCCGTATTCAGCCAGGTTTTTTATTGCCGCTCTGCTTGCCCTCAGTCCTATGACCTCTGATGAGCAGACCTTTGCGACTACTTCGACGGCATGGGTGGCTCAAGCACCAGCCTTTTCTGTGCTAGCGGTGGTGCCCTCAGGCATGTCGTTGCTCTCCACCGCTGGGGCTGAGGCTTCAGAGGTCGAAGTCATCGGAGCGGCCTCCGAGGCAAAGACGGCTCAAGCCATCGATTCAGAGGCTGCCGATGCCGATGCCGTGAATGCTGAGGCAGCAGGTGTGTCTCCCTGGTGGTGGCTGCTGCTACCCATAGCTGCGATCGCGGCGTTAGTCTGGGCCTTAACCCGCAACAAAGGGTCTGATCCCACGCCTGCCACCAGCGATGTGGCCGATCCTCCCTTACCCGTCGGTCCGGCTCCGGCGGTGCCCCCCACCGAACCCCTACCCGAGGCCGATGTGCCCCCTGTACCTGTCGGCCCGGCGGCCAGTGCCGAGGACAGGTCTGTTGCGGCCCCCGCTGCGACACCCGCACCCGAGCCGGAAGTGCCAGCCGCTGCAGATACCCCAGCGGCCCCAGTGCCAACCCCGGCCCCACCACCCACTGCGGCCGCGCCCCCAGAACCGCCCCCACCCCCGGCCTCAACCTCCGCCTTGGGGATAACGGGCATGGCTGGGGCCGCTGGGGCTGCCGGGTTAGCTACCAGTGCCAACGCCTCCTTAGCGGGGACCGACGATCAATCGGCGGTAGAGGCCAGCAAGTTTAACGTGGTGGGGCGTCCCGCCGATGGCGACATTGACCTGTCGGACATTGATGATGGCCTGCCCCCGCTGCCCTCAGGCTATGGGGAAAGCCGCATTGTACTGATGCCCCGCGATCCCCAATGGGCTTACGCCTATTGGGATACCCCTAATAGCCACAAAGAAGACCTGCGACGCCAAGGGGGAGAACACCTGGGCCTGCGGTTTTACGATGTCACCGATGTCAACTTAGATCACCAGGCCCCCCATAGCATGCAGCAGTTCGACTGTGACGAACTGGCCCGTGAGTGGTACATGCAGATTCCAGTCAGCGATCGCGATTACCAGGTAGACATTGGTTATCTGACCCGTGATGGCCGCTGGCTCGTGCTGGCCCGCTCCAACACTATTCGAGTGCCTCCGGTTTACCCCTCCGACTGGAGCGAAGACCACTTCATGACCGTCAGCTGGGACGACAACCTGCAGGGTAAAACTTTGATCACCCTGATGGATCCTCGCCATCAGACAGCTCAACCAGTCGGAATGCATGAGCAGCTGTATACCCTCGCCCAAGGGACCGAGTCACAGCGCCTAGCGGGCTCTCTGTTTGGTTCGATGCACCATCTGCCCGGTTCCATGGCTCCCCCCATCAGCTCCTATGGCCTAGCCTCGGGCATGGGCATGGGAGGGGCTCCCAGTGGAATAGTCCCCACCCTTTCCGGCGTGTCAGGCTTTACCCCTTCGGGCTATCCCGGCCCCACCATGTCGGGGATCTCAGGGCTGACCTTCTCTGGGGTTGGGTTTTCAGCGTCTATGCCGCCCATCCGCCCCCGTCAATTTTGGCTGGTGGCCGACGCCGAATTGATTGTCTATGGTGCTACCGAACCGGATGCCACCGTCACCATCAGCGGTGTACCCATTCAACTCAGTGAAGACGGTACCTTCCGGTTCCAAATGCCTTTCCCGGATGGGTTGATTGAGTACCCAATTATGGCGGTGGCGGCGGATGGAGAGCAAAACCGCTCGATCCATATGACCTTTGAGCGTTACACCCCCCACCGCCACACCAATACTCGGGACGAGGCCCAAGCGGAATGGCCGGAAGAACCCTAATGGCTAATGGCTAATGGCGAAAATCGGTGGGGCCAGTGTAACCGGACAATTCAGCCAGGCGCTCTAAGGATTGGGTGCCTGGATAAAACTCCCCGTCAATTTCCCAGGTGGGAAAACCTGTGATTTGGGGCTTCGACCGACACAGGCTGACCTGGGGGTTCACCCCATCTTCAGCACATTCCACGTAAGGCATGGTTTCAGCCGCTTCAGCCCCAAACACCCGCTTTTGGTCGTGACAGTGGGGACACCACCAGGCCCCATACATCACCGCCCCTGTGTCCTTTAGGTGACGCGCCAGGGCCACCTCCGCTGGCCCCGATGCCAAGGTGATGGGGGGGCCAGCTTGTCCTACAGCAACGCTACTGGCGAGACCATCTCCTCGAATTGGGGCATAGAGAGCCAGCACGCTGGTCAGGGTAACCACCCCTGCAATGATCCCCATAAAAGCCAACTGCCCCCAGTCTTCCCAAGGGTGGCCCACCAAGGCGATCACAAATAGTGACAGGGAAAATAGGGCAGAGGCCACACAGAAGGGACAAAAAGCCTGAATTTCAAAGGCCATGACGCTCATCAGGTAAGCGCTAAACACCACCATGGCTGTGGCTAAAAGAAAGATCAGGGGCCAGGTTTGGCTATTGAGCTTTTGCCACAGCGACTTCTGCTGATCCGCATTCACCAGCAATGGGGCGATCGCTAAGCCCAGCATCGCCGTATAGCCCAGAAAGCCAAACAGGGTTAGGGGCAAACCAAAAACTTCAGCATAGGGGCTAGACAGGACGCGATCGCAGCCTTCGGTCGGACAAGCACCACTACCCGTCAGCTTGATCACGGTTAGATAGGCAGTTTCTATGGCCCCCAGGCCGGCGATGCCAACCAGTAGCCAGCGAGACCAACGATGTATCCAACGGCTTTCTTGACGACGACGTCCCATGATTCTCCCCATCAGAAACGACCTAGCAATCCTTAGGGTACCCTGTCGTGCCCTATCTTAGTGCGTCGCTTAGCTTAGTACGTCCTCGTTAAGGAACCACCATCGTCGGTGTTGACAAGGGAGCATCATCCTTCAACAAGCTTTCCTGCATGGCCTCCACAAACTGCCCGACCCGAATGGGGTCGATGGGTTGGTTGATATTGCCATGGCGCTTCAGGGAACTGGCCACAATCACCCCATCGGCGGCCTGCATCAACGTGCCAATGTTCTCCCAATCTGCGCCACTACCAATAAACACCGGATGATCGCCAGCGGCAGCCTTGGCCAGTTCCAAGTCCTCCAGACTGGGGGGGCTACCCGTCGCCCAACCCGACAAAATAATTCCATCGGCCATGCCACGGTGAATCGTCTCTTGTACCGCCGTGGTCAAGTTCGGAGAACTGAGGGGGCGAGCATGTTTAACCAGCACATCCGCCAAAATACTGACCTGACTCCCCAGAGTCTGACGGTAGCGCAGCAAATCATGGGCACAGCCCTCGATCAGCCCTTGGTCTGTGGCCATCACCCCCGTCAGCACATTCACCCGGATAAATTCGGCCCCTACACAAGTGGCAACCGCCAGGGCGCTGCGACCATCATTGCGCAGCACATTGATGCCAATCGGTAGGGTAATCAGCGTTTGCAGCCTCTGGACCACTAGACTCATGGCGCTGACCACCGCTGGATCGACCTGGCCTTTCGTAAAAGGGGCATCAAAGAAATTTTCCACAATGATGCCATTGACCCCACCTGACGCCAAGGCGGTGGCCTCCTGCTCAGCCCGATCAATCACAACTTGTAAGTCCCCTTGCCAGCGGGGCGACCCCGGTAATGGCAGAAGATGAACGACCCCTAGGACAGGGTTTTGACTTCCAAAGATCTCAGTTAAGTCCACGTTAATCGTGCCTGGACTCTAAATTAGCTACACAACCGTAAAATGTATCTGAGCACAGCCGCAGCTACCCCAGAACCTCAATTACATTATCAGCATATCAACACTGCGGTGTCATAACGGGCTATATCCTGATCTCATGATTCCCCAGCAAGCCTTCTCCCAGGCCATGGCCAACGGCCTCAGCAGGCCATGCTTTTGTGATGTATTATTTACATGTGTTAATTTGTATTGCCCCTAGGTGACATTGACTGAAAAGTTTGCTGGGCAATCTGTCAACACAGCTGTCAGCGCAGCTGTCAACACAACACGGATGGACGCCTAGTTTAACCTTTGTCCTATGCGTTTGTACCCAAGGCTTGGTCAGTCATCTTGCCGTCGTCTGAGCGGTACAGTGACCAGGAGCCGCTAGCCGCGTCATAGGTCAGAGTCGTCAAATGATCAGCACTGTCAGAGGATTAAGCACCGCCATGGGGTTAAAGCCAACCATTGCCTTCAATCATCTTGGTTGCGAGAAGAATCGGGTCGATACCGAGCACATGTTAGGCCTGCTGGTGCAGGCTGGTTATCAGGTAGACGCTAACGAGGAGTTGGCCGACTATGTGGTTGTCAACACCTGTAGTTTTATTGAAGAAGCCCGGCAGGAGTCGGTACGCACCCTGGTGGAGTTGGCCACGGCTGATAAAAAGGTGGTGATTACAGGCTGTCTGGCTCAGCACTTTCAAGATCAGCTACTACAGGAAATTCCAGAAGCTGTGGCCCTAGTGGGCACCGGAGATTACCACCAGATTGTGACCGTGATCGAACGGGCCGAGGCTGGAGAGCGCGTGAAACTGGTAACGCCAGAGCCCACTTACATCGCTGACGAAACTGTACCCCGCTATCGCACTACCGCCTCTAGCGTGGCCTACGTGCGGGTAGCCGAGGGGTGTGATTACCGCTGCGCCTTTTGCATAATTCCCCACCTGCGGGGCAACCAGCGATCGCGCCCGATTGAATCCATTGTGGCCGAAGCCCACCAACTTGCCAGTGAAGGGGTCCAGGAACTGGTGTTGATTTCCCAAATCACCACTAACTATGGGGTTGACCTCTATGGTAAGCCCCGCCTAGCCGATTTGCTGCGGGCCTTGGGAGACGTGGACGTGCCCTGGATCCGGATGCATTATGCCTACCCCACTGGCCTCACCCCTGAGGTGATTGCAGCCATTCGCGAAACCCCCAACGTACTGCCGTATCTCGATTTACCCCTGCAACATTCCCACCCGGAGGTACTGCGGGCGATGAATCGTCCCTGGCAGGGGCAGGTGAACGATCATGTGATTGAACGCATTAAAGCCGCCCTGCCGGAAGCCGTACTGAGAACTACATTTATCGTTGGCTTCCCCGGGGAAACCAAGGCCCATTTCCAGCATTTGCTGGAGTTTGTCGACCGGCATCAATTTGATCATGTGGGGGTTTTCTGCTTTTCCGCCGAGGAGGGCACCCCCGCCTACAGCTTGCCCGACCAGGTACCCGAGAATATACGAGAACAGCGGCGAGAAGCGCTGATGCTGGCCCAACAACCCATTGCCTGGCAGCGCAACCAGTCGCAGATCGGTACGGTAGTCGATGTTTTGATTGAGCAAGAAAACCCAGCCACTGGTATGGCCCTGGGCCGTTCCGCCCGGTTTGCCCCCGAAGTCGATGGGGTGGTGTATGTCGAAGGGGCCGCCCCCCTAAATCAGATTGTGCCGGTGAAAATTGTAGCCGCTGATACCTATGACCTGTTTGGCCAGGTCATGGCGTGATGGAGATTGGTTAAGGACTGACCGTTCGTTGTTGTTTCGAGGAGATGTTATGACCTTATCGTTTACCAGCTTGGGGTTGTCTGCAGCCCGCGTCAGCCACCTAGAGGCGATGGGCTACCACGAACCCACAGCCATCCAGGCTGAGGCGATTCCCCATCTACTCTCGGGACGGGATCTGATTGGTCAGGCCCAAACCGGCACGGGCAAAACGGCCGCTTTCTCGCTGCCCTTAATGGAGCAGGTGGACAACAACAATCCGACAGTCCAGGCCCTGGTGCTGACCCCGACCCGCGAACTGGCGATTCAGGTCTGTCAGGCCATGCGCAGTTATCGCCTGCAAGGACGACCTAAGGTACTCGCCTTATACGGGGGTCAGTCCATCGAGCGGCAGCAAGAGCAACTGCGACGGGGCACCCAAATTGTTGTGGGCACCCCTGGTCGCGTGCTGGACCTGTTGGGGCGGGGCACCTTGTCTTTAAAGGGCCTGGGCTGGCTGGTACTGGATGAAGCCGACGAAATGTTAAACATGGGCTTTATCCAGGATGTTGAGAAGATTCTCAGTCAGGCTCCAGGCGATCGCCAAACCGCCTTCTTCTCGGCCACCATGGCCCCTGAGATTCGGGAACTGGCTACCAAGTTTCTGCAATCGCCTGTGACGGTTACAGTCCAGTCTCCGAAAGCCTCGCCCAAGCAGATTCAACAGATGACCTATGTCGTCCCTCGGGGTTGGACCAAGGTGCGGGCTCTGCAACCCATTCTAGAAATCGAGGATCCAGAAACAGCGCTAATCTTTGTGCGCACTCGACGCACGGCTGGCGACCTGACCCGGCAGCTGCAAGCGGCGGGCTACAGTGTCGATGAATATCATGGGGATCTCAGCCAGTCCCAGCGAGAGCGGTTGCTGATGCGGTTTCGGCAGCAACAGGTACGGCTGGTGGTGGCCACCGATATTGCCGCTCGGGGACTGCATGTGGACGACCTGACCCATGTGATCAACTACGACTTGCCCGACGCCGTCGAGAGCTATGTCCACCGCATTGGCCGCACCGGGCGGGCTGGCAAAACTGGCGTTGCCATTTCCCTGGTGACGCCTCTGGAAAAATATAAGCTGCGTCAGATTGAGCGCCACACTAAGCAGCCCATGACCTTTGCAAAAATTCCCACCCGGGCTGAAATTGCGGCTCGCAATTTAGAGAAACTGCGCACCCAGGTCAGAGAAGCGATTACCAGCGAGCGACTAGCCTCATTTTTGCCGATTGTGTCTCAACTCAGCGAAGAGTACGACCTGCGTACCGTCGCTGCCGCTGCCCTGCAAATGGCCTATGACCAGACTGTGCCTGCCTGGCAGCGTCACGATCAACATGCCACCGAGGATTCCAGCCCTCGCAAAGCCGCTCCTCCGGTGAAAAAGCGCAAATCTAAGTCGGGGAAAACTGAACCCAGAGAAGCCACCAAAGCCCAAGACTAGGAGGTAACAAGCCTGAGGGGATCGTAGGTACCCGCGCAGGGCACCAGGCGGGTTATCGTTATATTACATTCAGTATCATTTCCTGGCATTGCGTATGAAAGGACACACCTACCCTAAAGGAACCTCCTAAAATTAAGGGGAGCTTAGGGGAAAGGGTTCCCGCTAATATCTAGCCAGTGGATATTGGTTTAGGTGGTCATACCCCTAAGGCTGCGCGATGTTCAGGAGGTGATTCCCATGCTGGTAATGGTGACTGAGAACCAACTGATTTCGCCCCAAGCTGTCTGTGCTGGTTGTTTGATGGCCGATCATAATGGCCAACCCCGCTGGCAGCAGGGAGAACTGCGCTGTGGTAAATTGATTACGGGCATAGGGGGTGACCGGCCTGCTCAGTTTGAGTGCCAAATGGGCTTCCGCATTGCCAACATCGGCTAGGGACGGTTTTCGCCAGCTGGCTCCCATGGGTGCTGACAGCAGGACCATCCTGCTACTGTGCCAGCCCTCAGCAGATTACGATATGGTAAGACTAAGTCATTCCCATGGAGAAGTCTGATGACCTGGAGCAGTTCCCCTAGCATTCGCGATCGCATTTTTGCCGCCCTACCCTACATCCTGCCCATTGTTGCGGCTCTGCCCTATGGTTTGCAGTTGACGGCTCAGTTCCCTGTGTTTGGGTATATTCTGCTGCCCCTGTCTCCATTAATCAACATTTACATTGGCCTCCAACGGACAATTCCCTTTTTTGGCTTAATTATTTTCTTTGCCCTGATTTTGCTGGTGGTTCGGAACGACAGCATCAGTCGCTTCATTCGCTTCAACACCATGCAGGCGATTTTGCTCAGTCTTATTTTTGCTGTGGTGGGGCTGATTCTTAGCTTGTTGGATCCCAGCATTTTTGGGGCACTGCTCTTCAATACCCTATCTAACGTGCTGTTTCTAGGCATGTTAATTGCCGTTGGTTTCTCCCTGGTCCAAACGTTTCGGGGGCTATACGCCGAAATTCCCACCCTCTCCGAAGCGGTACATATGCAGGTGCGGTAGTTGGCCAGGCTATGCGGTTTTCGGTTCCAGGCGGGCAACCACCTGGTTTTGCAGCACACCAATGCCTTCAATTTCAACCCTTACCTGATCACCAATGGCGAGGGGGCCTACTCCGGCTGGGGTGCCGGTTAGCACCACATCCCCTGGTAGCAGAGTCATAATTTGACTGATGTAGGCCACCAGATAATCAGGGCTGAAGACCATGGCATCCAAGGTGGCCGATTGTACCGGAGTCGGTTGATCGTTCAAAAACGTTTGCAGAACCGCCCCCGGGTTAAGCTCTCGCACAATCCAGGGCCCCAAGGGGCAAAAAGAGTCAAAGCCCTTGGCGCGGGTCCATTGGCCATCGCGCTTTTGCAAATCCCGAGCAGTAATGTCATTAGCGATGGTGTAGCCCCAGATTTTGGCTCGGGCCTCGTCAGGTAGCACTTGGGCGCAGCGATCGCCGATCACCACCGCCAGTTCCCCTTCATAGTCCAACCGCTGGGTTTGGGAGGGGTAAAAAATGGGTGCCCCGACAGAGGTGACGGTGGTTGAGGGCTTGATAAAAATCAATGGTTCTGTCGGTAACGGGGTGCCCATTTCGGCGGCGTGGTCAGCATAATTTTTACCTACAGCCACCACCTTAGACGGGGCACAGGGCGCCAAAATAGAATACTGGCTGGGGGATAGTTCATCCTCCATGGGTTGCCCTTGCAACCAGGGGGGCGCGTCGAGCACTTGCACACTGCGGTCGGGGCGAAGTAGCCCATAGTGCAACTGTCCGGTATGGGACTGGACTCTAACGTATCGCTGCGCCATATTACCTGCTAAATCCTTGGTATAATTGTAGATCCTTGTCTTTAAGCCAATCACACAGGCACCTGAAGCGGCTGGTTTTACTCCAGCAAAATCGGCACTGGTGCCTTATTTTTGGCGATTAAAGGCCATTCTGTCCACAAGGAGACTTTATGAAAGCTTACATGTACGAAACCATGTACATTCTTCGGCCTGATTTGAATGATGAGGCTGTTGACGCCGTCATTGGTAAATACCAAGGCATGTTAAAGGACCAAGGCGCTTCTATTCTGGAAACCCAGCACCGGGGCAAAC
Source organism: Nodosilinea sp. P-1105 (assembly GCF_012911975.1). Lineage (GTDB taxonomy): Bacteria > Cyanobacteriota > Cyanobacteriia > Phormidesmidales > Phormidesmidaceae > Nodosilinea. The sequence continues at coordinate 40,883 of NZ_SMDQ01000009.1, read as the reverse complement.
GTCGCCTAGCCTACGAAATCGATCGCATTCGCGAAGGGATTTACATTCAAATGAATTACACAGCTCCGGGCGCCGCGATCGCCCCCCTAGAGCGAGCCATGCGCCTGAGCGATGAAGTCATCCGCTTCTTGACGGTGAAACAAGAGACCGAGGAGGCCTTGCCTGAGGCTGAGCCAGAAGTGGTGGCTGTCGGTGCCACCGAAGAAGAGTAGACGGCCTAAGTCATTAACCCCTGATCGTCTAAGGTGACTTTCGAGAAAGAAGATCTTCGCGTTAAGTCAGCGATCGCAGCTTTCGTAGAGTGGGCAATGCCCACCAATCGGTAGACAGTTTCTTAGAAGTTACCTAAGCCTTATCCTCGGTGCTGCGGCCCGCTGTCATAGCACCTGATCGGCCGAGGGCTTGACGCCAAAACAAGTCCCCTTTCCTGTGAGATTCCCCAGGCAAGGGGACTTGTTTTAGGGGTTTGTGTGTCACTTTTTCCAGTAGGTGCTATAAAGTAGCAGCAACTAGGCTCAACGCTAGGGAAAATCTGGCCAGACTAAGGCCCGTGACTCAGGCAGTCGGCCAGTAGCCGTTGGGCGCATCAACGAGGGACGTAGTGTTAGTTGGTAGGGGAGTAGTTCTGTGACTCAAACGCCGTACACAGACATGAGCGAGCAACAAGCTGAAATTGCCCGGCTCGAGGCTGAGCTAGAGCTTCGTGATCAGCTGGTGCAACAATTATCCCAGGAGCTGTTTCGGCTGGTTAAGGGGAATACAGGCTTTGTGCCCAGCCCCGAAGCGTCAGAACAGCACCAGGCCGAACTGTCAGCCCTGCGGGATCAGTTGCGTGGGGTTGAAAAGCAGATTGACTTTTACCAAGCTCAAATGGCCGAACGCGACGGGGAAATCTTGCAATTGCGCCAGACGGTCCAGGAGCTGACGGATCGCTCCCGCATGCTAGAACAGGTGGTGCAAGAGCTGCCAACGGTTTATCGGCAAAAATTTGCTGAGCGCATGGCCCTGGTGAAGCAACGGGTGGCCGAAATTCAGCGGGAAAATCGACAATTACAAGCAGAACTCCAGAGTGTCAGCTACCGACTGGCGGTGCGGACTCGTCGCAGTCAACGACTGGAGCTACCCAGCCTAGATCCCGATGCGATCGATGGCATTTCCCTTCCCTCCTTTGGTAACGCCTAGTGGTCTGCGGTATAGGTCAGCCTGAGTTCGGGATAAGAAGTTCGGGATAAGAAAAGTCTGTGCAAAATCAGCCTCGCCATCCCCTCCTGGGAGGGGTAGGGGTGGGTCAAGCACCCTCGAAGGGACCACCCCGCCCTCCGGGCACCCCTCCGTGGGAGGGGATGGTAGGTCTTAAGTTCTATTAGCTCAAATAGCTCAAACCTTCGCGTGGAAAAGGATTTCACTTCCGCCTTCTTACTTCTGCCTTTCTGAACCCGCCTTACAACGAGTGGGGCATCGCCTGGGGAACCACCACATAGGGCAGCGGTACCGCCTGTAACTGGCCGGTATAAACTAGGGCCCGGTGCACCATGGCCGTGACCTCGGCCCGATTGGCCTGACGGTTAGGTTCAAGTTGGTTTAGGTCCGGATGGTTGACCACCAGCCCCGCTTCGATCGCAGCCACCAATGACCGTTGAGCCCAGTCGGGTACCTGGTCATGGTCATCGTAAGGCTGCAGCACCGCTGCAGCACCGCTGCTAGACCGTAGGCCTAATCCATTCGCCAGGGCCAAAATGACCTGAATACGGGTGATGGTTTGCTCCGGTGCAAAAGTGTCATTGGGGTAGCCGGTTAAAAAGCCCATCTGCACTGATTTTTGAATGCTTGCCTGAGCCCAATAGGTAGTTCCCACATCGGCATAGGCGGGGGCTGTATGGGACTGGGGAAAATCAAACAGCCGGGCTAACTGGGCGGCAAACTCGGCTCGGGTCATGGGGACCGCCGGGCGAAACGAGCCATCAGGGAAGCCCGAGAGCATCTGGCGACCGGTCAAGTCCTGCACCACAGGGGCGGCCCAATGGTCGGAGGGCAGATCGTTAAACCCCTGCATGGCTTGCTGTGAGTCTTGTATGGGGTTTTCTGGCCAGGCTTCGTGGGGAAGTAGGGGTTGAGGAATCACCGGTGGCGGCACCGTCAATGCCGTCTGATCCTGGGGGGGGGGAAGTGCTGTAGCCAGAGAATCTGTCACCTCAGGTCTGGGCTGCTCCCGAGGCCAGGCCAGGGAAAGCCGGTTAAGCCAGGTGTTTAGGACGGGATACCTGGCCCGCCAGATCAGAAACAGGGCGGCGGTGGTAGCTGCCAATAAGACGACAATGATGACCCATTCCTCAAGTCTGACGCGGGAACGAGAAGAGGACGACATAGACTTGGGAGTTGAAACAACCGAGAAGCAAGGCCAGGCAAGTTTTTGACTCTACCTGCTGTTCATGATAAGTCTTTCATAGCGATGAACAGGTATGGTCTCTGTTAAACTTTAGAGTTCTGGGTTACAGTCACGTCCAACAATCAGGTTGAACTGAACGAATTGAGCATGGCAAAACCAACAGGTCTAGCGGCGGTGCTAGGTACAATGGCATTCCTCTCAGGGGTATTGATAGCTAGCACCTATCACCAGCCCCCGGTCAATAACCTCTCGGCAGTAGCGGCAGACTCTGGGCGGCGAACCTCCTATAGGTCTCAGGCTAGCAGAATGCTTAATGGGGTAGTCGCCCCGCTTAATTCTCTAAAGACTATGAAACGGGCGATCGCCGTTTCTCCGACCACCAATGTCCGGGAAGTGGCAACGTTAGCTATTTTGACCGAACCTCTCAAGACCACAGGGCTAGGGCCCATTGAAATTGGCATGAGCCTGGGGCAGATAAGGACCAAAGGCTTGCGGTTAGAGCCAATGGCCAACAGCGGCAGTGGCGAATGTAAGTACTATAAGTTGCAAAATCACAGTGACCCCATTGGTTTGATGGCGATTGATAATCGGGTGTTACGCATTGATGTGTGGCCGGGTAGCGAAACCGAAACCCTGAGTGGGGCCAAAATTGGCTCTACAGAGGAAGAATTGGTCCAGCTTTATGGCGATCAACTAGAGGCCACAGCCAACCCAATTACCCTCGGCAAAACCATTGTGTTTACCCCTAAAGACCCCGGCGAAGATATCTTCCGCCTGGTTTTTGAAACCGATGACCGTGGTAGGGTGGTGCAGTATCGGGCCGGGCAGTTTCCCTCAGTCACGTGGCCAGAAGGTTGTCTGTAGTTTTGAATTCTGCATAAATCATGACTAAGGTGACTTCCAGGAAACCTTCTACCGAGTGGTGGGCAATGCCCACCCTACGAAAGCTACGATCGCTGACAATAAGCGGGATTATCTTTCTCAGAAATCTCCTAAACCATCTCCAAGTCCAGATCTGGAGTTCTGCCTGGTGGAAAACTCCGGATCCCGTGCTGGACTTGGTTTAGCTGGCCGCTGAGCAACTCGATGCCCTGAATGCTCCAGGTTGGCTTACGTTGGTCCTGGCTAAAAATTACCGATCACGGCACTGCCCGTACCTCGGAACATCACCCAAGACAAAAAGAAATTGCTGATAAAAATCGCCAACAGGGCCGTGACCACAGCTGTGGTCGTCGATTGCCCCACCCCTTTGGCCCCACCCGTGGTGGTTAGCCCCCAACTGGTACCGATAATGGCAATCAAAATGCCAAAGCAAAAGGCTTTAATCAGCGAACTAAACAGATCCCAGACGGTTAAGAAGTTTTTGGCCGAGTCTAAAAAGACGGAATAAGGGATGTTGTACTGGCTCGTGGCAATTAACAGACCGCCGGTCATACCGGTAATGAAAGACAGCACGCTTAACAGCGGCAACATCAGGGCGCAGGAAATCACCCGAGGAATCACCAAATAATCGATTGGATCCGTCTTAAGGATTTGCAGGGCATCAATTTGTTCGGTCACGCGCATGGTGCCAATTTCCGCCGCAAAGGCTGACCCCACTCGTCCGGCAATAATCACTGCGGTCAGCACAGGCCCCAGTTCGCGGGCTAGGGTTAGGGCTAGGACACCGCCGACTGCCGCACCAGCCCCAAAATTAATAAACTCTCGGGTCACCTGAATGGTAAACACCATACCGACAAAGCTGGCGGTAATCAGCGCAATCAGCAGTGACTCTGGCCCTACAGCCGCCATTTGCTCGATCGTGTTACGGCGATGAATTGGCCGAGAAATCAGGTGAATCACCACTTGCCCAGCCAAAAAGAGCGCCGCTACCATTCGCTGCCCCCACTGCCTTAACGTTGAGCGATCTACCGCCTGTGCCAAATGTCTACCCCCTTAACCGCCGAGCGGCCTAGTGATTGCTGTAGAGTCATTATCCCCTGACCGCGATGATGCGTATACCGCCAGCCTTTGTTACAGCACTTCAAAACAATACGTAATCAAGCTTGAAGTTTTTTCTACAGGTCTACCCACTCCAAGACTATCTGCGTAAGGTATTAGAAATTCTGCCGGGGAGGTTGCTCTCTGGCCGCAAACGAGCCCCACGTTTAGGTTAATCGTTTAGGTGAATGCTGTGACTACACAATCTAAACGGGTTAGATACTATTTGCGATCGCTGGTGATGACGGCGATCATTACCTTTCTCATGCCTCTCATCCTAGTCGCAATTTGTCTGCTGGTGCTAGCCAGTTTGCAACAGTCCCCCGGGTTAAGCCCATGGGCGCAGGCTCCCTACGACCAACTGCTGACGTTACTTACCACCCTGGGCAGTGGCGACCCTTGGCAAGGAGCGTTGACCATTGCGATCACCGCTAGCCTGGTGGGTCTGTTGTTTGACACCTATACTCTGTATCTTAGCCAGGGGCTGATCACTGTGAAGCGGCGGCATTAGTGCAGCATTAGTGCGGCATTAGTGTGGTCATCTACCGATGAACTCCAGTATCCTGGCAGAGAGGAATCATTGGTTTAGAGTCAGGCTTAGAGTCGGTCTATGAAAGTAACTATGGCGACCCAATTGCCCCAACTTGCTCAATCACGGGGATGGATCAGGGCGATCGCCTCGATCATGGTTGCCCTTGGCCTATGGATTGGCTGGCCCATCGCCCCGGTTCAGGCCCGAGAGGCCGCTACCAATGCCCAGGCGATTCAGCCTTACATCGATCGGGTGGCCGATTCAGTCACCGAGTTCACCCTAGACAACGGCATGAAATTCATTGTGTTAGAGCGGCACCAGGCCCCCGTGGTGTCTTTTATGATTCATGCCAATGTGGGGGCGGTGGATGAGGAGGATGGCAAAACTGGCGTTGCTCACTACCTCGAACACCTGGCTTTCAAAGGCACTGAGCGCATCGGCACCACTGACTACCCGGCGGAGGCCCAGGTGCTAGACCAGATGGACAATGTCTTTGACCAGATCTTGGCGACTGAAGCAGCCGGTGATACTGCCCAGGTGACCCAACTTTGGCAGCAGCTAGAGGCCCTGAAGCAACAGGCCGCTAGCTATGTGGAGCAGAATAAGTATGGTCAAATTGTCCAACAGGCGGGTGGCGTGGGGCTGAATGCCACCACTGGGGCCGATGCTACCCGCTACTTCTATAGCTTGCCTTCAAATAAGTTAGAGCTGTGGATGTCCCTGGAATCGGAACGGTTTCTGGAGCCGGTGTTTCGCGAGTTTTTTGAAGAAAAAGAGGTCATTTTAGAGGAACGCCACATGCGGGTGGATAACTCCCCCATCGGCACTATGGTCGAGCAATTCCTAGAAACCGCCTTTGTCGCCCATCCCTATCGGCGTCCAGTGATTGGCTATCAAGACGACCTGTATGTGGCCACCCGTCAAGATATTCAAGACTTCTACGACATCTACTACGGCCCCAGCAATCTAACGGCGGTGGTGGTGGGGGATGTTAACCCTCCAGAGGTGCAGCAGCTCGCTGCCATCTACTTTGGCCGCTACACCCCTCGGCCCGAGCCACCCCAACCTGTGATCAACGAGCCAGAGCAAACTGCCCCTCGGGAATTCACCCTAGAGCTTGCTTCAGAACCCTGGTACCTGGAGGGATATCACCGACCTGGGCTCACCCACCCAGACCATGTCATCTACGGCATGATTCAAAGCCTGCTGACAGGGGGACGCACCTCCCGTCTCTATAAAACCCTGGTCACAGACGCACGGGTCGCCCTCAGCATTGGTGCCCTAGACGGGTTTCCCGGCGACAAATACGACAACATCTTTCTTCTCTATGGGTTAACAGCCCAAGGACATAGCCCTGGCGATATTGCCCAGTTAATGGCCCGAGAGCTAGAACGGCTCCAGACCGAGCCCATTAGTCAAGCTGAACTAGACCGGGTGAAAACCCAGGCTAGGGCAGGGTTGTTGCGCAGTTTGGCGTCTAACAGTGGCATGGCTTCCCTACTGGCTGAGTATGAGGCCAAAACGGGTAGTTGGCGTAATGTGTTCGACGACCTGAAAGCGATTGAAGCGGTGTCAGCTGCCGATGTGCAGCGCGTAGCTCAAGCCCTGTTTCAACCCAATCACCGGACCGTAGGTAAATTACTCTCGAACCATGGCGACCATGGTGGATGACCCATTCCCGATAACAAGTACCAAGATTGGGCATGCCCGAGGGGTTAATAACGCCCTGACTGCTTGAAATTAGCTAAGACCTCAGGATTAGGACTATTGCGCTATGAGCTGGTTATCTACTGTCCGCCGCCCGTTTACCCAACGCTGGATACTGTTGCCCACCTTGGGGTTGTTAGGGCTGTTAGGGGTGATGTTACTGGGCTGGCAGTCTCCAGCTCGCGCCCTGGCCCCCCGTCATTATGATCAGTTAGAGTTCCCAGCCCTAGGGGATGTCCAAATTCCCGACTACGAGCGCTACCAGTTGGCCAATGGATTGGTGGTTTATCTGATGGAAGACCATGAGCTCCCTTTGGTGAGTGGCTCGGCTACCTTTCGCACTGGCTCTCGGTTTGAACCAGCTGCCCAGGTGGGCCTGGCCACCTTAACCGGGGAAGCCATGCGGTTGGGGGGCACCCTCAACCTGGCCCCCGATGCCTTGAATGATCAGCTGGAACAGCGGGCCGCCTCGATTGAAACTGGCATTGATACAGCGGCAGGTAGCGCCAGCTTTAGCGCTCTGGCCGAAGATACCGAGGCGGTCTTTCAGTTGTTTGCCGAGGTGATTCAGCGCCCTGCTTTTGCCGAAGACAAGATTGCCCTACTGAAGAGTCAGTACGGCGGTAGTATTGCGCGGCGTAACGATAGTCCTGATGCGATCGCCTCGCGAGAGTTCAATAAGCTGGTCTACGGGCAAGACAGTCCCTATGCCCGCACCATGGAATATGCCACCCTGGACGCCATCGACCAGCAGGATATACAGCGGTTTTACCAGGGGTCGATTCGGCCAGAACATACCATTTTGGGCCTGGTGGGCGACTTTGACCGGCAGGCGATGAAAGCGATGATTGATCGCTATTTCGGCCAGTGGGAAGGGACTGGACCAGCCCTAGCCACATCACCACTGCCGACCGTGAACCAGGCTCAGACGGGCGTGTTTTTAGTTGAGCAATCTCAACTGACCCAGAGCTATGTGCAACTGGGCCATTTGGGCGGACAGTTAGATGACCCCACTTACCCAGCCTTAGCAGTGATGAATGAGGTGCTGAATGGATTTGGCGGGCGGTTGTTTAACGAGGTGCGATCGCGCCAGGGGTTAGCCTACTCGGTCTATGGTTTTTGGTCTCCCCGCCATGACTACCCTGGCCTAGTGATTGGCGGTGGGCAGACCCGTGCCCAGGCGACGGTGCCCTTTATTCAGTCGGTCAAAGCTGAACTGAACCGCCTCCGCACAGCACCCATTACGACCACTGAGTTAGCCCAGGCCCAGGACTCGGTACTGAACAGCTTTGTGTTTAACTTTCAAAGCCCTAGCCAGACCCTGTCGCGGCTGATCCGCTATGAGTACTACGATTACCCAGCTGATTTTGTATTTCAGTTTCAAGACGGGGTCAGGCAGGTCACCCCAGAGGCGGTACTGGCAGCGGCCCAAACCCACCTGGAACCGGACCAACTGGTGGTACTAGTGGTGGGAAATCCAACGGAAATGCAACCGCCCCTGGCGGCCCTTGACCCCAACCAATCCGTCACATCCATTGATATCACTATTCCCACCCCAGGGGCTTAGGGCTGGCTGGCAGAAATGTGATCCCCTTCGCTGGGGGCGCCAGGTGCTAGGGGACAGGTAACAGAAGGGGTTGGCCGACTTATGCCGTACGGTACTACACCAAGGCCAGCTCGGGATCTGGAGTTTTCCCACAGGCAGAACTCCAGGTCTGGACTTGAATCCGGTTAGTTGGGCCAGGTTTCCTCGTTCTGCCATGGGGTCCAACCCTCGGGCAGCATTTCGGTAGATTCCGTGGCGGCGGTAAGTGAATCCCCTTGGTCGATTGACTCAGGTGTCTGGCCATCATCCACGGGTGGGAGAGAATCTGCTTGCGATCGCAACCGAGGTGCCATCTGTTCTAAATCGGTGATGACGTCCAGGGCAGACTGATAGCGCTCCGTAAAGTCATACTTCACCAGTCGGTCTACCACGGCGCCAAAGGCCTGGTCCAACTCAGGCACCCCATGGCGCCAAATCAGCTCTCCCTGGTTATCCCGCTTAATGGCATAGGCTGGGATCCCGGTTAGGGCCTCAATCACTGTAATCCCTAGGGCATAGAGATCACTGTTAAATTTAGGCAGACCCGCTGACTGCTCACTGGGCATATAGCCTTGGGTGCCCACCCCCACCGTGGATGTGGACGTGATTTGGACATCACTGTCAGCCAGCTTATTAGAGATTAGTTTTACGGCCCCAAAGTCAATCAACACTAGCTTGCCGTCAGACTTACGGCGGATGACATTGGAAGGCTTGATATCTCGATGAATCACCCCCTGGTGATGGACAAACGCAATCACTGGCAGCAGGCCTTGCAGCAGATCGAGAGCATAGATCTGCCCCATCGGCCGTCGACTGGTCAACTCAGCTTTCAGCAGCCGCCCTGCCACCATTTCTTCCACCAGATAGAAGGAATATTGATCCTCAAAATAGGCGAGTAGGCGAGGAATCTGGTCATGGTGACCTAGCTTTTCTAAGGTTTCAGCTTCCCCCAAGAAAAAGCGCCGCCCCAGCCGATGGGCCTTGGGGTCATCGCTAATAATCCGCAACTGCTTGACTACGCACACCGGCTCCCCAGGACGTTGCGTATCTTGGGCCACATAGGTTTCGCCAAACCCCCCTGACCCTAGCAAGCGGACAATCCGGTAGCGGTTGCCCAACAACAGGCCAATCACCTCCGCTTCCCGTAGCCTGAGCAGATCCTTGAGGTCTTCCTGCTGACTAATAATCTCCTGCACAATCGGGGAGGTTACGTATTGCTCTAGGGTTTGGCGTAGGCGTTGCTTGCGCAACTGTTCGGTGACAATGTCGGTAACAATAAAGCTACCCCCTAGCACCATAAAGCCGACGATTGGGGTTCCGGCAGGCAGCAACATTCCTCCCAGGCTAAAAGCCCCATAGCTCAACCAAAACCAGGCGCCAATGGTAGCCCCAGTCCAGCCCAGGCGGGCAATGGGGCGGTTAAAATGCCAGAGCAGTAGGCCAAATCCAGAGCCAATGCCCAGTATCAGCAAGGCGCGGCCCCAGGGGTTGGGAATCCCCTGGCGCAGGGTAGTGCCATTCTGCAAACTGGCAATGTCATTGGCTAAGATTTCCACCCCAGCCATGGGGATAGGGTGGAGCAACGTTTCTGAAAAAGGCGCCTGGTGAAAATCTTGCATAAAACCAGCCGTAGCCCCAATCAGCACAATCTTGTCGGCAAAAAAGGCTCCTTCCTGCAGCTGATTCACCCAGGGGTCAGAATCAAGCACATACCAAAACGGCAGATGGGTAAAGGTCTGGTGAGGACCGTAGAAATTAATAAACTCTCCCCCTGGCGGCGGATAAGCCATGCCAGCGGCTTCAAGGGTTGCTTCTGCGAACGAGAGTGGGATCGGCAGGTTTCCATCGCCTGGGCTAGCGGTCAGCAGCTCAGACACATCCTGCTGTACCCAGTCTAAATAAACCCAACCATGGCGATGAATTCGACCATCGGGTTCTCGGAGAAAATTAATGTTACCCAGGTAGGCCGCAGTATCCAGCAGCGATGGAATCGGCAGGGTGGGACGAATTAACGTTCCTTGGCGGAGGTTAGCGTCGTCAAATTTGGCAGCTAGCACAACCCGATCGCCGTAGCGATCCAACACGTCAACCAGGGCTTGGTCATCGGCAGGACCATAGCTACTGTCGGTGAAAAACATTACATCCACCGCCACCGCGCTAGCTCCAGCCTCTAGCAGCCGTTCAATGGCGATCGCATGGGCGCGCCGCTGCCAGGGGCTACCAGCAAGCGGGGCCAGGGCCTGATGCCGGTCTGGGTCAGCTCGGTAATGCTCAGCTTGGTCAACGGACTCATCATCCATGGCCAGAATGACAATGTCATCGGGGGCCACTACTGGTCCCCGCATTTCAAAAAATAAGGTTTGCAGCCGCCGGTCCAAGAACTGGGCTGGTAAGGAATCTGTCGCCACATGGACGGCTAAGAAGCTCAGCCACAAACCCGCTAAAGAAACCTTAAACCAGCCCCGGTTCAAGTTTTGCTTCACCCAGCCCGTGACTTGATGGGTGGCCGATAAGCTGGAACTGCCAGATCGAGATGATTTAGGACCAAGGGTCATAGCCTACAAAAATAACAGGGTTGGCCAAGGCGACATGGCTGAACGCTACCCTCTCCCCATTCCAGACGAAACCAGTGGAATGTATGCCGCCATAGGCTAGACCGATGGTGGTGTTGTAGTCATTCAAGCGCACCAAAACACCCTGCACTAGCCCCCAGCTTAACCTAAGGCATCGACCTTCAATCAGCTTGTTTGTTTGTTTGAATTGATGACGTCCCCTCTTGACTCCTGACAACTGGCAACTAACGACTCCCTGAAAGAGTTGTGCCGTCTTCAGCGCAGACATCTCACTCCAGGGAATCAGGAAGCCAGTAATTACAGGGCTTACTGCCCCGATTCAGGCTGCTGCGAACGAATGTAGTTGAGCACCTCTGTGGATGGAAATAGCCGTACCTGCTCCAGTTGAGCATCCAACGCTGGATCTTCATTGGTTGCCATCGTTGCTAGAAGCCATTCTAGGGAGAGCACCTGTACCACGATTTCTTGGGCGGCGGCAGCATCGGTTTCGGCATAACGATCTAACAGGGTTTGCAAGTCATTGCGGGAAAAGAACATAGGCAATGACGTTTCCCCATTTTGGGTAATGGTTAAGTAAGGACCATCTTCCCCCTGGCGGGCAATGAACAATGGCACCCCCTGGAAGTCTTCCTCCATTCCCATGGCGGTATCTAGCTCTTCCACAATGGGGAAGTAGAGTAGCGGGGTAGCCGCTTCAGCACTCAAGTGAGTCTCTTGGTAAAGGGTGCCGAGGTCAATCAGAGCAATGGTGGCACTTTGATCTTCAGCCTGGGCTTGGTCTAGAAAGGTTTCAGCGGTTTCACCATCAATAAACACCACTGGCACCTTAACTTCCTGATTGTTCGCTTCAGCGGAGGCCGTTAGCGGCTGGCCATCAGAGTTCAAAATAATAAAGACAGGAACTTGCTCCAGCTTATCGACAATGTCTTCGTCACTCAGGGCTTCAGCAGGTAAGGGAAACAGCCAGGACCCAGCCAAGATGCCACCGCCAACGATGGCGCTTAACACAGTGGCAGGCAAAAATGATCGGGGAAACAGACGTCGCATAGGGCTACAGCATAATCAACAGCAGGTCAAATTCTACTCATAAGCGACACATAATGAGCATGGCCCTTGTGACAGTAATCTGAGGGTTATACCCGCTTGAGACAACCGGCTGTGCTGATCTATCTGGGGTGTGCTAGATTGCATCATGCATAGGCTTCGGCAAAAATCAGGTCATGGGAACCACAGGATAATGAAAACCACAACAGGATCATAGTAGTAGTGCAAACCTGCCTTTGCTCCACAGCTGTCACGGGGCTTGATAGTTTAACTTGATGCTGGCGATCAACTTAGAGTCTGAGATCTAGGGCTAACGCCAGAGTAGCTGCTGATGATTAATCTATGCTTTACTCCAGCTTTGATGGCACGTTTGCTTTTTGTACTGACTGAGCTAAACAAGCTGTGGCTACCAAACATTAGTTCTGGGATACACCTGAAACCTTTCGCTTATGGACATTGTTGATGTTGCCACTGATCTTCGTTTAATTCTTATCAAGAGTTTTTGATCAAACTCCTAGCCAATTTTCAAGTGACCTGGCTAACATTTCTAGTCCTATTACTCCACGGAAATGTTTTCTTGCCAGAAGCTCTGCCCGTGGGATAGATTGTTTACTTTTACGTCTTTCATACATGAGAAGACGTTCTAGCTTTTGACATTAATGAGAACATATGGAAACCGTGTTAAAAAAGTCAGATTTTGTTTTAGTCCCCTACATGAAGAGTGATGATCGACGGGCCACGTATCAGATTTTAAATACAGTAGTCCCTTATGTAGGGTTGTGGTTTCTGGCTATTAAGGCGGCTTCCATTTCTCTATGGATTTTGCCGCCCATCATTATTTTGATGGTGCTCTTCTTGTTACGTTGTTTTTCGCTAATGCATGATTGTGGCCACTACTCCCTCTTTAGATCTAAGGCCACTAACAGATGGGTCGGCTTTATGCTAGGAGTTATTAACGCCATCCCCCAGTATGGCTGGTCAAGAGATCATGCCTACCATCACAAAACTAATGGAGACTGGGAGCGCTATCGTGGTATTGGAGACTTCCTGTCCACCGACGAGTTTGCTCAGTTGGACAGCTTTAATCAAAGGCTCTATGGGATTTTACGCCAGCCCATCATTATTTTGCCTGGTGGTTTCTTTTATCTGGTCATCAAACCTAGACTGGCTTTAATTTTTGGTATCCATGATTTTATAAACCATGGAATAACCTATTTGAAACATAAAGGCAATATCGACTTGGGGATGATAGTGTCTTCCCACAACTCTAAATACTGGCATTCGAAAGAAGAGTTTTGGGACTTGCTCTTAAATAATATTTTTGTGGTTAGCAGCTGGCTGATCCTCAGCCAACTCATTGGGGTAAAGCTCTTCTTTGGCTTATATGCCGTTACTCTGACGATGGCTGGGGCTGTTTTTATCAGCATCTTCTTTGTGCAGCACAATTTTGAGGGCTCCTATGCTCACAGTACGGCTGACTGGGACTATATTCGTGGCGCAGTTGAGGGGAGCAGCTACCTAGAATTACCTGCGATCCTGCGATGGTTTACCGCAGATATCAGCTACCACAACATCCATCACCTTTCAGAGCGGATTCCCAACTACCACTTGGCCGCTTGTCATCGGGCTAACAGCCACTTGCTCTCAAATGTCAAGGTCCTTCGGATTAGCGATATGCCGAACTGTGCCCGATTTATTTTGTGGGATGCGGATTCCAATAGCCTGGTGCCGCTGCCAACAAAGCGCCGTCTATCCTCGTCACTTCATTCCTAGGGCGTCGGCACAGTATGGGTGAATGCTACTGAAATAAGCCCTAAACAGTCCTCGAAAATCGCTGAAAGCCTTGATCTGCTGTAAGGTGGGCAAGTGCCCACCAGCCTTAATTCAATGCCCTGGTTTCGACTCCGCTCAACCAGCGACGAGGCCTGAGCGGAGTCGAAGGCCGGATCAAGGATCAAGTCAGTTATTGTGTCCATGTACTTATCAGAAGGGTCTTCAAGCGTACCTGTGGTCCTAAACATTAAGATCGACAGGTCACTCGGAGCCCGGTTCCTGGGCCGACTTGCTAAAGAAGTCGAAAAAAAATCGGGATGACAGGATTTGAACCTGCGACATCCTGCTCCCAAAGCAGGCGCGCTACCAAGCTGCGCTACATCCCGTAGACTAAAACTATCCTCAGTATAAACCCAATCCCGACCGATATGATCACCCAGGATTATCCCCTTCAGAACTTACCTGGCCTGAGTACTGAGCACCAAACAGCTCTGGCTAATTTGGGATTTTCGACCACAACGCAGCTGTATCGCTTTGGCCAGTCCCCATCCCATCAGGCAGCGCTGGCCCAGCAGTTACGATTGCCGCTGAGATATGTCAAAAAGTGGGTAATTTTGGCCGACTTAGCCAGGGTCCCGACAGTTGGTTGCGAATTCAACGGATTACTGCTCCATGCAGGCATTACCTCCCCGGAACAACTGGCCCAGACCTCAGCCCAAACCCTGGCAGTACAGGTGAAGCGACTCCATGTCGCTACCCTACGACGCAATGACCTCAGTCCTACGCCTGATCAAGTGAAGCTGTGGATCACTAATGCTCGCGTCCTGGTGCAGAAAACCAGTGGCGTATAGAAAGGCAGAATACAGGTGTGAAGTATTAAGCAAAGCCTAGCTCTGTGGAAGCACGGCCCGATCGCGGTGTTGCTCTAACCACCCTCGCATTTTGCCGGGATTTAGCAACCCATAGGGATCCACTTTAGCCTTAAAGTCCACCTGCACCTGGTCCACCTGCTTCATGCCCCCATCCTCTAGGACATAGGTATGGGGATTAGCAATTAGGGCACCGTGGGCTTCGTGGTACTGAATAATCTGATTCAGTCGGTCCTCAGTGGAGTAGCGGACAATTTGTAGGGCAGCGGGACACACCTGCCCCCCCATGCGCAAATATTCGAGGTGCATCAGCACTTCGTCCCCGAAGTAGTCATAAAAATGCTGCACTCCCTTTAAATCTGCGTCGTAGGGAAATAGGGTTTGCAGGTAGGTGAGGGACGGGTCAGCACTGCGGGCATGGAGGGTGGTGTGGTTCCAGGTAAACTCTGCCAGAGGAGCCCCCCGTTGGGCCTCCTGGGCCGACTTGCAGTAAGTAATCGTGCCCCCACAGGCCGCTACCAGTTCTCTAAATAGCTCTAGGGATGACTCCGCCACCATCAGTAGGGCGGCGGCTTTGCCCGTGGGCAAGTAAGGCTTGAGGGCGACGAAATAGCTGGGAATGGGCCAGGCGTGGATGCTGATCAGCTTTTTGATTAAGCCGTCAGATTCCCCTAATACTTGACCAAAGTGGGCAGCAGCCATGAACTGATCAAAGACGACAATCACCTCGGCCCAGGGGTAGGCAGGCCCCAACGGAATCTCCAACTGGGTAATGATGCCATTGGTGCCGTAGGCATGGTTTACCTTTTGGACATCGTCTCCCCGCAGCTCAATCACCCGGGGGGTACTTTCTAGGGTGACGACCCGAACAGCATTAAGGTTGCCGCGATCGCGCAGTTGGCCATAGGTAATCGAGCCAATGCCGCCGCTACCGCCGCCAATGAAGCCGCCGATGGTGGCCGTGCGATAGGTCGAAGGGTACATGCGCAGTTCCCAGCCCGAGGGCCGAGTCACCTTATCAATGGCGGCCAGCTTAGCACCGGGCTCTACCCAGGCTACTCCCAGCTGCACCCGCTGAATCGCGTTCATCCGGCTCAGGTCTACAATCACTCCCCCCGCTAGGGGCATGCATTGCCCATAGTTGCCAGTACCTGCCCCCCGTACCGTAACCGGCACCCGGGCATCGACGCAGACTTGGGCAACAGCTAGGACTTCCGCCTCAGTGGTAGGACGCACCACTAGGTCCCCGACCTTATCAGCCAGCAGCCCTTGCAGCACCGGACTGAAGTAGTAATAGTCCTTAGAGAGCTTATCCAACTGGTTCGGGTCACGGATGGTTTCAATCGCACCAAACGCCTGGGCTAGAACCTCCCAGTTGATGTCAGTAGGTGGGTGAACTGCGGTCATACACGCCTCTAGGCAAGTAACATGGCCCCGGCTGGGACGTGTAAACCATTGTAAACCCAGCTTAATCCCAGCGTTGGCTTATCGGCTGTTCAGTAAGCTCTCGGTCAGGGGGGCAGCGGCGATCGCGCTATCCCCCACTTGCCGTCGAATGTTTGCGCCTAAGCGGCGTAGCTTACCCTCTAAATCGTCATAGCCCCGATCCAAATGTTGTAGTCCTTGAATCGTGGTCGTGCCTTGGGCCGCCAGGGCCGCCAACACCAGTGCCGCCGAAGCCCGTAGGTCAGTGGCTAATACCGGAGCGGCCGAGAGTTGAGGCACCCCTTTAATCACGGCACAGTTACCATTCAAACGAATATCAGCCCCCATCCGGTTCAGTTCAGCCACATGGCGCAGACGATTTTCAAACACCGTTTCGGTAATCAGACTGTTGCCATCGCACAGCGCCATCAGGGCCATAAACTGAGCCTGCATATCCGTCGGAAAACCCGGAAATGGCCCCGTCTGGATATCCACGGGGTGAATCACCGAACCGGGCACGTAACGCACCCGACTGGGACCATCGACAACCACTTGCCCCCCCATGTCATGCAGCTTGGCAATCACGGCCGTGAGGTGCTCGGGCAGCACCGGAGACAAACTAATTTCAGACCGGGTAATCGCCCCGGCCACCAGAAAGGTGCCCGCTTCGATGCGATCGGGAATGATGCCGTAGTCGGTGGTATGCAGGCGCGGCACCCCGGCGATCGTGATGGTGTTGGTGCCAGCCCCTCGAATCCTGGCTCCCATGGCCCGGCAAAAGTTCGCCAGATCAACCACTTCTGGTTCTTGGGCTGCGTTTTCAATCACGGTTTCGCCGTCGGCCAAAGTAGCCGCCATCATTAGGGTTTCAGTAGCCCCAACACTGGGATAGTCTAGATAAATTCGGGCTCCTTTTAGGCGTTTACCACTGCCCGGAACATAGGCATGAACCGTGCCATGCTCGATATGAACATCAGCCCCCATGGCTTGCAGGCCCCGCACGTGCAGTTCCACCGGGCGGGCCCCAATGGCACAGCCCCCTGGCAGCGGCACCCGAGCCACCCCCATCCGGGCTAACAGGGGACCAATCACAAAGAAGCTGGCTCGCAGGCGACTAACCACGTCATAGGGTGCCTTGGTGTGGGCAATGCTACTGGCATTAACATCTAGAGCGTCCCCATCTCGCTTCAGCTTCACCCCCAGGGCAAGCAAGACCTCCCCCATGCGCTCAATATCCATTAAGTGGGGAATATTGCGGAGGCGACAGGGCTGTGAGCACAGGAGTGTCCCGGCCATCACCACCAAGGCCGAGTTTTTGGCCCCGCTGACCGAGACATGGCCCGATAGTTTTGTGCCACCGGTAATCTCTAGGACGGCATCGTCAGTGTCAGAGATTGTCAAGGGGTTAGGCGAACTGATAGACGTAGCGATAGCGGTATCCTCCACAGCTGAACATCCCCACCTAAAAGGCCAAATTTTCGTCTAGATTCTACCCGAAATCCTTAATTTCGCCATAGGTATCTAGATTTCCCTGGCTAGAGCAGAGCCACCATAGAATAGCCGATTTGTTTCAATAACGAAATCTTTTTCAAAAGCCTTGACTGTGATCAGACACTAAGGCATGATTACAAATCGCGGTGTGAATATAGCATCGCTATGCGGAACTGGCGGAATTGGTAGACGCGCTAGGTTCAGGTCCTAGTGTTAGCAATAACATCCGGGTTCAAGTCCCGGGTTCCGCATCCTGGTTAAGCTCCGAAATCCCCTCCTTTGGAGGGGTAGGGGTGGGTCAAGCAAGCCCGAAGAACCCACCCCGCCCTCCGGGCACCCCTCCGTGGGAGGGGACCATAAGTCCTACTACCTTCCTGAAGGGACTAGTACCGCTACGCGGAATTCAAAATGCAAAGTTCAAGGTGAAAAATTGTTGCTGCGCAAGGATTTTAAGCGTCCTGAACAGTAGGTGGATTTCTGCCTTGGTGTACTAGGCTTTTGCACAGCGCTTGCCCTAATTTTTAGCCTTGACAGACCACTAGAACGCCGGTTCAGATCCCAGGGTTCTGTCCCTGGATGCCCCAAAAAACCTGGCCAATCAGCCCAAGAACCCTGGGATCTTGACATCCTGTACCGATGCTTTAGCGCCATCGCTACCTCTCCTGATTTAGGCACAGTGCTTATGTTGACCAGTTTGCAAAACCCTTTGGTGAAGGCGATCCGGCGCTTGCATCAAGGAAAATTTCGCCGTGCCCAGGGGCAGTTATTGCTGGAGGGTACTCATCTGGTACAGGAAGCCCTGGCCGTCGGCTATCCCCTTCAGACAGCGTGTTACACCGAAGCCTGGGCCCAGCGCTATCCCGCTTTGATGGCGACTTTAGTGGGGCAGGTGCAACGGGCAGAACTGGTTTCTGAGGGAGTATTGCAGGCGATAGCCACCACTCAGCATCCAGATGGGGTGGTGGTCGTCGCTCCCCGACGCCCCAATACCGTTGATGTCCCCATTGCCGGGGTGGGGCTAGCGATCGCCACCCTCCAAGACCCCGGCAATCTGGGCACCATCATTCGTACCGCAGTAGCGGCTGAGGCTGGGGGGCTGTGGCTCAGTGCCGATAGTGTAGCCCCCGATCATCCCAAGGTCTTGCGGGCGTCAGCAGGGCAGTGGTTTCGCCTACCGCTGGTAGTCACGGAGGACTTGCCCCCCCTAGTGACAGGCTGGCGTCAGCAGGGGGTACAGCTGGTGGCGACAAATCCCAGGGCCTCCCTGAACTATTGGGCCATTGACTTTAACCAACCAACCATCATCTTGCTGGGGAACGAAGGGGCTGGGCTACCAGCCCCCTTGCAGCAAGCGGCCACGGTAGAGGTGTCTATCCCCATGCACCCGGCGGTAGAGTCGTTGAATGCCGCCATTTCAGCAGCTCTGCTGCTCTATGAAGCCAAGCGCCAGCGCCAGCAAAGGAAATTAGAGAAATGAATTTAAGAGTTGTCTAATCCCCCCAATGTGGTCAAGAATGGGGGATGACCTTGACCAGGTCGAGGCTGTCCGTGGCTCTGCCCCACGGGTCAGAACAGCCTCTGGCCGGTGTTAATGCTGATGTGGTGATGTCTCAGGAGCCTGCTGTGAGTGACGCATTTGACTACGACCTGCTGATTATTGGGGCTGGGGTAGGGGGCCACGGTGCCGCTATTCACGCGGTCAAGGCGGGTCTCAAAACGGCCATTGTTGAAGCTGATATGATGGGAGGCACCTGCGTTAATCGGGGCTGCATTCCCTCTAAGGCACTTTTGGCCGCCTCTGGCCGGGTGCGGGAATTGCGCAACCAGCATCACCTCAAATCTTTAGGGATTCAGGTGGGGCAAGTCACCTATGAGCGCAGCGCGATCGCCGATCATGCCAACACCCTGGTCAGCAAAATTCAGGGGGACATGACCAACAGTTTGACCCGGTTGGGGGTCGACATTATCACCGGCTGGGCCAGAGTGGCCGGGGAACAAAAAGCGGTGATCGACACCCCCGATGGAGAAAAAGTGGTTACGGCCCAGGACATTATTCTGTCCCCAGGGTCAGTGCCCTTTGTGCCCCCAGGGATTGAGGTGGACGGCAAAACCGTCTTCACCAGCGACGAAGCTCTAAAGCTGGACTGGCTGCCCGACTGGATTGCGATCATCGGCAGTGGCTACATTGGCCTAGAATTTTCTGATATTTACACGGCCCTAGGCTGTGAGGTGACGATTATTGAAGCCCTGGATCAGCTGATGCCCACCTTTGATCCTGACATCGCCAAGATTGCCCAGCGGGTGCTGATTGCCCCCCGGGACATCGAAACCCGGGCTGGGGTGATTGCTAAAACCGTGACCCCTGGATCGCCCGTGGTGATTGAACTGGCCGACCGGGAAACAAAGGAAATTGTGGAAACCCTGGAGGTGGATGCCTGTCTAGTGGCCACGGGACGGATTCCAGCCACCAAAGACCTGGGCCTAGAACGAGTCGGGGTTGAGCTAGACCGGCGGGGCTTCATCCCCACTAATGATCATTTGCAGGTGCTACGACAGGGGGAACCAGTCCCCCACCTGTGGGCGATTGGCGACGCCACTGGCAAAATGATGCTGGCCCATGCCGCCTCGGCCCAGGGGGTGGTGACGGTAGAAAATATTTGTGGGCGCGATCGCACCGTTAACTATCTCAGTGTCCCTGCCGCCGCCTTTACCCACCCAGAGGTTAGCTTTGTGGGGCTGACCGAGCCCGCCGCCAAAGCCAAAGCCGAGGCGGAAGGGTTCGCCATTGATACTGTGCGCACTTACTTCAAAGGCAACTCCAAAGCCCTGGCAGAAGGGGAA
Source organism: Nodosilinea sp. P-1105 (assembly GCF_012911975.1). Classification (GTDB taxonomy): domain Bacteria; phylum Cyanobacteriota; class Cyanobacteriia; order Phormidesmidales; family Phormidesmidaceae; genus Nodosilinea. The sequence goes on along the minus strand of NZ_SMDQ01000009.1, from coordinate 20,677 downwards.
TCTGACGGCATAGCCAAGGTGATCTACCGCCAAGATACCGGGGAGATTCTGGGAGCCCATATCATTGGCTTACATGCGGCTGATTTAATTCAGGAGGCGGCCAATGCGATCGCCCAAGGGCAAACGGTCACCGACCTGTCCTTCTGTGTCCACACCCACCCCACCCTGTCAGAAGTCTTGGATGAAGCCTTCAAGCGGGCCGTGGTGGTGCCTGCCTAAGAGGCTCGCCCCGTGGTCATCATTTCAACGGCTAGTCTAGGTCAAGTTATGTGCTCAATATGAAAATTCGTCGCCGTCCTCCTAATCCCGCTGTTGCTGTGGACTATCTCCGTTATCAAATCAAATCTGAAGATGGAGAACCGCGCAATATTCTCGAAAAAATCGTTTGGCAAAAAGAAGCAGAAGTAGATCGACTGCGAGAGCAATTGCCCCTGGCCGAGTTGCAGCGGGACGTGCTCAGCGCTCCCCCAGCCCGAGACTTTGAGGCCGCGTTAAGGCAGGGACCTACTACCCCTGCCCTGATTGCTGAGGTCAAAAAGGCCTCCCCCAGCAAAGGCGTCATTCGAGCCGACTTTGACCCCGTCGCGATCGCCCAAGCCTACGCCCGCCACGGTGCCACTTGCCTGTCTGTACTGACCGATAGGCCCTTTTTCCAGGGAGACTTTGACTATCTGGCTCAGATTCGGGCAGCGGTGGAACTGCCCCTGCTGTGCAAGGAGTTCATCATTTACCCTTACCAAATGTACCTGGCCCGGCTAAAGGGGGCCGATGCGGTGCTCTTGATTGCCGCGATTTTGTCAGATAAGGATTTGGGTTACTTCGTCCAAATTGCTAAGGCCCTGGGCATGAACGCCCTGGTTGAAGTGCATACCCTGGACGAGCTGGATCGGGTGCTGGCCATTCCTTCCGTATCTCTGATTGGAATCAACAACCGTAACCTGGAAACCTTTACCACCCAGCTTTCAACCACCCAGTCGCTGATTGCCGCTCGTCAGGCCCTGCTGCAAGAAAGGGATATCCTGATTGTTAGTGAGTCTGGTATTCATACCTCTGATGACTTACAAACTGTGACCAACGCTGGAGCGAAGGCGGTGCTGGTGGGCGAATCTCTCATGAAACAACCTGATCCAGGAGCTGCGATCGATCGGCTTTTCCGTAGACCTTAATCCCCTGAGGGTATTCCAGGATAGAGAATATCCATGGTGTGAACGCTAAACTCAGCCAAACAGGGACGTTTAGCCCACAGCCTGGGTACTGTAGTCATGGGAACACGCTCAGGCTAGCCCATGTGTCCGCTTACTTAATCGAATTCTTATGGCTAACTCGGGTAAACCGGTTCCACTCCCCTCTCATATTCATTACGAGTTACTCCTACAGTTGCTAGAACAGCAAACGATGGCAGCGGTCTATCAAGCCCCTGCCATGCGGACCCAGGTCCAAGAGTTAATCAGCACCCTGCGCAAAGCCCTGTCCCAGCAGCGTCAAATTGAGGAGTTTTGTAAACAGACTCAACAACCTGTGGAGTACCAGTGGTCTACAAATCAACTGTCTGAGCGGTTTTCATCGGAAGATAATCCGACCTAAAGACGTCTTGTGTTGTTATGGCTTGGTGACTCCATGAAAGCACTGGCAGAACAGCCAATTTTATCGACAGAGCGGCTAATCCTGAGGCCATTTACCCAGGCTGATGTACCTACCGTTACTGATTTGGCTGGCGTCAGGCAAATTTCCGAGATGACTTTATCTATTCCTTATCCCTACACTGAAGCTGATGCCACAGCTTGGATTAGCCAGCATCCTCAACTGTGGGCGGAAGGTAAAGCTATTGACTATGCCATCACTCGCTATGATGTCAGTCTCTGTGGATCCGTGGGATTGGGCTTAAACCCTGATCATAATTTGGCGGAACTGGGTTACTGGATTGGCCAACCCTACTGGGGATTAGGCTACGCCACTGAAGCCGCCCGTGCAATTGTGGCGTTTGGATTTACAACATTGGAACTAAATCGCATCAATGCCACCCACTTTAGCGACAACCCTGCCTCTGGCAGGGTGATGGAAAAGCTGGGTATGCGCTGCGAAGGTTACCGTCATCGTCATACCTTGAAGTGGGGTAAGTATCGAGATATCAAGCTCTATGGCTTACTCCAAAGTGATTGGTATCAGTTCGCTCAAAAAGGTTAGACATCATTTGATGGGTTAAATGGACTAGAACCCAAGAGCCATTAGTCTTCAGGCAAAAAGCAGAAACAAAAAGCGGGGCTATTGATATTTTTCAATAGCCCCGCTTAGTTATTTAAAGAGCTTCATGGCTAAGCTCTGTTCATCACACGCTAACTAGCTGTGGCCGCCGCTGACCAGGGTGGTCAAAATAGGCAGATTAGCCGCTAGCAGGTAAGCAAAGGTAGCGCCACCGATGCCGCCAATCAAAAAGCCACCGGCAAACTCACTCCAGCCTTCATCGGTTTCCAGGCTAGCTGGCGGAGTGAAGGGGGTTGTGGTCTTGGTGACCGCAGTGTTAACCCCAGCCCCAGAGTAAATCGAGAGGCAGGCCGTCAAAATTACAATCAAGGCGGCAGCACTGAGCAACCCAGCTAAGCCAGGAATCTCAGAGTCCCGCAGAGGGCCAAGAACGGCAAAGGGGCCATACAGCAGATAGCCATGGGCCATACCAATTTCCAGACCCCGCCGCTGGGGAGATAACCCAGTTCGGTAGGCAGGCAAGTTGCCAATAAAAGCCTTAGAAAAGGCCGAGGAATTAATTGGCGTTTCTAAGTTACCAATTTGGGGATCCCCAGCTGGCGTAATAAGCTCGGTCATAGGGTAGTTCTCCAGTCAAACACAGATCACAGCAATATAATCAACTGTTTTACGGTAAGGCTGCTATCTGACAAAACAGTTAAAGGCCTTAAAACAGTTATAAGGCCTTAAGAAACGTTTGGGAAGTCGCTGTACAGCCCAGAACGCTATTGCAGCGCCTAGGGGTGCAGCAACAAATCCGGGAAAAATCGATTAAACTCAATCAAAATCCCGGCGGTAATCACCATCCACACGGCGGCCAGCACGGGGGCCGTGGACAGATACTTAAGCAGGTTGTCCATTAAAGTCTCTCCAAAGTTGATCAAGACAAGGGCATGGGCGAAAACGCTAGGGATCTAGCGAGGGGAAACGGTGATCTCGTCATCCTTCGCAAACATGGCACCCGTGGTGATGTCTTTAAAGGCGGTCAGAGGCCAAGCGAACCCAGACAGAGAGCACTTCACAGCCAAGGGAACATCAATAATGATTTCCTTCTCTTCAGGCTTTTTCTCCTGTCTGACCGCAATCAAGTAGGCGCGACCTACCCAGCCAATCCAGCCGGCAATATAGAGAAAGAGGAGACTAGGAATGAGAAACTCTCCAGCATGGGCTAGATCGCCATCAACCACCAGGTGGGGTAGGCCATCGGTACCACAGAGCAAACTAGAGTTACCGTAAAACTCGAACCGAGCTTTGGCTTGGTCCGTGGTGGCCTGGGCGGCCCGCTTGAGGAAAGCTTCGTTTTGACCGCAGGGGGTGAGGCCCGCTACGTTGTCCCCAGCCAAACTGGCAGAGGCTGGGGAGGCAAACCCAAACCAGAGGCAAATTACCAGAGCTACAGCAAAAAACCGTCGCATAAACTGTTCCTTTTAATTACCTAAGAAACCTAGGGCGATTCGAACGAAAGTTAAGTTTTTTGTACAAAAATTCACCCAACTTGGACGCCATAATACCCCGCCATCGGGACGCCGTAAAGCTAAGATCGGTGGGGTGTTTACATCTCTACAAGATTCAATTCAGGTTATTTAGCGGTTAGCCCATGGCAACAATTTTGGCTCTAGAAACCAGTTGCGATGAAACGGCGGTGGCGGTGGTGCGCGATCGCGCTATTCTCAGCAGTGTGGTGTCCTCTCAAATTGATATCCACCAGCGTTATGGCGGCATTGTGCCCGAGGTGGCCTCCCGACAGCATGTGGTTACCCTGGGCGCAGAGCTTGAGGCCGCCTTAACCCAAGCTGGACTGAGCTGGGATGCCATTGATGGGGTGGCGGCCACCTGTGCTCCAGGGCTGGTGGGGGCTCTGCTGGTGGGGCTAACCGCCGGTAAAACTCTGGCCATGGTGCATCAAAAACCCTTTTTAGGAATCCACCACCTAGAGGGACACATTTATGCCAACTACCTGGCCAGTCCAGAGTTGCAGCCCCCATATTTGTGCCTGCTGGTGTCAGGGGGGCATACCAGTTTGATCTATGTCAAAGCCTGTGGCCAGTACCAGACCCTGGGCCAAACCCGCGACGATGCCGCCGGAGAAGCCTTTGACAAGGTGGCCCGATTGCTAGGGTTGAGCTATCCCGGTGGCCCGGTGATCGACAAATTGGCCCACACCGGCAATGCCAAGGCATTTCCTCTACCCGAGGGCAATATTTCTCTGCCAGAAGGGGGCTTTCACCCCTACGATTCCAGCTTTAGCGGTCTGAAAACCGCCATGCTGCGCTTGGTGGAAAAGTTGCGCGCTGATGGGGTAGATCCTCTACCGATCGCCGATTTGGCGGCCAGCTTTCAGGCGACCGTGGCCCGTAGTTTAACCAAGCGAGCGATCGCCTGCGCCCGTGACTATGATCTCACCACCATTGCTGTCGGGGGCGGGGTAGCGGCTAATCGTGGACTGCGGCAGCAGTTGACTGAGGCGGCCAAACACCACCACCTGCAAGTCCTGTTTCCGCCCCTTAGCCTCTGCACTGACAACGCCGCCATGATCGGCTGTGCTGCCGCCGACCACCTTAACCACGGCCACTACTCTGGGCTAGAGATCGGGGCTCAGTCACGCCTGGACATCACCCGAGTGATGGAACTCTATGGATAGCGCTACACTAGCCATGTGCTCTAAACATTCATACAGCTCATCCCCTAAAGTCTAGAACGTTGCTATGGCTAACTTATCGTCTTCTCGTTTCTCGCTGTCCAACGTTAAGCCTAACTTACGCTGGACTGGAACCCTGGCCCTAGGGGCAGTTTTGCTGGTGGGATGTGGTACCGAACAGCCCCAGGCGGGCACGGCTGACAGCTATGAAGCCCAACTGGCCCAGCACTTAGAAGAGACTGGCAGTGTGATGTATGGGGCTTACTGGTGCCCCCACTGCGCTGACCAGAAAGCCGCCTTTGGTGAAGCCAGCGACCAGGTGCCCTATGTGGAATGTGCAGCCGACGGCGAAAATGCCCAGCCCCAGCTGTGCGCCGATAAAGGAATTCAGGCCTTTCCCACCTGGGAGATTGATGGCGAATTCATCCCTGGCGCCAAACGCCTGGAAGATCTGGCTGAGTTATCTGGGTTTGCCCCTCCCCCCGACAGCGGTGACTCTTAAACGCACAAGCTAGGCGCACAAACTATCAGTCTCCCCCCCCTGCCCCTGGCCCAACCGCTAATCCTCCAATCATGCTCTAAGGCCTCGAGCCTTCTGTCTTCTGCCTTTCCCCCCCTTCCCCTACCTTGCAAGACCCCATTCCCCACACTCACTTACACGATATTTCGGCCCCTGCTGAAAGCCGGGACATTCATCCCCACGTCCATGATCCTGAATCCCTACGTCGGATCATTAACCGTCTGGCTCGGATTGAGGGCCACATTCGTGGCATCAAAACGATGGTGCAGGAAAGTCGCCCCTGTCCCGATGTGCTGGTCCAAATTGCGGCCGTGCGAGGGGCCTTAGACCGGGTGGCTCGGATTATTCTCGATGAGCACCTGACAGAATGTATTGGCCGTGCGGCGGAAGACGGCAATATCGAGGCTGAAATTGCGGAATTAAAAGCCGCCCTTGACCGATTTCTGCCCTAGGACTTGTTCTAAGCCACTATGAAGCGATCGTGCTGGCGTAAGACCTGACTTTCAAACTGGCGGACCCAATGACTGAATTGATCGGCTTCTGCCAAACTGGCAAAGGTAATCCGGCTCTTCATCAGTACAGCGATATAGTTGTCTCTACCCCGGACCACAATGGCGCTCTGTTGCTGCAAGTCAATGGTAATGTGCTGAAACCCTTCTAACTTCAGGGAAGACAGCAGCAGTGATTTGAGGCCTAGGGCCTGGAACACCAATTGCACCCAGTTGGTTTGTTTATTGTCTGCGGTAATGAAATATTCTTTGGGAAGGCCATTGAGGTCAAAGGTCGCTACCCCTACAATTGTCTGAATAATAGCGTCGTGGGACGGTAGAGATGATACCGGTTGGGCCAGGGGAAATGCATTAACCGTAGTCATACTTGCAGCCTTGAGCGTGGCATTGAATCTAGAACTAAACCAAATTCAAGCCCAGACCTGGAGTTCTGCCTGTGGGAAAACTCCAGATCCCAAGCTGGACTTGGTATGGATGGGTCAAAGCTGGGCACAACTCTGGCGCTATGGTGACTGCTACGATCGTTCAGCGCCTTGGGGCAGCGGTAAATTGAGAACAACACCCACAGCCATGACCTGATCGCAGGGCTGCCCGTTCCGGGCCTGAGGACATGAACGCGGAACCCTGGTTATTGTTAAGCGTACCCAGGCGAGATGTACAATTCGCAGCCGTCATATAAACGTTGCCCCCGATCGCAGAAGGATATCTAGCCTAGTGTCTGAACTAGATAGTCGCTGGAATAGGCCAAGGCAAAGGATAATCAATCGTTAAGTAAACCCTATAAGGCGATCAAAGGGTCACTAAAAAACGTATGTTTTCAACAGATGCGATTGAGTTTAAAGCCAGTCTAGATCAGCTCTAACTTGACATTGGCGGTTGCTTGTAGACCCATGCGGCCCTGGACTGGGGAAATCAGCTCAATCATTCTGTTGACGTTTTGCAATAGACCAGCGCTATGGCTTCACCCACAATCGAATCTATCCTGCATGAGAAGCGTCTATTTACGCCTCCCGAGAGTTTTGTCCAGCATGCTGCGATCAAGCACATTGATCAGTATCAAGCGTTAGCAGATCGCGCGGCTAGGGATCCGGCGCAGTTTTGGGCTGAATTGGCGGCTCAAGAACTGCACTGGTTCAAGCCCTGGGATACGGTGCTGAATTGGCAGCCACCTTTTGCCAAGTGGTTCGAGGGAGGCAAAATTAATATTTCTTATAACTGTTTAGATCGTCACCTGACCACGGCCCGCCGGAATAAGGCCGCTTTGATTTGGGAAGGAGAACCTGGGGATAGTCGCACCTTGACCTACGCTCAGCTCCATCGGGAGGTGTGTCAGGTGGCCAATGTGCTGAAGCAATTTGGTATCAAAAAAGGCGATCGCGTGGGTATTTATATGCCCATGGTGCCCGAGGCGGCGATCGCCATGCTGGCCTGTGCTCGCATTGGCGCTCCCCACACCGTTATCTTTGGTGGCTTTAGTGCCGAGGCCCTGAAAGATCGGCTGTTGGACGCCGAAGCCAAGCTGGTGATTACCGCCGATGGCGGCTTCCGCAAGGATAAAACGATTCCCCTCAAGGCGGCTGTGGACGATGCTTTGGCCAACGATGGGGTCCCCAGTGTAGAAAACGTACTGGTGGTCCAGCGCACCAAGGCCGATGTCACCATGGTGCCCAACCGCGATCACTGGTGGCATGAGCTCCAAGCCACCGCATCGCCCCACTGCCCCGCCGAAGAAATGGACGCCGAGGACTTACTATTTATTCTCTACACCAGCGGCACCACCGGAAAACCCAAAGGGGTGGTCCACACCACAGGCGGCTATAACCTGTATACCCACATGACCTTTAAGTGGGCCTTTGACATCAAAGAAACCGATGTGTATTGGTGTACGGCCGATGTCGGCTGGATCACGGGCCACAGCTACATCGTCTATGGCCCCCTGTCGAATGGGGCGACCAGTTTGATGTACGAAGGGGTTCCCCGGCCTTCAAACCCCGGTTGCTTTTGGGATGTGATTGAAAAGTACGGTGTCAACATTTTCTACACAGCCCCCACCGCCATTCGCGCCTTTATCAAAATGGGGGATGAACTACCCAAAGCCCGGGACTTGTCTTCCCTACGGCTGCTCGGCACTGTCGGTGAACCGATTAACCCCGAAGCCTGGATGTGGTACCACCGGGTGGTGGGAGGGGAGCGTTGCCCGATTATTGATACCTGGTGGCAAACGGAAACCGGTGGGTTTATGTTGACTCCATTACCCGGCGCTATCCCCACCAAACCTGGGTCTGCTACGGTTCCCTTTCCTGGCATTTTGGCAGATGTAGTAGACCTGGACGGTAACCCAGTAGCGGCTAACGAGGGCGGTTATCTAGTGATTAAGCACCCTTGGCCCAGCATGATGCGCACAGTTTACGGTAATGACGAGCGCTACCGTCGCACCTATTGGGAGCATATTCCGCCCAAAGACGGTCAGTACCTTTACTTTGCCGGGGATGGGGCTCGCAAGGACGAAGACGGTTACTTTTGGGTGATGGGGCGCGTCGATGATGTGATTAGTGTTTCGGGTCACCGCCTGGGCACGATGGAAATTGAATCGGCTTTGGTGTCTCACCCGGCCGTTGCCGAAGCCGCCGTTGTAGGCCGCAAAGATGAGATTAAAGGAGAAGATATCTTTGCCTTTGTCACCCTAGAGGGGCAGTATACCCCTAGCGATACCCTGAAAGATGAACTGAAGCAACATGTTGTTAAAGAAATTGGGATTATTGCCCGGCCTGGGGAAATTCGCTTTGCGGATGCCCTGCCCAAAACCCGATCAGGCAAGATCATTCGTCGCTTCTTACGCAATCTAGCGAGTGGCGAAGCGGTAGCTGGAGACGCATCCACCATGGAAGATCAAAGCGTTCTTGACATGCTAAGGGAAGGCTAATCGGCGTGACATTTAAGCCGGGGAATTCTGAATAGGCAGGAGTCGGAATCTAGGAGTCAGAACCCAGTCCCTTCTTGTGTTCTGACTCCTGGACCTTTAACCAGCTCAGGGTAGGCTCCTGAATTCTATTACGGGCATAGCTTCCCACCTTAAGGAATACGCCAAAACAAATGGTGTCCTTGTCAGCAGATGGAGAGGTTTGAGATCTTCATCTGTTTTTTTGCTGACAGATTTCTAGCCCATGATTATAATTGATAGGACGAAGCAATCAAACTAGAAAATTCTTTATTCATATTGCGTTAAATCTAAGTCATTCCTCTGCTAGGATTTATACCTGGCAAGTTTGAAAAGTTTTGTACAATTCGGCGTTATACTTTTTCCCCAAGGAACTTCCCTAGTGATGGCAGACAAACCCACCCCCCTGACTGGTAAAGCGCTACTCCAAAAGGTAAAGGAGCTTGCCCATCTATCTAAGCGAGAAACTGCTAAAGAGTGTGGTTATTATACTCTCTCGCAGGAGGGCAAAGCGAGGGTAAACCTGTCTGGGTTTTATGATGCCCTGCTAGAGGCAAAAGGGATTAGCCTCGATCCAGATAGTGGTAAAGATGGTCGTGGTCGTGAACCGACCTATCGCGTCAGTGTCCATAAAAATGGACAAATTGTGATTGGTTCTACCTACACTCAGGAAATGGGGCTCCAATCTGGGGATGAGTTTGAGATTAAGTTGGGCTATAAGCATATTCATCTGAAGCAGTTAGATACTGATTCAGATGAATATGAATAGGGAAATGGTGTCTGTTGTCTTCCTTTGTGAGCTTACTGGCTTTTTTTCTAACTTGGGTAGTTATCGGCTTGCCCGTGGTTGTGGCGATCGCCCGAGCCCGACACATACCCTTAACCTATCCCGTTGCCCCAGACCATAAGCTACTTTTGCTTATTCCCTTCTATGGCCTAGCGCCAGTGGCTGTAGAACTACATCGCCGCTATGGCCCAGGGGCGACGTGGGCTGACTATGGGGCTGACTGGAGCTTTACCCTGGTACTGGGGGCGGCTTTGGGTTTTGGCCTTGGCCTGTTGGGGGTGGTCGCGTTAGTGGGAGGGCAACTGGCCCTGGGCTGGCAGCAGTGGCGTGGCCCAAAGTTCTCCCAGACCGCAGCGACGACTCTGCCCCCCTGGGGGATAGTCCTGGCTCTGTTGCCGTTAACCCTATTCATTGGCTGGGTCGAGGAGTTAATTTTTCGGGGGGTACTCGTGCAGGGCTTAAGGCCTGCCCTCCCCTGGCTAGCCATAGCCGTCTTGGTTAGCGCTGTTTTTGCCCTGTCCCACTTGCTGTGGGATGGACCAGCAGGGGTACCCCAGTTACCAGGATTGGCCCTGATGGGGGCGGTGCTGCTGGTGGCCCGATGGGTCAACGGTGGGTCATTGGGTATACCCTGGGGTCTGCATGCCGGGTGGATCTTTGCGATCGCCCTCGTAGACACCCTAAACCTGGTTACCCCGGCCCCTGCTGCCCCCACCTGGTGGGTCGGTCAACCCGACCAGCCCCTAACTGGCGGAGCTGCCTTAGCCCTATTGGCCATAACTGGTCTGGGCCTTTGGGGCGTTAGCCAGATCGGTTGGCTGAGCCCTGGTTTGGGATAATCATCTTGTGCAGACTCACCATGAAGCCTATCTATGCCCATCTACTACTTTTGGGGTGATGACGACTTTCAGCTACAGGCTGCGGTCAACGACTTGCGCCAAAACACCCTTGCCGCCGACTGGGCTAGTTTTAACTACGATGTCATTGCTACAGATCAACCCAATGATGCTACTCAGGGGTTAAATCAGGCCATGACCCCCCCCTTTGGTTTGGGTCAGCGGCTAGTATGGCTGCAAAATACCTCCCTCGGGCAGCGCTGCCCAGAAGACATGTTGGCCGAGTTTGAGCGCACCCTGCCAGCTCTACCCGAAACCACGGTGCTACTGCTGACTAGCCCCACCAAGCCAGATGGTCGAGCAAAGTTCACCAAACTGCTGAAAAAGTACGGCGAAATTCGAGAATTCACCACGATTCCCCCCTGGAAAAGCGATCTAATTCGTCAGCAGGTGGCAGCGATCGCCCATAAGCAACGAGTCAGCCTGGCCCCTGAAACCGTGGATGTCCTCGCTGAGGCCGTGGGCAATGACACCCGTCAGCTCTATTTAGAACTGGAAAAACTGGCCCTCTACTGGGATCAACCAGCCCAGCCCATTCCCCCGGAGGTGGCGACCAAGCTGGTGACCGTTTCCACCCAAACCAGCCTGAAGTTGGCGGCGGCAATTAAACAGGCCGATACTAGAACCGCCCTGACCCTGGTTGATGACCTGATCAACCGGAACGAGCCCGCCCTCCGGATTGTCGCTACCCTGATTAGCCAGTTTCGGCTTTGGCTCTGGATTAAACTAATGACCGAAATCCGTGGCCAGAGTGATGCGGATATCGCGGCGGCGGCAGAGGTGACTAACCCCAAGCGCATTTACTTTCTCAAGCAGGAAGTGCGATCGCTAACCCTGCCTGCCCTGCAACGAAGTTTACCTTTGCTATTAGAATTAGAATTTGGTTTAAAGTCTGGTAAAGATGAACGAGCAGCCCTACAAACCACAATAATTGAGCTTTGCCAAGGCTTTCGAGCCTAAGGGGGCATCATCCTTGGGCCCAGCGCTAGTGTTTAGCGATGGCCTTTGATCAAGGCAAGGGGGGCAAGGGGGGCAAGGGGGGGGCTCAGCCGCTTGCAGGGGAACTTAGGCTGACTACAATACATCCAGTAGTAAACGCAATCCAGTCGTCAGCCAGCAACAACATAGATCGACAGATCGGCCATGGATTAACAGGGCAGCCCTACACCACACCAACAGCGAGTTATTCCTTCGGAGCACAATTTAAGCCTGGTTAAGGCCAGTACAGGGAGATTATGGTGATGCATTCACAGTCATTATTTAAAGTGCGCTGGGGCCTGGTTCTGGCCTTAGCGGTGGCGTCTGTGGGCGTCGGCGAAATAAGTCGGCCCCTGTCGTCGACCGGTGAGGCGACCTGGACGGTCGGAACCGCCGCCTGGGCTCAAGGGGCCAGCTTTAGCCAAGCTGAAATTGTCGGCTATGCCGCCTCAGTGCTGGAGATGGATGGCTATAGAACCGAAGCCTACAATCAAATTCAGGCCTTGTTGGCCAATACGAATCACAATATCAACACCATCGACATGAGCTGCACTAGCACCGCGTCGTTAAACCAGTTACCGCGCAACCTCCGGGGCAACATTCGCACGATTGTGGTGAATTACTGTAACGAAGCCAGTGCGATCGTCCAGTCCCACGGGCTGACCATCCGCCAGTTCAACGCCATCACCGCTGCCCATCCTGAGGATCCAGCCCTAGCGGAACAAATCCGCACAGCCCTGATTCAACTTCAGCAGCAGGGCAATAGCCGCCCTCGTAATGGGGCTTCCCAATAATGCAGTTTATCGATCAGGCTGAAGTTGACGTCATTGCCGGGGATGGGGGTGACGGTATTGTTGCTTTTCGCCGGGAAAAGTATGTTCCTGCTGGTGGCCCTGCGGGGGGTAACGGTGGGCCTGGCGGATCGATCTACCTGAGGGCGGTGACCCGTCTCCAGACGTTACTGGACTTCCGCTATGCCCATCGATTTAAGGCTGGGAATGGCCAGCGAGGCGGTCCTAAGAACATGACTGGAGCGGCTGGTGATGACCTGCACTTAGACGTGCCCTGCGGAACGGTGGTTTACGATGCCACCACCCAGGAGTTACTGGGGGATTTAGTGACGCCTGATCAGGTGCTGCTAGTGGCCCAAGGGGGTAAAGGGGGACTCGGCAATCGTCACTTCCTTAGTAATCGCAACCGTGCCCCAGAACATGCACTGCCAGGACTCCCTGGAGAAGAACGACGGATTCGGTTAGAGCTCAAGCTATTGGCGGAAGTGGGGATTATTGGGCTGCCCAATGCTGGTAAATCCACCCTGATTGCAGCCTTGTCAGCCGCCCGACCCAAAATTGCTGACTATCCGTTTACCACCCTGATACCCAATTTGGGGGTAGTGCGCCGTCCCACTGGAGACGGCACTGTGTTTGCCGATATTCCCGGCTTGATTGAAGGAGCCCATACCGGCTTAGGGCTGGGTCACGAATTTTTGCGCCACATTGAGCGTACGCGCCTGTTGCTGCATGTGGTTGACGCCACGGCTGAGGACCCAATTGAGAATTACCACATTATTCAGCAAGAGCTACAGGCCTATGGCCATACCCTGGCCGAGCGTCCCCAAATTTTGGCCCTAAATAAAATCGATGCCCTAGATAGTGCCACCCAAGCTGACCTGGTGGCCGCATTGCAGGCTGAAACGGATACTTCTGTCCATGGCATTTCAGCGGTCACCGGGGCTGGCCTACAGCCGATGCTGCAACACATTTGGGATACGCTGGACCCAGCTATCATCTAGTACTGCCTGGCAGACCTATAACTGCCGTTGCTGAAGGTGTCAGGCTCTAGGTGTCAGGTATCGGGAATGGTTGGGCCGACTTATGCCGCAGGATACTAGCTTTACCAAAGCTTCTTATCGGCGCAATCCCCCTTGGTATCGTCCTTAGGGGCTACATAGATTGACTGGCAAGGCTTTAACCCCATGTTCTGGGACTAAAAGTCGTTGCTTACCGCTGGCTTCCGGGCATTCTAAGCCTGTATCCCTTAAGAGTGTTGTATTGGCCATGAGCCCTTCCCTATCGAACGTTGCGGCCGGTAGCCTACCAGTACAGTCGTGGCCTTGCTGCCCATTACCAGAAACGGCCTTGGCCGAGCGTCAGCACCATCGTTTAGCTTGTTTAGCGGCCCTAGGGTTAGACAACAACCGTAGCGTGGCCAGCTTTGAAGAGGCGGCCCAAATTGCGGCCCGCTATCTTCAGGTGCCTGTGGCATGGGTGAGCGTCGCGGATGGAACGACTGAGTACATTAAAGGAGCCTATGGTTTGTCCCAGTTTGGGCTTACCCATCCATTGCTGTTGCATCGTCAAATGCCCTTAGGGGAAGGCCTGAGTCATTATGTGCTCGCCAGCCACCAGCCCCTCGTTTTACCAGATCTTACCCTGCACTCTACTTTGGCCCAGGCCCCACTAGTGGCAAGTCAGGGGTTGATCACCTATGGCGCTGTCCCTTTAATCACCAGTGATCAGCAGTGTGTGGGCACCCTGGCGATTATGGATGTTAAGCCCCATTCCCTGACGGAGCGTGACATGAGTTTCTTAACGATGACGGCCCGATGGGCCATGGGAGACTATGAACGCAGCCAGGGGGGTCAACCCAGGGGGACTGCAGCGGTGACCAGTGGGGTGGATAGCCAGGCGCGATCGCCCATCGACAGCATTCAGTTACATCTGATCAGCCAACTCACTCAAGATTTACGCAGCCCATTGACCGCTGTGCTGGGGATGGCCAGTATGCTAAGGCGCGAAATCTATGGCCCCCTTACTCCCAAACAGCGGGAGTACACCGAAATTGTTTGCACCAGCAGCCAAACCCTGATGACCCTGGTGGGTGAGATCATCGAGCTCAGTGGCTTAACGGCCCAGTCGATCCAGCTAGCGCCCACCTCTGTGGACATCCAGTACCTGAGCCAGCTGGTACTGGCAACGCTACATCCCTTAGCTGAAAAACGGGCGCAAACCCTAGAGCTCACCATAGAACCCCACGAGCACCAGTGGATTCTAGACAAAGCTATGGCTAAACAAGTGCTGTATCACCTAGTCTTTAGTGTCATGCAGCTGGCTGGGGAGAATAGCACCATTCGCGTCCATGCTTCCCGCAAGGGAGCCTATTTAGCCTTAGCTGTTTGGCTGGCCAATCCCTGGCTCGGAGAGGGACTGCCCGCTGCTATCGTTGAGTTTTGTCAAGCCCTCAGCCAAGCCCCCAACCCCAAAGCCCCACCCACAATTCAAGCCCCCCTGGTAGCCAATGGCCTATCCCCTGATGTATCCGTAGATGTTCAGGGGTTGCTGCTCAGCCAGTATTTGGCCCAGCAACAGCATGGTCAATTTCAACTCCATGGCGGCCCTGATGTGGGCCATCGAATTGTGGTGTTATTGCCAAATTTAGAGGCTTCTAGTGGGCGCACGGAAGGACGAATAGAGCCACCGGCTGAGGCGACCCTCAGCTCAGATGTGGCGGTAGAAGGCTTAAGTCGCACCCCTTCCCCCTTTGGACTGATATGATCTCCATCAGAACAAATCCCGACGGGAGATAGAGTTGTGCGAGACATTTTAATTAGTTTTGGCGTGCTGGCGGCATGCTGTCTGGTGCTAATAGTCGCCCAGTTTACCAGTCCCCAACCCGAGGCGATCGCCGATCAGCTAAACCAAGCCGCCCCCATCGAGGCCTCAACCCCAGCTGAGGATCAGGGGGTTATGCTAGCCCAAGCTGACGCCTTAGAATCCCCTACAGAATCCCTTACCGAGACCACCTCCCCGATGGCCGACGACGCATTGATTACCACTGATTCTGGTTTACAGTATGCCGATGTGGTGGAAGGTACAGGGGCGATGCCCCAGCCAGGGCAACGGGTGACTGTGCACTACACGGGTACCCTGGAAGACGGTACGAAGTTTGACAGCTCTCGCGATCGCGGTCGTCCCTTTAGCTTTCAAATTGGCGTCGGCCAGGTGATCAAAGGCTGGGATGAAGGGGTCGCCACCATGCGGGTCGGTGGCCAGCGCAAGCTTGTTATCCCCCCCGAATTAGGCTACGGCAGCCGAGGTGCCGGCGGCGTAATTCCACCCAATGCCACCTTGTTGTTTGATGTAGAACTGCTGCGCATTGGCTAGGGCCAGGAAGGCAGAGGGCAGAGGGCCTACTAAGTACACATAAGTTCTGAGACCCTTGTGGGCAGGGCTTTCCCTCCATCCCCCAGCCCCTTCCTCCCAAAACCTACTAAGTACACATAAGTCCTGAGCCCCTTGTGGGCAGAGCTTTCCCTCCATCCCCCAGCCCCTTCCTCCCAAAACGGGAGGAAGGGGAGCCGGAAACAGCCAGAAATGCTTGTCTTGCCTCCCCCTCTCCCATTTTTGGGAGAGGGGGACTGAGGGGGTGAGGGCCAAGATGTGTGTACTTAGTAGTCCCCCAAAACGGGAGGAAGGGGGGCCGGAAACAGACCGTTAGTTAGGGTTCCAGGGCATCTGTCTAGATGTCCTGGGGCACGGATATTACATGTTATTGCGAGGTTACGGAATTACCAGGATAGGTTGGAAGTCACCGGGGAAAACTACAGCAATAGTAATTCTTCCTTACCCGGCTTATGAGCGAATACACAGGTATGACTCCCACCGTGATCATTGGCCTGGGGGGCACTGGCAAAGAGATTTTAATCAAAATTCGTCGCATGATTGTGGAGCAGTATGGCTCCCTCGATGCCCTGCCCATTGTCTCCTTTCTCCACATTGATACCGAACAGAATGCTCGGGTCTCTGAGGCGCAGACCGTTCTCAAGCAAGACATTTCCCTGCGCCCGATTGAGCAGGTGTGGGCCAAGGTGGAAGATGCCAAGGCGATTCTGAATAAGCTCTCGGCCTATAGCTATTTAGATGATTGGTTTCCCAGCGAGCTCAAGGGCACCGATTCCATTTTGGCCGGGGCCGGTCAAATTCGTGCCCTGGGGCGATTTGCCTTTAGCCTCAACTATCCGCTGATTAAGGACTATTTCAATAAAGCCAAAGGGCGGATCGTTGGCCATGAGAAATTCATGCTCGATCGATGGAAGGTGCAGCTCGATAAGGGCATCAACATTTTCGTGGTCTGCTCCCTATCGGGGGGGACAGGGTCCGGCATGGTGCTGGATTTGGCCTACAACCTACGGGACTGGGTGCCCATTTCCGAGCTCCCCCAGACCAGTGCCTTTCTGGTGCTACCGGGGGCATTTTCGGGCCTGGGCGATCGCGTTATTGCCAACGCCTACGCCGCCCTGATGGAGCTAAACCACTACAGCCGGGGCGACACCCGCTTTGACGTGCAGTATAGCGACAGCCAGAGCGATCGCATCACCAGCCAGAGCGGCCTGGATACCCCCTTCAACTTCACCTACCTGGTGGGCAACAGCAACGACAAAGTCACCTTCCCCACCCTAGGCGATGTGCTGGAGATGGTGTCCCAGAACGTGTTTTTGGACTTCACCTCCGGCTTTAGCCAGTACAAAAAGCTGGTGCGCGACAACGTCCGCAAACACTGGGCCAGCGCCGACGCCCTGGGCTACCCCCAGAACTTCATGAGCTTTGGCCTCTCTAGCGTCCAGTTTCCGGTGGAGCGAGTGCTAAATGCCTGCTCGGCCCGACTGGCGGGCAAGCTGGTGGACTGGTGGAGCAACCCCACCCCGGCTCCCTCGGCGATGTCCGACCTGATTCGCACCGAGATTTTGCCGGGGCTGTTTCTGGCGGAATCCGAGCACGACCACCAGATCATCGACAGCATCAGCATGGGCGACAACAAAAAGCCCTACGCTAAGGAAGTCGCCGACTGGGTGGCCAGCATCCGCAAACGCCGCAACGACCTGAACATCCCCTTCGAGAACCTGCAACGGTTCATCTCCAACGAGCAGGAGAAGTACGCCCCCCACTTCCACGACACCGGCACCGACCCCAAGCGCTGGAGCGACTACTTCCAAAAAATGTGGGACAACCTCACCTGGCTGATCCCCGAAAAGCGCCAGGAACTGCGAACAGCGGTGTACCAAATGGTAGAAGACCGCTTCCGGGGGCCAAAGTTTACCCGGCAGTTTTTGGAAGTGCTGATCGAGGTGTTTGCCGACTTCCGCAGTAAGTTCGACCAAGAGCGGCAAAAATACTGGCTGCCCCGGGAACGATCGGCCCAAAACGCCCTGCAAACCCTGCTGAAGCAGATCGACAACCACGCCCGGCAGATGATGATGCTCAACCGTAAGAAAGTCATCGAAGACGACTTTCAGGGCATTATGCAGGCCCTGGAGCAGATCTATGTATCCAAGGTCGAAGTCAAGGCCCGTACCCTGGGGGTAATGCTGCTAGACGGCCTGCGGGAAGAAATCGACCAGCTTTTGGTCGACCTGACCGCCTTTGAAGCGGTCCTAGCCAACCTGCAAACCGAATTACGGGATAAAGAGCGGGTCTACACCCGCGAAACCAGAGGTCTGACCGTCAACGGCATTTTACTCTACGACGAAAAGGAAATCGACGCCGCCTACCGCAAAACCGTCGCTGACCAGGAAGAAACCCTCTGCCAGACCCTCTCCCAGCAGGTGCTGGAAGACCTGCGCCTGCGCCTGTTCGACCTCTACCTCTTCGACGCCCTCAAGACCAAAGACCTCTACGGACGACTGCTAGGCCAGGCCATGGAGGTGTTCCGCCGCCGCAGCCAGCTCGACATTTCCACCGCCCGCAAGTTCCTGGAACAATACCCCACCGTGGAAATGCAGGAAGCCCAGATCAAAACCACCTTCGAGAAGTCGGAACCCTTCCTGCGCCTTAGCCAGGAGCAAAAGAAACTGGGCTGGGACGACAAGCTGGAGAAGTACCAAAAACTGGTGGGCATCCAGGGGGGCAGCAAACCCACCGACCCCGCCGTCTCGGCCCTGCTGCCGATGATCCGCAAAACCAGCACCGTCACCGACAAGGAAATTCGTCCCCTCAACGACCCCTACCATGTCTACTTTGTCCAGGAAACCGGAGCCTTCCCCCTGCGGTTGATTGAGGGGATGGAACGGATGCGATCGCTCTACCGCGCCGTGGCCCAGGCCGACCACAACCCCCTGCATACCCACCAGGACTACCGCCAGTTTGGCGACATCATGCCCGAAACCAGCAACGAACGCCAGGCCCGCTACAACCTGATGCTGGCCAATGCCCTGGGCCTGGTGCGCCGGGAAGACAACCGAGTCACCGGCTTTGCCGAGGTCAAATTCACCTACCGCGACAAACTCACTGGCTTCAATAAAACCGATGTGATGGGGGCCACCTGGCAGGAAGCCGAGGACTTTTTGCTTACCGACCAAAACCGCAAACTAGCCGAAACCCTGGACACCAGCATTCGGACCATCGGCGAGCAGGCCGCCACCAAACCCCAAAAGCAGGCCCTCTATGCCCAGGTGATGGCTTACCTACAAGAGCAACAGCAAACGATTCCCGGCGGCACCGACAGCGAGGAGTATAAGCGCATCCAGGCTGCGATCGCTGACTTCGTCACCACCCACCGCTTGTTTATTCCTAGCGACACCCCCCAACCCATCACCATCCCCACCCCGGTTGCTTCCCCCTCTCCCCCTCCCTCCCCATCTCCCCAATCAAGTTCAAAATTCAAAATTCAAAATTCAGAACTTAATCCCCCCGCCCTCGACTCCGAAAACCTGGCCAAGTACGCCAAGCTGGTGGAAACCTGCTACCGACGCGGCACCCCCTCCACCACGGAGCTGGAGCTGCTGGAGAAGTTTCGGGTGAAGTACGGGGTTTCGGTGGAACAGGCCAACGCGATCGCGGCCCAATACCAACCCCAAGACACCCTGGAACGGGCGTCGCAAGTAGTGGGGGGAGGGCAACTGTTCTATAAAAGAAGAGGGATGGTGGTGACCATCCCTGCCGAATTAAAACAATACGTTGACTATAGATCTTTTAGACTCTCCTTGCCTAGCTGAGGCTCCGAGGCTCTTATGGCGCCAACGCTTGCGCGATGCCGCTAGCCTGAGTGCCCTGGTGTGGATTGGCTTCGAAATCGGGTTATGGCTGGCACGAGGGATCGTTGAGCAAGAGCTGGAGCGGCGTGCCCAGGCCCCGACCTCGTGGCCAGAGTGCCCTCACTGCGGGCGACGATTACACAGTAAAGGCTTCCGAGCCCGTCAATTGACCACTTGGCTGGGGACGATTCGCTGGCGACGGCGAGTAGGGCGCTGTCCTGGACACTGTGACGGGGTTCAAGCCATGCCGTTAGACGAAGCGTTGGGGGTGCAGCCTTACCAACATATCTCGGTCGAAGTCGAACGGTTGGGTTGTTTGCTGAGTCTGTTTTTGCCCTTTGAGTTGGCATCTGAGTTGATGCGTCAGATGAGTGGAGTATCGGTGTCCAGTTCGAGTCTGTGGCAGTGGGTTCAACGCCGGGGCCAGCAAGCGGTCGAGCAGCTAGAGCGCCAACTCAGCCACCTGGCCAATGGGGGCAACATCGAACCGGATGACCTGGACGAGGCTGTGGCCCAGATGGCACTGGTAATGGCGGCCGATGGCGTTATGGTGCCGATACGACCGCAGGTGGGAACCTCCCAGGGCAAAACCCGATGGCTGGAAGTCAAAGTCGCGGTGCTCGCCCGCTTAGGGCAACGGGTCACCCGCTCAGGGCGCAGTGTCACTCAGCTGTATCACCGACGATTAGTCGCCGTTTTGGGGTCGATTGAGGAGCTTGCCCCTCGATTACAGCTCGAAGCTTTGCGGCAGGGCCTGCTCAGTGCCCCCAAGGTGGTTTGGCTCAGTGACGGGGGCAAAGGCTTTTGGCGGCTCTATCGGCACTACTTTGCCACCTATGCCGTAGCCATTCTCGATTTCTACCATGCGGCCAGTCATCTCTGGCGAGCCGCAGCCGCCTGGTTGGATGGTCGCACCTCCTCAGCCAAGTGGTGTTTTCAGCGCTGGCGTCATCTCCTGCGACATGGTGGAGACCGACAGCTCCTGCGCGAACTGACCCGCTTAATTCAACGCGATGAGCTCACCCCGTCGAGCCGAAAAACCCTAATCCAGGTGCAGCAGTATCTCCAAGACCATCGCTCACACATTCACTATCACGACTATGCTCAACAGGAGCTCCCCTTGGGCTCTGGGATTGTCGAG
>NZ_SMDQ01000089.1 GCF_012911975.1 Nodosilinea sp. P-1105 | reverse complement strand
TCAACTTCCCGGTGAGTATTTACACTCGGCTGGGGCCAGAATCTGAGGAACCTCCTTAGAAATGAGCGAACCGGGAGTGTTAAGCCGTTACCCTGATTGAACTGGTTCATAGTAAGTAGCTGACTACCTCACAATCCTCATACTCAAATCGAGCCAGGGGGAGCGGGTGATGGGGGCACTACTGGAAATATAGTCAACCCCGGTCAGGGCCATGGGTCGTAGGGTATCGAGGGTGACATTGCCCGAGGCCTCGATCTTGATGGTGGGGTTACCCTGGCGAATCCGCTGGACCGCTGCCTGCATGGTGTCCAAATCCATGTTGTCCAGCATCATGATCTCCACCCCACAGGCCAGGGCCTCGTCCACTTCTGCCAGGGTGGTGGTTTCCACCTCAATCGCCAGGGGGTAGGGCACACTCCGGCGCACCTGGGCCACGGCGGCCTGGATACCCCCAGCGACAGCAATGTGGTTATCTTTCAGCATGATGGCATCGTCTAGGCCCAGGCGGTGGTTCAGGGCACCCCCCACCCGAGTGGCATACTTCTGCAACTGCCGCAGGCCAGGGGTGGTTTTGCGGGTGTCCACCAACTGGGTGGGTAAATCCGCGATCGCCTCCACATACTCCCGGGTGGCGGTGGCAATGCCGCTCAGGCTCATGGCCAGGTTCAAAGCCACCCGCTCCCCCATCAGCAGGGCGTTTAGCGGGCCAGTCAGGTGGGCGATCGGGGTGCCCGCTGAGCAGGGGGTGCCTTCTGCCACTTTGGCTTCAAACTCGATGGCGGCATCCAGCAGCTGAAACACCCGGGCCGCGATCGGTAACCCAGCAATCACCCCGGGGGCTTTGGCCACCCACACGGCTCGCCCTGGTTTTTCGGCCATAGTCCCCAGGCCAAAGGTGGTCCAATCCCCCCGGCCCAGGTCTTCTTGGAGCCAGGCTTGCAGGTGGGGGTCAAGGGCGATCGCGGGAATCGGTAAGGGTAAAGGCACAGTCATCAAAGGAGAAACCAATCTGATTATCTAATGGGTTCGACCATCCCGGCGATCGCTCCCACATCATTACCCAGGGCACCGCCAAAGCTACCCGGTTCTATAGAGTCCCGCTGTATGTCAATCATCCACTGCAGTTGGGCCAGCAATCGTGGGATGTCGTCAACCTGTTTCGTGATCACGGTTAAGGGGGTATCCACAGCCCAAACTTAACCTCATGGGCTGACCTCATTTAAAAATGAGCGAACCGTAGGTTAAAGGGGAAAATCAAACACTACAGAAAAAAGAAAAAAGGCCTGAGAGGGAGAAATCAAACACCACAGAAAAAAGGCGCTAACATTAACTTTGTATAACCACTGCCTCGATCAATAGTCGTATAGCGTATGTTTAGGAGCTGAACCCCTTGTAGTCAGGTTGATACCTGCAAGCAAATTTGGATTTTCAAGATGCTCGAAGACAATTACTACAGTGATTCTCATTCGGGTGGGGTCCAGGTCAGTTTCCCAAACCTATGAACTCCAAGGCTTCCTTCAGTGAAGGTGTACTTCATGCGTTCATGAACCGCTATATCTCTGTTTGAATTGTTTGAATTCGTAATTATTGAAGGTGAGTCGACAGGTTAGGTTATGGCCAAGCGATCGCTAGAAGCCTCGTCCGCAGGTATTCAAGTGGCAAAGCGAGCGTTTGCGCTCAAGGGGTGGACCCAAGAAAATTTGGCGGCGGAGGTCAATCTCAAGACCCGTCAGCCGATCTGGCGATTTTTTACCGGGCAGCCGGTAGATCGTCAGGTGTTTATGGAAATCTGTCAGGTGTTGAATTTAGACTGGCGTGAGATCGCCGATAACCCGCCGGCAGAGTTTCCCGAGCCAGGGGAAAGTTTGGAACCACACCCGCTGACGATTGATGAACTGGTGACAGAGGTGCGATCGCAGCACTACGACACCATTCAACACCAGTGCGGCATTCTGCAACTGCTAGACATCAGACACCCCGTCAATATTGACGACATCTATGTAGATATCAATATTTTAGAAGCCGTTGCCAATCAGCAGTGTCTCGAGGTTTCTGCCCTCAACAATCTAGACCCTGCCGATTTTAACCGGATGGGGCTAGGGCTGATTGACCAGCCGCAGATCCCTGGCGTAGAAGCGGTAAAAAACTACGGCAAGCTGCGGGTGCTGGGTAAGCCGGGGGTCGGAAAAACTACCTTTTTGCAACACCTGGCCGTGCAGTGCAACCAGGGAGACTTTGCCCCCGACCAGGTACCCGTGTTTATTGCCCTGCGGGAGTTTGCCGAAGCCGCTAAACGCCAGGATGATTTTAGCCTGTTCAACTATATTCACCAAGCCCTGGTGCGATCTGGCCTCACCGACCCCACCCAGCTGGAAAGGTTGCTGATCGAGGGGCGGGTGCTGCTGCTGATGGACGGTATGGATGAGGTGCTAAACCAGGACATCAACGCCGTGATCAGAGAAATCCGCGCCTTTTCTGATCAATACCACCGCAATCGGTTCGTTGCATCTTGCCGCACTGCCGCCCAAAAACTTGCCCTGCACGGCTTTACCGATGTGGAAATCGCCCCCTTTAGCGATGACCAAATTGCCACCTTTGCCCAAAAGTGGTTTGTCGCCCTAGGAAACACCGCTACCCCCCAGGGACAGGCGATGGCGGCAGAGTTTGTCGAGAAACTTGATTCACCAGAAAACTGGCAGTTTCGCCAGCTGGTGGTGACACCCCTGTTTTTACACCTGGCCTGCTGGGTGTTTCAGGGGGAAGGGCAGTTCCCCAGCAAACGCACGGCGTTTTATAAACAGGGGCTAGACCTGCTGTTAGGTAAATGGGATGAGAGCAGAGGGGTGGAACGAGACGATATTTACCGGGGCTTTTTGCTGCCTCAAAAAATGAAGCTGCTGAGCCAGCTGGCTGCCGCCACCTTTGAGCAGGGGCAGTACTTTTTTGAGCAGCGCACCATCGAGCAATACATCGAAGACTACCTGCAAAATTTGCCGGGGGCGAGTCTAGAGCCCGAAGAACTCCAGCTCGAAAGCGAGGCCATGCTGAAGGCGATCGAGGCCCAGCACGGGCTACTGATCGAGCGGGCGCGGGGCATTTTTTCGTTCTCATACCTGGTATTTCAAGAGTATCTGACCGCCCGCAAAATCGTCGCCACCCATAACCTGCGAGCCCTAGAGCAGGCCCTGGGGGGGCTGGTCAGCCACATCACCGACCCCCACTGGCACGAGGTGTTTTTGCTCACCGCAGCCATGCTGCGCAGTGCTGATTCCCTGGTGCAGCTGATGAAGCAGGAGATCGATGCCCTGGTGGCCAAAGACCCCCACCTGCAAGATTTTTTGATGTGGGCTAGTCAAAAATCCCAGACCATTCCCCCCGAGCCCAAGCTAGCCACCACCCGCGCTTTCTACCTGGCCCTGGCCCAAAGCCCCCACACCGCCGACCAGTTTGCCCTGGCTAGCACCCTCGATCAGGGCATCTTTTTAGACGCGGCCTTAGAAAACTTGCTGGTGGAGTTTGCCCTGGACCACAGCCAGGATTTTGCCTATATGCATGCCTGTAGTGAGGCGCTCAATAACATTTTGGTAATGGCACTCGATGCCGGGTTTTACAAGTCGATTCAACAGCTGAAAGATCAACTGCCCGCCTCTCACCAAAGCCAGGAAAGCCTGCAAACCTGGTGGCAAGACAATTACCCAGCCTGGGTCAGTCAGCTTAAACGTTCCATCACGGAATATCGCAATATTCACCACCCCTGGGAGTTTAGCCCCGAGCAAGAGCAGGTGCTCAAGCGCTACTACGACGCCAACCAGCTGCTGGTGGACTGTTTGAATAGCAATTGCGAAGTGACCGAAACCATTCGCCAAGAGATTGAGGCGACGCTGCTGCTGCCTCAGAAGGAATTGGAGGAGCGGGAGTGGCAGGGTAATTGAGAAAATGGCTGGGTTGCAGCAAGACTTAGTTTGCGCCCAAACTAATTAGCCTGCTCTACTGCTTCAGTATTTGAAGCAGCGATTTCTGTGCCTAAACTAACCCGAAGCCTACTGAATTTCATATTGGACCAATTGAGTCAACTAATTTAATCCAGTAATCAAACATCCATCTATTACTGTAGGTCTGTAAATTATATAGGTCGTCTCATGGCTAAGAGATTGATCGGATCACCCAGCTTTTGCTATGCCCAACACGTAAGTTTTCTGGGGGGCGAAGGTTCTGTAAAAAGCCTCAAATATGAAGCTAAAACCTGGCTCTACATCATTGAAATGACGCCGGGACCAGAGCCAGACTTTGGCAGAGTTGGCGGAGAGACTACAGTATTGCTTAGCGAGGCCGATTTATATGCGACATGACCCCTGCCCAGATTCCTTAACAGGAGTTTTAATGGCCTTGGTTATTCTGTTGCAAAAGTACGCTTCAGCTAGGGCCTAGAATCTAGTCCCTGAGGCGGATGCAAACCGAACGACTTCGACTCTGGCGATTGGTCTAGATCGACTTATCCGGCACTATTGGCTGTCATTTGGCTGACAAGCTTTTGCACAATTTGTACACCTGTTATGGCCTGCCAGCCAAACAGTCCCAGCACCAGCAGGTTCAGCGAAACATGAACGCTGCGAACCCAAGTGTGCTTTTGCATAAAGGGCACCAGCGCCGCCGAAGTGGAAACTAGCCCGACAATGGCCAACCCGGCAAACAAGTGAGGACCAATGACAATCTTGCCGCTGTTGATATAGGTCACGGTGATGCCACCGATCGCTCCCATGACGATAAGCGCCAAAAATATAGAGCCAATTTGATGATGCCGAATCGCGAACCGGCCCTTGATCAGCTCTTTCTTGGACTCGCCCTCTGCCAGTCTTGTCCGTCGCACCTGCACTCCTAGGTATAGGGTGTAGAGCGCCAGGGCCAGCAAAATCCACATGATAACGGGGTGAAAAAAGCTGAGATAGGGCTTAAGCGCTGCCAGACTTTCTAAGTTCATGATGGTGTTTCCCAAAGTAGTTCTATGTGTCTTAAATGGATTGTCACGGTCTAAGATTATGTTGGCTCAGAGAGCGATTGCCATTCTTCAACCACCTCA
Source organism: Nodosilinea sp. P-1105 (assembly GCF_012911975.1). Taxonomy (GTDB): domain Bacteria; phylum Cyanobacteriota; class Cyanobacteriia; order Phormidesmidales; family Phormidesmidaceae; genus Nodosilinea. The sequence continues at coordinate 14,638 of NZ_SMDQ01000089.1, read as the reverse complement.
GGCGAGACATTTAGCGTGATCTCAGCCTGGTCGAGGGTGGGAAGTGAAAGCTGTAGCGGAATCCCTAACTCTAGCTGCATCAAAATTGGCTGTAGGTCATACTCTGCCGCATTGAGTTCTGCCTGGGGTTTATCCGCAAACATTTCCTGAGATATATCGATGGCTGTCCATGTTTTGCCCAGCGAGTTAGTAAGCGTTAACGGTTGAGAATGATCAAGTTCTGCTGTGCCTGGAAACCCAACTAACCGCAGGTAGATAACCTCCGTATCGCCGGGGCGAATGCGTTTGAAGGCGATCGCTTGCCAGCGATTACCCTGTTGGTCTTTAAGGGTTTGGCGCGACTGATAGACCATCTGCCCTGGGGCCTCTTCTAGCTGGCGAAGGGCAGCCTGGGCTGGGGCGATCGCTACATTAATGATCACCATCAAAACCAGCATTCCCAGTAGGAGTGCTGAGCCAATGAAACGTAAAGTGTTCTTCATCTTCATCACGCTTAGATTCAGGTCAGTTAATTGACGGCATTTTGAATGGCCTGTTGAATCTCATCGGGGATGAAAACGGCATACATACCGCGCAGGTCGCCCACGTTAAAGTCGTAGGCTAAATCTTGAGGGTAGCCATCTTTGACAAACTGCGGGCGGCGATCTTTCAACCCATGACAGGCCAAGCAGCTCGCTTCTACGTCAATGCGGCGGTAGTAGCGGGTGCCGGTTTGATCATCCACAGTGGCTCTGCCCCAGAAACCAATCAGCTCTGGATCTTGGTCAAATTTAGCCAGGGCCATTTGGTCGTGGGGGTTGCTTGGGGCATGATCTGGATTGCGATATTTTTTCGCGACTTGTTTAACCTGCCAGCCATGCTCTTGGCTCAACTGCATAGCCCGCATCCCCACCGGGCGACAGACTTCTTTCATGGTTTGCATCGTGGGTATTTCGGTGCTGCCTTCCAGGGAAGAGGCTAACCCAGAGCGCATAGCATCCAGCGATTCAATTTCTTGAACGACCTGTACTAGCTGATTGGGGTTGGGGATGATGGGAGCAGCTGAGGCGGGGGTCGGATGCCAACCGATTAGCCCTAGGCTGACCGTAATCATCAGACCAAGACTCAGAATCAATCGGTGTAATTTCTGCATCGGTTCTTTCTCCTGAGATCAACGGATCTGACACAGGCTAAATCAAGCCAGGGCCTTTGTGACGCCAATCATGTTTCATGGTTAGCTTGCCGTCCTCATCTTCTGATAATTCCTGCATTTCATGGGCATGTTCTGCCACTTCCTGGGCAGCTTGCTCGCGCAGATCTCCGGGCACCTCGACGTACATTTCTGGCTCAATTGGGTAGTTATTGATCAATCCCTCCTGATCTACGGTGTAGCCATCTGTGGTGTGGCTGGATGCTTCGTTAGGCCCGTCATGGGGGGGGTGACCAAAATTCTGGCCTTCTCGATGCTGGCGGGCAGCAGATTCAGCCGGAATCAGGTGTGGGTCATAGTGGGGAATGTGCTTTTGAGAATCATGTTTGGTATTCATTGTCATGGTCCTTTGTCGTGTTGATCACACCGATCTCCTAAGTAGACATCCTTAACTAAACGATGCTATTGGGGTAGCTGGGGGGCGTCATCATCTGACGTGACGCCCCTTACAAATAATTAAGATTGCCCACTTGACGGAAGACAAGTTTCAAAAAGCTCCTATGTCAAGGCTTTTGACAATTTAAGCCAATCGATCCCCTGCCTAGAGACCAGTGCCTACCTCCTCAATGACTGACGTAATTATATGATGTCTAGGCCAGCTTAGTCAGGGCCTTGTGCTTGATTAAAGCAATCACTCACGTCATCTTCCAGACATTGCACAGCCTCACGGTTTCGCTTTCTCAAGTTTTTTCCATTAGGCTGATAGTTAGGGTTGTCAATGCTTTCAAGGATCGCCTCTTGAGTATTAGCTTCAAACTGCTTGGCTTTTCCGGCGGCCTGGGTTTTGAGATTGCCGGTCATATTACCAATCCCTTCCTGGGCTTGACCTTCAATCTGCTTAACCGTCGCTTTAGCTTGACTCATAGTCGCGACTAAAGCGTGTGGTTGGTCAATGCTGGGTGTGAATAAGGGGTTAGCCCAACTTTTCCCAGGGGCAAAACTAAAGGTGATAACTGCTGAGAGGATTACAACTAATCCAATAGTTATCAAGACTTTGCGAATCTGATGTAGCAAGATCATATTAATCTCCAGAAAATTCTTTGATTACTAAATCGGCAATGAAGGCTATGCTCCCTCCATCTACCAATACAATGGGAAAAACGAGATTGGCTATTGACGTAGGTTTTAGTCAATCACCTTCTTAACTTCATCCTTTATATTTTCGACCGTGTGTCGAACCTTTGCCTCTGCTTGCTTTTCTTGCCCCTCTGTCTGGGTCTTAGGGTCTCCTGTTAGATTCCCCACTGCTTCTTGAACGTTACCTTCAATATTTTTGACCGTGGCCTTGGCTCTATCTTCTAAGCTCATGATCTATTCCTCAACTGATGAAAGAATTATTTGAGCCGGCTTGAAATTTTATCCTGACAGGCTGTTGGTTGCTTCTTTGAGTGAATTGGATGAGTTGGTTGAGTTTGATATTAAACGTAATCAGGTAAGGGTTCACCTCCCCCCTGCCGTCAGGGCAATAAATTCTAGGTTTTTTTAAGTTCCATCGGGGTGGGGTGTGGGTCATACTAGCGCCTAACGACGCTCTTCTGACTCATGGCTCAACTCGACAAAGCCGACCTCGAACAGATGACAGACGACTACCTTCAGTCGTTGGAGCCAGAGCGGTTAGTGACGGTAGCGAAGAACCTACGAGCGCTGGCGGTGGAGCAACTAGAGAAACTTGAGGAAAGCTCAAAAACAAGTTCTCGCCCGCCGTCGTCAGACAGCCCTTATCAGTCAACACCGAAGCCCGACACCGAGACCTCACCCGTAGCCGCCGAGGCAGAATCGAGCGTGTTAGCGCCCTCAGCTGAAGGCTCATCAGAGGCGGGTGCTGTGGACCCTAAGTCCGACGAGGGCGCGCCCAGTGCTCCGCCGTCTTCGCCCGGCAGTAAAGGCTTTGGCCGTCGCTCGGCCGGCAAGCAACGGGGTGCTCAGGGGAAATGGCGAGATCAACCGTTAAAAGCGGAGCGGACGATTCCCCACTATCCAGAACGGTGTGCGGCCTGTGATGCGCCGTTAGGGGAAGAGCACCGTGACGCCAAACCCCATGGGGGATACTACCAATTTGAACTCAATCGCCAGGGGCAGGGCTTCAGCATTGAGTGTCAGTTACACCACTACTATGGGGCGAGCTGTAGCTGTGGGCATCACAGCCAGGCGCAGCCTGGTCAGGGGGAGTGCTCAGTGGTGACGGGGCGCAAGGTGCAATTGCAGTTGCAGGAGCAGGTGCTGATTGGGCCGATGCTGGCGACCTTTATCGCCAGTCTATCGGTACGCTATCGGCTGTCGCGGGTGAAGATCCAAGAATTTTTGTGGGACTGGGCTGGGGTTGCGTTGAGTATTGGCAGTCTAGACCGTAGCATTCGAGAGGCCGGGTTCGCCTGCCGTCCGGTGGTCGAGGTGTTAATTGAGGAGTTGCAAACCGCTGAGTTGCTCCATCTCGACGAAACCCCGTGGTACGAGTCGGGACGACTGTGCTGGCTGTGGGTAGCGCTGAGTGCCATCAGTGTGGTGTTCTTCATCGGCCCACGCACCAAGGAACGGCTGTTGCAGGTCATTTCTACCGCCTTTGTGGGCTGGTTAGTCACCGATGGCTATGGGGCTTACCGTTGGTATGACCACCGTCAACGTTGTCTGGCTCATCTGATTCGCAAGGCCCTCGCCCTGAGTCAGGCCGTCGATGCTGAGGCCCGGCAATTAGGTCAGTGGCTCCTCGAGGAGATGCGAGAGCTGATTCATGCCCTGGCCACGGCGGGTCACGATGACCCTGACGACCCCGGCACTCGACGCTTACAGCAGGTCGCCCTGCTGGCCACCGCCAGTGAGCATCCGAAGCTCAAGGCGCTGGCCAAGGAAATCCTCAATGACTGGCAGGCGGTGGTGGCCTTTGTCTCCCACCCTCACTTGCCGGTGACTAACAATGAGGCAGAACGTGCCCTCCGTCATGCGGTCATGGCTCGCCATATCACCCACGGCACGCGCTCTGCCGAGGGCAGTGAGGCCTATGCCGCCTTGCTCAGCGTGATTGAAACCTGTCGGCGTCGGAATCTATCCCCCTGGCCCTACTTGGCCGAAGTGATTGCGCTCAGACGCAAAGGTCTATCGGTTCCTCCGGTTCCGATGCCCTTACCTCAAGCCGCTTAAACCAGGTTGCTCAGCCAAGGGGGGGAGTGAACCTTTACGTAATCAGAGCCGTTTAGTAATAGCGCTCTAATGAAGATGAGGGGCCATCTTGAGGGCTAACGCTCCAGCGACTTACCAGGCGATCGCCCATCCACTCCTAAAAATCCTTATACAACAAGGGTTTGGCGGAATTAGCCTAGTCTATTTTACTTAACTTTAGTATTTTATAGCTATTTGGTTATATAATATAGATGGATTCACAAACCTATGCCGAGTGTCTGGAAAGTCGATACTTCATGACTAGACCAAGCGGCTTGAGTATTATTCAAAACTGGAGATTTTGCTATGAAAACGAATGTTGGTTCGCTGGATCGCGTGATCCGTTTACTGTTGGCGTCGGTGCTGTTTTATCTCGGTCTAGTCCTCTACAGTGGCTCTGCCCTGGGCATTGGTCTGAGTGTGGCGGCTGGCGTGCTGCTAGTCACCGGGCTAGTCGGCTTCTGTGGGCTCTACAGTTTGCTAGGCTTGCGCACTAGCCAGACCCGCGAACAAATCTAGGCCTGCGCACTTTTTTGAAAATCACTTAGAAATATGGATACGAGTCTTCCAATTGAAGCACCCTCCCTATCGCGGCGGCAGTTGCTTAACTTCTTGACCGGAGCCACCGTGGCCGCCACCACGGGGTCTGCCCTATATGTGGCGGGTAAAGTCTTTGTTCCCCCGTCTGAGAAAACAGGGCCGGGGGGAGCGATTCTGGCCAGAGATGCGCTAGGACATCTAATTCCCGCCACTCAGCTCCTGGTGGAGCCACCGGGAACCCGCGCCCTGGTCGCCGGTTTGGCGGGAGAACCCACCTACTTAATTGTCACTGAAGACAGCACCCTAGACAGCATCGGCATTGTCGATAACTGCACCCACCTGGGCTGTACCTTCCCCTGGAACCCGTTAGATCAGCAGTTTCAATGTCCCTGCCATGGGTCGCTCTATGCCCCCGATGGCTCGGTGGTGCGGGGACCAGCGCCACTGCCGCTCAAGATTGTGCGGGTCAACGTCAGTGATAACAGTATTTTGATCTCACCCTGGACAGCCACTGACCCCCGTACGGGCAAGCAGCCCTGGTGGGTATAGGCTCGCTCGATCGAACGCCCTAATTCTCCGGTATCCAATGACCCAGCCCTCTCAATCAACCCCAGCTGTGGTGGATCTATCGCCTACAGATCTGGCTCAAGCGCCCAATGATCCCCTGGTTATTGACGTGCGCAGCAGGCTAGAGTATCGCACTGGCCACGCCTCAGGAGCCCGAAACCTGAGTCTGCCTCGCATCCTGCTTGGCTTGGGGGTATCTCCCTGGTTTTTACCGCAGTGGTTTCGAGAACTTTCCCCTGATCAGCCCATTGCGGTGATCTGTTTGACCGCTCACCGCAGCCCCATTGCTGCAAAACAGCTGGTTAAAGCAGGGTTCACAACGGTCTACAATATTACTGGCGGTATGATCGAATGGCGGCGATTAAGTTTGTAGAGAGCTACACCTGTGAAATGTCTTGTGAAATGTCTGCTTTAACAATTTCTCCTAGTGATGATTGTTGAGAACATTACTTTTAGTAATTGAAATGATAGCCGCTTTAGTGTGGATTAAAACTAATGTTTATACCTCGCGGATTTGGCGAACGTTTTATTACGACTAGCCTAGGAAAAATGGTCTACTACACGGCTCAAGGAGAGCCATGGGGTGAACCTGCATCAAAAGAGAAGTTAATCTTTTTGCATGGTTTTGGCGGAGGATCTTCTGCCTACGAATGGTCAAAGGTTTATCCAGCTTTTGCCGCAGAGTATCATATCTTAGCGCCCGATTTAATTGGCTGGGGGCGCTCCGATCATCCCGCCCGCAGCTACCAGGCGGAAGATTACATCGCGATTATCATCGAATTCATGGAGCAGACCTGTCAGGGGGCTACCACGGTAATTGCCTCGGCTCTAACGGCAGCTTTTACGATTCGGGCGGCGATCGCCCGCCCTGACTTATTTAGGTCGCTGATTGTCACCACAGCCGCTGGCTTAGCTGAGTTTGGCGACGACTATCGCCAGAGTGGGTTCGCCCAGTTTGCCCAGTCAGTCAATATCCCTTTTTTCAACCAACTGTTGTACGGTGCGGGGGTCGCCAATAGTTTTGGCATTCGTAGCTTCTTAGAGCAACGCCAGTTTGCCGATGCATCGCGTGTTTACCCCGAAATCGTTGAAGCGTATCTACAATCGGCTCAGCAACACAATGCCGAGTATGCGGCGCTCTCATTTGTGCGGGGAGATCTGTGCTTTGATCTGTCGCAATACATCACAGAATTGACAGTACCGACCGCCATAATTTGGGGTAAGGGTTCTGAGTTTACAGACCCCGACATCGGTCGTCGGCTCGCTGCCATGAATCCCCAGTCCATCCGTCAATTTTGCTATCTAGATGACGTGGGCTTTACCCCCCAATTAGAGCAACCAGCGGTGACGATCGGCCTCATTCGCAAACTCCTACCTTTATTGGCGCAGGGCTTGACCGATAATCAGGAGGCAGAGGCATCATGACCAGCCCCATAACCAGTAGTGCCTGCTGGCACAATGGGTATAGACGGTTTTTGGCCTGGGGGATGGCCAAGGCTACTGAGGCAGATGAGCAGAGCATTAAGCTGCAAGATTGCTCCGACTACGCCACCATGGCAGACCTAAAACGATCGCTCTTGGGGCATTTGCAGGGGCAGGTGTTAGAAATTGGCCCCGGAGCTGGGACGAATCTGGCCTATTTCTCTACAGACATTCACTGGATTGGGGTAGAGCCAAACCTATTTACCCATCCCTACATTCGTCAAGCGGCTGAACGTCATGGACTGAAAGACATCCAGCTGCATGGTCAACCGGCTGAGCAGTTGCCGGTCGCAGATGGCACCCTTGATGCTGTGGTGAGTACCTATGTGCTGTGTTCTGTAAGCGGCTGAACGTCATGGACTGAAAGACATCCAGCTGCATGGTCAACCGGCTGAGCAGTTGCCGGTCGCAGATGGCACCCTTGATGCTGTGGTGAGTACCTATGTGCTGTGTTCTGTGACTGACATTGACACTACCCTCAAGGATATTCAACGGGTGTTGAAACCCGGCGGCAAGTTTGTTTTTATGGAGCATGTTGCCGCGGCCGATGGTACCTGTACTCGCACCGTTCAGGATGGGATTACGCCAATTTGGAAGACGGTGTTTGATCACTGCCATCCCAATCGAGAAACCTGGATAAACTTGGAAAAGGCAGGGTTTGCAACCGTAGACTATCAAACCTTTCGACTATCCATTCCAGTGGTTAGCCCCCATATGGCTGGGGTGGCAACCCGAACATCAATTGACCCTGAGGCTGAATTGACGCACAGCCACAGAAAATCTAGGCAACCTATTGCAGGAGATATCTATGATATTTAATCAGTCAATGCGAGCCGCAATGCTGGCCCTCGCCCTGGGAGTTTGTCTGTGGGTGGGGGTGGGGTCAGGCTTGGCCATGGCAGCCTCGCTGCCTGACACATCCCTGGAACTAAAAGCCGCAGTCGATCGCACCTTGACCGCTATTCCCCCTGGCTTCTACAAGGTGGACGACGTGGCGGGGCTCAAACGCCTGCAAGCCAACGCCCAGGCGCAGGTGGTGGATGTGCGTGAACCGGCGGAGTACGGGGCGGGCCATATTCCTGGGGCGATCAACATGCCGCTGCGCACCCTAGCCCAGCACCTTGACCAGATCGAGCGCGATCGCCCTGTGGTGCTGTACTGTTCGTCGGGCTATCGCTCGGCCATGGGGGTGGTGACGCTGCACCTGCTGGGCTATGACAACGTGCAGGGGTTTCCCCCCAGTCTTGCAGGTTGGCAGGCGGCGGGGGAAAGCATTGCCAAGTAATCACATCAGGACAGTCTAGAAACCGGGTTTCTGGGGCTGTGGGATGACTCTCGGTGATGCGAAGAAGAAACCCGGTTTCTGGCGGCGGCGAATGTTTTGATGGATGAGTTTTGATGCGTTGGCTGAGCGTAGGGTGCCGTGGAGTTGTCGAGGATGTTGGTCAGATGAACACATCCTATGGGCTGTAGGGATGGTCAGGGTATGATGGGAACAGTCTACTTGTGATTTGCTATGGCCCAAGCAACAGACGACAGAAGCGATTCTCAGCAGGTGATTGCTGAAATTCGGGAGCTGAAGCAGGAAGTCGAGCGGTTTAACCAAAAGTTTGACAACTACCAAAAAGCAACCCAATGGGTAGTACAGCTTGCCTTTAGCCTGATTGCTGCGGCAACGGTGACGGTGATTGTCTCGACCGTGTTGGGCCGGTAGCAACGGTTGACTTACCTGTAACAGGAACTCTGACAAAGTGGGTCTAGAAACCGGGCTTCTGGGGTATGGCAATGACCCTTGGCGATTCAAAGAAGAAACCCGATTTCTGGCGGCAACGAACTTTCTGTGAAATGGGTTTCGGCGCATTGATTGGGTGCAGAATGGTGCAGACTTTCCAGGGGATTGGCCAGTCGAAGGATATCCTACGGATTGAGCCCCAGTTGGTGCTTAAGCACTTCAGGTACCCCAATAGCTGAGTCAAGACCAATCACGCCATCCCAATTAGTCTCTTTATTCCAATAAATACCTTCTAGCTTTGCCCCAGTAAAGTCTGCATATCTTAAATTAGTATTGGCTAGGTTTGCAGCAAACAAGTTTGAATCTCGAAGATTAGCGTTTTCTAAGTTAAGAAAGCTAAGATTAGCAGACTCAAGATGCTGCCTACTGATATCTATACCTTTTAAATGTGGGCCAACAATCTTAATGAGTGCAGTTGGTGAAGTACATAAGCTATAGTTTATGAGTCTCAGGAATGACAGATAAGTCCAATCTTTATTCTTTAATTTTTCAGGATCTCCAAAAGGATAAAATCTTGGGTATTCAACATTTTTCAGGTTCTTAATACTTAAAATCAAGGCAAGCGAATTTAGTCCTGCAAATACATCTATATTCATGATTCCTAACTTCTCTCTAGGGCTTCCTGAAAAGGCTTCGAGTTGATGTTGCTTTCTTAGTGGAAAGTTCTCAGTCAAGGATTCAATAAATAAGCTATTCTCCCAATCCTGGTAAAAGCCATAGAGACGATTAAATAGTTTCTCTGTTGCTAAGCTCTTGTGCTGCATGAGAAGTTGAAGCACGAGTTCTAAGATTTCTGGGGTCAGCACATGGCAGCCCAGCAGGTCATACACGCCCCAACAAAACTCAGCGTCTTGGATGTCGTACTCGCGATTACGGCCTGGTTGGCACCAGTCGATTAGGCTTATGACGATGCGTTCGGCGCAGAGAAATTCGCCAAAGCTTTTATGGACAAACTCGATCGAGCCTTCGCCCTGACGACCCGACTGCATGTAGAAGGCAGCGAGGGCATTGCGGAGGGGAGTTTCATCGGTGGCGAGTTTTTTCTGGGCAGTTTCGAGGAATTGTTTGGCGGCGCTGTCCTGCTGAAGGCGTTGCTCGATCGCACCAATCCGCGCAAACTCCATACCTGACTGCACCACACACAGCCCCGCCTCCATCAAAATGCGGCGCAGGCTCTCGGTATCCAGTTCGGCAATGTCGCGATTAAGCCAGTCGGGGCGCTGTTGGGTGAGCACCCAATCCAGCGCGGTTTCGTAGATCAGCACCTTGGCCCTAGCGCCTTCGGCCCCCTCAAACATCTCTAGCCGCAGGGCACCGTCGCGGTGCATGGCCCCCAGTAGGTACAGTAACAGGGGTTCGCGGGCCAGCTCTTGCAGTTGCTCTGGCAGGCGCGGGTCTTTGAGAATGCCCTTCAGATAGTTAGGGTCTTGGCCGATAAGACGGCCCCATTTAACGAACCACTGGCTCTGTAGGTCGTCATCCATCGGCAAAATTTCGACCCGATCCAGGTTGGGGGGCAGACTGCGCTCAATGGGTTGCAGTGACAGGGTGCGGCCTGTAATCAGCACCCGGTGGTTCTTTTCGGAATTCCTCGCGCACTGTTCTTGAAACCGGCCCACCTGAACGAGAAATTTATCTAGCCCGCCGCTGGTGCGGCCTTCCATCAGCAGTTCGTCGAAGCCATCGAGGATGAAGAGAAAGTTGATGTTGCGATCGCTCAGCCAGCCAGGGTCAGTTTTGGCAAAGTCGCGATCAATTGCCTTGGCCAGCGTTTCCTCAAAATCGTTCGACAACACCGCCAGATCCCGCAGACGAATCAGAATCGGCGTCCATCGGGGGTGCTCGTGGCGGCGCACCCAGTCGGCAAACAGGCGGCAAAACACACTCTTGCCCCGCCCCGGCCCGCCCTGCACAAACATCACCTGGCCTGCCTTGGTCGGGTCGTTGAGGCACTGCTTGGCCCAGGCTTCCAGCACAAACGATTCTTTACTGTCGTTAGCTTCTCCTGCTGGGGTCAGTACTTGAGTCTTGAGGGGCACGTAGATGTCATTAAAGGTGAACGCCTCGGCAAAGACCGTTTCGTGGGGACGTGGGGCGATCGCCTCATCCAGATAGCTATCGATACTAAGGTACTTTTCAAACACCTGGTCGCCGCCCGTGCGGTACCACTCAGCCATGCGCTGGATAGAGGGGGCGGCATCGGCGATCGCAGTCCGCATATGTCGGTTTGTATTTTTGGCAATGGCTTCAGCCATTTGGTTGGCCTGCTCAGGTTTCGCCCCCAACTGCACCAGCCGAGCCTTGAGAGCGTCATTAAATGCGATCGCCAGCGCCGATTGATGAAAGTACAGAGTGGCAAAGCGGGCCTCTTTATCCGTTAGCTCAAAGTTGCCCAGGGCTGTGACTGCGGGGGTAATGGCCTGGGCCTGGGGTGTGCTGTCTTTGGCATTAAGCCACTGCTCCACCTTGGGATGCTGTTTGACGAACTCCCGAAAGCTTTCTAAATAGGCGGCTTGGCTAATCAGCGCGACGGACTGGGCTAGGGTTGGCTCCTTTTTAGTGGTCTCTAGGTAAAACTTCAGCAGGCCAGTGCCGATCGAGACAAAGGGCAGCGTTGCGCCCACCAGCTTGCCCAGGGGCGAGTTCAGCGCCTCCAGTAGCGAGTCGAGCTGGTTAACCAGCGGGGCTAGCTTTTGCACATTGGGGCCTTCTTCCGCCAGCACCTCTGCCAAGCCCAGCACCGCATCGGCGGCATCGGCAGCGCGATCAGCCGTATCGAGGGAAACCAGGTCGCGAATATCGGTGGTGAGAAAGGTCCAGAGGCGAGTGGCCATGGGGTGAGGGAGCAAAGTGGGAAGGATTTTCCCATAGCCTACTCCATATAGGATTAGCTAGTTCCATCTAGCGATCGCCTTGGCTCCAGATTGAGGATACTTAAGTGCCTTGCATAGACGGCTCACCTTCATCCTGGCACGTCTTCTTAATTAGTGACCGCTCCAAATTTAGATTTCATCCTATTTGATTAACTAAAATCTTACGTTCTATCTCGTAGTTCATCAACTCGTCCAAGAAATCAAACACAGCTTTGACAGAGTTGGAGATGTATGGATTGTCGAGGTTAGTGGCAGTAGGCTAACAAGCCTACTGCGATCAAGCAAAAGACAGATGTTTGATTTTACCTGATCCTCAAGAGATCGTTTTCGGAAAATCCTAATCCATAGAATTAGTAGCACAGGTTGTGAAATATAAGCTTTTATTTTTAGGGCTATCGCTCTTCCTGTATGGCGCAGCTCTTGCGCTACCTTGCCTTTTGTTCAATGTGGTTCCCATAGATGCTGTTGGGGTGGTTCCCTCTGACCCCAATGACGTTTATGCCATGAAGGGGATCGAACTAACTTTCTTTGGCATTATTGGACTGCTTTTTCTGCAAATTCCTGCGCTTGGCTGGTTGGCCAATCCAATCTATTGGTTGTGCTGCATCACGTTTATGGTGCAACGTTATCGGTTTGCAGCCATAGCTGGAATCGCTGCCGTTCTTATTGGTTTTGGCGGTACGTTTTCAGCTTTTTGGTTCAACTTGCCTGCTGATAGTGGCGGCGTTTCTGAATTTTCTCTGAGTCAACTCTTGTTTGGTTTCTGGCTATGGTTAGCGGCTCCTGGCTTAATAGCCCTAGCTGCTTTCATCGGTCTCTTAAAACAGCCAGCCCGATTAGCCACTAGAAGCGATCAAGAGAGGAGGCATAGATTAGAGCTATGAGAAATCAAAAGCTTTCCCTCGATGCCTTGTGGGAGTCAGCCATATCTCAGGAGCGCGTATTTAGCCCTAACGACGTTGCTCATTTGCCAGAAGCCGTAAGGCGGTATCTCGAACATACGATAGCACCTGGTACCGTCCTCGCCTCAGCCGTGCGCCTCAAAATGCACGGCGAAACCAAGCTCAAGAGCTGGAGTCCCTTCACCTGGAGCAGCAGGCGATCGCCATTCTCCCGGATTTATCGCGGCGATGCCCGTGAAGGAAGCTAGTTTGAGCGTATTCCATCCCGTTACTTAGGTTCTATATCTTGGCGTTTGTTGCATTTATCTTTTTATTGGTTGGCCCTGCGATCGCCACGATCGCATTTTTCCGACGGCTTTCGATCCGCTGGCACTTGTTTTTGTTGAGCCTTTGCGTTGTCTATGGAATTTCTCCGTTTCTCCTGACTTGGGGCGCATTTGGCTTGGCTAAACGCTTCGGGTGCTCGGCAGAAGCTGTCCGCTTTAGCTGTCCTTCTCCGGTTTGGCTAGGAGACGTTATTTCTGGGCTGGCGATGGCGCACTGGCTGGCAGTTTTGGCCATTCCATCGGCGATTTTAGGTGCAATCGGGCTGCTGATTTCTGGAATCTTACAGTACAAGCGCTCCCGAAATACAGCCAGCACTTCAGGAGAAACCCCTGCTGCTTTTTACCGGAGTCGCCGCAACAAAGTAATTGCAGGTGTCTGCTCAGCTCTCGCCCAGCGTTGGCATCAGCCCCTTTCAGGGATCCGGATTGTCACGGTTGTTTTAGCAATCGTCATCCCTGGATTTATTTTTCTGTACTTGTGGTGTTGGTTGGCGTTCCCAATCGAGCCGCGATTACAACAACAGCAAGTCTACGTCAAAGGAGATAGTGGAAAATGAGAAAACATCCTGTTACCTGGTTTTATATCCTGGCCTTTGGTATTTCATGGATTGGCATGGTATCAGTGGTCTTAGCCTCGCGAGATATTGCCCCATTTTACCGCACTTACTTCCTAGTTCTTTCCATCTTTTATGCCATTGGCCCTGCCCTTGCGGCTGTCATTGTGTCACAGGTAGCGCATGGTAAGAAAGGGGTTCAAAATTTGCTCAAGGGACTAATCCGATGGCGGGTTGGTTTAGTCTGGTACATCATAGCGATTCTGGGGCCTGTGGTTCTCCTCATTGCAGCGCAAGCCATCACGAAATTACTGGGTATGCCCGTAACTATTGCAGTGCCACAAGTCGTTCTATCTCCCTATATTATTTTCGGTGTCATGGTAAATTTCTTTGCCCATACCTGTGAAGAAATTGGGTGGCGCGGCTTTGCATTACCACGATTGCAGAAACGATATAATGCCTTCATAGCCACTCTGATTGTGGGTACATTGTGGGCTTTTTGGCATTTGCCGACTCTCTTTTTGGTCGGAAACCCGATGTCTGAGTACCCTTTCATCTGGCTCTTGATCATCGTAACCAATGCTTTTATCTATACCTGGATTTACAACAGCACTAAAGGCAGTATCTTACTTGTGGCACTTTTTCATGGTGCGCTGAATATATGGGGAGCATTTATACCTGGAGTGTCTCCTGTCGCCTATGCTTTTCTGAATGGTGCGGTGGCGATCATCTTGGTCGGAGTGTTTGGAAAAGCAAATCTATCCCGCCAAAAACGGGTTTGTGTGGACTAAGAATAGGTCAATGACACATCACAGTAAATCAGGCTTTGATCCGCGCCTGTTGGCATTCTTTGCCTTGGCGTTTGCTTGGTTGTGGATCTGCTGGCTGCTGTCTTCGGTTGTCAGCCCTCAGTTGCCCACCTTAGGTATGGCGCTGTTTATCGCGGGGAGTTTTGGCCCTGGTATCGCGGCGATCGCGGTGGTGAGGTACACCGGTGGCCAGGACGGGCTGTATCAGTGGCTTAGACGATCGCTGCAATGGCGGGTTGGTTGGGGTTGGTTGGCGCTCTCGTTTTTCTTGCCTCTGGTGGTCATGGGGCTGGCCGCCGCTGGACACATCGCCTTGGGCGGTACGATCGCCCCATCCCCTGCATCTGGGCATGTGCTGTTAGCCGTGGTGAATTTTAGACTTGTTGTGAAATAGTGCTCAGTCAGATTTGTCACAGGTGTCCGCTCTTCTCCCTCTGTTAAGCCGCCATCA
>NZ_SMDQ01000088.1 GCF_012911975.1 Nodosilinea sp. P-1105 | reverse complement strand
TGGCTCATGACGGAGTTGGCAGAACAACGCATTCCGCCCCGAGCGGGGCGCAGTAATCCACGGGTCGTGAAAAAGCCTCGGGCAAAATTCCCCGCCCGAAAACCCTCCCATCGGGGGAGGGGAACGGTTCGACCCCAACTTAATTTCTCGATCCTAATACCAACCTGAACCTTATCCGAACAGTATTGAGTAGTGTCCTGGATAGCTCCCTGGATGGGATTATGGCCTTTCGTTCCGTGCGGGATGAGGCGAGCAACATTATTGACTTTGAGTGGCTGTTGAGCAACCCTGCCGCCTGTGATCTGGTGGGTCGCCTTCTACCAGATTTGATCGGGAAACGCCTGCTGGAGGAAATGCCCGGCAACAAAACCGATGGCCTGTTTGCCGCCTACATCCAAGTCGTAGAGACCGGTGAGACCTTTCAGGGCCAGTTTCACTACTGCCATGAGGATCTTGACACCTGGTTTGAGACGGTCGCTGTCAAGCTGGGGGATGGCTTTGTGGTCACCTTTCGCGACATTACCCCGATCAAACAAGCGGAGCGCCAGCAGCAGCAGCTCAACCAAGAGTTAGCAGCGTCTGTTAAAGCGTTGCAGCAGCGCAACCGTCAAATGGTGCTATTGGGGGAAATGAGCGATTTTCTGCAGGTTTGTGCCACCCTGGACGAGGCTTATCAGGCCCTGGCTACGCTGATCACGCCGTTGTTTGCTGACAGTGTCGGTGGGGTGTTTATCCTTAACAGTTCCCGCGATCGCATCGAAGCTGTCGCCACCTGGGGTAGCCCTTTAGGCACCGAGTTGGACTTTAGCCCCCAGAACTGTTGGGCATTGCGGCGGGGTCGATTGCATCAGGTGGGCTCAAGCTGTTTGGGACTGCGCTGCCACCATGCCGCTGTCGCCAGCAATACCACCCTCTGTCTGCCCTTGCTGGCCCAGGGGGAAATCCTGGGCCTGTTCTACCTGAGCGCTCCGGACATTCCTAAACCAACCCAGCAGTTAGCTCGTACCGTGGCTGAACAGGTGGCCCTGGCCCTGGCTAATCTGATCCTGCGGGAAACCCTGCAACACCAGAGCATTCGCGATCCCCTCACCGGGCTCTACAACCGCCGCTACCTGGAGGAGGTTCTGGCCCAGGAAATTCAACGGGCCCAGCGCCATGGCCACACCATGGGGGTGATCATGCTGGATATCGACCATTTCAAACGGTTTAACGATACCTACGGCCATGAAGCGGGCGATCGCGTCTTGCAAGCCGTGGGGCAACTGTTGCGAGACAGCGTGCGAGGTTCAGATTTGGCCTGTCGTTATGGCGGTGAAGAAATGACCTTGGTGCTGCCTGAATCTCCCCCAGAGATCACCCTGGAGCGGGCCGAAACCATTCGCCAGGCCATTGGCCACCTACAGGTTAACGTCGATGGCCAGGTGCTCGAGGCCATTTCAGCCTCTTTTGGTGTGGCCAGCTTCCCTAGCCATGGCACCACTGGCGCCGACCTGCTGAAGGTTGCCGACGCCGCCCTATACCAGGCCAAAGCCCAAGGGCGAAATCGAGTAGTGGTCGCCCCCTTGCTGCCCCAGCACGGACCTGATCAAAAAGTGGCTGCGGCTCCAGACATTTGCCAAACTCAAGATATATCCTGACATTAGGTGGGGTCGCAGTAGATATAACGTAGTCGATATAACCTCTGCCACCCTCAGTATTGTGGTTTCATAGCAACACTCCCTGTAAACACTATGGCCCAGGCATCCCTTTGCCGATTAACCTCAAGCTCCCTACTGCTAGGAGCTCTGCTCACCCTTTTGCCAGCTTCTATGCCTAGGGGCCTTGGGGAGGCCTTGGTTGCACGGTCCCAGGCCCTGGCTCAGATCCCGGTGGATGAAACCACCACCATTCAGGTCTACGAACAAGTGAGCCCAGCGGTGGTGGCCATTAATACCCGCACTGGCGGCGGCAGTGGCAGCATCGTTGACCCCAATGGGCTGATTTTGACCAATGCCCATGTGGTCGGCTCTAACCGAGTGGTGACAGTACGTCTAGCCGATGGCCGCTCCTTTCAAGGGGATGTGGTGGGCTATGGGGACAATCGCCAGGACCTGGCGGCGGTACGACTGCGGGGAAATCCTGGTGCATTACCGACGGTGGCGATCGCCCCCCCAGACTCCGTCCGTGTCGGCCAGAGTGCCTTTGCCATCGGCAGCCCCTTTGGCTTGCAGGGCACCTTCACGGTGGGCATTGTCAGCCGCATTGACACCGAACGCAACCTGATTCAAACCGATGCTGCCATCAACCCTGGTAACTCTGGGGGCCCTTTGCTCAACAGCAGCGGTCAGTTGATTGGGGTCAATACCTCAATTTTTACCACGGGCAGTAGTGGGGGCAGTGTTGGCATCGGTTTTGCCATTCCCACCGATGCGGTGCAAACCTTCCTAAGGGCTGTCCGGGAGGGAACTGCCAGCACCAGTGCGGTCAACCGTAGCAGTCGCCAACCCACCCCGATTACCATCAATGGGCCAACGGTAGCAGGGCGCTTAGACGAGAACAGCAATGTGTTACCCGATGGTAGCTACTACAACCCTTACATCTTTGAAGGGCGTGCCGGACAAACCGTCACCATCGACATGACCAGTCAAGATGTCGACTCATACCTGATTTTGCTCGCCCCTGAGCGCGACGACTTTTCGATTCAAGATGATGACAGTGGCGATGGGCTCGATGCCAGGATCACGGTGCAGTTACCCTACACTGGCAGCTATCTGGTGTTCGCCAATGCCTATGCCCGGGGGGAGTCGGGTCGTTATAACCTGCAAATTCGGGATCTGACCCTCAGCCAAGCCCAGCCGAGGGGGTCTGGCGCAGGGCTGATATTGCGTCAGTCAGGGCGGCTTGGCCCTGGCGATCGCACCTTACGGGATGGGTCTTATTTTCAGGAATTCACCTTTCGAGGCCGGGCCAACCAGCGGGTACGCATTCGCCTGGAAAGCAATGATTTTGACACCTATCTGATCTTGCTGGATCAGGCCCGTAATCTGATTGGCGAAAACGACGACGCCAACCCCAATACCACGAACTCTGAACTGACGGTTACCTTACCCCGGGATGGTGAGTACACTATTTTAGTCAACGCTTTCGATCGCACTGGGCGGGGACAGTTTTTGCTGACAGTGGAGTGACTACCCCAGCTGTTGACCCATGGGATATTGGGGATCAACTTTGAGCACCAGGTAGCGATGCTCGATACCGAGCCACCCTTCAGCCTTGAAGTCCTTCAGTAGCCGGGTAACTGTGACCCGGGTGGTGCCGATGGCTGTGGCTAGCTGATGGTGGGTTAGCCGGACAGGAATGCGGATGCCCCCGGGTTCCACCTGGCCAAAGTCCCTGGCCAACATCAACAGCAGTTGTTTGAGGCGATCGGCCACCAGTCGTTTGCCGGCCAGGGACAACCAGGCTTCCGCCTGCTGTAAGCGGAGGGTCAGGTTGCGCATAATACCGGTCATCAATACCGGGGATGCCTCGATCTCAGCTAGGGATAACAGCAAGACATCAACATCGGTTAAGGCAGTGGCCCAATAGGGGTCAACGGTGGTCAACGGCAAGCCCACTGGCATCGACGGACCGGCTAACCCCAGGAGGGTTTCGCTGCCATCGTGCTGAATCGTGAACAATTGCACAATGCCCCGACAAATCACTAGCACCTCATCCGAGCGCAGGGGAATCTGGTGGTTGGCCGGGAAGGGGACCAGTGCCCGATGGTTACCCAGGGCCGATCGTTGTCCATCTCGATAAAGCTGCTCTAGGAGGTCAATGAAGGTTTGGTGGCTGTGGGTCTGCAAACTAGAATCTTGGGCAACTGGAAGTATAGACACGCCGAGTACCTAGAGTTCGCCGGATAGCTTACCTGGGGCCTAGGGCCGATGCAATGGCAGACTTTGTCAGCAGGCTATCCGCCCCCATGGTGGGCTGTGTAGATTAAGGTGGGCACCAGTTCCCGTTAAGAACAGACCAACAGTAGATTAAGGTTTGTGGTCTAAAGCACCCGGACGACTGGTTTTTGTCGGCTGCTTTACAAGCTTTACAAGTAGTCGCGCACATCGGTGACGCAGCCCGCGATCGCCGCTGCGGCCACCATCGCCGGGCTCATCAGCAGGGTGCGGCCAGAGGCTGATCCCTGGCGGCCCTTAAAGTTACGGTTAGACGAGGAGGCACTGATCTGCCGCCCTTGTAACTTGTCGGGGTTCATGGCTAAACACATGGAGCAGCCTGCTTCCCGCCATTCAAACCCCGCCTCCGTAAAGATGCGATCGAGCCCAGCCGCCTCGGCCTGCTGCTTAACCCGCTCAGACCCTGGCACCACAAAAGCTTTAATGCCTGGGGCCACCTGCTGCCCTTTAGCCACCTTAGCCGCTTCCTCCAGGTCACTGAGGCGACCATTGGTGCAACTGCCAATAAAGCAGACATCAATGGCGGTCCCTTTAATCGGCTGACCAGGGGTAAAGTCCATGTAGGCAAAGGCGTCTTGGGCTAAAACGCGATCGCCCTCTGGGATCGTTGCCAGTTGGGGTAACGCCTCATCTACGGCTATCCCCTGACCAGGGGTAATCCCCCAGGTCACCGTCGGAGCGATAGCCGCTGCGTCAAATACCACCAGATCATCGTAGGTGGCGTCGCTGTCGCTGCGCACCGTTTCCCACCAGGCGACGGCTTTGTCCCAGTCGTCCCCTTTGGGGGCAAAGTCACGCCCTTGTAAATAGGCGTAGGTCACCTGGTCAGGGTTGACATAGCCGCAGCGGGCTCCCCCTTCGATGGACATATTGCACAGGGTCATGCGCTCTTCCATGGTCATCGCAGCGATGGCGGTGCCGGCAAATTCATAGGCATAACCGACCCCTCCTTTCACTCCCAGATGGCGAATAATGTGCAGAATGACATCCTTGGCATAGACCCCAGGGGGCAAAGTACCATTCACCTCAATGCGGCGTACCTTAAGCTTGTTGAGCGCCAGCGTTTGGGAGGCCAGCACATCGCGTACCTGGCTGGTACCAATGCCAAAGGCGATCGCCCCAAAGGCTCCGTGGGTAGAGGTATGGCTGTCACCGCAGGCAATGGTCATGCCCGGCTGGGTCAACCCTTGTTCAGGGGCAATCACATGCACAATGCCCTGGCTGCCAGAGCCAATATTGTAAAACCGGAGATTGTTATCCTTACAGTTTTGCTCCAGGGCCTGCATCATCGCCTCGGCCAGGCGATCGGCAAAGGGACGCATCTGATTTTCGGTAGGTACAATGTGGTCTACGGTGGCCACAGTGCGCTCAGGGTACAACACCGGTAGTTGCCGCTCCCGCAGCATGGCAAAGGCTTGGGGGCTGGTGACCTCGTGCACCAGGTGGAGGCCGATAAAGAGCTGGGTTTGCCCCGAAGGTAGGGTACTGACGGTGTGTAAATCCCAAACTTTATCGAACAGCGTGCCTTGACTCATAGCAAACCTGCGGTGTTAGCGTTCAATGGTTAACGAAGCGGTGGGTAACGAGAGCTAGCCCCTCATCAATTCTAGGCGATCGCGCCTGCGGCTCAAACGCCATCCCTTCGCCAGATCCAATTCTCTATTTTATCCCAAAGCTTTCGGCCCACCCATGCGGACCACTGATAAGACCGATAGAAGTTCATACCCCAAGGGGCGCCTAGAGCATTGGTACAGTATGTCGAAATCCTAGGGTTCTTTGACTCAGTGGCGATGAACTCAGTGGCGATGAACTCAGTGGCGATGAATATCGGAGCATCCCAAGGCAGACCCCTGGGATCTGGACTGGGGTTCTAGTGCTCGACGGTAGGGAAAGCTGTGCCAAAGATGGCAAACACCTGTCGGCAACATTGCTTGAGCCGCTCTCCACAAGTGGGATCAGGGGCCGCCTGACCAGCAAACGACCAATTGTCAATCGTCGACAGGGTCCACTGTTTCCCCCGATGGTCAAAGCCAGCCACGTCTAGCCCAATCACCTTGCGTTGCTGCGACTCTGAATCGTGGTAAAACCGAATTTGCACCAACAGGCTGCGACAGCGAAACAGCCGACTTACCCCTGGAAAGTGAAAACCCAGGTCAATGGACTCCGGGTCAACCAGATCCCGAGTTTCTGGATCATTGGCCCAGGGCTTTAGATCGACCCTCAGGTCGGGAAATTCCCCCTTAAAGAGGCCAACAATCGCGGCAATTTTGCTGGCGAATTCAATACTGTTTGCCTGTTCTGCTGCGTTCACGCGTCCTTTGGGGTAACGGTTCAAGGATAGGATTGAGCTCTCAGCATAGGATAGCGTTTTCTTTAAGACAGTTAACTGGTTGACAATCTTAAGTCGGAGATAGCTGGTCTGCGAGCAGGATTTCTTCGCCGCTATCCCCTGGCATCGGTGTACCCTGAAACGAAGCGTTGAGATAACTTGATCATGTTGATCCCGTGCGAAATTTTGATCGAAGATAGTCCGGTAATCATCTACGCCAGCCGTAACGGCAAACCTGACAAGGTGCTGCGCCTGCTGAAGCCATTTCTGGAAAAATTTTCAGAAGAGCGCAAGACCTCTGGGGAGTTTACCGATACCCCAGAATGCTTGGCTGCTCAGGTGATCGTGCGGTTTGGGTTTGAAATTTGTGAGGATGACTTTTCCAACCTCAAGGTGGGGACCCGGCATTTTCCTGAGGTGGCCTACCTGTATCACATTGACCAGCAACTGACGATTACTATATGGCAACCGACGGCCGACTACCACCGTGACCCTAGCCTGGGGCTAACGGCCTGTAAGCCAGCTGAATATGACTAGTCGGACGCGACCACCCCACGGCAGATAGCTAACATGCGCAAATCATTCTCGCTAGGCCCATCCAGCTGGTAGAAATCCTTTAGGCTCAAGGGCTCAAGGGCGTCACTGGCGCCAGAGGAGGCCACCGTCGTATCTGAGGCTAAGGCGATGCTGTAGGCATAGGGCTCCTGGCTGTAGCTATCGATCACCGTCATTGCCAATTCGTTTCCTTGCACCTGACCGTGAAAACAATCAAAGGAAGAGCTAGGGAAATACAGGGCACCGTAAATGCCATCGGCACTACTGTCTAACACCACGTAACCAAAACCTACTTGCTCTGGCTCCGGGGCTTGGCCATACAAGTATTGCCCTGGTCCCTGGCTAGGGAAAGCGGCTTGGGCGATCGCAGAGGCGTTCTCTGTTTCGGCCACACTGTTGGCTGCCCGCTCTGACGTAACCGCTTCTGAGGCCTCAAGGCTGACTTGACTGACCCCTAGCAGACCGATGGACACCGCTGCGCCCCAAGCTAATGCCGCAGATACGCGGACTAGGGTAGATCGCTGAATGACTTGTGCGAAACAAAAGTTGGTCATTACTACTACCCCCTATCCTTATGCTTAAATCGACTGTCTTTGCCCGCAGCCCCTACCTTTAATGTAGAGGACTCTGTCAGGCTGGCCGTAGCCAACTCACTTGACCGTAACAACTCTTTTGATTACAGGTTGCAAACCGTAATTTACGGATCAAAACGATACTCTAGAACTGTGCCTAAGCCCAAAACTGGCGTCTCTGGCTGAACTTAGCGGTCCAGCGCCCCAAGACTATCTATAGATATATCAAGATCAGACTGGGGATTAAACCTTCCCCTGGGCAGAACTGAAGGTCTGGATTTAGACAGAGCTAACGTCTTATTCCTACACCTAAGTTTTAAGTGATTCAGAGTTTGGTTTAAAGGACAACCGTGCCAGCTGTGTAATTGGCTAATGTTGAGCAAACCCTGGTGCGGCACCGGGGGAAGATCGAGATAGGCTATATAACATGCACCTAAAGTCGGGCTTATCATCAGGCTAGATTTAGGCTTACAGTTACATCGTCGGGCTTAGGGAGACAAGGATGGAGGTTCCCTCCAGTAGCTTTGAGGGCGATCGGGTCCCACTAAAACTATTGCTCTTCATTGACAGGCGACCGAGTCTGGCCAAACAAGTGCGGCAAATTCGGCAATATCTGAAAACCCTGGAAGGGCAATTTCAGTTCAACTTAGAGGTGGTAGACATTGGCGAACAGCCCTATCTGGCTGAACACTATAAGTTAGTCGCCAGTCCAGCGCTGATTAAAGTAGCCCCCTCCCCCCAACATATGTTGGCCGGTAGTGACATCGTCAGTCAGTTGGAGCGGTGGTGGCCGAAGTGGCAGCAAGAATACTTAGAAAGGCAGCGGGTTGAGGTCGAGGAACAGGGCGAAGGTATGCCTTTAGCGCTTGAGCATAGCGATAACCCGCTGAGCTATTCGGCCGAGTTGATGAAGCTGTCAGACGAAATTTTTCGACTAAACCAGACCAAAGAAGAGCTAGAAGCTCAGTTGCGGTTTAAAGATCGGATTATTGCCATGATGGCCCACGATTTACGCAATCCACTGACGGCGGCCTCGATCGCCATTGAGACCCTAGAGCTGGGCTATGCCCCTGACCAGAAGCGGAACCTCAGCCTTAGCCCGGAACTGACTGGTCAGCTGCTGAAGCACGCCAAAACCCAGGTGCGGGCCATCAATCGGATGATCACTGACATTTTGAAAACCGCTCGGGGGGCGTCGATTGAGCTGCAACTGTTTCCCAAAGAAATGGACCTTTACGGTCTTTGCTTTGAAGTGGCCGAAGCCTTTCAAGGTCGTTTGCAGGAGAAGCAGCAGCGTTTGACCACTGAAATTCCGCAAGATTTACCGTCGGTCTATGCCGATAGCACCCAGGTCAGGCGCGTAGTTACGAATTTGCTAGACAACGCCATCAAATACACCCCCAGGGGCGGAGATGTGTCGCTGGTTGCTCTACACCGCACCACCCAAAAGGTGCAGATTACTGTAGCTGATACAGGACCTGGGATTCCATCTGAGAACAGTGACAAGATTTTTGAGGAAAGCTATCGCCTACAGCGGGATGCCAAAGAAGAAGGCTATGGTCTGGGTTTGGCCCTATGTCAGAAAATTATTCGGGCTCACTATGGCCAAATTTGGGTGGATTCTGTGCCGGGGGAAGGTAGTAGCTTTTACTTTACCTTGCCAGTCTATCGCGCCTAATCCCGTCAGAAAATCCATGCCATCTACGGTCTGTACGCTAAAATCCCGTAGACTTTGTGGGTTAGGTTGGCCTTAAAAGCTGGGCAGTGGACTTGGCCATGTTTAATCGTCGTCGTTTCTGGTTGCGATCGCATCTTCGGTTTCAGGGGTTGGGCCTTTATGGCAATCTCTCCCTGTGGCAAAGCCTATGGCACAAAGGAGGGCAAGGGCGCTGGACCACGAAGACCACAGAAATCACCTTTGGCTGGCTGTTGGGGCTCTTAGGGGGGAGCTTTGTAACGCTGCACCTGAACCCAGGCCAGGGGTGGTTGCAGGGGGCTTTGCGACTGGCCACCTGGCTACAAGCTTTAGTCAGGGCCGAGGTACTGCCACCGCCAGCCGATCCTAATCGGTGGCTTTTAGTTGGGGTCGGACTCATTACCTGGGTTTGTTTTTTGGCCGGTAGTCGCCCCCTCACCCAAACCCTGGGAGCAATTTACCAGGGACAACCGGTGCCACCTACGTCCTGGGTACGACGGTTCATACCCTGGGTGATTACAGTCATGCTGTTGACGATGGTGGCGATCGCCGTGGCCCTGGTCACTGGCCCGGCTGGTGCCCCCGAGCCTGAGCGGTGGGGTTGGCTGATCGGGCTGGGGCGATGGATCGCTGCGATCGGGGTGTTGGGGTTGGGCCTGGGGGTAGTTTACCGCCTCAGCCCCAGTCACTGGGTGCCGGGAACCCCCTTACTGCCAGGAACGGTACTGACTATCGCGGGCTGGCTACTGGTACAAGGGTTAAGCCGTTGGGGTATCCAGCGGCTTGTCGAACTGGCTAACTATGGCCTGTTGCTTGGGCTTGGGGTGGGGTTAGTGGGGCTGTATAGTTTGGTGCTACTGATGTTGGTGGGAGCCCAGTTCAATGTATTGACCCGATCGTCGGGGCCAGGGCCAGGGAAACGTTTTGGCCGCCGCCGCCCCCCACCGCCCCCCTCCTTTGACTCATTCAAAATCAACCGCTAACATCCGTCGTACCGGAATGAGGACAGAAAAGCAGACGTAGGCAGGCAAAAGGCAGAAAGGGAACCCCACTCTGCCTAGTGGACTGTCAAGACTAAAAATTAGGTTAAGTGCTTTGCAAAAGTCTTTGATCTTCAGGGAGGTTGCTTCAACACATCAGGGCTTACCATCCCCTCCTTTGGAGGGGTGCCCGGAGGGCGGGGTGGGTTCTTCGGGCTTGCTTGACCCACCCCTACCCACTTCGACACGCTCAGCGCAGGCCTCAAAAGGAAGGGATTTCGGACCTTGATGCCACCAAATCTCTACTCTGGAAACCCTAAATTCAAGACTTTACGCTGCACTAGAGCATCGGTACAGTATGTCAAGATCCCAGGGTTCTTGGGCTGATTAGCCACGATTTTTGGGGCATCCAGGGATAGAACCCTGGGATCTGAACCGGCGTTCTAGTGGTTTGGGCTGACGAAAGCAGGGGAGTGATGCTGCCGTGAAGCCCTAGCGGATGCGTTGTAGGGTACTTAAAATGCCCAGGGCAAAACACAGCAAAATCAACAGCCACAGCACCACCCCCGGCAAAAAAGCCAGCAGGCCAAAGCCCCGCAGCACCCAGACTGCGGCTGTTACCCCCAGGGCCACGAGAAACAATTTGGTGATGGGCTGTAACGGATAGCGACGGCGGGGCATAGCCATAAGTAATCGAGGGAGATCTATCTTGAGACGTTAGGACGTGACTGAGCTGAGGGTGCAAGGTGTCGAGAGCCAGGAAACAGGGGTCGGGTGTCGGGTGTCGGATAAATGGTAAACCGTGAACCGCAAACCGCGAACCGTGAACCGCAAACCCGTATATCTTTAGCTTAGCCGTCTTATGGCTTAGGGGAGGCAAAGGACAATATAAAGCTTCAGCGGGTCTCAGCAGGAATACGGAGGGTTGTTCGTAAAGGCACAGTAATAATACGCTTGACCCGTTTATATAGCAGGACGCCTTTGGGTATTAATGGGGAGAAGGCCCCGGCCTGAGGCATAGGCGCAAGGAATAGCGCAGGTATCTTAGTGAGGAGTACACCATCTATGGTTGTCAGTATCGATAGAAGTGTCCCTGGAGTGGGTTCAGTTAAGGCAGATTTCGCTACCTTTTCTGTCAGCGATCAAATCGCTTTGTTACGGGGAGATGTTTTGGTTAAGCCCCAGGTGGGCACCACTGGGGGTGGGGCGGTGACCGCCCATATGTATGTACCCTTAACCCGGGGGCAAATTTGGCCCCAGGTGACCAACTACCGTCGTTGGACCCAGTTCTTTCCTAACATCACCCAGAGCGAGGTTATAGAGACTGTAAAAACCGCGTCTCACCGTTACCGTCGTCTCTATCAGGTCGGTCGCAAGGGCTTTATGATGGTGTCTGCCCAGGTGGAAATTTATCTGAAAGTGTTTGAAACCGCCTGCGATCGCGTCCAGTTTCGCTTAGAGCAAGGCACCTTTAACCACTTTGCCGCAGACCTATACTTGCAAGATGTGAACGGCGGGACCCTAGTTAGCTATGGCGTGCAAGCGGCGCCCACCATTCCAGTGCCGGCCTTTTTGATCGAGCATGCGATGAAAACCGACCTACCCGGCAACATGAAACAAATGCGGCAGGTGCTGTGTGCCGTTCAGCAGGCCGCCTAGGCTCTTGGGGCTTGCCACCTTGGCCGTGTACCCTGGGGCATACGTCGGCCAGCGATTCCTAACACCTGTCACTCTCCGTGAAGGTGGTCGTATTTCTGCCAGGCGGTACTAGCCAAACCGTTCCACAAAGGCGCGCCCTGCAGACATTGCTGCGCTGCTGGTGGTGTAGAAGGTGCCGTCGCTGAGTACATCCAGGGCAGGGTTAACAATCCAGCACTGGTAACCTCGGTTTTTACTGTGGCTGACACCAATAATCCAGCCGGTCATTGCTGAAATTTGCACCACAGTTTCGTCGTCCATGCCAAGCTCCTCTCCTTTAGCAGCGATGGCCTACCTGCCATAGTAAGGCAGGTTAGGTGGGCCGTTGCCAAATTGCTAGCTTTCCTCCATATTCAGGGAGACCTTGCCAGGGGGACCCCCGATTATGACCAACCAAACCCTGACCTTAGATGATCGTCTGTATCGCTATTTGCTAGACCACTCGGTGAAAGAAGCCGCTGTCTTGAGGGCGTTACGCCAGGAGACGGCCCAACATCCCATGGCTCAAATGCAGATCGCCCCGGAGCAAGGGCAGTTGATGGCCCTGCTGGTGCAGCTACTGGGGGCGAAAAAAACCCTGGAAGTAGGCGTATTCACCGGCTATAGCGCCCTGGTGGTGGCCCTGGCTCTGCCCCCTGATGGCCGGGTGGTGGCCTGTGATGTTAGTGCCGAGTACACCGCGATCGCCCAGCGCTACTGGCAGCAGGCTGGCGTGGCCGACAAAATTGATCTGCACCTGGCCCCTGCTGCCGATACCCTGGACCAATTGATTGCCGCTGGGCAAACCGACAGCTTTGACTTTGCCTTTATCGATGCTGACAAGAGCAGCTATCCCACGTACTACGAGCAGGCCCTAAAGCTGGTGCGTCCTGGGGGGTTGATCGCCATAGATAATGTGTTGTGGTCGGGGCGGGTGGCCGACCCGGCGACACAAGATAATCGTACCAAGGCGATTCGGGCCTTCAATGCTGCCCTGTATCAGGACGACCGCATCGTACTAAGCCTGGTGCCGATCGCCGATGGCCTCACCCTAGCCCTGAAGAGGTCGTAGAACGCCAGTACAATCTTAGGGATCTGCCCTGACATGCCCCAAAGTTCATGGCCAATGGGCCTGAGCACCCGGGGATCTTGCCATACTGTACCAATGCTTCACAGCCAGTCAGGGTGCGCTACAGCCATCACGGCAGTACACTTCTTCAAAAGAGCATATACCTAACTGAATAAGAGATGCCGCTTTCCTGTAGGCCGTTTCTGCCTTCGGCAACCGGCACCAGTGGAATACCCAGATCGACTCGCATGGACAGGCGATCGCCCTGTTGCCAGAGCAGGCCCAGTCCGGTGCCAATCAAGGTGTTTGGGCCAGATGCCAAGTCAGCGTTCACATTCCAGGCCACGCCGACATCGAGAAACGGGATTAGCTGTAGGGTGGCATCTAGCTCTGGAACGCGGGCGATGGGCGATCGCAGCTCGGCCGAGAGCAGCCCCCCACTGTCGCGCAGCAGCACATCTCGCCCATAGCCGCGCCCGCTCTGGGCACCGCCCAGACCAAATTTTTCGGGCGATAGCAGGTCATTGCTGGCCAGTTGGGCGTCACCCCGCAGCAGCAGCACGGTATCGGGGCCAAAGCGCTGGAGCCACTGGCCCTGACCGCGCCAGGCCAAAAAGCGGCTGTCGGGGCCAGTCGGGTTGACGGTGGCGTTGGGCCAATCGAGACCGAGGCTGAATTGGGAGCGAAAGGCCAGCACATGGGTCTGGCTGCGCTGGGTCCACTGTTGGGAGAAGCGCAGGGCCGTGACGCGGGTGATGCCTTCACGGTCGGCCCCTGGGGAGAGGGGAAAGGGGCCAATGTTGTCTAGGCCCAGGCGAGTTTGGTTTTGCTGATGGGATAGGGTGAGGCCCAGGGTGAGCGCTTCGGTGGGGGTTTCGATCAGGGCATGGCGATAGCCCAGATCGTAGTAAACACTGCTGGAGGAAATGTCGAGCACCTGGAAATTGGGATCGATCACCCGACTGCTGGAGTAACCGGCTCTGATGCGCAGGGCATCGTTGTTGGGGCTCACGGGCAGGGTGTAGCTCAGGTCAACGCCGTTGCTGCCGTCGGTGTTTTCGTATTCCAAAGTGATGCGATCGCCCAGGCCCGACAGATTGCCCTGACTCAGCAGCACTCGGCGCTGCCCGGCCCCGGTGCTGGCAGCCCCGTAGCTGTCCAAACTCAGGTCAACGGCAAAGGAGTCCGCTTCGGCCAGTTCCACCACCAGCACGCTGAGGTTCGCGCCGCTGCCCGCCTGCAAATCCGCCGCCACCGTTTCGATCAGGGGATTGAGCTGGAGCCGCTGCAACCCCGCCAGTAGCTGATCGACGTTGAGGGGAGGGGTGCTGGCCAGACCCAGGCGGCTGCGGACGTAGGCCGGGCTGAGGCGATTTGAGCCGACTACCACAATCTCTTCGAGTTCCCCTTCGATCGCCTGAAGGGTGACCCTATCGTCAACCAGGGTCTGGGGCGGCAGGATCGCCCCTGAGGTAATGTAGCCCGCTGTAACGTAGCGTTCGGTGATGGCATTGCGCAGTTCCAGCAGTTCCCCAAAGCTGACCTGCCGGTTGAGGTAGGGGGCCACCAGGTCAGCCCAATCGGCCTGGGAAAAGACGGTGCTGCCCGTGATCTCGATAGTGCTGACAAAAAAGGTGGCCTCTGTCCCCTCCAGGGGGGCTTCTGGCAGGGCAGGCTCAGCCGGGGGCAACAGTTCCTCCGGCGGCGGCAGGGGGGGCAGCGGCTGATCGGGCAGGGGCGGTTCTGGAATCGGCTGGCTGGGCAGGCGGGGTAGCGCTGGCCCCGCCTGGGATAACATCTGAGGGACCGGATCGGGCGATAGCCCCACCATTTCAGCCCTGGTGGGAGAAATGGCGGCCAGGGTTAGGAATATAGCTGGACAGGCAAGCGCCAAGCCAACCCAATGGGATCGGGTTTGCGATCGAGTCAATGCAGGGGTTCAAGAGGCTTTGGTTGTAGCGGTCACATTATAGGGCTACAGCCAATTTCCCACCAGCACATAGGCCGACCAATAGATCGGATGGCGGTAGTCAGGGTGCTGTAACAGCGCAGTTTGGGCCTGACGCAGTGCTTCGGCTTTGGTGGCCCCAGGCTGGGCCAGGGCTTGATAGAACTGGCGGACAAAGTAGGCTCCCGATGCATCGTCTACATTCCACAACGAGGCCAGCGTGCTGCGGGCACCCGCCTGAAGCGAGAGACCCGCCAGCCCCAGGGCGGCGCGGTTGTCTCCGGTGGCCGTCTCGCAGGCGCTGAGCACCAGTAGCTCAATGGGCTCCACCCGACTCTGATCCCCAGCGCTGAGCAGGAGGCTCAACTCATCCACCGGCATGGGGCGATCCCAGGCCAGAATGAAGGTGTCTTGAAGGTTTGAGCTGTACTGGGCGTGGGTGGCCAGGTGCACAATGGGCAGCTCGGTCTTGGCGATCTGCTGGGCCAGGGCCGTTGTGGTAAACCGTTCGTCGAGCAAGACCCGATTGTCAAGCAGCGCCTGAATGGTTTGAATTTCGTCGTTCACGTTGGTGAGGGCGCTAAAGCCATGGCGAGATTCTGTCAACCCTGCCAGCAGCGCCGATACCTGAGTTGACTGCAAAGGACGGGGGCCGAGCAGCTGTAGCCCTGGGGAGAGGGCGATCGCATAGTCTTCCACCAGGTACCGCTCCCCGTCGTACAGCGCCGCCATGGGGGTATTCCGCAGGGCACCATCCAGCACAAACACCAGGGTTTGGGGCTGGGTTTCGGCCAGTACTTCCTGCATTGGGGCAATCAGCCAGCGGTAGAGCTGCTGACCCAGGGCTCTGCCCTCTGGGGCCGTGAACCGCCGTTCTAGATATTGACGCCAGTCCGTCAGGGTCTGCTCCAGCTCTGCCTGGGGTACTGGGCTAGTGTATTGCCCCAGGGGCTGGCCCGGCAGACTGGCAATAATCTCCAGCCGATCCGGCAGAATAATGGGATAGATCACGGCGGTGGTGGACTGGCTCACCGCTTCCAGGGCGACCTGCTCACCTTCCAGGCAGGCGGTTCTAAAGAAGTTGTTGAGTTCGGCGATCTGCAAGGCTTCGATCACCGAGCGGGCCTCGGCTAGGCGGGCGGAAGGGAGAGATGGGGAGGTGGGGGGATGGGGAGGTGGGGGAGAGGGTAGAGCTGCTTGGGATTCGGGTTGTAGGAGCAGATCGACTAGCTCTCGGTAGACGGGCTCGACGCTGTCGCGAAAGGAGAACTGGAGGTCGTCGCTGAGGTTGACCAGGTCCTGCTTGAGGGACTGGAGGGTGGTGAAGGCGGCCCGATAGGCGGGCAAAGCCGCTGCCGGTTGACCCTGCTGGTTGAGCAGGCGACCCAGCTGCCACTGCCACTGGTAGGCGATATCGGCGGCATCGAGGGATTGGGTCAGGGTCAGGGCTTGCTCAGTTAGCTGCTGTGCCTCGGGCCACTGCTGGGCAACTTCGTAGGCATGGCCCAGGTAGCCCCTGGCATAGGCTTCGGCCCGGGTGTCCTGCAAGGCGATGCTCTGCTGAATCGCCTGGGCCAGCAGTCGGGCGGCGGTTTCCACTTCGGCAGGGGTTTTGAGCTGGAGCAGGCTCTGGGCGGCGTTGATGTGGGCGTAGATCTGGCCGCGCCCTGGGGACATTTCGGCTAGATCCCTCGGTAGGGTGGCGGCCAGCGGTGGAGCCGCCTCAGGATCATGCTGGGCTACCAGGTTAAGTCGGTTCAGCCGGGCCTTAAGGCGAATGTCGGCTTCAGTAGACTGTTCGGCTCGGTGGGAGAGGGCGATCGCACCCTGCCAATCCCCCTGCCCCTGAGCGATATTGGCCAGCCCCAGCAAAATCGCCCCCGTCGCTAGGTGCTCTTGCTGCGCCAGCTCCAGAGCCTTCTGCAAACGGGCCTCTGCAGCTTCCAGATCGCCCAGCAAGCGGTAGGTCTGCCCCAGCCGCTGATAGCCCAGCACCTGCACGGGCCGCGACTGCTGCGGTAGGCGCTGCTCCAGGGTAGCCAGGGTGCGCCGCGCAGGCTGGTAATACCCCAAGGACTGCTGGGCCTGCACCTGGTTTAGTAGGGCGTTGACATAGCGGCCTTCATCGCCGGTTTGCCGGTACAGCTCGGCGGCGGTTTGCCAGGTCTCCAGGGCGGCCTGGGTCTGCCCCCGCGTAAATTGCAGGCTACCGAGGGTGTTGTGCACCTGGGCGCTCACGGCCAGCTTTTGAGTGGAGTCGGAAATAGTGGCGAGGAGGTCTAGGCTGCGGGTAATAGCGCGATCGGCGGCGTCCCACTGGCTGAGTTGCTGGTAGGCCATTGTCAGATAGCTGAGGGCCAGGGCTTGGTTGAGGGACTGGCTGGAGGTTGCAGCCACAGCCCCTTCCCAGGCGGTTATGGCTTCGCTAAAGCGTTGGGCGGTGTAGGCTTGGCGACCCTGGTCTAGGAGGGCTGGGGTTGGGGTGGTTGCGATCGCATCCGCCCTGGCCAATGCTCTGGGGAAAATAACACTACGGCTGAGGCAGGGCGCACTGGCGAGGAGCACCCCTAGCAGTAGATAGAGGCCAAGCCGCAGCAGGCGAGACCAACGAGAACAGACTCTTTGAACCATGGGCAGCTCGGTGGGGAGACGATGTATCCTGAAAAGTGTGAATGTTGCCGCTGCTATAAAAATGCCATGATCGCCATTAAGCAGTCCAGTTATCTTTCACCCGAAGACTATCTTGAAGCAGAAAAATCAAGCACAATTAAGCATGAGTACCACAATGGTGATATTTATGCGATGGCGGGGGCCACTGATGAGCATGTCACCATTGGTATTAATATCACATCATTATTGCGAGGACATTTGCGGGGTAGCGATTGCCGGGTTTATGGATCTGACATGAAGGTGCAGATCGATGTCGTTAATCATTTTTATTACCCGGATGTCATGGTCAGTTGCGACCAAAGGGATCGCGATTTTCGATATTTCAAAAAATATCCTGTGCTAATTATAGAGGTACTATCGGAGGGCACAGAAGCGAAGGATAGAGGAAAAAAGTTTGAACATTATCGCTGTTTGGAGACATTGCAAGAGTATGTCTTAGTCAGCCAAATTCAGCAACAAGTCGAGGTATTTCGTAAGAATGAAGCGGGACTATGGGTGCTGCATCCGTTTGGTGAAGGAGATCAGCTAGCGCTAGAGACTGTGGATCTGAGAGTTGCGATCGACTCTTTATACGAAGATGTGGAACTTACAGGTACGGCTGAATAATTCAGCCCTCGAACTGAAACCTGGTAAGCTCAGAATTTTGGCTAAGCACTCGTTATCACCCAAAATTCTGGCTAATGTAATCCCTGACGTAGTTGGCTGGGAAGGAGGTCATGGTAGGGTTGGTCGGTGCCTTTGCCAGGAGCGATCGCGCCTTGAGAGATTTTAAGATGCCTAACATATGGGTGTTGGTTATCGAGGCGGAAAGGTGCGATCGCAGTGTTGATAACGAACAGGGCATCTTTTGATGGGCAAGAGCACCTATCACAGCCTTTTCTGACTCTGAAAGCAACCCAAACTGCTGATCCATAAGCTCACGGATATCGTCAAGCAGGAGAGATTTATAGGTCAGAAACTCAGAAATGCTGCCGCCAAAAAATTGCTGAATGGTGGTTGCAGCAGTTTCTAGAACGAAAGGATTGCCACCATAGTAATCAACCAGGTGATGCCACTCATCAGCATTTCCTTGAAAACAACCTTTAGCGGCAAAAATTCGTTGTATATCTGGAGTTCTCAGCCCACCGACAGAAAACAGCCGAACCTGCCGGTTTTCCCCTGAAAATGGCGAAAGCTTCTGCGGTACTTGACGGCTGGTCAACATCAAACAACTCTGGTGTCGCCCCTGCCCGATGAGCCGAAACAGTTCGCAATAGGCTTCATAGCCCGCCTGATACCCGATTGAAATATTCCCGTCAGCAGAGTCCCCTGAGCTAGCCTGTTTCAGGATCGACTCAACATTATCCAAGACGATTAGACAGGGCGTTTTTTGCAGACAACCGATCAGCCACAAAATCTTGGTACGAATGTCCTCCGCACCAGACAGACCTGATTGGGGGTCTAAATTTCTCAGTAAATCATCAAGCAGCTCATCAAAAGGCAAAGGGGAGTGTGCTTTCGAGATGGGTCGCAAGCTGCGCCAAAGAACGAACTTAAAGGCTGACTGTAATTGCTCCGTAAGCTTAGCAGACAGCCAGGTTTTGCCGATGCCACCCATGCCTGACAGGATAATCAGGCGGCATCGCTGCTCTAAAATCCAGGCTTGTAAGGTCGCCAGTTCATCGACCCGACCATAGAACTTCGCAACGTCAGGGGCTGTGCCCCAACTGACAGCAGGAGTAAATGTTGGAGATGGTAAGGCAGGCCCTTCACTCAAGGGCGTATTCGGCTTGGGGCGATCTTTTGTGTCTACCTTCTCGGCTGATCTGTAGTCCCCCTGTTCTAGCGGTAGACCAAAGGCACTGAAGTAGCGTACCAACGTCCGCAGATCTACCCCCGAACGCCTGGCGTGGACTTTGCTCAGGGTATGGGTAGATAACCCAGTCTGCTCGCTTAAAGCTTCTAACGTGCAGGTTTTCATGTAGTTGTCCCAAATGTCGGACTGGGCTTGGGCGGCCTGAAGCTTCTGAAACCCTGATTGAGTCAGGACAACAACTTTTCTTTGTCGAGGACGCGATTGAGGGGTAGATGCCATAAATCAGAAGTGCATACGCTTATGGACTGAATGCAACCTTGCCTGTTTCGGCCAAGTTAAGGGTTTTTACGTACCGCTTCATCAAGATATGCAGGTTAAGACAGGTTTCTAAAGTAGCGATTGCTCTGGAACCCTTGCCAGACCGGAGTGCAGGAGGAGTATTAAGAAATGTATAAAAGTTTCTGGTTGCGATCGCAAACTTCCCTGAACTTCTCAACTAGTACTCAACGACGGAAATGAACATACTATCGACTGACAGGTCACAAGGGACACAAAGTTTCCCCCTTAAGGTTACAAACTTCGATGTTTTCCAAAAGTCAGCTTTGGTATAAGTCATTCAGGTTAAGCCTCCTGCAATTCGGAGGCGATTCTATATCAGGGAAAGAAAAGAGGTTTACCCCAAAGCCTTGTTAGCGAGGAAGGGGGTTATCCGTAGACTTTCTTGGCCTGATAGCGTCTTAACCCCCTCAAAAGCTTGCAGTAAGCTAGCTCTGCGTTATGAAGCCACATCTCAAGATAAAACTTCGGCCAAGAGTCGCCACTGCCCCAGCACCACCATGGCAGGATTTTCTCGACGATCCAAAACTGGCGACTTCTCAACTCCATCCTAGTATTGATGCTCTCTTTGCGGCTTATGATTTACCCGTTTGGGTCACCCATGAATACAAACCTGCCAGCAAAATCTGGGATAGGACTGAGGTAACCAGCGGTCTGAACCGAGTTTTTCGGGTGATTTTACAGCAGAATCGGGAGCACTCCACAAGGCGGGACGTTAAGGGGTTAATTGTCGTGTATCAATAGATACTTGTAAAGAAAAGCTCTGCGG
>NZ_SMDQ01000087.1 GCF_012911975.1 Nodosilinea sp. P-1105 | reverse complement strand
GTTCACCAGGTGGTCAACCTCACCGATGAGCGTCGCCATATCCTGCAATTCTTTGGAGCGCCCTGCCGGAAATACTAGACTTTATCGGAAATAGGAGAAAAATCGATGTCAGTCAGCATTTCCCCCTGTTGATTGTGATTAAGCGGCTTGACCTAGAGAGTTCCCTTTCTTCGCCCGGTGTGTCAGTCGGAAATTATGCAACCCGCAGGCTGTTTCCATCACATCGTCCACATAATGGTCAACCCAATTACGAAATGGTTGCACCAGAATTTGACACCGTTTGATACCGCCAATATGGTGTTCCACTTCCACGCGAATGCTTGAAATGCTTTGGTTGTTCAATTTATCAATCGCGGTGAGAGACCCATTTTGAGGCTTCTTCTTCGGTTGCTGAATGGTCACTCCCTCTGGGGTAAACCCTTGCAACCCACCATCCTGCCACAACGTACTGCCGGGGGGAAACCTCAAGTCCTCCTCATCAGCAATGGCTTTGTCGTGTTTCTTCCCTTCATAGGTATCACTGAGATAGCGCACCTTGCCCCCGCGCTCAGGGATAATCAGGTTCTTGACGGTATGGGTCTTTTTCTTGCCGCTGTAGTACGTTTTGCGGTCGGCTTTGTCTTTGGGGCGATTGATCCGCCGTTCCGTGCCATCAATGAGGAACTCTAAGCTCGGACAGGCGCTGAGAACCGTCTCCAGGTTAGCTGGGTCTCGCTCCGGTAACTGTCGTTCGTACCCTAACGCCTGGTTCAACACTCGGGTCAAGCGATGAATCCATTCATTTGCCTGGGTCTGACTCATCCCAAAGAGAAACCCCTGAACCTCCTGGGTAGGATAGAGTCGAAAATACACCAGGATGAAAAGCAGCTTATCTTCGAGATCCCTTAAGTGGGCTTTGCGACCGGCTCCCACTGCCCGTTTACGCCCCTCACGCTGGAAGGTCTCTTGAACAAAGGCGTCCCAGGCGGCGGCAAAACTCGGCAGCAACGCCTCAAACTCTTGACCCGTCAGTCCTGTCAAGCTGCATAGAATCCGAGACTTCGTCCGCAACTCGGCATAGGTCATTCTCATGGAATCTACCTGGTTACTGCTTCTGCTATTGATTCTACTAGCTCAATTTCCGGTAAGGTTTACTATCTCCTCTACTGAGGTCTCTGGTTAATTCTCGCTGTGCCAGTTGAAAGTGCGGAATGTAGGTTGTTGCTAATCGGCTAATCACCAACAACCCAACCATATCTATAGATGAAATCTTGCAGAAATTTCCTGAAGAAGGCTTTCATCTATTACAAGTGGCTAATTTCTACCAGCGACTTTATATAGCGATAAAACATCAACAGGTGAAAATCGAATTAGTACCAGATTTATTTGGAGAAATATTTATTTTGTGGTATGAGGTTTCCTTCAAAAAGCAATTGTTAGCGTCAAACACTCGATCGCATGTAAGAAATAGCATTATTGCGCTACATAAGTGGTTAAGGGGAAATTCTAGGTGGTCCAAAAAATTTGAAGAATGGGAAGCTGCCGCTTTAAGAGACGTTGAGCGACGCTTACAGCATTTACA
Organism: Nodosilinea sp. P-1105; assembly: GCF_012911975.1. GTDB lineage: Bacteria > Cyanobacteriota > Cyanobacteriia > Phormidesmidales > Phormidesmidaceae > Nodosilinea. The sequence continues at coordinate 19,914 of NZ_SMDQ01000087.1, read as the reverse complement.
GTTACAGCAGAGTGCTGACTAGTTTTAATTTTCCCTTATAAGCATTAAGCCTGTACTGTTAAGCCAATGCCCTAAGACGCTACGATCGAGGTTTTGGGACGGGCGAAAATCATTCGCCCGGCAGACGTTTGCAGGGACCCGGTGACCACCACCTCCAGTTCGGTGCCAATGTAGTCGCGCCCTTCTTCGACAACGACCATCGTGCCATCATTCAGGTAACCGACTCCCTGGGATGGCTCTTTGCCCTCCTTCAGGATCTTCAGGTCAATGTCATCTCCGGGCAAATAGGAAGGGCGAATGGCCTGGGCTAGATCATTGATATTCAGGACTTCCACATCCTGAAAGCTGGCTACTTTGTTTAAGTTGTAGTCGTTGGTCAGCAGCATGGCATTCAGTTCTTGGGCCAGCTTCACCAACTTGGCATCTACGGTGGGAATATCCTCGTAATCCACAGAGTTAATCAACACCCGGTTAGGATAAGCCTCGCGAATCCGGTTCAGTACATCCAGCCCCCGGCGGCCCCGACCGCGCTTTTGGTCGTTTGAGGCATCGGCCACTTGCTGGAGCTCTAGCAGTACAAACTGGGGGACCAGCAGCTGACCTTCTAAAAAGCCGGTATTCATCAAGCCTTCGATGCGGCCATCGATAATACAGCTGGTGTCGAGCACTTTGGTTTTGGAGGGCTTCAGGGTGCCTTCGGCCACCAGGGTTGACTCCAGGGTGCTGGGACTAATCAGGCGCAGCAGCGATCGCCCGTGGGTATCGGCCAGGTTCATCCCTGACACTGCAAACAGGACGCTACCCAGGACGGCTGTCATCGGTTTAATGAAGCCAAACTCAGCAGGGATCGGCAACAAAAATAGGGGGGCCAACATCAGGTTGGCGATCAGCAACCCCAGCACCAGACCCACTGCCCGAGTCAGCAGCCGATCCGGAGGCAGTTCTTTCACCTGACGTTCCAGCCGTCGGTAGCTGGTCTGCATCACCAGTCCTAGGGCCGTACCAATTAGCCCGCCAAAGACAGCGGTGACGGTGCCCAGCCCCTCCATATTGGTGACCTGCGCCAAAATCCGATCGGGCAGCAAGTCAATGCTATAAAACCCGATCCCTGCCCCGGCTAGGATGAATGAAAATACGATGAGTGCGTCCAGCATGATGATCTGCCGCTTGGGCTGTGATTTTCGGCGAAATGTGGGATGGCCCCGTGTTTTTACCAGTGTACTCTGTTGGCCTCAAAGCGACCGAGAGCCCTGGATGGCCAAAAGTATACCGTTAATTGCTTTCCTTCCCCATGGTCAGCCCCTAGGGGACCTATCCAGTTCAGGAGGGTCAGCATCATGTTTGGGGTCATGGGGGAGATTGGGGGGTTGAGTTCGTGCAGTTGGCCTGCCCCGAATGTTATTGAAATAAGCTGAAATTCAGCCTCGCAAATCGCCGAAAGCCTTGATCTGTCGTGGAGTGGGCACTGCTCACCAGCCTTAGTGCTAGGTCATATCTAAAACAAAAGCCACAGATAACCTGTGGCTTTTCAAAAGACCTTAACCCGACTGGGACAAGGCTTAAAATAAACGGGCGAGGAGGGATTCGAACCCCCGACACCGTGGTCCGTAGCCACGTGCTCTAGTCCACTGAGCTACACGCCCTTGCAGGCTTTTTACAATAGCACAATCTAAGGGATATTTTCTAGAGATGACCAATAATTCTGATCCGACCATTCCCCTGAGCCACTTAGACCCCCAGGGGCAGGCCCAGATGGTGGATGTGTCTGCCAAGGGACAAACGGTGCGGCAGGCGATCGCGATCGCCCAGATCACCATGCAGCCCAGCACCCTGGCCACCATTGAAGCGGGGAATGCGCCTAAGGGAGATGTGCTGGGTACCGCCCGCATTGCTGGAATTATGGCTGCCAAGCAAACCGCCCAGCTGATCCCCCTCTGCCACCCGTTGCCGCTGCACAAAATAGAGGTGCTGATTACCCCCGACCCAGGCCTGCCGGGGTACACCATCCAGGGGACGGTCAAAACTAAGGCAGAAACGGGGGTCGAGATGGAAGCCCTGACCGCTGTGTCGGTGGCCGCCCTCACCCTGTACGACATGGCTAAAGCCCTGGAAAAATCGATGGAAATTACGGGGGTGCGACTGCTGCAGAAAACCGGCGGCAAGTCAGGGAATTACCGCGCCGAATGATTACCCTACTGACGGATTTTGGCCATCAGGATGTCTATGTCGGGGTGATGAAGGGGGTGATCGCCAGCCTTTGCCCTGGGGTTCAGGTGGTTGACTTAACCCACGACATTCCTCCCCAGGATGTGGCCGCGGCCCGCTTCGCTTTGCTCAGCGCCTACCCCTACTTCCCTGAGGGGACCATCCATGGGGTGGTGGTGGACCCAGGGGTGGGGACTGCCCGCCGGGCGATCGCGGTTCAAACCGATCGCGCCTTTCTGGTGGGTCCAGACAACGGCCTGTTTAGCGGCATCACAGACACGGTGCCCGTTTTAGCCGCCGTCGCCCTGACTCAGCCCGCCTACTGGCGAGTCCCCAACCCCAGCCAGACCTTCCATGGCCGCGACATTTTTGCCCCCGCCATGGCCCATTTAGCCCGTGGGGTTCCCCTGCACCGGTTAGGCCGCTCAATTCCGCCTGAGTCACTAACACGGCTGGACATCCCGCCAGTACGGATGACAGACCAGGGGATGCAGGGGGTGGTGCAATACTGCGATCGCTTTGGCAATGTCATCACCACCATTCCGGCGACGGCGGTGAATGCCGACCGCTGGCACGTGGTCATCGGTGACAGCATTCTGGAGGGCCGCACCACCTATGGGGCCGTGCCCCCAGGCCAACCCCTGGCCCTGATCGGCAGCCATGGCTATGTGGAGGTGGCGGTGAACCAGGGCAGTGCCCAGCAGCAACTGAATCTCAGGGTGGGAGATGCGATCGCCCTGCGGCCAGCCGGTAGCTAGGAGTCTATTGAGTTAAAGGTGTCGGGCTGACAGGGTTCACGGTCTGCGGTGCACGGTCTACGGCTCGCCTTAAACCGTGTACCCTAAGTCACATCTCCCGTCATTATTGTTTGGCTCAACGCTAGAGCATCGGTACAGTCGGTCAAGATCCCAGGGTTCTTAGGCGGGCTAACCGGGAATTTTGGGGTATTCCGGGGCAGAACCCTGGGATCTATCCCGGCGTTTTAGGCCTGCCCTCGGCCTGGCTGTAATCCATCACGATAAAATCAGACCAGTTGGTTTGACTCACCCCCTCTCCCCAGGCGCTGCAGTGGTCCCCCAATTACCAAACTTAACTGCTCCCCCCGGCTATCGTCCCCAGGCGAATGACACCAGCCTGGAAGTCGATCTACTGGATTTTTATCTGCTGCGTCAGCGGACCCCGACCGAGCGACTCAGGATGGCCGCTGCTTTGATGCAGACGGCAAGACAGTGGTCTTTGGACTGTTTAGGCCGTCAGTTCGCCCACCTACCACCGCCAGCCTTTGCGCGTAAGTTAGCCGAGGTCTGGCTTCAGGATGATTGCCCGGCGCACTATATCCCTACCGGCTCTAAAATGACCTGGATTCAGGACACCACTGCATTGGTGGCTCAGCTCCACCAGATTTTCTTAACCGTACAGGTTCCCTACTACGTGACCGGCGGTGTGGCCGCCATCACCTACGGTGAACCTCGTACCACACGGGATCTGGACATGGTGATCTCAGTATCCCGGGATGCCCTGGGGCCTTTGGCCGCAGCCTTAGAAGCCGCAGGCTTTTATGTACCGGGGGTTGAAGATGTGGCTATGGGACGGATGCACACCCTGCAGGTGACCCAGGTGGCGACCATTTCCCGAGCCGATTTTGTGCTGGCGGACACCAGTGAGTACGAACAGCTCAAGTTCGCCCGCCGCCGACTGATTCCGTTACCCCATGGGCCAGAGGTCTATGTGGCTGCCCCAGAAGATATTGTGGTCAGCAAGCTGCGGTGGGGACAAACCAGTCAGTCTGAAAAGCAATGGCGAGATGTGCTGGGGATATTGAAGACGCAGCAGGATGATCTGGACTATGACTACATGCATGTCTGGGCGGCAAGCTTTAACCTATCCCAGCAGCTAGAGCAAGCAATTTTAGCGGCTGGCGTCAGACCGATCGCTGATCAGCAATGGGCGATGGCGATCTATCCGGTGGTGATCCGGGCTTTTGCGATCGCCCACAGCCGTGGCCGCACCAGCCGACCCAGCCCGACCCAGGAAATTGCCGACGGCCACCACTATACGTTGGTCAAAAGCAGCACCGCCCAGACGCTAACCATCATGTCTAAGCTGGACGACCGAGACATCGCCCAATTTGCCCTCTCAGGCACTGTGTTGAGTGCTAGTCCCTCAGGCCAGGACCGACGGCAGTGGCAAGCTATTGCTCAACGAGTTGCCGCCAGTTAAGGGATCAATCCTGCTCCAAAATACCGACTAGAGTTTTCACCAGAATTTCCACATCATCCGGCACCTGATAGCCGCCTATATCTTGAGTGATGCGCTTAGTCTCACGGTTTAATCGGCCAAAGACCCAAAAATTCCCCATGGTCACGGCCCCATAAACAAGGGCTGGCGCGGTATCGTCTGTGGCCAGGGCAATCATCTCTACTGCCAGCTGGGTAAATCCTCGGGTCAGGTCATCCCGCTTAGCTTCGACCACGACCACTTGATTGTGGCCCCGAATCAGGTAGTCCAAATTCCCTTGCAGCCAGTCATTCACCTTGAGCGGATACTCAAATCGCAACACCTGGTGAGACAGGGTGGCGACTCGCATCAGCACCGGGGCGATTAGCACTTCTCGCTTAGCGCTTTCGCTGGTGATCTGTACGTAGGGCAGGGTTTCTTCAATTTGGGCTTTGAGGGTATCTAGACCTGCGATCGGGGCTTGGGTCACGGGCAGCTGCAACCGGGCTTTCACATAGTCGTAGCCGAACTCGGCCAAAATTTCATCGGTATCCTGGGGCAGCTCAAAATAGTTTTGGAAGGTATAGTTAGCCCCTTCTTGCAAAATTTTAGCCATCCGCCGCCGCCTCAAGCTTGGGTAACCGTCACATCGGTAGGGTTGTTCGCTGGCTTCTTAATTATGGAGCTTTGTTTCAGATTTTACTCAGGGTGGATATTTTGTCTCAAATTCCATCCAGAGAGGATATGTAGACTTTAATGTTAGTCGTTCTCTGAGTGCTGCTGCTGTCGCAGGCGTTCCGATAGCGATCGCCCGGTGCCTCCCCGCTGCACCATAATCAGCTCGGCGCCAATGCTGACCGCAATTTCGGCGGGGGTCAGGGCGCCAATATCTAAACCAATGGGGGCGTAAATTTGGGTCAGTTGTTGCTTGGCAATGCCCCCTTGCTGCATGGCCTGATAAACCTGGCGCACCCGCTTTTCACTGCCGATCATGCCGATGTAGCGGCAGGGGATCGAGCGTTGCAAGAGGGGTTTCAGGGCCGCCAGGTCGTAGGTGTAACCCCGCGTTACCAGGGCGGCATAGAGGTTTTGATGGGGGGCCAGGGAGGCGATCGCTGTCTCCACCGGCTGGGCCAAAATGTGGCTGGCCCGGGGATAGTAATCGGCGTTAGCCCACTCGGAGCGATCGTCCTGCACCGCCACCTGAAAGCCAATCAAGTGAGCGACTTGCGCCAGTTGAATGCCCACATGGCCCGCCCCCACAATCAGTAACGTCGGCGGCGGTTGCAGGGTTTCCACAAAGGCCGTAGCTGGATCTAGCTGGACGGGCTGCTCCGCCAGGTAAGGGGCCTGCCCTGGAGCGAGGGGAGTGACCAAGGTGACGGCTTGGCCCTGCTGTAGCCGCTGTAAGATTTGCTGCCCTAATGCCTTTGCCGATTCCCCCTGCCAGCGCCCCAGCCACACCCGCATGTGGCCACCACACACCCCCTGGGTGGGTCGTTGGGGTGCCCCTGACAGATCGATATCCACCATCTGATTGGCCCCGGTGGTTAGCACCGCCTGGGCCTGGTGCAGAACCTTGGCCTCCCCCGCCCCACCGCCAATGGTGCCAAAGGCCTGTGCCCGAGCGTCCAGCACCAGCTTGGCCCCCACTTCCCGGGGCACCGATCCCCTAGCGCTGATCACCGTAGCCAGGACGGCGGGACCATGGTCGAGGGCTTGGGCCAGTTGTTGAAAACAGTTCAGCACTACAAAGATGCCTGAATCCAGAAAGGCAGAAGGCAGAAGGAGGAAGGCAGAAGGAGGAAGGCAGAAGGAGGAAGGCAGCTTCCCACTAACACCGCTGGGGTGAGCAGAAGGTGGAAGAAACAAAACTGTTTCCAGTTTGGCGACAATCAGGGTGTTTTGACATCGATTAGGTTTTGTTTCTTAGGAGACAATATTAACCGGTTGCCCCTGGCTGACTGCGGCCTTCACCCGCTCAATCGCCCACAGGGTGGCTTCTGGGGTTGCAGGCAAGCCCAGGGGCACGAAATCGGCGTCGCCAAAGGCCGCCACCGCCGCTCGAATGGCCTCCCGCACAGACATGGCCAGCATAAACGGCGGTTCCCCTACCGCTTTACTGCCGTAGATCACCCCATCCTGGGCGGCTCGCTGTAGCAGGTGAATCGTGAACTTTTCGGGTACTTCGCTGATGGTGGGAATTTTGTAGGTGCTGGGGGCAAAGGTGCGCAGGCGACCTTCTCCATCCCACACCAATTCTTCCATGGTCAGCCAGCCCATGCCCTGGACAAAGCCCCCTTCGATTTGCCCCCGATCTACCAGGGGGTTAATAGACTCGCCCACGTCGTGGACGATATCCACCTGGCGCAGTTTGAAGGTGCCGGTAAAGCCATCCACCTCCACCTCGGAGACGGCAGCCCCATAGGCAAAGTAGTAGAAGGGGCGACCCTTGGCCAGTTTGGCATCCCAGAAGATGTTGGGGGTGCGGTAAAAGCCGGTGGCGGACAAGCTGATGCGCTCACTGTAGGTTTGCTGTACCACCTCGTCAAAGGCGATGCGGGCGCTGGGGTAGGTGCGGCAGTAAATCCAGTCATCCTCAAACACCATGTCTTCCGGGGCATCCAGGTTTAACATGCGCACGGCCACGACAGCCAGGCGATCGCGCAAGATTTCGCAGGCATTTTTCACCGCCTGGCCGTTCAGGTCAGAGCCGCTGGAGGCCGCTGTGGCGGAGGTGTTGGGCACCTTGTCGGTACTGGTGGACATCAGCCGTATGCGCTCGATGTTCACCCCCAGGGCTTTGGCCGCCACCTGAATCATTTTGGTGTGTAATCCCTGGCCCATTTCGGTGCCGCCGTGGTTCACCTGAATGCTGCCGTCGGTGTAGATCAACACCAGGGCCCCGGCCTGGTTGTACTGCACTTTGTTGAAGGAAATACCAAACTTGACCGGGGTGATGGCCAGCCCCCGCTTTTGGTACAGGTTGGTTTCGTTAAAGGCGGCGATCGCCGCCCGCCGAGCCATGTAGTCGGACTGTTGCTTGGCCTCTGCCCAGACCCGGTCCAGCCGGTTATCGACAATTTCCTGGCCGTAGTGGGTGGTACAGGTTTCCCCCTCGCCGTAGTAAAAGTTGCGCTCCCGCACCACATCGGGGGGCAGGTTGAGGGTGCGGGCAATGCGGTCCACCACCTCTTCCACCACAATCATCCCCTGGGGGCCACCAAAGCCGCGATAGGCGGTGTTTGACACCCGATTGGTCTTGGCTATCCGCCCTTCTACCACCAGGTTAGGAACGTAGTAGGCATTATCCACATGCAGCATGGCCCGCATCAGCACCGGCGGGGACAAATCCAGACTCCAACCGCCATCGGCCACTAGCAGGGCATTCATGGCCGTAATCTTGCCCTGGTCGTCAAAGCCTACTTCGTACTGGCCAAAGAAGCCGTGGCGCTTACCGGTAATCAGCATGTCCTGGTGACGCCGCAGACGACAGCGGGCCGGTCTGCCGGTTTTGTAAGTGGCCAGGGCCGCAGCGGCAGCAAACGGGTTGGCCTGGGATTCTTTGCCGCCAAAGCCACCCCCCATGCGCAGGCAGGTGCAGACCACCTGATTCTTGGGCAAGCCCAGCACCCGGGCCACAATTTCCTGGGTCTCGGTGGGGTGCTGGGTGGAGGCAAACACCTGCAGATTGCCCTCACCGTCGGGAATCACCCAACTGGCCTGGGTTTCCAGGTAAAAGTGGTCCTGGCCGCCAATGTCCACTTCGCCGGCAAAGCTATGGGTCGCCTGGGCCAGGGCCGCCTCGGTGTCCCCCCGCCGAATGATTTGGGGATCGTTGTGGTAGCTATCTGCGGCGATCGCCTCGTGGACGGTCTTGATCGCGGGCAGGGGATCGTACTCAACTTGAATGTGGGCCGCGGCCTCTCGGGCTGCGGCCTCGGTTTCTCCCACCGCCCAGGCCACCACCTGCCCGTAGTGCACCACCTCATCCGTGGGCAGCAGCACCTCATCGTGGATGATCACCCCCGTATTGTTTTCCCCGGGCACATCGGCAGCGGTCAGCACCGTAACACAGCCCGGCACGGCCAGGGCCGGGGCCACCTCCAGCCGGGTGATTGTGGCGTGGGCGTGGGGTGACAGCACCGGGTATAGCGACAGCATCCCGGCGGGTTCGCGCTGGTCGTCGGTGTAGACGGCGGTGCCACTGACATGGCCAACGGCGCTTTCGTGACTTTTGGGCTTACCGACTGGACTCATAAGCAACCTCGCTAGCGACTCGAACATTCCCTCCTGGGAGGGGTAGGGGTGGGTTTGATCAGGAGGCTCACGCCTCAGGGAAACTCTACAAAGAACTTCTCAAACAGGTTGACTACCAGCCGCTGACGATACTCGGCACTACCGCGCAGATCGGTCATTGGAGTAAACGCCTCCTGCAGCAGGGGTTTTACCGCCTGCACCGTTTCCATCGCCCAGGGCTGACCCACCAGAAAGTCCTCAGCGGCTGTGGCCCGGGCCGGGGTAGCCGCCACACCACCGTACCCCAGTCGGGCCTGGAGAATGGTGTTGTCAGCATCCACATCCACCACAAAGGCGGCAGCAACAATGCTGATGTCATCGGTGCCGCGCTTGCCAATTTTGTAGGACTGGGCCAGGCGACGGGCGGTACCAGGGGCCGGAGTGCGAGGAATTTGGACCGAAACAATTACTTCCCCAGGTTGCAGCTCGGTCTGGCGATAGCCGGTGAAAAAGTCGGCCAAAGGCAGGGTGCGCTCTCCCCCTGGGCCGCTGAGGGTGAGGCTGGCCTCCAACGACAGCAGCACCGGCGGTAGGTCGCCAATCGGTGAGGCCGTGCCGATGTTGCCTCCCAGGGTGGCCCGGTTGCGCACCTGACGGGCGGCAAACCAGTGAATCATCTCATCCAGGCTGGGAAAGACGCCATGGAGGGTAGTTTCAATGTGGCTGAGGGGCACCGCCGCCCCAATGGTGACGGCATCCTCGGTTTGGTGCATCTGGGTGAGCTCTGCCACCGCTTCCAGGGAAATCAGCACCGGATAGTGTTGCCGATGCCAGCTCATTTCCAGCCCCAGGTCAGTGGCCCCGGCCACCAGCGTGGCATCAGGGTGTTGCTGCATCAGCGCCAACACTTCCGATAGCTGGGTGGGACGGTAGAACTGGGTGTCCGGACCAGGGCAGGCCACGGGCAACAACTCCGTGGAGGCTGCGGCCAATTGTTGGGAGAACTGGTCGACAACCAGGGTCTGGGCTACCTGTTGGGCGGCCCGGCGGATGGGCAGGTAGCCCGTGCAGCGGCAGAGGTTGCCTTCCACCGCCAGATCATCGGGGCCGCCGTTGTAGTAGGCGGCAAACAAACTCATGATGAAGCCGGGGGTGCAGTAGCCGCACTGAGATCCGCCCGTTTCCACCATCGCCCCCTGTACCGGGTGCAGTTGGTCGACGGTGACCGGTTCTTTGGCCAGGGGGCTTTTAGGAATGCGGCCCTGGGTAATGCCGTCCGCAGTGAGCACCTGTCGTCCGGCGACGGCCCCGAGGGGGATCAGGCAGCTATTCACAGCCTGGTATTGGGGGTTACCGTCGGCACGTGCCCCGATCAGGGCAACGGTGCAGGCCCCACAGTCGCCATCCCCACAGCCCTCTTTAGTGCCAGCCCGTCCACTCAGGCGCAGGTACTCTAAAAGGGTCATAGCGGGGGAAACAGCCTGAGGCGAGACCGGTTCACCATTCACCGAAAAGGTCAATTGAGTTGCAAGTTGCTGATTCACAGAGCAGGTCCACAATCTCCAAGATGAAGGAAGCAAGGGCAACAATTTAGGACATTTAGAATAGGGCCTGATGTCTACTGGTTTTGTAATAGCACACCAGACTCATAAATTCCGCATCGTAGCCGGTAGACTGCCAAGCTGAAGGTGACACGTTAGTGGGGGGTCACGATTCGCAGTACACGGCTAGCAGTCCTACCGCACACCGTATCCCTTAAACCCTGAACCCTAGATGCTCCCTATCACAACCAGCTTACTCAAGTCCTAGACCCAAAATTGCTGCTCGAAGATGAGATTAGTCCGCCCTTCAGCTCTGGATTAGTAAGCTAGGCTACAAAGTTGTCAAAATTCACCCTCATTGTTAATCGCTCAGATATCGTCACGCCTATGGTCTCGTCTTTTTCGGTTACTGGTTATCGCCTACGCCAGGGCTCGCCGCTGGATCGGGCAATGCTCGTCATTTTCATGCAACGCCACTACATCGAGCTAGATGCGGAACAGTCCCTCGGTCCCATGGCCGCCACAGTGGACCGCTACCTGAGTCGGGATACGCCCCTGTGGTGGGTTGAAGCTGATGAACCTGATGCTTCAGGGCAATCTAATCCGGTGGGTGGGCTTTGGCTGGGGCAGGCTACGGACCAGCGCACGGGAGTGAAACACCCCTATGTGTTGCTGCTCTATGTCGCTCCCCTCCATCGGCGGCGGGGGGTGGCGACGGCCCTGATGCAGGTGGCCCATCAATGGGCAAAGGATCAGGGCTATGGCCAGGTAAGCTTACAGGTATTTAGTCATAACCAGGCCGCCCAGGCGCTGTACCAAAAATTGGGCTACCAGCCAGAGGCGCTTTTGATGAAGCGACAGCTATAGGTGAATGGCCTAGCTAACCAGATATTGGCATTATGCGCCTGAAGCTATGGTGACTAAATGCTTTAACCCTTGACCAACTCGTTGCAAGTTTTGGTCTGGTGCTGACAGTAGGGTGAAATTTTGCGATCGCGGATATTGTCGGCTAGTTTAGCGTCCCTTCACTCACCTCTCCAGCTTCAATCTCCAGCTTTAATATAGGTAAGATAACGCTGGCTGAGGTGATCCAATTCCGCTACTTCTGCCCTTGATAAGGGCGGTAACGGCCGCTGCCATTCAGCAAAAAACTCTGGAGCTTCCGTGCGATGTAGCCCGAGTTGCTGAACAATATCGTTGTAAGTGAGTAGGGTATCGGTAATGGCAGCAATCGTCAGGTATCAGCCTCATTAAACTAGTCTAATGAGGCATAAGTCGGCTGATACCTGACACCTAACACCTAACACCTGATATCCTCTGCCAGGCCGTACTAATGAAAATAAGAGGCCCCGTTCACATCAAAGGTAGCCCCGGTGGCGTGGGGGGCTAAACCAGCGACCAAAAAGGCCACCAGGTTAGCAATATCTTGGGGGGCAGCGGCGGCCCCCATGGGAATATCGGCCGTGACGTAGTCGGCTCCTCGCTTGGCCATCACCTGGGCAATGCGATCCGTATGAACGAACCCAGGCGCGATCGCATAGGCCCGCACCCCATCCTGGGCAAACCCCCGGGCAATGGTACGGGTAAGACTAATCACCCCGCCCTTGGACGCGGCATAGGCCATAAACTCGGGGCCATCCCCCCGAAAGGCCGCCCGGCTAGCCAGGTTAACGATGGTACCGCCGGATTGGGCTTGAAAGTGAGCGATCGCCTCTCGACACAAATCTGCCACCGCAATCAGGTTCACCTGTAGGGTCTGCTGCCACGCCATAGACCAGCTATCCCAGTCGGCATTCACCGGGGCGGCGGGCATGGTGGCCGCATTGTTGACCACCGCTGTAATCTCCCCCCGCCAGGCCAAAGCCCGCTGCCACAGGTCCGGTGCCACCCCCGGCACCCCTAAATTACCCTGGAGCCAGTAGACCCGATCGTCCCCCAGGTCAGCGGCGATCGCCTCGGCTTTGCCCTTGCCCTGGTCATAGTGCAGAATCACGGCAGCCCCAACCTGGTGAAGGGTACGGGCGATCGCCTCGCCAATCCCCCGGGATGCCCCCGTGACCAAGACAGTGCTGTTTTCGAGGTCGATCATGATAGTTAGGCACAGGATTTGCTATAAACTGCATTCAAGCTTAGCTTTAGCGCTTGGTTGGGGCCAGCAACAAGCCCAAGCTGGCCTTAATCTAGCTCTGTATTTCCATTCACCCTATGGCTATTGCTGTTGACTTTGGCACCAGTAACACTGCGGTGGCCCGCTGGAACCCTGTCTCTCAACAACCAGAAACCCTTTCCCTACCTGGCTTAAGCCAGATATTAGGCAATGACCCACCACTAGTGCCCAGTCTGGTCTATGTGCAGCGACCCGGTGAGGTATGGGTTGGTCAGCAGGTGCGCGAACGCGGTCTAGACATCGGCACAGATCCCCGCTTTTTTTGCAATGTCAAACGCGGGATTGGCACCCCCTTGCAAGGGTTCCTGCCCGAGCTGGATGGCCAACCCCTATCCTTTGAGCAGGTGGGGCAGTGGTTTTTGCAAGCAGTACTAGACCAGGTTAAAGCCACAACCGATGACAACAGCCTGGTATTGACCGTACCGGTGGACAGCTTTGAGGCCTACCGCCTATGGTTAGGGAATCTGGCAGAATCCTTGCAATTCAGCCAGGTGCGGATGATCGACGAACCCACCGCCGCTGCCCTCGGCTATGGCCTAACGGATGAGCGCACCTTGCTGGTGCTCGACTTTGGCGGCGGCACCCTAGACTGGTCCCTGGTGCAGTTGGCGGCTCCGGCCCAACAGCGCCCCACGGGATTTATTCTCAAATGGGGTCGCAAAGCCATGGCCGAAAATACGGCCCAGCGGCCCCAGGTGGCCCGGGTGCTGGGCAAAGCTGGGGAAAACCTGGGCGGGGCCGATATCGATCACTGGCTGGTGGACTATTTCCAGCAGCAGCAAGGGTTGGCGGCTGGCCCTGTGGTGCAGCGGCTAGCCGAGCGACTGAAGATTCAGCTCTCCCAAACCACGGCAGCCACAGAGGCTTACTTTAATGATGAGACCCTGGAAACCTACGAGCTGACCCTGTCCCGAGAGCAGTTTGAGCAGATTCTGGACCAGCAGCAGTTTTTTGACCGCCTAGAGGCTGGCCTAGCCCAGGTGTTGCAGCAGGGACGGCGGCAAGGGGTAGCCCCAGAAGACATTGATGCCGTGCTGCTGGTGGGGGGCACTGCTCAAATTCCGGCGGTGCAACGCTGGGTGCAGGCCCAGTTTCCCTCTGAAAAAATCAAGGGCGATCGCCCCTTTGAGGCGGTGGTGCAAGGAGCCTTGCAGCTGGAACAGGGCCTAGAGCTGCAAGATTTTTTGTACCACAGCTATGGCATTCGCTACTGGGACCGTCGGAATAATTGCCACGGCTGGCACCCAATCATTAACCAGGGGCAACCCTACCCCATGCCCCAACCGGTGGAAATCACCCTGGGGGCGTCCGTCGACAAACAACCCAGCATTGAACTGATTGTGGGGGAGTTAGGCGAAGCCAGTACCCAAACCGAGGTCTACTTTGAAGGGGGGCGCCTGGTCACCCGGCAATTGGGGGAAGGGGGCCGCACAGTTAAACCCCTCAACGATCGGGATGGAGCTCGCACCATTGCCCAACTCAATCCCCCCGGGTTTCCCGGCACCGATCGGGTGCGGGTGCTGTTTCAGGTGGACCGCGATCGGCAGCTGCGGATCACGGTTGAGGACATCCTGACCGGGGAAACGCTGCTCACCAATCAAGTTGTGGTGAAGCTGAGTTGATCGGGGATGGGGGAGATGGGGGAGATGGGGGGATGGGGAGATGGGGAGTTTTAGATTTGGGATTCCTCCCTTTGCTACGCACGGGCTACGCCCTACGTTTTTCCCTTTTCGTTCTTCATTCTTCAGATACGGCCCCATGTGTCTGCCCTGGCGAGGAATGGGATGATGGGGTGGTTTGGGAGATGGGGGAGCAGCCAGTCTTGGGTGTGGTCCGATGTCGAGCATTCCCCTTTTCGTTCTTCCCTTTTGCTTTTTCGTTATTCAAATAGGAAATGGGGATCAAAACGCCGATCGCAGGTATTCTCGCCGCATGCGGGTAATCGCATCAATCGAGATGCCTTTGGGGCAGACCGCTTGACATTCCCCGTGATTAGAGCAATCCCCGAAGCCTTCGGCGGCCATCTGCTCTGTCATCGCTAAGACCCGCCCCTGGCGTTCAGGGTGGCCCTGGGGCAAGAGGGCGAGATGGGCAATTTTGGCCCCTGTAAATAACGAGGCCGAAGCATTGGGGCAAGCGGCCACGCAGGCCCCACAACCAATACAAGCGGCATAGTCAAAGGCTGCTTCCGCCTGGGTTTTGGCGACGGGCAAAGTATTTGCCTCCGGGGCGGCCCCAGGTTTGACCGAAATGTACCCCCCCGCCATTATGATCCGGTCAAAGGCGGTGCGATCAACCACCAAATCTTTAATCACCCCAAAGGGCTGGGCTCGCCAGGGCTCTACGGTAATGTCATCGCCATCTTTAAAGTGACGCAGGTAGAGTTGGCAGGTGGCCGTTTGGGGCTGACCCCCATGGGCCTTGCCATTAATCATCATCCCGCAAGAGCCGCAAATCCCTTCACGGCAGTCATGGTCAAACTCAACCGGGCTGGCCCCAGCCTGGATTAGCTGCTCGTTGAGCACATCGAGCAACTCTAAAAATGACATATCGGGATGGGCGTCAGCCACGGTGTAGCGCTCGAATTGGCCAGGTTCGGTAGGGGTAGCCTGCCGCCAAACATTCAGGTGTAGTTTCATTACTGCCAAACTCTACGGAGTAGACCCTTTACTTAGTGTAAGGGCACAAATTCCCAAGGTGTGAGTTGGGCTACTGCCAATTCAAAAGGGATGGGCTATTATGGCATCAAATGTTTTGGCTGAGACCCATTGAGGTAGTGCCTTTGCCTATGCTCTTGAGCTTATCCAGCATTTGACTTGTCAGCATTTCGGTTCGGAGAGACTCGTGACTATTTACATTGGCAATTTGTCCTTTCAGGCCTCTGAGGATGATATCAAAGATGTCTTTGCCGAATATGGTGAAGTCACTCGCATTAGTTTGCCCATCGACAGAGAAACCGGCCGCAAGCGTGGGTTTGCCTTTGTCGACATGGCCGACGAAACAAAAGAAGACCAGGCCATCTCTGAACTGGATGGAGCTGAGTGGTTAGGGCGAGAGTTGCGGGTGAATAAGGCCCGTCCTCGCACCGACAATGGGGGCGAGGGTGGACGGCCCAACCGCAACAATCGGTTTTCCCACAATCCCCTTTAGGGCACAAGTCCCCCTTGATGTCGCCCCTGGTCCCTTACTTTGGCCTCTGGATAGAGCAAATCAGCTTGACTGGTGGGCCAAGCACAGGTTGAGCTCGGTATATTCTAGTGGCATAGGCGTTGCGTCAACGTCTATGCTTTGTTGCTTAGGGCTCTAGCGAACCATGGGGCGATGGCAGTGGTTGGGGTTAGCGGTCGGGTTAGGGCTGGTCTTGGGGGCTACCCTGGTGGTGGTCGATGCGGCTATCCGCTTTTACCATGCCCTGGCACTGGCATCACCACTGCTGGCCAACCTAGTGTTGGGGCTGGGGATCGCGATCGCAGTGGGGTTGCTGGCGGTCATACTCTACTATGGCTGGCTCTTTCTGCGTCCCCGGCGTCGCCAGTCGCCTCCGGTGGCCCCCCGCCACCCAGCCCAGGCGGCGAGTCACAACCTGGAAGCCATCCAGCGCCAGGTGGACTACATTCAAGACCAGGTGGCCCGTCAGGCCCTGCTCGAAAAGTCTCAGGCACTCCAGGCGGCAATGGATCAAGGTGACCTGACTATCGCTGTGTTTGGGGTCGGGTCAGCGGGCAAAACCTCGCTCATTAATGCCCTGGTCGGCGAACCTGTGGGCGCCGTGGGCGCCCCCATGGGCACAACTCAAACTCGACAGAACTATACCTGGGAGCTTCCCCATCTGCCCCGGCGCCTGGTCTTAATTGATACCCCAGGCCTGTCAGAAGTCGGCGTGGCGGGTACCCTACGCGAACAGGCCGCCCGGGAAATTGCCGCCGAGGCTGACTTAATTTTGTTTGTGATTGATAACGACCTGCACCAGGCGGAGTATGCCGTACTGATGCCACTTCTGGCCATGGGAAAGCGAGCCGTGGTGGTTCTGAACAAGGCCGATCGCTACCCGGAACCTGATATCGAGCGCCTGCTAACTCAGGTGCGATCGCGACTCGTCCCGCCCCTGGCCGATGAAGATGTGCTGGCGATTGCAGCCGCCCCTCAACCGCTCCCCAAAGAGGGCGGTGGTTGGGTGCAGATGCGGCCTAACCTGACTCCGTTGCTGGCTCGACTGGCCGACATTCTGCGCCAGGAAGGGGATACCCTGGTGGCCGATAATATTTTGCTGCAAACCCAGCAATTAGGCGATCAGGCCCGGCGCTTGATTGATGCCCAGCGCCAGACCCAGGCGGATGCGATCATCGATCGCTATCAGTGGATTGGGGCAGGGGCGATCGCTGCTACCCCCCTGCCAGGGCTAGACTTTCTGACTACGGCGGCCGTCAATGCTCAAATGGTGGTGGAACTCAGCCGGGTTTACGGCTGTGAGGTCAGCCTAGAGGAAGGCAAGGCTCTGGCTATTTCCCTGGCCAAAACCCTGGGGGGGCTGGGGCTGGTGAAAGGATCAGTCGATTTGCTGGCCCTGGGTTTGCAGACTAATCTGGCTACGGTGCTGGCCGGTCGAGCCCTGAAGGGGGTCAGCGGTGCCTACCTGACCCGGGTGGCTGGCAAGAGTTTTGTGGAGTACTTCCGCCACAATCAAGACTGGGGGGACGGCGGCATGGGCGCTGTGGTCACTGAACAGTTTCGCCTGAACCAGCGGGATGCCGCCATGAAGGCATTTGTGCAGGAGGCTATCACCAAAGTCATTCCCTACCTGTCAACGGATGGTTAAGCGCTAGGGCTCAGTCAATCTGATATTGGCGGGGGCAGCGAACCGTGACCCCTTTCAGCCCGTCATCTTTAACTTGATAAACCCCTAGCCCAACTGTTTCACTCGCTCCTTGGCCTCCTGGCGCAGTTGGCGAGCAATGCGGTATAGCTCCTGCCCGGTGTGCAGGTAGCTTTCTTCATAGCTAAAGGTGAACCGCTCGATTTCGTCGATGCCATCCTCCAACTGACTGAGGCAGTGGTAAATATCGGCCGCTACTCCAGCGGTGTTGGCTGGGTTGGCCATTGACTGGAACTTAGTCTGGGCCTGTTCTAACCAAATGCGGCACTGGTCTAAATAGGCCTGAAACGCCTCCATCAACTCATCGTCAAAGGGGTCTGCCGATAGCTTGCGAATTTCCCCCTTCAGGGGCGACATAATTTTAGCCACCAACCGATCCACCGGGGCATATACCAACTTAAGCCAGGCATCCACCTGCACCTCGGAAGACTGGGTGGCCTGGCGCTGACGGCGATACAAATTCTGCAGGTCGGCGGTGCGCTGGCCCCGCTGGGTCGCACTGGCGCTTGGATCTGTACTAACGATGCCCTGGCGCTGCTGATCGTAGTGCGATCGCCGGGACGGGTCGCCAATTACCTCATAGGCGGTATTGATGCGGGCGATTTGCTCGTGGGAGGCCGCGTCAGGTTGGCGATCGGGGTGAAACTGCTTAGCCAGTCGCCGGTAGGCGCGCTTGATTTCGGCCTGGGTGGCGGTTTCGGTCACTTCGAGAATTTGATAGTGGGTCTCCTGGGCCATGGCGTGATGGTAATGGACTAGATGGGCGACGAATGTCAGTCTAACGCCGTTTGGGGGCAGCGGCAGCCAAGGCCATGTACTGCCCATGAATACTGACGGCATAGGGCACCAAATAGGTTAGTGCGGCAGAAATCCAGCGATCGCGGCTCATGGTGCCCGCACGAATGGCCCGGCCATGGTTGATTACCAACAACACCGTACCAACTACCAGGGCTACTTTAGCGGCCTTAGCCGCCAACTGGGGCGTTACCAAGGCCAAGCCATAGCCTTTGATTGCTTTCATCCTGCCGTCATCTCCTAGATTATTGGGAGTTTAAGGATCGTTTTCATCCCTTCACCCCTCCTAAAATAAGGAGTAACCCCTGCTAGTGGGAAGATCAACGCCACCGGCAAGTCATCCCCTTACCCCCATCAACCCAGTGTCCCCTACTTCCAATTCCCTGTCTCCCGTCTCCCCAGACGGTTTTGTGGTTTGCGGACTGGGCAGCCTTGGCCAGCACTGCATCGCCAACCTCAAGAGCTTTGGAGTGCCGGTTCATGCCGTCAACTTGACCCCGCCTAACCAGTGGGAAATGACCCACCTGCAAAGCCTGATTGACCGGTTAGTGATTGGCGATTGTCGCCAGCCAGATGTCCTAGAGCAGGCGGGGATTCGCTCCTGTCGGGCCATCCTGCTCGTCACCCAAGACGAGCGCGTTAATTTAGAAGCAGCCCTAACCGCGCGGGTATTGAACCCTCAGGTCCGGTTGGTGATGCGGTCTGATCAGCAAAACCTTAACGACCTCATTGGGCAGCAACTGCAGAACTTTGTCGCCTTTGAGCCGACTCAACTAGCAGCCCCAGCTTTTGCTCTGGAAGCCTTGAGCGATCGCCTGGTTGGTTACTTCACTATCGAGAGCCATCGATTTCAGGTGGTAAAGCAACGTTTAGACGCAGGGCACCCCTGGTGCGATCGTCGCCAACTTCACGAACTCGACACCCTGCACCAACGGGTACTGCATCATCATTCCGCCAGCAGCCCAATGCCCAACCCCACCGCCAGTCCTTCTAGTCAGTTCTATGCCTGGATACCCGACACCGTTCTACGGCAGGGCGACGAAATTGTCACCATCGAGAGCGACATCCCACTCAACCCTGATGTCCTACCTAAAGCCACTCGAAACCATCCCTCCCTAGAGAAGCGCCTCAGTCAACTTATCAGCACTCTACAAGACATCCCAGAGCTTCAGCGAAAGTTGATTAGTTGCTGGCAAGCCAGCTACGGCCAGCATATTCGCCGAGTGGCCATACTCTGTGGGATCACAGTGGTAGGCCTGTGTCTCGTTGGAACTCTTCTACTCGATGCCAACGCCCCCGAAGACATTTCCCGATGGCAGGCGTTTATCCTGACTTTTGTTACCCTATTCGGCGGCTTTGGGGATGTCTTCGAACCTTTGGATGACTTTTCAAACTCAGAGTGGCTTCAGTTTTTTGGGGTAGTGCTCACCGTGGCTGGGGCCGCCTTTATTGGGGTACTCTATGCCCTGCTGACAGAGAAGTTACTTAGTCTGCGATTTGAATTTACCGAACGCCGTCCTCCGGTACCTGACAAAGGCCATGTAGTGGTGGTTTGGCTAGGACGCATCGGACGCCAGGTGCTTAAACGGCTGCAAGACTTGGATCAGCCTGTGGTAGGCCTCAGCCCGGTTCCGCTGGATGGCGATGTGCTGCCCAAGGTGCCGCTACTGGGGTAGTGAATTTTAGTGCAGGCCAGAGGAAAAGACCGGATGACCTTGCTTGGCCAACTTCTCTCTGATGCAGCGATTGTAGTCATGGATGAATAGCCAGATGGCCCCAATGTGGTTCTCGAGCTTTTTAGAGAACGACAGGGTCTTTCTCACCAGTCGCGCCACCCGCTGCCTCAACGTGTTGTTCAAACGCTCGATGTAACTGGT
>NZ_SMDQ01000086.1 GCF_012911975.1 Nodosilinea sp. P-1105 | reverse complement strand
AGACTTCAACAATCTTTTTTCGAAAATCAAGAGAGTAAGCTTTCATGCTCAGCCATCACAAGGAAAATTCATTACAGGCATGAATAATTCCCAGAGCCTCCTATAGTTCAATCGTACCTCACTCGACAAGGAACCGCTATAGACTGGGAAGATAGCGGCTTGACCAAAGCTCAACCAAACAATTGACTGTTGGCACTTCAACCAGTGAACTACTAATTAGCATGATTTTATTCTTTGTTGTTATCAAAATGGTCAGATATTCTAGGGACAGAGCATCTGACAAACAGGGTTTATACCATGTTGTCAAGTCATGTTGTCAAGCCAATTGAAATTAATCATAGTACGCTGATGTCCCTCGACTGAATTCACAACCATAGAGAGACAGCAGCGGCGATAGCTGATCAAGACGTTCGGCTCGGCAATATTGAAACCAGCAAACCAGCTGCCTCAACTCTTAGCTCTATCCAGACCAAGTCCTAGGGATAAAGGCAAGGTTGGTCCAGAGGCTTGGAGACATTTACGCTGAAAGGCTGAGAGTCAAGTCAGCAAGGGTTAACATTAAATCGCAAGAGCAGAGATGTTGTAGAAAATCACTAAACTACTAAACTATAGGTGAAGCTAAACTCGCTCAAAACAATTCCCAGTTACTACTGTTGTAATCTAAAGCATCGAGTGTCTGGCAGAAGACTGCTTCGTGTTCTTGGAAAATTAACCTGTTTAAAAAATAAGAATGAAGCCTAACCTAGTTTGCCTGATGCCATCGACTCATCAACCTGAGAAGTTGTCTGAAAAGCCAAAGAGCGTCTCAGGTTATACCAATGGAGTAGGCTAATGTCCTCAAACCTCAGTGGGTTTACAGTCTGTTTGGTTAAGCCCATTGTGCAGCGATCGCCCCTCCAGTGCCTTCACTTGCGCGGGTAATTCTTTAAGATGATCGTTAGCATCTTGGTCTGCAACCCAGATTGCATCCATCCCCCTTTCAGTGTTGAATCAATCTGGGTCGTTGCCTCCATGACCCTTTGCCAAGTCCCTGCCATTCCCTACCAGCCCCGCCCATGAGTCTTGTTCTCTACAACACCCTGAGTCGCCGTAAAGAAGCCTTTGAACCTCTAGAGCCGGGTCGAGTGCGGATTTACTGCTGCGGGGTGACGGTGTACGACTATTCTCACCTGGGCCATGCCCGCTGTTACATCGTCTGGGATACCGTGCGGCGCTACCTGATGTGGCGGGGCTATGATGTCCACTATGTGCAGAACTTTACGGACATCGACGACAAAATCCTGAATCGGGCTAAGGCCGAGCATGCCTCGATGCAGACGATCGCGGAACGCTACACCGCCGCCTACCTAGAGGATATGGCTCGGCTGAATGTGCTGGAAGCCGACGAATACACCTACGCCACCCAAACCCTGAATGGCATTCAACGGCTGATTTCAGAGCTGGAGCAAAAGGGCTACGCCTACCCGGCCAACGGGGATGTGTACTACGCCGTGCGCAAGTTTGAGGGCTACGGCAAGCTGTCGGGCCGCAAGCTGGAGGATATGCAGGCGGGGGCCAGCGGTCGGGTGACCACCGCTGACTCAATTAAACAGGACCCCTTTGACTTTGCCCTGTGGAAAGCAGCCAAGGAAGGGGAGCCCTTTTGGCAGTCCCCCTGGGGGCCAGGGCGGCCCGGCTGGCACATCGAATGCTCGGCCATGATCCGCGATCGCATTGGCGACACAGTCGATATCCATATGGGCGGTGGCGACCTGGTGTTTCCCCACCACGAAAATGAAATTGCCCAGTCGGAAGCCGCCACCGGCAAACCCCTGGCTCGGTACTGGATGCACAATGGCATGGTGAATGTGGGGGGTGAAAAAATGTCCAAGTCCTTGGGCAACTTCACCACCATCCGCGACTTGCTAGATGCCCCCCATGGTCCCGACCCGATGGCGGTGCGGCTGTTTTTGCTGCAAGGGCAGTACCGCAAGCCAGTGGACTTTACCCAAGCCTCCATCGATGCGGCCCAAAATAGCTGGCAGACCCTGCGGGATGGTCTGTTGTTTGGCCATCAGTTTGGGGCCAAACTGGGCTGGGCGGATGTGGATGATGCAGCCTTTGGCGATCCGGCAGCCATGCGGATTGACCGGGACAGTGACCCGGTGCAGCGCTTCCAAACCGCCATGGATGACGACTTTAATACCGCTGGGGGGCTGGCGGTGTTGTTTGACCTGGCCAAAGACCTGCGCCGGGCCGGCAATGTGCTTGTCCACACCGGGGCGGTGGATACTGATGCCGACAGCCTGCGCCATCAGTGGCAAACCCTGGTGTGCCTGGCCCAGGTGTTAGGGCTAGGGGTCCAGCCAGAGGCGGAACCTGAGTCTGAGTCAGGGCTGAGTGATGATGATATCGCTACTCTCCTGGCCCAGCGCCAGGCGGCCCGGGCGGCCAAGAACTTCGCTGAAAGCGATCGCATCCGCGACCACCTCCAGGCCCAGGGCATTACCCTGATAGACAAGCCCGGCGGCGTCACCGAATGGCACCGATAATTTGGTACTTTACCAACGGCGATAGCCAAGTAGGGTCTTTTCAGCCTTTTGGCAAGAACGCTCAACTTTGTCTAAGGACTTGAGCATTTGATCGGTGTTGTCAGGGTCTTGAACAGCTAGTTGGGCTAGCTCTAGGCTGGCCTTGACCAGGCTAAAGGCAGGGCTGTTAATCGGTGGTTGTCCATTGCCACCCCGTAGTACTTTGGCTTGCTCTGCTAAATCTGCTAATAAGGGACGCCAATCCTTGGCCGGTTGTATCGCTGTTTTGGTTGGTGAGGTCAACGATCGATCTGAGCCAATGGATTCGACAATTTGTCCAGCATTTTTGGCCGCCATATAAATCTCTTTCAGATTCCCTTTAATGCCCCCGCCAAAGTATATACTCGTCCCTTGTAGAAGCCCGTCGTGGACAATTTGGCCCTGAAACGGTAACAACACCGTTTTCACCAACAGCGGCAAGCGGCTTTTGTGAATCATCTCATTCAGACCTTCCCAAAGCCCTAACACGCCGTACACCACATCATCGCTGCCAATGAAAATGGTGTACTTTTTTAGGAAGCGTTCAATATAAAAGTCTCCGGCCACAAAGTGGGTCCACTGACGTACGATATCCAGCCGCTTCTGGTCGAAGCTCCTCGGATTCTGATCGATAAACTGCTGCATCAGCTCCGGCTGGGCATAAAGGGCCTGGCGCACCTTCATTTTTTCCTCTAGCGGTCGCTGTTCATAGTCTGCTGGATCATCAATATGGTGTACTAATTTGAGTTGCTGGTTAACGTAAATTTGCAGACTCCACATCAACTCAAAGAAGAGAGCAGCATCGTCGGCAGAGAGCTTCATGGCTATTGCAGGCTATTAGGCAAGTTATAAGCATTATCATAAGTGGTAAAAGAGGATAGCTTAAGCCAGCGTTAATGCCTCGACTTGCCTTTGGGTTTTGCCATGTTGCCCACCATCACCCCAGATACGCTTGATCTGCCCCCTGGCACCCAGGTCAAGTATCCCGATTGCCCACCTACGTTCAGCGCGCCTGGACTGTAGGCTCAAGTGTTGCCCTACGAGAGTTTGAGCAAGCGCTAAGCTCTTGAGCCACTATGACCACAAGGCAGAAGGATAAAGGCAGAAGGATGAAAGAAAACCCCTTGGGTATCAGGGGTTTTCGCCTCAGCAAATAGGTGGGTTATTGCTGCCTCAGAGTACTATTGGCTTTTGGGGCTTGCATCTGTTCCCATTGCGCCAAATACAGGCCGAGATGGCGATCGCCCTGGGAGATGCGATCGCGTACCATCGCCCGCACCCGCTCCTCTTCCTCGCTATATTGCTGGTGGCTAAAGAAGCCAGCAAATCGGGCCGTGCGCAGCCAGACCAGATAGGTGGTGAGGGCATCGTACTGACTTTGCTGCACAATCGCCGACAGGTTACCCGCCACCCACCAATCCACCACCGATCCCTCCTCCCCCAGCCCCACCCGCCCTGGAATCCCCATTATCGCTGCCAGTTCAGCCAGGGTGGGGGTGCCAATGCCCCAACCACTGAGGGTTTGCTTCAGGTCAATGTGGGCATCGCCGTGGCGGGCAAAGTAGTCATGACCAGCCCAAGAGCGGTCAGGGCGGCGGCAAAATTCAGGGGCTGAGATGCCAGCGGCAATGCCTCGCTGCAGCAAAATGGGTAGGTCGGTAGTTTGGGAGTTATAGCCCACGAGTTGGGGTTTTTGCTGCCCCAGATAGGCTAAAAAGGTAGAAATCAGCTCCCCTTCATCCAGCGGTTGGTCAGCTTGTTTAGGCAGGGTGGTTAATTGCAGGTGCACCTCACCCTGGCGCTGCTCACGGATGACCGCAGATACTGCCACCACTCGACAGAGAACGGTCTTTAAGTAGGGACGGGGCTTGTCTGGGATGGCACCGCCCTGGGTCCACATCACCTCAAAGGTCTCAGCATCGGGCAGGGTGGCGGGCAACCCATAAACCTGTCGTCCCGACTGGGGGTCGGGCACCCACTCTAGATCGAACGCACACACCTGTTCCCCGATGGATTTAAACATTACCTTTGCGTAGCCCCTACAATGTCTGATGTCAGGGTGCCCTTTGGGCCTAAAGGAGTAAAGGTTTCCCAGGTCATGCCTCTGCCTTTTGCGTTAGTTCTGTTTCTATCCCATCGTCCCCGTCAGCTAGGAGCCAAATGCCACCTTCCCTGATTGAATTTCGCCAGCTGCAAAAGGTTTACGGTACCGGCAACACGGAGGTACGGGCCTTGTGGAATGTCAATCTGTCAATTCAGACGGGGGAATACTGCGCCATCATGGGGCCATCGGGCTCTGGCAAATCTACCGCCATGAACATGATTGGCTGTCTGGATCGGCCCACTGCCGGAGACTACTATTTCGATCGCCAAAATGTAGCTACCCTAGACGACACCGCCCTGGCCACCATTCGCAACCAAAAAATTGGCTTTGTATTTCAGCAGTTTCATCTGCTGCCCCAACTCACAGCCCGAGAAAATGTGGAACTCCCGATGGTCTATGGCGGGGTGTCGAAACCCGATCGCCAACAACGGGCGATCGCGGCCCTGGAGCGAGTAGGGTTGGGCGATCGCGTCAATAACCGCCCTACCCAGCTATCGGGGGGGCAGCAGCAACGGGTGGCGATCGCCCGCGCCATCGTCAACAATCCCCTGCTGCTGTTAGCCGATGAGCCTACAGGGGCGCTCGATACCCACACCACTGAAGATGTGCTGGGCATTTTTGCGGACCTGCACCAAGCCGGGATTACGGTGGTCATGGTCACCCACGAGCCAGATGTGGCCCGGGCCAGCCAGCGGATCATTTGGTTCAAGGATGGAGAAGTGATGAATGATCACCTCAGCCCGGCGGATATTGGCTCATTAACCGCAGTGGGCCGTTAGGGAGGGCTCCAGAATAAAGGGAATGGCTGGCAGCGCTGCTGGCCCACGGTCTCCGTTGCTCCGTAAAATAGACTCTGATGACAACACGCCGGACAGTTTTTGATAGTCAACGGTAGGATGAGGTTTATGATATTTTTCCCAGCAATCCAGCTAACCAGAAATCAAGGGTTTCAGCGCTTGCTCAGTAAAGTGTTCGGACTATTGACTCAGAATTAGCCATCGGGAGAATGTAATTGAGCCAGGTTGCGTTGCTTTCCCTATACTTTGTTCATAGCTCACATCCGTGAGACCCCTGATAAAGCCAGCGTTATCAAGCGAACCTAGAGATGGATGTAATTGATCTTCAACCCGTGACGGCAGTGACTGGAGAGCATAGCCCCACAGCACAGCCTCAAGCTAAGGCTAAATCCCTACGGCAGTTGGCGATTAACCCCAATCACTGGTATGTGGTGGCCCAGAGTGCGGAGTTGACGGATAAACCCCTGGCCAGAACCCTATGGCATCAGCCGATTGTGCTGTATCGCAATGGCGACAGCCAGGTGGCGGCCCTGGAAGACCGCTGCCCCCACCGCCAGGTGAAGCTGAGCGAAGGCCAGGTGGACGGCGATAACCTGGTCTGTGCTTACCACGGTTGGCACTTTACCGCCGATGGTCGTTGCGCCCATATTCCCTATCTTGGTCCTCAGCAAAAGTTGCCCCCTTGCACCCTGCGTCAGTACCCCGTGATCGAGCAGGATGGGTTCATCTGGCTGTTCCCCGGGGATCCAGCCCTGGCGGCGGATCGCCCCCCCATGGGCGTACCCGAGTGGGACCACCTTAACTACATTGGTTCGGTGGCCCTGATCGACGTACAGGCCCACTACTCGTTTTTAATTGAAAACCTGATGGACATGTACCACGGTCACCTGCATGGGGGGGCGCAAGTGTGGGCCAACCCAGTCCTGGCTGACCTGATAGCAGACCAGGACCATGTCCATGCCCACTACGATGCCGAAAGCTATTACCGGATCGACAAAATTTGGTCTGTCTCCCAGCTATTCATTCCGGCCCTGCGCAAGCTACATCCCGAACCCCTGGATGTGTACTATCACTACCCCCACTGGGCCTCGACCCTGGGGGAAGATTTCAAAATCTACTGCCTGTTTGCCCCAGTCAGCGAAACCCACACCCGGGCCTATCTACTGCACTTTACCTCATTGAATCGGTTCCCCAATCTGCACAAGTCGCCTTTGCCAGTGCGGCGGTTCTTTAAGAATATCTTCACCAACTCCGCCAGCTTTGTGCTGCGCCGCCTGGTACGGGAAGATGTGCTGATGCTAGAGCAAGAGCAACAGGCCTATCAACAACGTCCCACCTACAAAGGTCCAGAATTGAACCGCACCCTGACGGCGGTGCAGCAGCTGATTCGTCAGCAAGCCGCAGGGGACTAGCAGAGGACTAATGGTCTGTCAAACCAGAAGTGACGGGTCAGCAGGGGCTGCGGTTTACGGCCTACGGTACACGGTATAAGGCGAGCCGTAGACCGTGTACCGTGAACCGTGAACCGTGAATCCTAAGTCACATCTTTTGTCATTATTGTTTTGACTCAACACTAGAGGTAAATGGTAGTTCCCGACATTCTGGCTCTAGATTTTGATGGCGTGGTCTGCGACGGTCTGTTGGAATACTTTGAAACCGCCTGGCAAGCTTACTGTCTGGTCTTTCAGCCCCAGGTATCCGACCCTCCAACGGGATTGGCCGAACGGTTTTATCCCCTGCGTCCGGTGGTGGAGTCGGGTTGGGAGATGCCCCTGGTACTTTATGGCCTGCTGCATGGGGTAGCTGATGATGCTATTTTGGACCACTGGCCCCAGTTAATCCCCCAGTTGTTCACCCAAGCTAGGGTAGACGCAGCCCGCCTAGGTGAGGCGGTGGATGGGGTGCGCGATCGCTGGATTTCCGGCAACTTAGCGAGCTGGTTAGCCCTGCACCGCTTTTATCCTGGGGTCCTGCCCCGGGTACAGCAAGCCCTGGAACAGGGGGTGCAGGTGAGGATTATTTCCACCAAAGAGGGGCGGTTTATTCAGCAATTGCTGGCCCAGCAGGGGGTGGATCTGGCCCCAGATTGGATCTTGGGCAAAGAAGTCAAACAGCCCAAATACGAGACCCTGCGACAGCTCAAAACCGCCCGGCAAAAGGCAGCGCCAGACATCTGGTTTGTGGAGGACCGAATCAAAGCCCTGCAGGCGGTGCAACAGCAGCCAGATCTGGCAGCCCTGCCGCTGTTTTTAGCCGACTGGGGCTACAACACAGAGCGCGATCGCGCGATCGCGGCCCAATCTGACCGGATTCACAGCCTCAGCCTCGAACAGTTTGCCAGTCCTTTCCAGACCTGGGGGAGATGACACCCTGCACCTGACACCCTGCACCTGACACCCGACACTGTTTACAGTAAATTCACGGACTCTTGATGTTACCCATGTACCCTTGAATTCTTCATAAGGCAATCCCGCAAAAATGTCCGGATTGCTACGGATTCGTCAGAATCTTGGATAGGTTATCAGCTCAACGTACTGCCAGGTTGAGTTGGGTCTACAGAAATTCTCGGATTCTGGTTGATTTGGCCCCTGCTTGAGTCATGCGATCGCAACTTAGCTGATGCCGTCGACCAGCTCGGCGGCCCGGCCCTTCCCCCTAGGGCTTTTCCTGTAGTTTTTATGATTAATCTTGGCATGGCTAAAGTCATTCCCCCATTCTTGGTCACCCCACCTTCTCCTCCTATCGCTGAGGATCAAACGACTGCTGGTACTAGCGCCGCTGCGTCAGATGCCAGCACCACGGATACCAGCGCCAAAGTCATTCCCCCATTCTTAATCACTCCACCTTCCCCTCCTGTCACTGAGGATCAAGCCGCCGCTGGTACTACCGCTGCTGGATCGGATACCAACATCACAGATCCCAGCGTCACAGATCTAAGTGAACTGTTTTTCTACAGTCGTGGGGCCGAGGGCAATATCGTGGTTTACCGGGTCAACCTGGCCGAGGGTAGCTTTGACCTGGTTAGCCCCCCACCCCGGTTATTCCCCACAGGGTTCAACGGGCTATGGGCTACGGAACCAACCACGAGCCCCTGGGAGCGGCTATTACCCCAAGCGGACAGTGCCGACTCAAGCGCTCAGACATTTACCCTGGTTCAGGGCACCGACGGCAAAGACTTTTTAATGGGTACTGAAGCCAATCAGGCCCTGTTCGGCCTGGGCGGTAATGACCTGATTTTGGTAGGTGAGGGCAACAATCTTGCCTTTGGTGGCCCTGGCAATGATGCCATATTGGGTGGTCCTGGAGACGATATTTTATTTGGCGGCCCTGGCAATAACAACCTGGAGGGAGGATCTGGCGATGACATCCTGGTTGGCGGCCCAGGGGACGATATCCTGCTCGGGGGGCCAGGGGCAAATATCTTGATCGGAGGGGCAGGGGCAGACACCTTTAGACTAGGGGTTTTTGGGACTTACACTAGCGATGCAGATTCAGCTCCCCCCCTGGTACAGCCTGACATCATTGTTGACTTTAGCCCGGCGGAAGGGCACAGGCTAGACTTGAGCAATATTGCCCTGGAGCCTCTCTTTGTAGGGCAATCCCTGGCTCCCTTTGTCAGCTTTGAACAGGTAGATACTGACACCCATGTGCAGATTACCACCCCCCAGGGCAGCACCATAACAGAGGCAATTCTGCTGGATGTGACCGCCGATGCCATCACCCCTGAAGTTTGGTTTTACAGTCAGGGGGGTTAGCGATCAAACGACACCCGGTATGCGGCTTTCCCAGTCGGAATATTCCGATGCAGTAGTTGTGACAGGGTTGTTGTCTTTTCAATTTCAGCCCAGCCGACGGGGGAAAAGGTTTCAGGGTTGAAGATGTGTTCCGCCAGCAGGGGGTTAGTCAGTACCTGAGAGAAGGCGTCAATGCCAATTAGGCGGCCAACCAGCGGCGGCAAGGCTGAATTTTCCCTTAAATCTTCGGCATAGAGACCCACATACAACTCAATATTATCCACATGGCCATAGAGTCGTTTCAGCTGTTGCCGAACGGCCTCGTCACTGCTGATTTGCTCAAACTGGTTCACCCGAGGGTATTGACACAAATCGCGATAGTCGTTGTAGCTTCTTAACTTAGCCCTGCGGCCAAAGCGAATGCTGGCTAACTCTACCGGCACCAGTGATGTGGCGGTGTTAAACAAGCTCAGCTGTGCGGCTGGTTGGGCACAAGTTTCCTCAAACAAAGCCCCCAATCCCTTACGAATAATCAGATCATTGTTCCACTGGGTATCAGTCATCGCCATGGGCTGGCCATCGTACAAAATAGTTTCAGGTAACATGCTGTGCCAGCGGTAGACCAGGGTGAATTCTACCGTCATCCAGTTTTGGCGATACCATTTCTCTTTAGTAAAGGCGAGGGGGTCGGTGATGAAATTGAAGTGGTAGGGGGTGATGTGGTTGACGTACTCTTCAATTACAATTCTCAGGACTTCAACGATTAGAATGTTTCGGGCCGTTTGAAATAGCCGTTCATCATCCCAGGTAGGGTAGTGCTGGGCTAAACAATCACAGAGACGGTTGTGCTCTCTCAGAGCCAACACATTCAGCATGGTATAACCAATTTGCACATTAGCTCGTTCTATTTCTACCCCTGTGGCAAAGAGTTTAATACGTTGCTCTAAAGGAAAGTTATCTGATTTTGGCGTCGGGTCAAGGGCACTGGTGGGCTGATGCAAAAGGCCCCTAAACTCCTCCTTACGTTGGCCACTCTCATCATAGTAAAAAGGGGGGTATTCTTCCCCATCAATCATTTGGCTTTTTAACTTGCCTCCCTGGTGCAATCGCAGCAACTTCGTCACCTCAGGGGTTAATCCATACACCGTACACAGATTGATGTGGTGGTGAGAGGTATTTCTAAGCTGATTTTGTCGGTCTGTACGCAAGAAGCTGTCAGTGAACCACTGCACAAAATACGGGAAGATTAAGGTAGACTTAGGGGAATACTTAGTGTCGCCTGTCTTTTTATATAAAACCTCTAAGTCTTTGACGTCAGGCCATTTTTCCTCAAAATCCTGTGGCGTAGACAAATTAATGTCATAGTGGTCCTGGGACGTTAGCGGTTGCCAATTCAAGGGCGGTAAGTGTAGGCCAGAGTAGGTGCGATCGGTTAATGAATCCCAGGACGTATAGGGTGACAAAGTACTAAAGGGGTGAGGCCGGGTAGGTACTTTGTAAATAGCATTATTTATCAGGAATTTGTTGACCCGTTTAGCCAAACTCTGATTCGCTTGAACCAATCGCCAAACTGGCTTAAAGCGAGTGAGCACAAAGTTTTCGAGTTTGTTTCTCAACCCATCTTTTGAAGTGTCTCTTGTCGTAGCCATAGCGGGTGTCCTAAGTGGCTGGTTGGGAAGGTGGCAAGGAATTTGCGATCACCTGAGTGTTGGGGTGGCTGAAAGCTGAAAACAGCCAGGGGAATCCATTCTGCTTGATCCTAGGGGCTGGGGCTCGGTAGCGGGCGCTAGCCTTGACGTATATTCAAAAAACTTAAGCCCCCTTGAACGGCTGTTCCCCTTGCGATCGCGGCATAAATTTGCCATGTTGCTAGGGATACCTCGGATTTAAGCGGCTCCATGGCATTGACCTCTGAAGCGAAATCAGCCTACCTGGCCCAACTGGCCAAGTACTTGTCAGGCGAATTTGACAATCGTCAGCAGTCCTTAGCCGACCCCACCTGGTACCTGCATTTGCGGGTCTGGAATCGCCCCCTACCCCCAGCGCTGTTTACCGAGGGCTACGGCTTTTTTATTGAGCAAATTAGCGTGGCTTCCGGGCAGGCCCCCTATCGCCAGCGGATTTTGCACCTGACCACCCAGTCTAATCAACTCTGGGGGCAATACTATGGCTTGAAAGATCCCCTGGCCTTTCGGGGCAGCGCCACCCAGCCTGAGCGGTTGGCTCCCCTCACCCAGGACGATCTGGTACCGCTGCCCACCTGTGGCCTGGAAATCGACTACACCCCTGCCCTCCAGTCCTTTAGCGCTCGCCTGCCAGCCGACACCCTGTGCAGCTTTACCTATGGCGACACTACCAGCCACATTCGCCTGGGGTTTGACATCGGCCCCCAAAGCCCGGAGGGACGAGTGGTTTTGCGGGTACACGATCGCGGCATTGACCCGGACACCGGCAAAACCACCTGGGGTCCCCAGATGGGCCCCTTTCACCTGGTCAAGCAGCAGAGCTTTGCAGCTGCATAAGCCAGTCGGCCAGTATGGTGGGTGATGTATTATCGCTGAGCACAAACGTTGAAGCTTGCCTAACCCTATGATTGAGACTAGCGATTTTGGTAATGCAGCTGCGTACTACGGTGATCGACTTGTTTTCAACGTTTATGCGGCTCTCAGGCGATCGCTTTGAGGGTTGGGTCCGTGATCGACGGCTGAAAAAAGGGATGGCAGACCGCCTGGCTCGGGCTGACCAGGCTGCACAGTCGGAGGGGTTTTGGGCACTGTACTGGCATAAATGCTGGCCGATGCACCCCCAGGCAGAGGCCCATCTCCAGGCCTATCTCCAGGAGCCCTGCTACTGGGCCACCCAGCGGATCACCCAGCGCTTTGGCAGCGATCAGTGGACCCTGGCCGATGGGTTTCAAACGGCGATCGCCCACACGCCCAATATTCTCAAGCGCTACCGCCCCGACTATGGCAGTGACCTGAAAGCCTATGCCCAGACTGCGTTTGGCAACGTGGTTCGCGACCAGATGCGACAGCAGCATGACGTCAATATTTGCAGTGATTGGGGCCTGTTGCGGCGGCTAAGCCGGGTGCAGATTCGGCGATCGCTGGAGGCCGCTGGAGTTACCCAAACAGAGGCGGCCATCCTGCTCTGGCAGTGCTTCAAAGCAGTTTGTCAGCCCGACCCCCGGCGATCGGTGCGGGCGTTACCGCCGCCGACTGCCGAGCAACTGGCCCAAATGGTGGCGCGCTACAACCGTCTGCGGGTTCAGCTCAGTCCCATCCCTCTCCGGCTGGAGGGCGAGGAGCTGGGGGTCAAGCTTCAGCAGATTGTGGAGGCGGCCCGTGCCCACCTGGTGCCAAAGGTGACGTCGCTGAACGATCTCCAGTTTGACCAGGGGGCGCACGAGCAGATCGAGAACTTGAGCGGTGATGATTTGCCCATGAACCGGCTGTTGGTGGAGGAGGCCTACACGGAACAGCAGCGGCGGGTACGGCAGATGGAGGCGGTGCTGAAGAATGCGATCGCAGCGCTGACCCCAGCCGATCAGACCCTGCTGAAGCTGTACTATCGAGATATGCTGACCCAAACGGCGATCGCCCAACGCCTGGATATTCAGCAATATCAGGTGTCGCGGCGGTTGAACCGGGTGCGCCAGCAACTCCTGGCCGAGGTGGCCCAGTGGAGTCGGGACAGCCTGCATATTGCCCTGGATTCTGCCGTATTAGCCAGTATGAGCGACGCGATTCACGAGTGGTTACAGCGCCATTATCAAAAAACAGCATCAGAACGCAGCAGAGGATTGAGATGAGTTTGGTGTTTGACAATCCGGTGCAGCCCGTGCTGGCGATGCCGCCGGATTTGGCCCTGTGGCAGCAGAGCGAGGCGATCGCAGACCCGGCAGCCTGCTGGCGAGTCTACCTGCATCGGCTGGGACTGGCCGCTCTGCGAGCCTGGGTGCAGGAGGAATGGGAGCAACCGCTGCAGCTCTGGCCTGCCAACCCAGCGGATCTCTGGCCGTGGGTGGAGGGGCTGGCCCTGGGGCTGGGCGATCGCCGTCTGGTCGTCATCCTCAGCGAGGCGATCGATGCCAGTGCTTTGACGGTGCCCCAGGAGTGGGTAGATATTCCCGGTTGGGCGGCGGACTACTACCTGGCGGCCCAGGTGAATGTGGATGAGCAGCGGCTGGTGCTGTGGGGCTATGGCACCTATACCCAAGTGAAAACCCAGGGACACTATGAGCCAGGCGATCGCACCTACAGCCTGAGCGCAGACGACCTGATTCAAGATTTTTCGGTCTTTTGGGTGGCCCAACAACTGGAACAACCCCAGCCCCTTTCCCTGTCTGAGTTGCCTCCCCTATCGGAGGCTCAGGCCGAACGCCTGATCGATCGGCTGGCCCAGGCGGTGGAACCGAGACTGGACATTCCCTTTGAGCAGTGGGGAGCGCTGCTCAGCGATGACCACTGGCGGCGGCAGCTCTGGCGGCAGCGGCAGGGCCGAGGGCCGGTAGAGCTGAGCGGTTGGCTGCAAGATCTGGTGGAACCGGGTTGGCGATCGCTGGCCTCACTGCTGCCCCGCACTCCAGCCCTGGGGTTTCGTTCCACCGGTATCCAAAGTGCGGCAGCCAGTCGGGGCAAGGTCATCTGGCTCAGTCCCCCCGGCTGTTTTCTGGTGCTGGGCCTGCGGGTGACACCCACCGATGACCAACGACGCAGCATCAGCGTGCAGCTCTTTCCCACCGATGTGGACCTGCTGCCCGCTGGCGTGACCCTGACCCTGGCACTGCCGGAAACCGGAGAGCCCCTGCAAACGGTGCAGGCGGGGAAACAGGACAACTACATCCAAGTTCCCAGTTTTCGCTGTCTGCCGGGGCAGCGGTTTCGGGTCAGCATTCAGTTGGCAGATGCTATTGTGCAGGAGAACTTCGTTAGCTAATGCGATGGAACAGCGCCTGTTGCTCAATCTGGGCCAGGGCGATTGGCACACCGGCTTTGCCAGCGTCACGGCTCAGCTTTGGGAAAATGAGCAGCCGCCCATGCAGTTCGTCGGCAGTTTGCCGCCGATGCCCCAGCTGGCGGCCCAGTACCAGCGCTGGCAGCAGCTTTACGCAGCCATCTACGGCAGCCAGAGCCGTTGGCGACGGTCAGCATCGCCCTTTGAGTTTGAAGCGGGGGCGCTCACCCATGTGTCGCACCAGGAGTTTGCCACTCTCTGCACCACTTTGCACACAGATCTGAACCAGTGGTTGATGGCGGCCACCTTTGCCCCCATCGAGCACCGCCTGCGGACGCACCTTTCCGCCGATGCCAACCTTCAGGTGATGCTCACAGCCCATGCAAAAGCGGTGCTGCGGTTCCCCTGGCGGCTGTGGCAGCTGTTTGAAGACTATCCCCGGGCGGAGCTTTCCCTCAGCCTGCCCGACTACCGCCGTGCCGCCAAGCAAACCCAGGCCAACGCCACAGGGTCAGTGAGAATTTTGGCGGTGCTGGGCAACGACACCGACATCGACGTGGAGACCGATCGCCAGATTTTGAGCCAGTTGCCCAGGGCCCAGGTGACGTTGCTGGCTCAGCCCAGCCTGGGCGAACTCCAGCACCAGCTTTGGGACTTTAGCTGGGACATTGTGTTTTTTGCCGGTCACAGCACCAGCCAGGGCCAGGGCTATCTCCAGGTCAACAGGGCGGAGTCGCTGTCTATCGAGCAGCTCAAATACGCCCTGGGCCGCACGATTCATCGGGGCCTGAGGCTGGCGATTTTGAACTCCTGTGATGGGCTGGGGCTGGCCTGGGATCTGGCCGATCTGCACCTGCCCCAAACCATCGTCATGCGGGAGCCGGTGCCCGATGCGATCGCCCATCAGTTTCTCAAGGGGTTTTTGGCCCGGTTCGCCAGCGGTCAGCCGCTCTATAGCGCCGTTCGCGACGCCCGCGAACGGCTCCACGGCCTGAGTGAGCTGGGCAGCTGCGCCGCCTGGCTGCCGGTGATTGTGCAAAATCCGGCGGAGGTGCCCCCCACCTGGCCGCAACTGTCAGGCCTGCCAGAGGCATCCCCTACTCCCCCGGCAATGACGCGCTCGCGGCCAAACCCGGCCCAGCGGCGGGCGGGCCTGGGCTGTCTGGTCATTACCGCCACGGTTTTGGCCCTGCGCTGGTTGGGCCTGCTGCAATCGGCGGAGCTGTGGGCCTACGATGCCCTGATGCGATCGCGCCCCCCCGAACCGCCGGACTCTCGGCTGCTGGTGGTGACGGTGGACGAGAGCGATATCCAGGCCCAAACCGCCCCCGACCGGCGGGGTTCGGTGGCCGATGAAACCCTGCTCCAGGCGCTCACCCTGCTGACGGAGGGAGAACCCCGCCTGATTGGCCTCGATCTGTACCGCGACTTTCCGGCCAGGGATTCGGCCCTGGGGTCAGCCCTGGGGCAGCCCAATCTGGTGGGGCTGTGCAAGAGCCACGATGCGATCGCAGGCTCGGTCGGCATCAGCCCGCCCCCAGAATTGCCCGCCACCCAGATCGGCTTCAGCGACTTTATTGAAGAATCCGACGGCATCGTGCGGCGGCAACTGCTGACCCTGACCCCCGACCCGGTGTCGCCCTGCACCTCGCCCTACGGCTTTGCGACCCTAATCGCGATTCGCTATCTGCAGGCCGCTGGGCTGGAACCCCGGTTTACCGCCCAGGGCGATTTGCAGATCGGGGAGGTGGTGTTGCCGCGATTGGCCAATCGCACTGGCGGGCTGCAGCGGATGGACAGCGGCGGCAACCAGCTCCTGTTCAACTATCGCGCCCTGCCGAATCCCGACCAGATCGCGGCGACGGCTTCCCTCCAGCAGCTTTTGAATGGGCAGGTGAATTTGGAACGGCTGCGCGATCGTATTGTCTTAATCGGCGTCACGGCTCCCAGCGGCGGCGATTACTGGTCTACCCCCTACGGCAGCCAGGGGCAGGCCCGAACGGCGGGCGTGTTTATGCAGGCGCAGATGATCAGCCAGATCATCAGCGCCGTGGAGGACGGGCGGCCCCTGATCTGGGTCTGGCCCCAGTGGGCCGAGGCGCTGGGGATTGCGGTGGGGGCGATCGCCGGTAGTCTGCTGGCCTGGCGGTGGAAATCGACCCGGCTGGCTCTGGCCTGTGTGCTGGCAACGGGGGCGTTGATTGCGGCGGCATGGGCAGTGCTGCTCACGGGCGGTTGGCTACCGCTATTGCCTACCCTGCTGGCCTTAAACGGCAGCGCCTGGCTGAGCCAGACCCACCTCTGGCGAATCGGTGCGGGTTCTAATGATCAATAACGTTACAAAACAACGTTACAAAATTGACAATCCCTGGTCTCAGTACCCCATACTTTGGAAAACGAATCCCTAGGAGCATGACCATGAGAGGTGCTGTGATGCGATCGCCCCTATCCGCCGCCGTCTCCCTGGGGGTAGTTGCTGCCCTCGGCTGGCCCCTGGTGTCTGTGGCCCAGGCGGTGCCCACCCCGCCCGACCAGGGCGCACCGTCAGGACGGCAGCGGGGCGGAGCTTCTCGCGGCGACTGTATGGCCTATCAAGATCTGGCGGCGCTGGTGCCCGTAGTGGATGGCAACGTATGGAGCCAAACCAGTAGCCCCACCCCCGACTTCTTCTTTTACATTCCGCAATCCCTCACCGCCGACGTTCCTTTAGAGATGGTGGTGCAGGATAGCGACGATAACTATGTCTTCCGCCAGCAGTTCTCTGTCGATGCCCCCGCCGGTATTCTCACGGTTCCAATCAGCTCCCTAGGGGCTGAACTGACCCCCCGCGAAAGCTATTCCTGGACGTTTTCGATCTACTGCGATGCGGCTCGTCCGTCGGCCTCTGTGGCTGTTTTTGGCACCGTTACCCGCGTCGCTGATGCGGTCATGCCTGAACCGGGTCCCCCCCTTACCCCGGAGCAACAGTTTGACCTGGCCCGGCAGTATGCCGACGCCGGAATCTGGCACGAAGCGCTGGCGCTAACCCTGGCGCTGCATTGGGCCGATCCGGACAATGCCGACTATCTGGCGGCGCTGGACAATCTTCTCCAGCAGGCGGGACTGGCGGATCTGGCGGCGGTGTTGGTGAGTGAGGTACCTGAGTAACTGGGATGGGGAGGTGGGGAGATGGGGAGATGGGCTTGCGGTGAGCGGAGCCGAACCGGAGATGGGAAGATGGGGGAGATGGGCTTGCGGTGAGCGGAGCCGAACCGGAGATGGGGAGATGGGGAGTTATGAAACTGGTGTGATTCGTGCCCGTTGGCCTGTGGCCGCAGGAGTTGTACTTTGGGGCATGGTTGGCAGCCCCTGGCAGGTGCAGGCCCAGGTGATTCCAGATGCCACCCTGCCGTCAGAAAACTCGATCGTCACCACCGATGGCACCACCTCTCAGATCACGGGTGGGGCCAGCCGGGGCAGTAGCCTGTTCCACAGCTTTGAGCAGTTTTCCGTGCCCTTGGGCGACACCGTCGTTTTTGCCGATGGGGACAGCTTTGCCAATATCATCAGTCGGGTTACGGGCGGCACCCCGTCGGATCTCCAGGGGACGATTCGAGCGGGGGGCAGCGCCAATGTATTCCTGATCAATCCGGCGGGCATTGTGTTTGGCCCCAATGCTCAGTTAGACATCGGCGGCTCGTTTTTGGCCAGCACGGGGGAGGGACTGCGGTTTGACAACGGGTTTGTCTACGGCATCGCCAACCCAGAGGCCCCGCCGCTGCTGACGGTCAGTGCGCCCATTGGTCTGCGTCTGGGCAATGGGCCAGGAGATATCCGGGTGTCAGGGCAGGGGGGGCTGGCTGTGACAGAAGGGCAGTCCCTGTCGCTGATTGGCGGCAATGTCACCCTGACGGGGGCGCAGCTGATGGCCCCCGGTGGACGCCTTGAGATTGGGGCGGTGAGGGAGGCCAGTGAACTGAGTCTGATCCCCGATGGGTCAGGGTTTGAGCTGGGCTTTGGGGGGGTGAACGGCTTTGGCGATATTCAACTCTCGAATCGGTCTGTCCTAAACGCCAGTGGCCCAGCCGGGGGGGCGATTGATCTGCGGGGGCGATCGGTCACTCTGACAAACCAGTCGGCCCTGATTTCTGACACCCTGGGCGATCAGGATGGCCGGGGGGTTCACGTTGTTGCTGACCAGTTTCGGCTGCTGGGCAGTTCCTATATTGGTGCCGCAACGTCAGGCAGTGGGGCGGGCAGCAGTGTTGAGGTGACGGCAACCGACATTGAAATTGTAGGAACAGCCATTCCCAACTACAAGTTTCTAGAACTGAATAGCTTTTTAGGCACCCGCCAAATTGCTGAGCGGCAAATCGGTGGGATTGCGGCAACCACCGTTGCCTCGGGGCGCACGGGTGACATTGCCTTGAATGCCCAGCGCATCTTGCTGGATGAAGGCGTCATGGTCTCTACAGAGTCTTTGGGGACCGGGGACAGCGGTGCAATTGTGATTGACGCCACCGAGTCACTGCGGGTGAGGGGGTCAGGGATTTTGGCGGGCAGTCGGGTGACGGGGGTACCGTTGCTCACCCCCAATGCGATCGCCACGGGCCTCTCTACTCGTGGCATCCCCGCTGGGGGCGGCGGTAGTATTGACATCACCACCACTCGGCTCGATGTGGAAGATGGCAGTTCCATTGTGACGGGTACCCTCAGCGATCGCGATTCGGGCAATGTCTCGATTACCGCCACCGAATCCGTCACCTTGCGGGGTCCCTTTGCACCCTTTGTTTTCCCCACCTCGATCACCACCGTGTCCATTGGGGGGGACGGCGCAGCGGGGAACTTAGACATTCAAACAGGGCGACTATCGGTCCAAGATGGGGCGATTATTTTCGCTGATTCGGGGGTCAGAACCCTGGTGGGCAACATCGAGTTTGGCGGCCTTGCCGGGGATGTAACCATCACCGCCACTGAATCCGTGGAGGTGGTGGGCGGTGTACCGATCGCCGCTATCTTTGGATCGAGTGCGATTCGCTCTAGAACCTTTACAGATGCCCCAGCGGGCACGGTACAGATCACCGCACCGCTGCTCAGGGTGTTGGATGGCGGGCGGGTCACAAGTGAAACCTTAAATGATGGCCCGGGAGGTGCCATTAACATCGATGCCCACACGGTGCTGGTCTCGGGGTCTGGCAACGAAGATCTCGACAGCACCAGCGCTATTCTGGCCAGTTCGGGCCTTGAAGCTCGGGTCGCTTTTATCACCGGGGCGATCGAGCCGGTGCCCGCTAGTGGCCCTGGCGGTACCATCACCATCAATGCCACCAATCTGATCGTGCAGGATACCGGCGAAATTTCGGTGAGAAGCTTCGATACCGGCCCAGCGGGCAACTTGGAGATTAACGCCGCCACCGTTCGCCTTGATCGCAATGGCAGCCTGAGTGCCACCACTACGGTGGATGGCGGCGGCAACATTAGCCTGAGTGCCAATACCCTGGCGTTAGACAGTAGCCGCATTACCGCTAGCTCCGAGAGCGGCGACGGGGGCAACCTTACCTTTACCCTGCGCGACCTGCTCTTGCTGAGAAACGGCAGCCTGATTTCCACCGAGGCCGGTACCGCCGGGGCGGGGGGCGACGGCGGCAACATTAGCCTGAATTTGCCAACCGGCTTTATCGTGGCCGTACCGATTGAAAACAGCGACATTCGTGCCAATGCCTTTGAGGGGGATGGCGGCAGCGTCACCATCACCGCCCGCAGCCTGCTGGGCATTGAATTTCGGCCCAATGTGCTGGATACGCCCCTGAGCGACATCACCGCCAGCTCCCGCTTTGGCAACAGTGGCACCGTCACCATCGATCAACTGTCTCCCGTGATTGCCCAGGACGATATTGCCCTGCCCACAGAAACGGCCCCCACCGCCCTGGCCCAGGGCTGCCGAGGCCCAGGGGCGCAGGTGGGCAGTTTTGTCGTCACCGGACGCGGCGGCTTGCCCACCAACCCCGCCGATCCCCTCAGTGCCGATACGGTTTGGCAAGATTTAGCCCCCATTCCGCTGACGGAGGACGAGACGGCCTCATCGCCTGCGGCCTCTGCTCCTGAACCAAGGGCGACTACCCCTATCGTTGAAGCCCAAAGCTGGACCAGGGCCGAGGATGGCACGGTGATGCTCTTGGCCGATGCCACCGCCGCGCCCGATCACTTTGTGTCGAGAGTGAACTGCGCGGGTGAATGAGCCAGAACAGCGACGATCATGCCACGGTGCCAAGCCATGGAGCGACTTCGTCGGTTGTCCAGGGAGGGGGTGGCTCCTGGCTGTAATCAATGAAATAGCTGTATCCCAACTGCTCATACAGCCCATTTACTAAATCCTGAATCTGGATGATGGGTTCTGATTCTCCCTGCCGCAGCGGGACAGGAAATGACGGCATGGGGTCTGCCAGGTTGAATGGGTACAAATCGGCAATGGGCCGCTGTTGAGAACGACTGACCAGAATCTTGTAGTGGCTTTGGACGGTTTCTCCTTCCAGAGCCAGGGGTTGCCCTGCCCTAAGTAAATCAATCTCGATCAGGTGGGTTTTGCTCCCCAAAATGGCCTGTCGTTTGGCGTCATACTTGGCTCGCCCCTCTCCGGTTTTATTGGCTGGAGAGAGAACCTCAATGGCTGTGATAACTTCCTGGGTCGCAGCATCCTTAACCTCTAGATAGGCCTGCTCGACGTCCAACGGCATGGGAATTCTCACTTGCACCGGCAGAGTAGCGGTCTGATGTGCAGTCAGACTGGGAGACGCTTCTGTTTTTCGTCGTTGTACCGCCACATCAGGACGCCCCACCACAATGGCAGTGGAGTCGGTTACTTTGTAGACCCATTTGTCCATGACTACCCGATAGTTGGGTAGAACCTGGGGAATCAGGGCTCTGGCAATTTCTGCCACCAGCTGATTGTGAAAGTCTGACCAGTAGTCAGGCTGCTCCAAGTAAGGATTTGCTCCTGGAAAGGGGTTGCTCATGGCACGAATGATCACCGAGGCATCTTGCTGAAATTCTAGCCCCTGGCCTGGGCAAGCGGGCCTCGGGCAACCCCACGGGAGGTGACCCGGTCGGATTCGGTCTCAAAAACATCGAGAAAGTTTCTCAACGTCAGGGCTGAACGCTGCATACTTCGTCCCGACCAGCCGTATGTTCCTTTAGTTGACGTGTGTCGTTGGGGCAAAAGCGGCGGTGTGAGGGAGCTGCTGGC
This sequence comes from Nodosilinea sp. P-1105, assembly GCF_012911975.1. Taxonomy (GTDB): domain Bacteria; phylum Cyanobacteriota; class Cyanobacteriia; order Phormidesmidales; family Phormidesmidaceae; genus Nodosilinea. Next base: position 1,648 of record NZ_SMDQ01000086.1, on the reverse strand, counting down.
CCTTGTGATGGTCAAAGGCCGGCCTAGAGGGCGATCGCACCTCTACTCTCAAGACAATCAACAGGAGTTGGAAAAGGTGAACCTGAACGGATGTTGGAGTTGACGTCACTGTGAAACGCTATCTGGCTCATCTGTTTCAAATTTCAGTTAATCGTCCGGTCACGACCGTTGTGGTTGCGATTGTTTTAACCCTGTCGCTGTTTTTGCCCCTGGGGTGGAGTGCCTGGAATGCCTACCAAACCTTTAGTCGCGTCATCGTCAATGATTTTCGCCTGCAATATCTAGTGGGCTCGATTATTCATCTTGATGAAGTGCTGACCATGTCGGCCCGGATGAACGCCGCCACGGGCGATACCCGCTGGGAAGGGCGCTACAACGACTTTGAACCGCAATTGGATGCCGTGATCAAAGAAGCGATCGCCATCGCCCCAGACACCTATGAAGGGGAAGGCGCTGCGCAAACTGACATTGCCAACCAAAAGCTGGTGGCCATGGAAGTGCAGTCGTTTGAACTGGTGCGCAACGGACAGCAGGCAGCGGCAGCCGATTTACTGTTTAGTGCCGAGTATGAACAGCAAAAAGTGATCTACGCCGAGGGCATTCAACGGGGACTCGACGCCACCCAGGAGCGGATTCGCGAGAACCAGAAAAATTTTGCTCAGCAGCTGATTCTTGCCAGTGCGATCGCAGCCTTCAGCCTTCTAATTCTGCTGCCGATCTGGTGGGTGGTCTTACAGGTTTTGCAGCGCTACTTGAAAGCTCGTAACACCGCAGAACATGCCCTCCACGCCGCCAAAGATCAGTTAGAAGCTGTATTAGACGCCGTACCTGGCCCCATCTCTTGGATTGATTCGGGCGGTGTTTATATTGGCGTCAATCGGTACCTGGCCAATAGCTGGAGCATGGCCCAGGGAGCATTCATTGGGCGCAGCGTTAATTCCCTCAACGGCAATGCCCAACTGGCTCAGTTTTTGCAGGAGTTCCTCACAAACTCCCGTAACTCGGACTCCCGCACAATCGAAGTCGAAATTAAAGGCATACTCCGTTACTTTCTCGTTGCGGTGCAAAAGTATCAGCGGGGTACAGCGGCGGTTTCGGTGGGCATTGATATCACCGAGCGCAAACAGGCCGAAGAAGCTTTACGCATCGCCGAAGAAAACTATCGCAGCATCTTTGAAAATGCCCTCGAAGGAATTTTTCAATCCTCCCCAGAGGGCTACTTCATCAGGGTCAATCCAGCCCTGGCGAAGATTTACGGCTATGACTCGTCCCACGACATGATCAAAAGCATTACCAATATTTCAAAACAGCTCTATGTGGATGCAGAAAGACGGGCAGAATTCATCACCGCTATTGAAAAACACGGCACCGTTAAGGATTTTGAATACCGTGGCTACTGTAAAAACGGCAGCATTATCTGGACTCAAATTGATGCCCGTGCGGTCACCGATGGTAATGGCAAAGTTATCTACTACGAAGGTATTGTGCAGGACATTACTGAACGCAAGCAGCAAGAAGAGTCTTGGAAGCGGCAGCTGCAAGAATTACAAATCGAAATTGACCATAAACAGGGAGCACTCCACAAGGCGGGACGTTAAGGGGTTAATTGTCGTGTATCAATAGATACTTGTAAAGAAAAGCTCTGCGG
>NZ_SMDQ01000085.1 GCF_012911975.1 Nodosilinea sp. P-1105 | reverse complement strand
TCAGACAGATGCCGTGGTAGATGGCACGCTGAACCTGCTCAAACTCGCGGTGCATGGAGGATTGAACGAATCAGGAATTAGAACGAGTCTATATAGTACATGTGAACTATAGTGTTGTCACCTGGCATGTATTTTCCTGTCGTCTCCCCCAGAACAACTCTCCTGCCTGTAGCTGCACCGAGTCCCGTGACAGCCCTACCTTCTTTTGTGGAAACTAATATCGACGAGTGCGATCGCAAATGGTCTGATAGTTGTTCTGCAAGTACTCAGCTGCAACGTAGCCAATCTCTCCTATCTCTGGGATCCAGATGTGAACCCAAAAGTGCCCCTCGCTAAAGCCTTCGCAGCCCAGAACATAGACTTCATCATCCCTATCAAGTCGAGCAAAGACAAATCCGCCATTCCCTGTAGTTGTGGGCAGATTTCGCACATTTACATCACTTGCTATGACCCGTGTAGAAGCCTGTCCAGCAATTAAGCGCCAAACATTGACCTCTCTTGGATTAAGTAATAATTCAGCTGCAACTACTGGTGTCAGTGGGGCGATCGCTAGTAAGGAACCAAGTATGCCAATTAAGTACTTTCGGAAAGCTGATTTTCCATGTTGATGCGGCGATTTCACAGTCTATATCTCCTGAGCCTCCACTACATGGCAGATTGATCACCCTCTACCTTTTACCTTTTACTAGCCTTCCCGAAACTTTCAGGGATGTATGCAGGCTAAATGCTTGGGCTCAACCTATGGTGTTCCCTGCCCCGGCTGCGTCACGTCTCTCGGCCACCCCCCCGCAACTCCTCCCCCTGCTGACTACTCAACGCTACCCAGCGGGGTTTCGTTCAAGGCTACCTCCATCCGCACCTCCCAGTTAAACCCATCTGCCAACTAGGGGAAGTACAGGCATATAGACATCAAGACATAAACTCATATGGACTCATGTAGTTTATAAAAACTTAACCGGAATTCCGTCCCACACTGGTAATCCCCCTGAGTCAGAGAAATCTCTGTAACTCCCATAATATGGGGATCCCAAATAAAAAATTTTTCAAAATGAGCGACCGGAATTCCAGCCCAGATGACCAAAATTCCGCCCCCTCCCGGAAAACAGGGGACGTGGAAATCGACACCCTGACGACCCCCGAATCATTGCAGCAACACTTTGGCATCGGGAAATCTGCCTACTACGATGACATCCGATTCCTGCGGGCACAGGGGCACCCCATCAATACCCACCGGGATGAGCAGAAGCGGACCATCGTGGCACCGGAAACAGTGCAGCTGCTGACTGCCCTGCGAGCCCATGTGGTGGCCACCGGCAGCCGAGAGGGTTTCAAGTATGGGGGTGGCCTAGCGGTGATGGAGGATGCCAGCCTGGGTCATGTTGCCGAGGAGGAACCCACCCCCACCCCCGAATATGAAACGGCTTCCGGTAGTCAGCTAGATGACATGGTGCGGCAAGCCCAGCAGCTGGCGGCCCATAACCTGGTGATGGGGAATCGAGTCATTACTGAGATGGCACGACAGATTGGCTACGACGACCTGCCTGATGACCTGAAGCAGCAGGTGGACCAAGCGAGGGCCGCAACCGCCCCAAAAGTGAACCCCGCCGAGGTGGCCAACAGCCTATTGAGCCGGTGGAGAGCCAGCCAAGGCAGCGGTCACCAGAGCGGGGCACTGGTGTAGTTCTCGATTTTCGAGATGCAGAACTGGGTCAGATTGTGTCATCCCTGGCGAAAGGTCAGGGATTGTTGGTATTAGGGGAATCGGGGAGCGGCAAGAGTGAGCTGGCCACCGCGATCGCAAAGCATTTCGAGTCCCAACGAAAAGTGGCGATCGCAACCTATGGCGGCAGTGCCAAGGAGTGTCTGGTGACTATCGCTGAAGCCCTGGATGTGCCGACGTTCACCGCCGATGACAAACCCAAGCCCCTGACGGCGGAGCAGCTGCGGAAGGAGTTGTTGTATGACCTCAGGGGTGGGCGGGCGCTGCTGATTGTGGATGATGCCCATCGCTTCCCCGCGAGTCTGCGCTACTGGCTAGAGGATGTGCTGAAGCAGGGGGGCCTGCTGCTGCTGTTGGCGGATCGGCCCCCGGCCCGAGATGTGTTCTTGAAGCTGCCCAGGATGGAGCTGGAGCCCCTGACCCCTGACCAGATCCGCACGGTGATGTACCAGGAGGCCACGAACCAGGGCCTAGCGATCAACCCCAGCCGCTTTGCTGACCTCCAACAGCGAGTGGGCGGCAACCCGGCTCTGGCCAAGCGGGTGATCCACGAAGAACTGATGGGCATTGGGGACGAGATGAGCACGGACCACCGACAGTACATCGATGGCACCCCCTTTTTGATTGCCAGCCTCAGCGCCATCAGCATTGTGCGTTTCATCGGCATTGGCATGGGCGACAAGGCCCTTTACATGGTGGGGGGGATTGCCATGATCCTGGCCATGACCCTGCGGACATTGTTCTACTCACTAAACCGCAAGAGCACGAGGTTAGGCCGATGAGAATACGAGGCATTGGGGGAGATGAATCGAACCAGCTAGCCCCTGGCCAATGGGTCAACGTGTGGCAGGTGAGTGAGTTGGGGCTGGAGTTTTACGACACTTGCCAGGTGAAGGATTTAGGTGACTTGGCGACGGAAGAGTTTGTTCTAGTGCCTGTGGAGGTGCAGCTATGATGAGTGTTACCCATGCTTCCCTGGCGATCGCGGCCACAGCGATTGGTATCAGCACCGCTGACCCCTATGTGCTGGCCACCGCCGCGATCGCATCCCAGCTCCCTGATATTGACACCACTGAAAGCTCTGTGGGGCGAATCATCTGGCCCCTGACCAACTACCTGGAGCAACGGTTTCCCCACAGGTCACTGACCCACTCGTTCATGGCTACGGGCCTGGTGGCGGTGCTGGCGGCCCCCCTGCTGTGGTGGCAGTGGCCGTTCTTTGCAGCGGTGGTGCTGGGCTACTTTGTGGGTTGGTTTGCCGATGCCTTTACTAAATCAGGGGTGGAGGCCTTTTACCCGAATCCCGCCCGCCTGGTCATCCCTGGCAACCCCAGGGCTCGGCTCGACACGCGATCGCCCGCTGAGTACTGGGTGCTGACGACGGCGGTGATGCTGACGGTCATCAGCGTCAACCTGACCAGCGCTGGGGGACTGTCTGAATCGGTGGCCCGCACCTTCTTTAATGACACCGGCACAGCGGCTGACCTGTTCCACAAATATGGGGCTGAGCAGCGAGTCTTTGTCACCGTCGAAGGTATCCATACCCACACCCGGCAATCGGTCAGCGGTACCTATGAGGTGCTGGAGGCTAGCAGCTATGACGTGATTGCTCAAGATCTGGCCACAGGGCTGATCTACAAGATTGGTAGAGGCTCTGATGTGCAAATCCGGCCCAACCAGGTCAAGGCCAAGTTAGGTGGCCCCGTCAATGTGGCGGTGCAAACCCTGCACCTACAAGAAATTGGGGTGATGGAATGGTTAATGACGGTGCCCCAAAATGCCTATCTCAGCGGCAGCCTGGTGATTGACGACCTGGACGAGGCCCCGCCCCCAGCGTCCCTCGAAACCTATCCCACCATTCGGGTCAGTGGTGGTCGGCTAGAGCTGCAAAATGCCCACCCACAGGAGCTTTTAGCGCTGTTAAGGGAATTCTGGATTCTGCAAGGCCAAGTCTTGGTCAAGGTAAAAGCATGACAAACAATCACTATGACGGTCCTCCCGTTGCTGCTGTGGCTGGTTGGGCTGTCGTCTTAGGGTTAATGGGCACCTTATGGCTGGCCCGCACAGAGCCCACCCAGGGGCAGGCCCCCACGATCTCGCCCACCCAACCGCAGCTGGTCACCACGCCCCCAGTCAGCACCCAACCCCGAGTGCTCAACTTCACGTTGACCTTGAGTGAGCCCGACGATCTAAAGGTGAGGCAGGGGGACTATGTGGCTGCTGGGGACACGTTGGCTGACCGTACCCGAGAGCGCAGTGGCCTGCAAGCACAGCTTCAACAAACCCAACTCTCACTCCAGCGGATCCAGGCCCAGCAGGTACTAGAGCCCCCTGAGCCAATGCCGGTGCCCCCCGTGCGATCGCTGCCGCCAGTGTTCTACGGCACCCAGGAGGCCAGCATTCGGGGGATTGAAGACAATATCGACTTGCAGAAGCGCAAGATCGACCTGCTGGGCACCATGCGGCCCTCGGAGGTGCCCCCAGCCATGCGCGAGCACGAAGACCGGATCTTGGAGAGCCTGTATCGAGATCTGGAGCTGGCTAAGGCGGAGCTGAAGCAGGCCCAGGAGAAACGTGCCCACCAGGAGTATGAGTATTCCCTGTCCATGGCACGACGGGCTGAGGAAGCCAACCAACAGCGGCTGATGCATTCCCAGCAACGCCAGCAGGCAGACCAACAGCGGCGGGAGAAGGCTTTTCAAGAGGCCCAGCTGCAAGCCCAGGTAGAAGAGATTAACGCCAAACTTAGCGACCTTTCAACGGTCAGGAGTCCTTATGGGGGTACGATTCGTCGGGTTAAGTGGTTGGGGCAGTCTGACAACCGCCTCTCCGTGGAAATTACGTTGGCTGTTGGCGGTGGGGATAGCCGTATGGATGCCCTTACAATCCAGCCCAGCGTTAGCCCTTGATGGCTTTGACGATGACTGGGACGACGAATACCTGGATGACGACTGGGAGGAAGACCCTAGCTTACCCCTGGTAACTCATCCAGATGAGTTCTACCAGCTCGACGACAACCCCCTCAACCCAGTGGGCGATAACCTGGATCTGCTGATTCAGACCCAGATCAACCAAGACCTGTGGGCGGCGATGATGGGCGACTTGCCCTGCCTGGAGCCGACCACTGAATGTATTCGGCAGCTCCAGGAGATGGCGGTGGGCAATAACCTGGGCCTCACCATCATCCAGGAGCGCATCGACGGCATTGATCAGCGCATTGATGAGGCCCGCAGCCGCAACCAGAGTGCTGTCTGGATGGACACCTTTGAGCCCTTGATGTCCCGCTACCTGACCTATGAGCAGGTGATGGTGGGTGGTCGTCCCCAGCAGCGAGGTTTCTTTGACCGGCTGCTATCAGCGGTCAGTAACCCCTTCAACGCCATCAATGAGGCCCTGAGCCTGATTGGTATCCCATTGATTCGGGGGGCAACCCAGACCAATGCCAGGGCGCAACAGACGGCGATCGCCATCAGTGACCTACAGGTGAAGGTGGCGCAGATTGAGCAAGAGAAGCGCAAAATCGCTGAAACCATTCGGGAACAGGTGGCCCTAGAGCTGCTGGAGTTCGATGCGACCCGGCGCGAGTTCCAGATCTCCCAGGAGATTGCCCGTCGCGCTACAGTGCAACACCGGCTGCTGGAGATTGATTATCGGTTTGGCACTCGTATCGACAGCGTGACCTACCTGGGCCGAGTGTCACAACTCGACCAAGCAAAAGCCTCGACCTACAGAGCGTGGGCGAGGCTGAGAACCCGATTGGCCAGGATTCAGATGCTGGTTGTGGGGAGTGATTAGCGTCTAGAACGTGATCCAGGACGGCGGGTTGGTGAGCCAGGGTGGGGTGAGGCAGGATCTGCCATCCTTGAAATAGATGTCAAACAGGTAGTCCTCAAATTCTGGATCATCCCCAATCGAGGCTCCACGGGTAGAACCCTCGACTTCCCATTCAAAGTTAGGCTCTCGCCAATCCCCAGGAAATCGCACAGTGGGCGGACCTGATATAGCTCCACTGGCTGTACCTTCTACAGCTTCCCTTAGATCATCGGTGATGGGGTAATTGCCAAATGCCGCATAAATCCAATAGCTTCTGCCCCGCTGAAAGCTCGATGACGAGATCACGATGTTGCCGTTGTAGCCGTAGCAGAAAGTGGCATTTGGTGGAATGGTGAACCCAGGGCCAGCTGAATTAGGAAAGTCATTCGGCCCCCACGGCCCATCGGGAAACCCATCGCCATCTCGGTCGTCAGGAATGCCATTGCCGGTGGCATCGTCCACCAACCCATCGCCGTTGAAATCGTGGATGCTGGGGTTGTAGGTGGCCAGGGTGAAATCGTACATGCTTGGGGTGCCTCCACCCCCAGGGCCGCCAGCATCTCCCCCAGAACCATCTCCCCCAGAACCATCTCCACCGCTGTCCCCAGAGCCACTACCCCCAGATCCACCACTGGACCCACCAGAGTCACCAGGACTGCTAGAGCCCTCGTCCCCAGGGGAGCCAGAACTACCGCCCCCACCACTGCTGCCCCCAGGACCACTCCCCCCAGGGTTGCCACCACTGCCCCCAGCGCTGGCGATCGCGCTTGGGATAGATCGGGCTGCTTCTACCAGAGCTGTGGCAATCTCTGTGCCTGGGATAGCCATGGCAAAGATGTCGGTCCAGGGCTGAGGATGATATAGCTGCCCACGAAAGCACACCAGGGGCTGAGTCTGGGGCAATTGGTTGATCTGATATTCGGCGTAGCTATTGCCGCTGGTGGTGGGCAGCAGGATGCTTTGGTTAAAGTTGATGGTTGCCGTTTCACGAATCCTCAAGAAGCCACAGCTATTGGTGCGTCGGGATAGGATACGCAGTTGGCCAGGGTAGGTGACTTCATAGCGGGTGTCTGGGGTCTTGTTGACGATGACAATATCGCCTTTGTCGGTTCTGAAGTGCTCGGTACGGGGTTCATCCAGTGCATAGGAACCATCGCTCTTTTGGCGACAGTTGGGCCGCATCCTCGTTTGTAGCCCTGCCGGGTTGATCACTTCGCCTGCAACTTGAATGGTCGCGGTGGGATAGTTGGCGGTGTCGCTCACCACCAGCAGGCCGCACTTGGTTGAGGTGACACTGCGGCTGGGGGGACTATCAATGCCAACACGGATCTGAGTATCGGGTGGCAGCTTATAGACCGATATGCCGCCATCGCCATCACGATATACATGGCCCTGGGCGGCCATCAGGGGGGCTGCTAGCAGTAGAAGTAGGGGAATAGATAGCTTTAGTCTTGGTAATGCCATACAAAAAAGCCTCTCCGTAGAGAGGCCAGAATCAGGGTGCATGTAAGAAAAGAAAATCGGGTTTAGTTTGGCCAGGAAGCAGGCTTATAGAGATTCCCTGTCCGACAGATGGGCTCGGGGTCTGCTGTGGGCAATGTGTTGATGTCGTAAGTATTGCCGTTAAACGTAAATGCCTGGTTGTTGCTATCAGCCCAGTCAAAAGCACCGGTGCCATTGATAGCAGCAAAACCACAGGCATTGACCGTGACGTTGCGATCGCGGCCACCAGCGTAAATAGCTTCAAAGACGGTGTTGGGTGTGCCTACAAAGACCACGTCCCCGGTCCCGGTTTTGAAGGTTTCTGTCCTGGCTTCTTCCAGAACACCGTTGACGCAACGGGGTAGCAGTTGGGTGGGTAGAGCGGCCTGGTTGATAGTGTTGCTATTAATAGAAACCAGGTTTGATAGCGAATTGGCGTTACTATCACGCAGTACCGCTAAGCCACAGGAATTGGTGGTCACTCGCCGGGTGGTGGTCGCCTCCGGATACGTCATGGTCAGCCTGCTGCCAGGGGTGAGATTCCCCACAATTACCTGGGGTGTCCCATTTCGCATTACTTTATAGACATCGTTGCCGTTAAATGTTTGGGCCATGACCGGTAATGCGATCGCAGTGGTTAGGCCCAGAACGCCGAGTCGAACAGGGAACTTTTTCATATTGAGATCAGGGTGTTGAAATAATTGAGGTTTAGAAAACCTTGACCCAGGGTACGAAAACAAATGATCTAGTTACATGCGGTTTTCTACGGTAAACCAAAAAAACTTTAAATGAACTTACAGTCTTAGCCTAAGTAAATTTACCTGTTTTTATGGTTATGTATATCAAACGACAATCTGAGTGGTTTTTGAGTATTAAAGGACAGAAAAATAAGTAATAAGAAATCCCCTCCCTGATCACCCAAAAAGTGGGCTGAGTACCCCTGGGCCTGGATGGCGACTATCGTTGGCGGTGCTAAACGTCCTGAGCGGGAACACTGAAAGCTGAAACCTGATTTAGAGCAGTGCCCAGGAGTGACGGATGAAAGGATGGATTCTACCCTTAGTCGTGGCCGGTATCGTGGGGGCCTGGTGGCTGCCGAGGGCTGGTACTAGCAATGAAGAGGTCATCCTCCGCCAACCCCCGGTCAGCCATCACCTGCGCACAGGGGTACCCGCTGAGGCCGAAACTTGGCAGGTGGTGCGGGTGAGCGATGGCGACACCATCGTGGCCAGGAGAGGTGGCCAGGAGGAACGCATTCGCTCTGCCTGCATTGATGCCCCCGAAACCGATCAGCCCTTGGGGCGGGAGTCAGGCCAGCGGCTACAGCAGATGATTGACCAGGCTGGTGGCCAGGTGCAGCTGCTGGTGACGGATACAGATCGCTTTGGGCGGTTGATTGCTGAAATCTATGCCGGTGACCAGTTCACCCAAGAAGTGCTGGTGAGGGAGGGGTTGGCCTGGAGCTACCGCCAGTACCACTACAACTGCCCTAGCGCTGCCCTAATCAACCAGGTGGAGGCTGAGGCTAAGGCCGCTAGGGTGGGGGTGTTTGCTGGTGGCCACATGGAGCCGTGGGAGTGGCGGCGGCGGTAGACTATCGAGCAGTGGATTTTGTAGCTTTGTCTTTCTCCAACAGACTTTTATGAGCTATCAAAATGTATTTGATGAATCTATTGGCAATGTAATTTGATGCTGAAGAGACTCAGACTCGTTGGTATATGAATATCCTTCAATCGACACAAAATCCCCTAGAAGTGAAGCTAGATTATGGGAATAATTCTTGGCTTGCTCCTCAACAACACGTCTCTTTTTCCTGTTGCTTGTCCGTCTAGTTGAGCTAGATCGTTGATCTGTGGGGCCTTTTAGATCAATCCACTTCACCTCAACAACAGCATAATTTCCAGAGCCATCGGTAAAGATTAGATCACCGCGACCTTGCTCTGCGCGGCTAGACTCTACTTCCCACTCATCATCAAATAGATAAGGATATTTGGGAAGAAGCTCTAAGCTGTTTTCTACAAGGAAACGCTTGAGAGAGTATTCATTATTTTTATCCCAGTCTCGACCCTTAAAGTAGGCTCTGAGCACTTGATTTCGGTGATGTATATCTAACTGATTAATAGACACTGTATGAGTAATAAATTTGGACTTTGTGGAACTAATTTAACTATCCTAATTATCCAACTGCAATCCGCCACAGCTTCCCGCCAGCCGTCACCTCAGCTGCCACTATCTTCCCTTCCAAAGCCTTGAGGATCGCTCGGGTCGATTCCTGATGCAGATCGGCCAGGCTAGCGATCGCGCTAACCGGCTGCCCTTCCAACTCACTACAGCAGTTCAGTACCTTCAGAGCCATGCGCTGGGGCTTATCGAGGTGGGGTGCAATCAGGTCTTGCTGGGCACGGGGCAGCTTACGGAAGTAAGTCAAGAATTCGGCAGCGTCAGCGATCGCACTCAAAGTACCGGAATACATCTAGATCCACCTGATCGGGTTGCCTCCTAATGTGCCCAAAATCGGGTCAAACCTGGCTACCCCCTAACCGGGTGACCACCACCAACCTAACCGGGTGAAAGTAGCTGTCTTAGATGAGACAACAGACCCCCACCCTAAGCGGGTGACTAGGACCAACCGAATCGGGTGGGGCTTGTAAACATTGATTTCAGGCCACTTGACCAAAGCTGCCTAAATCTGATCCGCAAAAATACGGAGAGAACTGTAAGAGTCATTCTCAATAAGCTTCTATGATTTGGCTGATATTCTTCAGACCCACGTAAAACTGGGATTTTATAGTTCGTATTCTGTAAGAATAGGAACTATTGTTCTATTTTTGTTGAACGATGCCGAAGGTCAACCGGCGTGGACAGGCGGAAGTGCTGAGTCAGGATCAGTTGGCTCAACTTTGGGGTGAATTGGATCCACCCCATGTGGTGATTACTCAGTTGGCCTACTACACCGGCAGTCGCATTAGTGAGGTGTGCTCCCTTCGAGCAGAGGACATCAGCGCTGGGAAAATTGTGGTGCATCAGACCAAGACCGACCGCACCAAAGAGGTGGTGGTGGTGCCCCAGTTAAAAGATGCGATCGCCCTGGCAGATTTGCCTAAGTCTGGGTATCTGTTCCCCGCCGCCAAGTGGACCCGAGCCACGGTGAAGCAATACCGGATTCAGCGCCAGGACAGTGGCACCTACTATTTTCAGCGCATTGGAGAACGGCCACCCCGGCAGCACATCAGCACCCGGGCCGTGGATAAGGCGTTGCGTCGGGCCTGTGATTTGCTGGGGTTTGAAGGGGTGAGTACTCATACCTTTAGGCGGTCCCTGGCCACTCATCTTTATGATGCTGGGGTGCCCCTGCGGCAGATTATGGCGATTACGGGGCACGCTAGCTTGGCGTCGTTGACGAGCTACCTGAACCTGGAGCAGCGGGCGGCGGGGGATGCGTTGTTGGGGTTCTTTGCGGAGTAGGTGCGTTCAACCAACCTACCTCTAAAGTTTTGTCAGTCAATCAGCTATAGATGTGATCTGAATCCTCGACGTTAATAAATAAACTAGCTAAGCTTCTACGAGGCGGATAATGCTTTTTTTAAAGAAATATGGTTGATTTTATTAAGTTACTGCGTAACGTTGGACAATTTGACTCGGTAAACCTAGGAGAGCAATTACCATTATCAAAGCTAAATATTATTTATGCTGAGAATGGACGTGGCAAAACAACTTTATCAACAATTCTTCACTCTCTTGGAACAAACAACTCTACCTTGATTGAAGAAAGGCATCGCTTGGGTGCAATACATCCTCCTCATATTGTTATCCAAGCAGATGGGCAAAACTACACTTTTCAAGGCGGTTCTTGGCAAGCAAGTTTGCCGAAAATCTGCGTTTTTGATGATAATTTTGTAGCTCAAAATATTTATTCTGGAATAGAAATAGAGTCTGACCATCGCCAGAATCTACATGGACTAATTCTTGGTGCAGAGGGCATGAGACTAAATGATAGTCTTCAGATTCAAATAGATAGAATTCAGGAACATAATCGAGCGCTTAGGGAGAAAGAATCTGCAATCCCTGCATCTGTCCGAGGAACATTAACCGTTGAGTCTTTCTGTGCCTTGAATCCCCGAGTGGATATAGACAGCGCCATACAAGAAACAATAAGGCATCTAGAAGCGGCAAAAGACGCCGATGCCATTCGGCAAAGGCCTGATTTCAAACTCATAGAGCTTCCCGCATTTGATCTATCTGCAATAAATCATCTTCTCCAAAGAGACCTCCCAAGTTTACAACAAGAAGCAGCAGAAAAGGTGCAAAGACATCTTGAAAAATTGGGGAGAGAGGCTGAAAATTGGATAGGTGACGGAATGAATAGAATTGCAGCGGCTTCTAATGATGAGGCGCAGGAAATTTGCCCGTTCTGTGCACAGGCTCTGCAAGAATCTCCCTTGATTAACCATTATCAAGGTTACTTTAGTAATAGCTACACTGAGTTAAAAAAAAGCATTATTGAACAGAGCAATATGATAGCTGCGGCTCATAGTACAGACGTTCAAACCGCTTTTGAGCGGGCTATTCAGACTATACGGGAGGCTGCTACGTACTGGAAGCAATTCACGGACATACCAACATTCGAGATAAATACTGTCGATGTTGCCTTAGCATGGAAGGTTGCCCGCGAACCAATCCTTAATATTCTACGAGCTAAAGCTACCGCACCGCTTGAGAAAATAACTCTACCAGACGAAGTTCTTGAAGCTGTAACAGCATACGAAGGTTATAGGCAAAGGATTGCCGCTCTTTCACAAAGTCTTCATGCTTGTAATTCTCAGATCTCTGTTGTGAAAGAGCGGGCTGCTGAAGCGAACATAGCGGCTCTCAATGCTGACTTGGAAAACCTTAAAATGCTTCAGAGGCGTTACAGCCCTTCCGTTGACGCACTTTGCAAAGCTTACCAAGACGAGAAAGAAGCGAAGATAGCTACGGAGAACAGGCGTACCCAAGCAAGGCAAGCTTTAGATTCTTATCGTTCTAGCATATTTCAGACATATCAAACAGCAATAAATGGCTATCTCCAAAAATTTCTAGCTAGCTTCCGGCTCAATAGCATAACACCACAGAATACAAGAGGAGGGACATCCTGTACGTATGACGTATTAATTAACACTGTTGTAGTTCCCATTAATGCAGGCAGTGGTGCATCGTTCAAGAACACTATGAGTGCAGGCGATAGAAATACTTTAGCGCTGGCATTCTTTTTTGCATCCTTAGATAAGGATACAAACCTTGACCAGAAAATTGTCGTGATTGATGATCCGATGACAAGTTTGGATGAACATCGTTCTTTAGCGACGATCCAAGAAATAATCGGTTTAACTGGCCGCGTTAAAAAGGTAATTGTTCTTTCCCACTCTAAACCCTTTCTGTGCCAGCTGTGGAATGATGCTGAAAAAGCTATTAGAAGCACACCCAGAAAAGCACTTCATATCATTCGCTCAGGCAATTCATCAACTATTGAAGAGTGGGATGTGCATCTGGATTGCATCACTGAGCATGACAAACGCCACACCCTAATTGCAGCCTATATGGATCGCGCTGACCCTAACAACCAGCGATTAGTTGCTAGTGCACTTCGGCCAACAATAGAAGCCTTCTTACGTGTTGCCTATCCAATTCATTTTCCCCCCGGCACTATGCTTGGCCCATTTCTCCACCGGTGCTCCCAACTTTACGACGCTGGCAACCCAATCTTGAGCCAAGCCGATATAGCCGAGTTAACTCAATTAACTAATTACGCTAATAAGTTTCACCACGATAGTAATCCCGCTTACGCTACGGAAATTATCAACGACCAGACCTTACATGATTACTGTCGCCGAACGTTGAATTTTGCCAAGCGAGGGTGATCATTGCCGAAAGCAAGGTGTCAGTGCTACCTCTTCATCGTACCTGCGCGGCTACAGCACCCATAGTACTAGGCGGCTCGATACGGTTGAAGGCGATTCAAGACATGGCCGAGTGGTCGTCGATGGTGGCGCTCCAGCGGTATTTGGAGGTGTCGGAGGAGGAGAAGTTTGAGGCGATCGCGCAGTTGTAGAGGCCAGGCGACGTACCCTTATCTACAGACGTTCTGAGGATGGTACATACATGGCGTACTGGCTCTTTCAGGGGAACCCAAGTGCTACCGCATTCTGGATGGCATTCGAGACTTTACCCAGATGCCCTGGTTGGGTCACCCGGTATGCCAAAGAGATGCAGCCCGGTGATGGGGTGCTGGTGTGGATAAGGTGACGGCGGCGGCGTGGCAGCGGGTCTATGAGCTGAGGGTAGTTGGGTGGGGGAGTGCCCCTGCGGCAGATTATGGCGATTACGGGTCATGCTAGCTTGGCATCGCTGACCAGCTACCTGAATTTGGAGCAGCGGGCGGCGGGGGATGCGTTGTTGGGGTTCTTTGGGGGGTAGGAGGGTGACACCCACAGTAATCGGCGTAAAGTAGGCTAAGACTTTTACTCTTCTAATTGCCTTCTATGTTCGAGACTTTTCTGTTCGATAGTTTCGGGATCATCGCTAGGGAATATAAACATGTATGGGGACGAACTTTCAAGCCATTCTACAGCCTTATTTGAAATCCTATTCACTTCCTCAAAGAGAGGTTCCAGCTCAAGAGCGAATCTACTACCGTCTCTATTCTCAGAAAAAAATGTGAGTTCTTTTAAAGCAAGCACACGCTTGATTCTCATGCCATTATGCATAGATCTTATCGCAGTGGCTTTATCTGGGAAAACAATTTCCAGATAACCTGTTTTAGTCCCTACCCAATTATCGAGACGTTCATCAAAGTGCTCTAGATTATCTCTTGCTGTTCTTGGCAGTACCTCTGAATCTTGAGATATGTCTAAAATGCTCCTCAGTGCCTCCATTCTACTTTTCTTAATACCCGAAGGATATATTGGAGATGCAAATTTTGAAATCATTGCTGCATGAGATAAAAATGAAGAGAGATAAGACCATACTATTCTAGTTTGTCGGGTTTCCTCATTTTCAAGACATTGAATGAATTTGATAAATTGAATTTTTGCTCCTAATCCATGCATTGCTATCTCTTGCATGTACCAAGTGATTTCATGATTATCCATGATCATAAGATCCCAATACTAGTTTTTTGGATTCTTGATCCTCCGATATAGAGTGTATTTGGGCTTTGTTTTTTGTTTATTTTGAATTAAAATTGACTAATAGCCTTTTTTGAAAATAAAAAATCTATCGGTGTTTGCTAAATTGAGGATGCTGCTCTGTTAGGGGTGAGGATGTTTTTCTATTCAAGTAGGCTCTGATAAACACCTTGGTCAGCCTCAGAACCCTTGATGATCCGATAGGTCATATCGTTCTCATAAGCAAACTGCTCTGCCGCCTCCTGCTTGGCTCGTACCAGTGGGTCATCAATCTTGTTGTCGCCTTTGACCTCCACGATCACCAGCGACTTGTCCTCTTTCTCCACCACGAAGTCGGGGTAGTAGCTGCGGATAGTGTGGGAGTCGGGATCAACGTACTGAATGAAGAACTCCGTTTGGCCATGGGTCAGCATCCCTGTAAAGTAGAGTTTCTTTACCCGGCCACTCTGCAAAAGATTCCAGAAGAGGGTCTTTTCGGGGTTGGAGTCGAAGGCGTACTTATCGAGGTGGAAGCTCTTATCCGCATGATCACCGGCGTCGGCTTGGCTCACGATCAGGTCTTTGTTGGCGCTGAGGGTGTAGCCTTCTGGAGACAGCTTCACCAGCTCTACCTCGTATTCTTCTGCAGTAGTGTCCTCTTCGATGTCGTACAGCTCTTTGAACAGGTGTGGAATCACCCAGTCATAGAGCAGCTCGTTGAACTCGTTGATGGCCTCCAGAACGGAGTCAGTGCCTTCTTCGGTCTGGGCCAGGATATCGCGCACAAAGAGACAGGACTTGTTCAAGTAGCGGGCGATCTCGGCCACTAAGGTGATCTCGCTAAACTCGCGCTTCTGACGACGATCGGTGAGGTCTTCGGTAGTCCGCTTATGCTTCATAGCCTCGGTGACTGACAGCCCCTCTTGCTGAGTGCGAATGAGGCGATACTTGTCGGTATTCTCACATTTCATCGCATTTTCTAGCTTCAGGTCAATGCCGTTGACCAGGTTCTTTTCTTTGAGATTGAACTGGCGACGAATGCGCTTGAGCTTGTACTTCGGAATTGGCTCGACGACATGGGCCGTGATGCGCTCTCGCGTTTTGCCAGTGTTCTCGATGTCTTGAAGGCTGACGCGGAAGTTCTGCTGGAGTTCGGCGTCCAGAATGTCTTTGTTGTCGTCGCTGAGATGGACATAGCCTGTCTGCTGGCCATCCCCGATCGCTCTCAAACAGCGCATGGTGGCCTGGAGCACGAAAATCTTCGACTTGGGCTGACGGAACAGGGCCACGCCAAACAGCGATCGGCAGTTCCAGCCCTCGCGCCCTTTGTTTACCAGCAAGATGAACTGCTTCTCAGATTGAGGCGTGTCGAGGCGGTTGAACTCTCGAATGTCGTCGTTGGAGGTGAGCTTATCGTCGCCGACGTTGACCAGAATGCTGCTGATGGGGATGTCATGCTTGATCAGGGCTGATTCGACGGCGGGGCGCAGCTCCTCCTGCAGCTCTTTGATGGTGGCAGCGAAGAAGGCAAGCTTCGGCAACATGCCCTCGTGGCGCTGCCCCTGCATCTGCTCGATGAAGTCATCAATGACAATCTCGACAAACTCTCCGGTCTTGGGATTGGAGTAGCCGTTGACCGTGACTTTCTTGAGATATTCCTTCTGAATCGCTTCTTGCAAGCCGAAGGCATAGACCACCTCGGGCAGCACAATCTGCTTCACGTAAGGGGTGCCGGTGTAGTTGTAGCAAGCCACGACGCGAGTACCAGTCTGCCGCAGGCTGATAGCCAGCTCATCTACGGTGTTACGAAGGCTGGTTTTACGGGTGTCTTTCTTGGCCCCTACATCTTTGGCCAGGTTGTCGCCAAAGGCATGGTGGGCCTCATCGATGTAGATGCCAAGTTGCTCCAGGCGACGCAGTTTCTCGAAGCGTTGGTTGGTGCTGAGCGAGACTTCATCGTCAGGTTCATCGAAGCCGTAGAGGTCAGCAAACTGGTCGTAGACGTTGCCCCGCTCATAGGTTTGCTTACCGCTACCAAACAGTAAGTCGGTCTGGGTTTTCTCTGTGTTCTGGCGCTTCAGAATGATTTTCTGGGTGTTAGAGATGATGATGTTGAAGCGCGATTTGTCGATGGTGTTGAGGGATGCCCCTGACTCATCCAGAAAGTGGAACTTGATGTTGGCATCGAGGAAGTTCACGTACTCCGGCGGCACGACCTTCCGCATCTCAAAGGTCTGAATCTCTCGGAGTGACTGGAGGACAGTCTTATCGGGGGCGAACACCAAAACGTTGTGGCAGAACCGCTCGTCTTTAGGGAATTTGTTGGCCAGGATGAACTCGTAGAAGATGCACGTCGCCATGAGGATGGTTTTGCCCGTGCCCATCGTTAGCGCAAAAATGTAGTTGGAGTAGGCGCGGGCACTAGATTTCATCTGCCGATAGAGGGCGTCGTACTGCTCTTTAGATGCCTCTTGCATGATATCGAGCTGGGTCTGGCCAGCTCGATCGCTCACGCTGCGCCCCTCGAACTTGCCCGTGTTGTCGGCCCAGTCACGAAACGCCTGGTGAACCTGGGCATTGTTCAGAAATTCTTTGAAGAAAACGTAGATCTCTAGTGCCTCAAACTGAGGCTGACGGAGAAAGGCGTTGCCGTTAGCGGGGTTGTTGAAGTCGAGGAACTTTTTGGTGAGACTTTTGTAGTGGGTGCGGATGTAGCCCCGGTTGGCGTTGTAGTAGTTCCAGAGCTGGGTGAAGAAAGCGAAGTCGAGGTTGACCGCTTGGGTTTTGCGGGTGGCTCTAGCCATTCGGCACCTCCATCTCTAGAGACTCTGAGAGCAGGTCGGTGATTTTGACGCGGATGGTGCCTGCATCGTCGGGAACAGGATAGCGGCCCACCACCAGCTCATTTTTGCCAGGAATATCGACGGTCTTAGGCTCGAGCACGGCTCCGTCGTAGTTCCAGTCCACCATGATGGATTCCACCATTTCGCGCCAGTCTTCCACGTTCTCTTGCTGGATGCTGAGCTTGCTGAGCAGGTTCATAGGGTAGAAAGCTTTGATAACCAGCTCCCCGTTCTCGATGACGATCTCTGCTTCAGAGTCGCGCTTGAACTGGAGGTCACTGCGATCGCGCAGAATATCTAATACTTCCACATCAATGATGTAGGGCTGTACTTCCCGCTCTAGGGCAGCGCGGAGTTCGGGGTCGTGTCCCATACATACCAATGTGATCTTCTCTACGGGCTTTTTGATGTACTCTTGCTGACGCTTCTCAAAGGCTTTGTAGTCGAACCCGGCGATCAACTCACTCAGGTCAGCCTTGGTCGCAATGCGGTTGACAGGCATGATTTTCCACATGCGGCCATCCTTCTCACCGTCGAAGAGACTACCCTTATCGAGTTTGTTGATTTCTAGAGCTTCGATAAGGAGTTCTTTGGCCTGGACGGGATTGCGAAACACGTCGTAGTGGTTGACGTTATAGACCTCAAAGCCTGTGTAGTAGGTCGTGGGTTCCTCGGTATCCTCAACATCTAGGGTACCCTGTTGCTGTTGAGTCTCTATTTCCTGGGCCACCCCCAGTAGGCGCTTGGTGGTGATCTGAACTGCGCCGAGGTTGATGTCTGCCCCGATGAAGCGACGGCCTAGTTTCATTGCGACAGCTTGAGTTGTACCGCTGCCAGCAAAACAGTCGAAAACTATGGAACCACTATGTGTACTGATTTGAATAACACGTTCGAGTAAACTCTCAGGTTTTTGAGTCGGGTAGTTTTGACGCTCTTGTGCTTGAGAATTAACGGGGTATATGTCATCCCATAAAGTGGTAAGTGGCCGCCCCTCAAGTTCATCTAAATATCTCTTGTATCTTGCAATTCCATTGGATGTATACTCTAATCTTCCTTGGCGTTCATACTCTTCCATTTTGTCTCTGGAAACGCGCCAAACTCTTCTAACTCCGTTCCATTCATAATCCAGGTTAGGCCTGTCTGGATTAGGATTAATCATGTTGTCCGTTGTATATTTTCGACCATCTGAGTCTACTTTTGAAAAGCGTTGCTTGTATTCTTCGGTATATGCTATGAGCGGTGGATGCCATTCTATCTCAGCAGTTTTCCCGTAGACCAGAAGCGTATCATGGGCAACACTGAGACCAACTTTGATATTTCCTCTCGGAGCTGCTCTATTCCAAATGATTTCATTTACGAAACTAGATTCGCCAAATATTTCATCGCATAGACACTTTAAGTAATGTGTTTTGTGATAATCGCAGTGTAGCCATAGTGTTCCAGTCTCAGTGAGAAATTCTTTTAATAAAATTAGTCGCTCGTAGATAAACTGTAGGTATTCATCGTTGTTCCATATATCTGTATATTGCTTTTCCTCAAAGCCAGTTCTCTCATTGGTGATTCTCTTACCCTTAATGACAATTCTTTTCTTATAGTCAACACGTGAGTCAAAAGGTGGATCAATGTAAATAAGCTGAACTTTACCTCGATACTCCTTCAATAAATGACTCATCACCTGAAGGTTATCGCCCCAGAAAATCTTGTTCAGCCATCCATTCACCTCTTCCCCATGCGTCTCCTTATGCTGTGCTGGGTAATACCGAGTAGATGTAAACGGACGCTTTCCCCGCCAATTCAGCATTGGGTAGCCCTTAATCGGCTCAAACTCAAACTCATCTACTCGCTCTACTGAGCGAGTGTCGGGGAGATTTACATCTAGCTGCTTTTCGGCGCTCATGATAGGGAAATTACTCAATAAAAAATGCACACAATATTCTGGGATTATTCAACTAACATGCTTAAGCACCAGTTTTCATTCTTTTGATTGACTTGATCTGCTGCTCCTGCGTTACCATTTTCTCGGAGCCTGCTTTCATTTACTGTTGGACCCCTCTTAATATAGAAGTTCCAGGTTTTGACAATGGGCATTCCACCTTTATTACTTGATTCAATTCTTGCCGTTGCTCGTCCTATTTCTTCTGAAGAGAAAAACGAGAGAATTTCATAGGAGCGAGGGCTAAAGAGTGAAGATGCGGATGATTCTGTCTCAGCACACCAATGTCCTATACCGCTTAGGTCAGATGTTGTTATGTCATCTAAGTACTGAGTCAGAAAAGCCTCTCCTGGCTCGGATTCAGGTTCCTCAACTACTTCTTCTATCGCTTCTATGTTTTGTGCTTCCTCTTCAGAAGAAGAAGAAGAAGAAAGTTGATCGTCTGCAACCGCCTCAGGAACTTCAACTTGATCTGCTTGGGGTGAGGCAACTGTAAAGAATCTGCTTAAGTTATTAACTGCCAATATTGATATCAGCCATAAGCCACTGGTCGCTATGAAGGTTGCTGCTGAAATTGCTACTCTTTCGCCATTTCGACTCTTGAAAAAGCAGATGACAGAGTCTAACAAGCTATCATCTACTTTTGCATTGACTGAAACTTTTGAGGTGTGAGATTTCGACTTATTGATCTGCTTATGATTATTGCTAGAAGACTGAGACACATTTGCCCCAGCTATGGAAAACGATTCTTCCCAATAGGGATCAGCTTCACTGCCAATAGCTTGTACCTGTACCTGTGAAATGCCTGTCGGAATTAACTTCTGTAAGCCCCCCTTCAAAAACTTCATTACACTATTCTGATCTGGTACATTCTTCGACTGCACCTTGATATTGAGCTGAACTCCCTTTTTGGTGACAGTTGCAATCATGCCCTTTTGCTGCAATGTTTGGTTAATAAGAGAAGCAATAGCTTGAGTGTTTCCTTGTTTAGCAGATTTCATTATATCTTGCGTAGTCATAGTTCAAATTATCTGATTTAATAGTTATTAAAGATTGGTTTAATAAACTTCTCTAAATATCCAATTCTTCGCATCACAGTAAGACTGCATATCGCATTCCTTGCAAGCCTTATCTGGTCGAGCTGGTATACTAAAGTCTTTCTGCTCAATTCGGCTCACCACGTCATCAAATGTCTTAATGGTAGTATCAATGACGCGAGCATTCTTATTAAAGCTGATGTAAGGGTTCCCACCCTCTTCGCTGGTGTAGTACAGGTGCGTTTTGCTTACCTGCTCTCCGGTGCGTTCTTCAACAATGTGGGCATAGACCTCAAGCTGGCGGCGATAGCGGTCTAGTCTTTCCCGGTCTTTGGGATCGTTAACATCTAGTTTCTTCTCCGATTTGAAGTCCACAATCTCCACTGTGCCCCTTTCACCCCGGATCAGATCTACGCTGCCTGACAGAATATACTCATCCTTCACCAGGGATACATCTACCTCAGCGTCTTTAATCCGGCTCCAGTCCCCATTCTGGCGGCGGTAGTAGCGCAACACATGCTCCAGAGCGATGCCCTGCACCACTGGGGTCAGATAAACCCGCTCCTTTTTAGTTAGATAGGCATAGTTGGTATCGAACCAAGACTCAATCTGCTCGACCGATAGCTTATGTTCCTCTCCTCGTAGCACTGTTTTGTGGATGTCCTCAATCGTCTGGTGAACCAACGTACCAAACAAGATAGGGCTTTTACGGACTGGCGAGAACTCCAGCTCCTTAAAGAAACGATATTGCTCCGCACAGTTCTCAAACAGCACCAGGTGGGAGGTGAATGAATATTCGCGCTTCAGATTCACGTCCTTGACCTGCTCTAGGGTAAGGGTCGTTACATCAAAGCTGCGATCGCGCCAGGAGGGCAGGCCATCATAGTAGTCGGCAAAATACTTGGATGGGCAGCGTCCCCGGCCTTTCTTCTCCGCGCAGCTCAACACCAACAGATTCTGAGCCCGTGAGTAGGCAGTGTAGAACAGTCGGTTGAAGTCATAGTATTTGGTTTCCTCTAGGGGCTCAAAGGTAGGCCGGGAGAGATAGCCACTCTCTAGAATCTCGTCGAGGTCAGTGTACTGCTTGCGCGGCACCCCATTAAGCGAACCCACCACCACCACCGGGAATTCCATCCCCTTCGATTGGTGGATGGTCAGAAACGAGACACAGCCGCTAGGGGCATATTCTGAATCATCCTCATACTCGTCAATGCCCCCCTCCATTAGAAACCGGAAAAACTGGTTGAACAGGTCACGTAGACTCTTGGTTAGGAAGTCAGGAGACAAGACGCTGACCCGTTGTAGATACTCAAACTTCACCAAGAGTTGAGAGAAGATGGCCAGGTTACGCATGGGGCGCTTGTCCCGCACACCCCCCAGCAGCAGGTTCTCATCCAGGTATCGGCTAAACATGGGGAAGCGCAGTAGGTCGTAGAACAGCCCTGAGAAGGTATAGTTCGTGTTCTCCGTCAGGGTTGCATGGCGTCTGGCCAAGGGGTGCATCCACCGCAGCACGTCTTCGTTCTCTGGCTTCCGTAGCTCTTGGGCAAAGAAGGCAAAACATTCCTGGTCGTAGTAGTCCCAGATGTTTAAGTGAGCATTCTTATCCCATTTCCTCACCTCCCCTAGCTGTGGGTTGCCATATTGTGGGAAGAGGAATAGCAACGCCCCGATCATCAGCTTTACCTCTTCCCGCTCAAAGAATTGGTTGGAGCGAGGAGAGTAGACCGGTATGTCATTTGCTTCAAGGAACTGGGACAGGGCTACCACCTTATCGTTTTTTACTGACCGGAACAGAAAGGCGATCTGGTTCCAGTCCGTGAGGTGGCCATCGTCTCGCATGTGGTGAAGAAATGCTAAAACCTCTTGGTGCCAGTCCTCTGGTGTAGGTCCAGACACTTTGATGACAGCGGGCACATCAGGAAAGTCATCTTCACGGGGCTGAATGGTCTTATCAAATCGGAAGGTCTGACCATTCGCCACCCAGTTCTGGTCGCTCATCCAGCGGTTATAGAAGCGGATGATGTCGGGGTGCGAACGGTAGTTGGTGGCCAGCCGCACCTGCCTGCACTGCCCGTCAGCAAACTTGTTGGGGAACTGAAGGATGTTGCGGATGGTGGCTCCTCGGAAGCGGTATAGCCCCTGGTCGTCATCTCCCACCACACAGAGGTTAGGGTTCTCCCCGGCCAGCAGGGTTAGTAGTTGCTCCTGCACCGTGTTGGTGTCTTGGTACTCATCCACCATCAGGTATTGGATTTTCTGGCGTAGTTCGTTGAGTACCTGAGGATAGCTTCTGAGAAGCTTCAGCGCCTCATATTGGATGGTGGAGAAGTCTAAGGCGTTTTCCTCTTCCAACTGCTGCTGGTAGAGCTGATAGGCATGGCCCAGGGCCTTTACCTCATCGTGCCTGGCAGTAAGCAAAGAACGAAAGTCAAGGGCTTCTTCACTGACTACGTTGAGCCACTTCAGGAGTTCGGCTGTCTTATCCCAGGTTTTCTGCCTTGAGTCGGGATTAATGATGTGCTCAATGAAGGGGATCTCCTGGTAGAGGCCCACCCGTTTGTAGAGAAAGTATTGTTGGTCAAACTGATCCATCATCGTGAAGCTGCGCTTGAGCCGGGTAAACTCCCGGTACTCCTCCAGCCAGCGTAGGCAGATAGAGTGAAATGTGCCCAGGTACATCTCATTCAAGTTGAACCGGATATCCAGCTCCAATAGGCGATTAGATATCCGGGTGGTAAGCTCTTGTGCGGCCTTCTCGGTAAAGGTGACAACCAGTAAATTCTCAGGTGAAACGTTTCGATGAGTAATTAGATAAACGATGCGCTCAACCAATGTGAAGGTTTTGCCAGAGCCAGGGCCAGCAATAATCAATAGTGGCCCCTCGGTTTGCGTGATGGCTTCTAGTTGTCCAGGGTTAGCGCTACTAGCAAATTCGGTGGTCATGGCGATACGCGATGTAACGTTAAGGTTGCCGATGATGGCGTGGCCTATAGGTATTAATCACTCTTTGCCGCTCACACTAACAATGTCTATGGAATGAGGGTGCCAAAAGCGGCTGTCTTTATCAATTTCTTAGATTTGAGATCGTGGGCTGAGCTGGCTTTCTCAGAGCATGCTTGACGACATTCTGCCCTTTCTAGCTAGCCCTGGCAGAAGTGAACCCTTTGCTATGCTGCTACTGCCCTCCTGAAGCCACATCCATGTCAGGCCACCTGGAACGCATCACCATAGGCGATCGCATCAACCGCCCCCATGAGACAGAGGGTGCCCGGTTCCGGTGGGTAGAGGACTCCTGTGAGTTGGTGATCAGCTTCAGCAACCTGCAAGCCAAGGAAATCAGGGG
>NZ_SMDQ01000084.1 GCF_012911975.1 Nodosilinea sp. P-1105 | reverse complement strand
TCAACTTCCCGGTGAGTATTTACACTCGGCTGGGGCCAGAATCTGAGGAACCTCCTTAGAAATGAGCGAACCGGGAGTGATTGAGTAGAGCGATGAACGATTCCGAAATCTTGGAACACTTGAAAGGGTTGTCCATAGAAGAGCGCCTTCACATCATTGAGGCCATTTGGCAAACTATCAATCGTGATATGCGGTCTGCACCCATATTTAACTTTGGTATGCCTTGAAAGCCCGCTGCGCCAAGCCCCAGACTATCAAGCAAGCTATGATATAGCTACTCACTAGCAGAAAACGGTCGGCATGATCCCATAGGCGATCTCTGCACCAAATTCCTACTCTCGCTATGGTGGAGATAGCCGCCTAAAACCACCTATGCTGCAAATTACCAAGCGTACTGCCATCCCGCTCAGCGAAATTGAACTCAGCGCCGTTCGTTCCCAGGGGGCTGGCGGCCAGAACGTTAATAAAGTCGCGACGGCCATTCACCTGCGCTTCGACATTAACGCATCCTCGCTTTCGCCCTTGTACAAAGACCGGCTGCTAAAACTGGGCGATAGCCGTATCACCAAAGACGGCATCATCGTCATCAAGGCCCAACAGTACCGTACCCAAGAGCAAAACAAGGAAGACGCCCTGACCCGTCTTCAGGCCTTGATTAAAAGCGTTACCATAACCCCCAAGAAACGTAAACCAACCAAGCCATCCAAAAGCGCCAAAAAAAAGCGGCTCGATCGCAAAAACAAGCGCAGCCAAATTAAAGCTCTGCGGGGCAACATCCGCGAGTAATGGGGCCACCTTTTCGCTAAACATCCTTAAACTTTGCCACTGTGGTTTAGACGGTCAATGTCACTGATTTAAGGCTGGTGGGCAGAGCCCACCCTACGACTTTCGGGAAAATAGCGACCTCGGCCATAGTCCAGGCCTCAAATATACTCCAATTATCAATTGTTCATTATTAATTATCAATTCTCCCATTCCCGTTGCTATAACAGTGGGAACACTCACCAAACAGGGAATCTACCACCTGACGCCTAGTGAGGAATCACCATCGTGAGCACCGTCGGCCAACGGGAACGCATTACCCAAAATCGCGTCGTCCAACTGTTTCAAACCCACCTGGGGTACGCCTACCTCGGCAACTGGGAAACCCGCCCCAACAACCGCAACATCGAGCCAGACCTGCTCAGCCAGTGGCTCAGCCGCCAGGGCATCAGCGCCACCCTGATCGACAAAGCCCTGCGGGAACTCAGCCAGGCCGCCATCCTGGGCGACAGCGATCGCCTCTACGATGCCAATAAAGCCGTCTACAGCAAACTCCGCTATGGCGTCAAAGTCAAAGCCGGAGCCGGTGAGCAGACCCAAACCGTACCCCTGGTCGACTGGGAGCACCCCGACAACAACCACTTCGCGATCGCCGAAGAAGTCACCGTCAAAGGCCCCAACGACAAACGGCCCGACATCGTGCTCTACGTCAACGGCATCGCCCTCGGCGTGCTGGAACTGAAAAAGGGCAGCGTCACCGTCGAAAAAGGCATTCGCCAGAACCTCGACAACCAGAAAAAAGACTTCATCCAGCCCTTCTTCACCACCCTGCAGCTGGTGATGGCCGGTAATGACACCCAGGGCCTGCGCTACGGCACCATCGAAACCCCCGAAAAGTACTACCTCACCTGGAAAGAAGAAAACCCCGCCTACAACCCCAAGACCGACCCCAAAACCCGCAAATATCGGCCCAGCACCGACCCGGCCATCGGCGACAGCCCCCTCGACACCGCCCTGGTGCGCCTGTGCCACAAGGCCCGCTTCCTGGAAATCATCCACGACTTCATCGTGTTCGATGGGGGCACCAAAAAGACCTGCCGCCATAACCAATACTTCGGTACCAAGGCCGCCCAGCAGCGGGTGCAACGACGGGAAGGGGGCATCCTCTGGCATACCCAGGGTTCGGGCAAAAGCCTGACCATGGTGTGGCTGGCCAAATGGATTCGGGAACACACCACCGATGCTCGTATCCTGATCATCACCGACCGCACCGAACTGGATGAACAGATTGAAGGTGTCTTCCAGGGGGTGGACGAAGCCATCTACCGCACCACCAGCAGCGCCGACCTGATCGACCGGCTCAATGCCACTACCCCCTGGCTGCTGTGCTCCCTGGTGCACAAATTCGGCAGCCGCGACGAAGCCGATGCCCACCAGGGCACCGAGCAATTCATCCAGGACCTGCACCGCCACCTGCCCAGCAACTTTAGCGCCAAGGGCAACCTGTTTGTGTTCGTAGACGAGTGCCACCGTACCCAGTCCGGCAAGCTCCACAAGGCTATGAAGGCCCTGCTGCCCGAGGCCATGTTCATCGGCTTCACCGGCACCCCGTTGCTCAAAGACGACAAACAGACCAGTCTGGAGGTCTTCGGTAGCTACATCCACACCTACAAGTTCGACGAAGCCGTCAGCGATGGGGTCGTCCTTGACCTGCGCTACGAGGCCCGCGACATTGACCAGCAGCTGATCTCCCCCCAGAAGGTGGACCAGTGGTTTGAAGCCAAAACTCGCGGCCTCTCGGAACTGGCCAAGTCCCAACTGAAAAAGCGCTGGGGCACCCTGCAGAACATCCTCTCCAGCCAGTCCCGTCTGGAGCGCATTGTAGATGACATTCTGCTGGATATGGAAACCAAGCCCCGGCTGATGGATGGGCGGGGCAACGCCATGCTGGTGTGCTCCAGCATTTATCAGGCCTGCAAGACCTATGAACTGTTCAGCCGCTCTGACCTGGCCGGTAAGTGCGCCATCGTCACCAGCTACAAGCCCGGCCCCGCCGACATCAAAGGGGAAGAGTCCGGTGAAGGGGAAACCGAAAAGCTGCACCAGTACGCCATCTACCGCAAAATGCTGGCCGACTACTTCAACGAACCAGAAGACCGGGCCATGCACCGGGTGGAGGAGTTTGAGCGACTGGTCAAAGACCGCTTCAAAAAAGAACCGGGCCAGATGCGCCTGCTAATTGTGGTGGATAAGCTACTCACTGGCTTCGATGCCCCCAGCGCCACCTACCTCTATATCGACAAAAAGATGCAGGACCACGGGCTGTTCCAGGCCATTTGCCGGGTCAACCGCCTCGACGGCGACGATAAAGAATATGGCTACATCGTGGACTACAAAGACCTGTTCAAGTCCCTGGAAGGTGCCATCACCGACTACACCAGCGGAGCCTTTGAGAAATTTGACGCCGAAGACGTGGCCGGGCTGCTCAGCGATCGCATCGAAAAGGGCCGCGATCGCCTGGAAGACCTGCGGGAGCAGGTGAAGGCCCTCTGCGAGCCGGTGCTGCTGCCCCGGGGTACCCGCGAGTACCTGCACTACTTCTGCGCCGAAGACACTGCCGACAAAGAGGCCCTGGCCGCCAACGAACCCAAGCGTATTGCTCTCTACCAGGCGGTAGGCAGCCTGCTGCGGGCCTACGCCAACCTGGCCAACGAAATGAGCGAAGCCGGTTACTCCCCCGCCGAAATCGCCACCATCCAGGCGGAAGTGAAACACTTTGAGGCCATGCGCCACGAAGTCAAAATTGCCAGCGGCGACTACGTAGACATGAAGCAGTACGAGCCCGCCATGCGCCGCCTGCTGGATAGCTACATCCGGGCCGACCCCAGCGAAACCCTCTCCGACCTGGAAGACCTGGGCCTGATTGAGCTGATCGTGCAGCGGGGCACCGAGGCCCTCGACCAGCTACCCAAAGGCCTGCGCGACGACCAGGACGCCGTCGCCGAAACCATCGAGAACAACCTGCGGCGCATCATTACCGACGAAAGCCCCATCAACCCCAAGTACTACGACCGCATGTCAGAGCTGCTCGATGCCCTGATTGAGCAACGCCGCCAGCAGGCCATCAGCTACCAGGAATACCTGGAGCAAGTAAAGCAACTGGCCCGCCAGGTTAAACCTGGAGCGGACGGCAACTCGGGTAACTACCCCTCGGCCATCGACACCACCGCTAAGCGATCGCTCTACGACAACTTAGGACAAGATGAAGCCTTAGTCCTGCGGCTTGACACTGCGATACGCTACACCAAGAAAGCCGATTGGATCGGCAATCGATTCAAAGAGCGGGAAATCGCTGGCGTGATTCGGGAAGAAGCCGGCAGCTACAACGTCAATGTGGATGAAGTCCTGGAGATCGTGAAAAAACAAAGTGAGTACCAGTAGCCTTGTCAAAGACGCCGCCATCGTCATTCGGGATATCCCCGTGCAGGTGGTGCGCAAGCCGATCAAAAACCTGCACCTGGGGGTCTACCCCCCCGATGGCCAGGTGCGCGTCTCCGCCCCGGAACATCTCACTGACGACAACATCCGCCTGGCCGTTATCTCCCGCCTCAGCTGGATTCGCAAGCAGCAAGAAGCCTTCCAGGCCCAGCCCCGTCAGTCTGAGCGGGAGATGGTCACCGGCGAGAGCCACTATGTCTTTGGCAAACGCTACCGCCTGGAGGTGATTGAACGCCGGGGCCGCCACGAAATTGTGGTGAAGCACCCCAGCACCCTGCAGCTGCTCGTGAACCCCGGCACCACCCAGGCCAACCGCACCAAGGTTCTAAAGGAATGGTACCGTCAGCAGCTGAAGCACCGAGTACCCCAACTACTGGAGCAATGGGAACCGGTCATTGGCCAACAGGTGGAGGTCTGGGGCGTCCGGAAGATGAAGACGAAGTGGGGTAGCTGTAACACTCAGCAGCGCCGCATCTGGCTCAACCTGGAGCTGGCCAAGAAGCCTCCGGAGTGCCTGGAGTATGTGGTGGTCCATGAGCTGGTGCATTTTCTGGAACGGCACCACAATGAGCGGTTTAAGGCGCTGATGAGTCAGTTTTTGCCCCAGTGGCGGTTGCGCCGGGATACTTTGGCAAAGGAACCCCTAGGGAGTGAGAACTGGATCGATTGATTTATCGTCCTTCTGTTGAAATTTTATATGTTTGCTTCCTGGCTTTGGCGACCGCAGTGATCGCCGATCTTGTAGGATGCGTAAAGCCTGTCGGCATCAAGAAAAGCGCAGCGTAACGCATCACCTTAAACTCACTCATCCCCAACATCAACAGGCAAAATCATCGTTCCCTGCAATCCCTAATTGACTGAACAAACCCATGAGTCACAAACCAATGAAAACTTTAAAGTGGAATATAATAAACAATGCGATCAAAAAAATCGCTTAAATCATCTACTTCAGAAATCAAAACTAGATCGTCAAGAATTTCTCGCCAAGATGCCTTTGGTCTAAGCACAAAAATCCCTGGAATATGCTGTCCGCGATCAAGATGCTCAGCCAGATGACTTGGCATAGAGCGACGATTATTCGTCACCAAAATAAAGCCACGCTGTTCGCACCATTCAAGGATTGCTGGATCTTGTGTTCCTTTTGGCGGAGTTCCAGGATTGCCGACCTCCCAAACCGTTAGGTCTGGTTTTCGTCTCAATAGCTGCGTTTGATAACTCGGAGGCAAATTTTCATCAATCAAATACCTAGCCATGCGTCGCAACGCTACGTTCTGCCTTCATCTGCTTCAATTGAGCAACAATCGCCAATGGATTTTCGTCTTGCTCTCGCTCTCTTTGAGCGCAATAGTCTAACCAATCTGTTAGGTACTGAGTCATCTGAGTTTGGTTATGCAAATAGTAGAGGATCGTTGCATAAACTTGCTCAAGGGCGATCTGGGGGTAGATCTGAGCAATCTCCTCTGCCGTGCGCTGTTGATGAATATAGGCATAGAGAATCGTTTCAATGCCCATGCGCGTCCCTTTCAGCCGGATATCATCCGCACCGAGAAAATCAAAGTAGTGTTCCAACTCCACAGCAAGATCCTGCCCATAGCTTCTATGCCTCAATACCCCAATTCTAGCGACAAGGTTAGGCCAATGAGCGATTGATCAGCAACCCGGTCCACAAAATCCAACAATGCCTCCTAAGTGTAATGACTACTTCCCCTGCTCATCCCCATCCCCTGCTGCGATTGCTGCGCTACGCCAGAGCCTATCGTCCTCACGTGTGGATGCCAGCCTCTTCACCATCCTCAACAAACTCTGTGACCTGGCACCGGCCTACTTAATTGGCGTTGCCGTCGATGTGATTGTGGAACAAGAAGACCCGTAGATTGCCCGCATTGGCATCACCAACCCCATTGGACAACTGGGCATACTCTCGCTACTGACGCTGATAATCTGGAGCATCGAATCGCTGTTTGAATTTCTCTACGATCGCCAGTGGCGCAACCTCGCCCAAACCCTTCAGCACCAGTTGCGCCTCGACACCTACAGCCACCTGCAAGAGCTAGAGCTGAGCTACTTTGAAACGCGCAGTACGGGGATGCTGCTGTCGATTCTCAACGACGACATTAACCAGCTAGAGCGATTTCTTGATTCGGGTGCCGCCAATATTCTGCAATTTCTTACGACGGTTCTTGCCGTGGGCGGCACGTTTATCTGGATTGCGCCGCAGGTGGCCCCTTTTGCCATGCTGCCTATTCCCCTGATTTTTTTGGGGGCCTGGACGTTTCAAAAACGATTGGCCCCTCGCTATGCCGATGTACGCGAAAAAAGCGGACTAATCAGCAGCCGCTTGACCAATAACTTGACCGGCATTGCCACCATCAAAAGTTTCACCGCCGAAGCCTACGAGCGTGATGGTCGAAGACCGGCCCTAGGGCCATCGCGTTGCCCTGGAAAGCGAGGCCTATCGTCGCAGTAATGCACGGGCGATCGCCCTGTCTGCGGCGTTTTTTCCGTTGATTCGGTTTACGGTGGTGGCCGGTTTTTTGGCCACCCTATTTTTGGGTGGGGTGGCTGCCCTCAGGGGGCAAATCACCGTCGGCACCTACGGGTTTATGGTATTCATTGTGCAAATGCTGCTGTGGCCCTTTGCCACCCTGAGTCAGTTGATGGACAGCTACCAGCGGGCGATGGCATCCATCCGGCGGGTGATGGGGCTGCTGGATACGGCGATCGCCATTCCGACCGGCAATCATGCCTTACCACTCAACCATGTTCGTGGAGACGTAAAATTCGACACCATCACCTTTGCCTACGATGATGGCAATCCCGTTCTCAAACGTTTATGTCTGCACATCCCCGCCGGAACTACCATCGGCATCGTCGGGGCCACTGGTTCCAGCAAGAGCACCCTGGTGAAACTGCTGCTGCGCTTTTATGACGTGCAGCATGGACGCATCTTGATCGATGACACTGACATTTGCGATCTCAGTTTGCTTGATCTCAGACGCTGTATCGGCTGGGTCAGCCAGGATGTGTTTTTGTTTCACGGTACGGTGGCGGAAAATATTGGCTACGGCAGGTTTGAGGCCAGCCGCGAGCAGATTATCCACGCCGCCCAGCAGGCCGAGGCCCATGAATTCATTCAAGAACTGCCCCAGGGCTACGACACAATTGTGGGCGAACGGGGGCAGAAACTTTCGGGGGGGCAGCGGCAGCGACTGGCGATCGCCCGCGCCATTCTCAAAGACCCGCCAATTTTGGTGCTGGATGAAGCCACCTCGGCGGTGGATAACGAGACAGAGGCGGCGATTCAGAAATCTCTGGCGGTGATCACCCAGGGCCGCACGACCATTGCCATTGCCCACCGCCTCTCCACCATTCGCCACAGCCACTGCATCTATGTGATGGACAGAGGCCAAATCGTGGAGCAGGGCACCCACCAAGATCTACTAGAGCAGCAGGGCATCTACGCAGGCCTTTGGCGGGTGCAGTCGGGCGATGGCGTAGTGGTTTCGGCACAGTAAAGCGCCCCTTAGTAGGCTGGGGTGCGATCGCCGCTTACCCCCCTGACCAACACGACCCGGCCATAGCGAGGGTCAATGTCTATCCCTAAAATGGCCAACTCCTGGGCGGGCTGATTGAGCTGGGGAGGAATGGTGTAGCGCCCTGGCTCTGCATAGTCTAGGGTCAAGCCACTGTCAAAAACGGCTCGGCGATGCTCTATGGGCAAAAATTGGGTTTCGCCCATAGCCGAGGCCGCCTGGTTTTGAAACGACAGCCGCCCATCGTGGGTGAGAATGCCTGCCGGAGTATCGCAGCGATCGCACCTCCACCAGCCTCAGCCCCATCGCTGCCACATCGGCTTCGGTGTTGATAAACCACTTCAGGGGTGCTCCCATCTTGGCTAGCTGCCTAGCACCGTTCCCTTTCGTCACCCCCCCCACCGCATCAAAAGCCAGGGTCGCGCCGGGAAAGCGCTGCTTGATTTGGTCAAGAAGGGCTTGCACCTGATCTGGTTCAAAGTACATCAGCAGCCCCTCAGCGAGAATCAGCCGCGCTTCGGGCAGCCCGTCGGGCACATCATCCATCCAGCTAGGGTCGAGGGCCGAGGCGCTGACAAAGCGGTGGCGATCGCTCTCGCGGTCAAAGTAGCGGCGCAGCTCTGTGACCTCAGGCAAATCTAACTCGATCCAGCGGCGGCAGCTCTGCCCCACCCGGTAGTAGCGAGTCGATAGCCCCGCTTTTGCTGTGACCCCGTTGGTACTGACAGAGACTGCGATCGCCGTTAGAGCGAGTTATGTCAATCTGAAGGTTGTGATGTGGCCAGGGTTCAACCTAGACTCCCCATCCCCAGGGGTTATCGGCCCTACTTTTGAAATTGTGCTGCCTGACTGAAGAGAATTGTTCTCATTAGTGTTGAGATGTAGTATAGTGTCCGTAGCCTATTGATTTTATTTCTCAATAAGCTATGAATGCTTGAGTAGTTATTTAGGTATCTTACCGTCGGGCAAAATCGCTCAGAGGTAGGATCTGGATGCTTATTCTGTGGGGTTATGGGATTGAATCCCTAGATTTTCTGGTATAGAGCGATCGCTCGAATTTTTACTTCGAGGGCCGTTCAGAGACCTTGCAGGACACCAGAGCTATTGAGTGAGCCATTAATGAGAACAATTACTCTTACTAGACCGCTGGCTGACCTTAGGGTTGCTGTCATTAGATGAGCTGTCCGGTGGCGGTTGTCGTTGTCAGTTCTTCCCGGTTATGGCGCGTTCTGGGGATAGTTCTTTACCCAACTACTCGGCGTTATTGTTCGCTACTGGCTGCTTCAATTTTCAAATAAGGACAAAGACACATCATGGCAAACATTGGACTCTTCTACGGCTCAACTACCGGAAAGACCGCTGATGCAGCGGAGCGCATTCAGGCGGCCCTGGGGGGCGACTCAGTGGTAGATCTGTTTGACATTGCCGATAAGGAAGTCACCGACCTAGCCGAGTATGACTGCCTGATCATCGGCTGCCCCACCTGGAACATTGGCGATGTTCAAGATGACTGGGATGCCCTAATTGACGACCTCGACCAGGTTGACTTCACCGGTAAAACGGTGGCTTACTTTGGCACTGGCGACCAGATTGGCTATGCCGACAACTTTCAAGATGCCATGGGCATTTTGGAGGAAAAAATCACCTCCCTGGGCGGTAAAACCGTGGGCCACTGGTCTGCGGAGGGCTATGAGCACAGCGAATCTCAGGCCCTGCGCGATGGTAAGTTTTGTGGCTTGGCCCTAGACGAAGACAACGAGCCTGACAAAACCGACGAACGTATCAAGACTTGGTGTGGGCAGATCAAGGCGGCGATGGGAGGTTAGGGGCGTCAGGTGTCGGGTGTCAGGTTTTAGGCCGACACCCAATACCCGATACCCATCCACCCATCCACCCTCACACCCATCCACTCCCCCTTTCCTCATGGCCAATCCTCCCGATACTCTGTGGCTGTGCCTTAACCCAAGTTTGAGGCCGTTTGACCAGCTCCTGTGCCGTCAGCTTAATCGCCAAACGGAGCTGCGATGCTGGGGCTATTACCAAACCCCCGATGAGCCCTGTTGCATCGAAACGGCGCTGGGGCTATTGCATCAGTACATGCGGTTGCAGGGGCGACCGATGCATCTGCTGGGGCATGGGCTGAGCGGGGCATTGGGTTTGCTCTACGCCCGGCTGCATCCCCACTGGGTGACGTCACTGACGCTGTTGTCGGTGGGGGGCAACCCAGCCGTGGGGTGGCATGCCCACTACTATGCATTACGAGATTTGTTGCCCTGCGATCGCAAGGCTATTCTCATGCAAATGGCACGAATGCTATTCGGCCCCCAGGTACTAGGGCAGACCCTAGCCCAGGCGAAACTGCTGGCCCAGGTGCTTGATACCGAGTTGACGCCTCACTCCATCGGGCACCACAACCAGTTTTCACCTGGGGGAGTCATTCCGCCGCTGCTGGTGTGTCGGGGAGAGCACGACACCATCGTCGACCCCAACGCCCAGGCCCAGTGGCAGCCCTGGCTCAAGCCCGGCGATAGCCTCTGGAGCTGCCCCGAAGGACGGCACTTTTTTCACTACGATCACCCCCAGCCCGTCAGCCAGATCATTCTGGAGTTTTGGCAAGGGGTGTCATCAGCCTCCTCTGACCGCCCCCTGATTGAGCTAAAGCCCTGAGTGGATGGGGGATGGGTGGATGGGTGGATGAGTCAGCGCCATTCATCCCCCCCTTCACCCCTTTACTTCTTCACCCATCTCCCCCCCTCCCCCATCTCCCCCCCTTTCCCAAAAACAGAGCCCCCACCTTGGAAACCCTTGACTTCGATGTCGTTATCATTGGCGGTGGGCCAGCGGGGTGTAGCTGTGCCCTCTACACAGCCAGAGCTAGTCTCAAAACGGTGATTTTAGACAAAAATCCGGCGGTGGGGGCCTTGGCCATTACCCATAAAATTGCCAACTACCCTGGGGTGGCAGGGGATGTCAGCGGTGAAACCCTACTAGAGGTAATGCGACAACAGGCGGTGGACTTTGGGGCAGTGTACCAGCGATCGCAGGTGTACAGCCTTGATCTCGATGGCGAGGTGAAGCAGGTCTATACGCCCGAGGGTATTTTTCGGGGTCGGGCGCTGGTGCTGGCGACGGGGGCGATGGGGCGCACGGCGACGTTTCGGGGCGAGGCCGAATTTTTGGGCCGGGGGGTGAGCTACTGCGCCACCTGCGATGGGGCGTTTTACCGCGATCGCGCTGTGGCGGTGATCGGCAACAATACCGAAGCCCTAGAAGAGGCCCAGGTGTTGACCAAGTTTGCCAACACCGTGCACTGGGTCACCTTCAAGGAGGTGCTGGCGGCGGATGACCACGCTCAATCGCTGCTGGGGCATCCGGCGGTGAAGCACTGGCCGCGATCGCGCCTACTGGCCATTGCTGGCAATGACAGCGGGGTCACGGGCATTGAGGTACGCACCAAGACCGCCAAAGACCCGGTGGCGCTGCCGGTAGATGGGGTGTTTATCTACCAAAATGGCTCGAAGCCGATCACCGACTTTGTGGGCGACCAGGTGGCCTACAACTCCGACGGCGGTGTGCAGGTCGATGCGATGATGGCCACCAGTGTTGAAGGGGTGTGGGCCGTGGGCGACATCCGCAACACGCCCTTCAAGCAGGCGGTGGTGGCGGCTGGGGATGGCTGCATTGCGGCAATGGCGATCGATCGGTTTCTCAATAGCCGCAAGGGCATTCGGCCCGATTGGGATCACGGCTAGGTGTCGGGTATCGGGTGTTGGTTCCCCGCCTGGGAGGGGCAGGGGTGGGTGGGTCGGGTATGCAGTCTACGGTTTGCGGTCTGTACCGTGCACCGTAAACCGTGCACTGTTCCTTAATCACCCTATTTCGGTGCTGCCACCACCAGCAGCGTAGCCACCAGCACAGCCACGGAGGTGGCGGGCACCAGAAAAATCACCCGGCGGTAGACGGCGGCACTGCGATCGATGACGTCGGGGACAGGCGATCGCAGCTGTCCCGATCGCAGGAGCTGATCTAAATGATGGCCGTCATAGCGAGCCATGCGGGCAAAAGGCAATTCCCCTGTGGTCCGCTGGGGGAGAATGCGACGGCGCTGGTAGGGCACGCAGGCGTCACCAAACTGATCGAGGTACTCGTCGCTGTTGAGCAACGCTTCCACAAAACCAGGCAATCCCTGGGTAGCTAGCACAATTGACCAGGCCAGGGTTTCTCGCTGGTTGTAGAGAGGCCGCCCCAGCACCCGCTGAATGCACAGCTCCGCAAAACGGTAGTTGCTGTTGGTGTCAAACACCAGCCGCCGAAACGAATCGG
Source organism: Nodosilinea sp. P-1105 (assembly GCF_012911975.1). GTDB lineage: Bacteria > Cyanobacteriota > Cyanobacteriia > Phormidesmidales > Phormidesmidaceae > Nodosilinea. Next base: position 11,327 of record NZ_SMDQ01000084.1, on the reverse strand, counting down.
ACAGCAGCAGCCCGCGAATAAAGTCGCGTACCGTCAGCTGACCATTGCGCAACTGCGACTCCAGTACTTTCTGTCGATGGGCCGCAATCATCTGCTGCTCATTGAAGATTTGCCGATAAGCCGCCCAAATCAGAGCATCCATCTCGGCATTGTCCGGTACATTGTCCAGGGAGAACAACCTCGGTTGCTCGTCCCCAGGGACTTCAAAGTTGCGAACCCGCTGGTTTTGGCTAGAGGGGGAGTAATTAAGTAGGGGGAGGGTCATAGTGGATGGGTGGGAGGGTGGATGGGTAGGAGGGTGGATGGGTAGGAGGGTGGATGGATAAGTAGATGGGTGAGTAACTGAGGTTTACAGGATCGAGATAAGTGGTCAGCAGTACTCACTCATCCACTCATCCACTCATCCACTCATCCACTCATCCACTCATCCACTCATCCACCCATCCACTCATCCACTCATCCACTCATCCACTCATCCACTCGCCTACCCCAATCCCTGCTCGCTGAATCTCCAGCAAAATAAAGCAGGCGAAGGTGACGCCGCCGAGGCCGCCGATCAAAAAGCCGGAGGTAAAGAAGCTCCAGTCTTTGTAGGTGGTGAGGTTGCCGGGGAGTTCGCCAGTGGGTTTGGCGCGGCCCTGGAAGACGGCACCGCCATAGAGAAAGAGACAGAGGCTGAGAATAATCACCAGTCCAGAGGCACCGCCGAATCCGGCAGGGAGAGCAGCGTCGGTATTGCGTAGAGGGCCGAGTTTGAGGAAGGGGCCGAGCAGCAGATAGCCGTGGGCCATGCCAATTTCCAGGCCACGGGTGATGGGGGCTAGCCCTGGGCGGTAAATGGGCAAGTTTTTCAGCCAGGTGAGGGTAATGCTGCTGCTGTTGAGGGGAGTGGCCAGGTTGCCCTGCTGGGGGTCTTGGCGAAAGGGTTGCACAATGCCCTGCACCAGGGGGCCGTCGTTGAACTGGGTGTCGCCGTAGAGGGCACCAGGGTTAAATTGCATTTGGCTAAAGTTGTACCCGGCGGCAATGGCGCGCGATCGCAACCCGTGCCAGAAATGCCCCGCCAGTAGCAGACTGGCAAAAATTACATGGAACAGCATCAGCCAGGTGCGGGTAGTGATAACGCCATCCACCGTGGTGGTACCGACGGGGCCAAAGAAGACTTCGGGGTAGACGGTGCCATTCACCCAGACAAAGTAGGCGGCGAAAAAGCCCATGGAGGCCAGGGCCGCCTGGCTGTAGGCCAGGTAGGCTTCCCCCGACCAAACCAACAATCCCTGGGCCCAGCGGGTGGGCTCAGTGCGAATGTGCCAGATGCCGCCCAAAATGCAGATCGCCCCCACCCACAGGTGACCGCCCACCACATCTTCCAGGGTGTTCACGGCTGCCATACCTTTAAGGCTCCAACCCTCGGAGGTGATGCCCACCAGATAGCCGAAGATGGTCAGAGGATTGAGGGTGGGTTGGGTAATTTGGCGCACATTGGCGATCGCCGGATCGTACAGCCCGCCAGCTACGGTGGCCCTAACCACCAGCAGCAGCGCCCCCACCCCCAGCAGCACCAGGTGAATCCCCAAAATCGAGGTCATCTTGCGGCCGTCTTGCCAGTCATAGCCAAAGCCTTTGGGGTCGAGCTTCTCAGGGCCAAGCACCGCGTGGTATACGCCCCCGGCCCCCAACACAGCGGAACTGATCAAATGCACCGCTCCGACCACAAAAAAGGGATAGGTGCTGATAATCTCACCCCCGGCCCCGACCCCCAGGCCCAGGCTGGCCAGGTGGGGCAGTAAGATCAGCCCCTGATCGTACATCGGTGAAAAGGGGTCAAACCGCGACAGTTCAAACAGAGTCATGGCCCCGGCCCAGAGCACAATCAGCCCGGCATGGGCCACATGGGCACCGAGGAGCTTACCCGATAGGTCGACAAAGCGAAAGTTGCCTGCCCACCAGGAGTAGGGGTTCAGAGACTCTTCTACATAGTTGACAGCCAGGGTGGCGTCATCGGAAAAGCCCAGAGGCTTGAGGGGATTCGGTTGAGTAATGGTCATCGCTCAGTCGCTGTCCGTGAATAATATTGGGTGAATGGCTGGAATGTAGAAAAACAAGCCCAAGGGAACGTTTGCACGTGCCCTTAGCTCACCTGTCCTCGCATGGGCTGCACCACTCTGCCTTCCTTAAAGCTGTAGCCCGCCGCCCGCAATGCGTGGAACAGGTGCCCCTGCAAGAAAAAGAACCCCAGCCAGAAGTGAGCATTGGCCAACCACACCCGCGCCGTCAGCGCCCCATCGACGCTGCGAAACACCGGAAAGCGGTCAAACACTAGCTGCAGGGGCGGCCCATAAAACTCGGTGGGAAACACCAGGGTATTCACCGACACAAACAGCGTGGCCACAAAGGCCATCAGGCTCACCGCGCCAATGCTGTAGGAGAGATACGCTTCCCCCGACCAGACAAACAGCCGCTTGGCCCAGGGGCGAGGTACCGTACGAATATGCCAGATGCCGCCCAGCACACACATCAGCCCCACCCAAATGTGGCCCCCGACGACATCTTCTAGGTCGTCCACACTGGCCAACCAAAACCGGCCTTCAGTGCCGAACAGGTAGCCAAAAATCGTCAGCGGGTTCAGGGTCGGGTTGCTAATGATCCGCACCTGCTGCACCGCTGGATCGTACAAACCGCCCAAGCTAGTCGCCTTGGCCACCAGCAAAAACGCGCCCAACCCCAGCAGCACCAGGTGAATGCCCAAAATCGTGGTCATCTTGTTGGCATCGTCCCAACGGTAGCCAAAGAAGGAAAACTTACCCTCCAGCTGGGCTGGCCCCCGCAGGGCATGAAAAAGGCCACCCGCCCCCAAAAACGCGGAGCTAATCAGGTGCAGCACCCCAATCACAAAGTAGGGATAGGTATCAACGATTTGGCCACCGTCGCCTATTCCCCAGCCCAGCCGGGCCAGGTTCGGTAACACAATCAGCCCCTGGTCGTACATGGGCCGTGCCGGGTCAAACCCCGCCACTTCAAATAAGGTAATGGCTCCGGCCCAGAATACAATCAGCCCCGCATGGGCCACATGGGCACCGAGCAGCCGTCCCGAGAGATCCACCAGTCGAGCATTGCCCGCCCGCCAGGGGATTTGGGAAGGTGATTCCATGGTTATGGTCATTTTAGGGAGTCTCCTTTTTTTGGTGATTTGTCTCTGCAATTAGTGGATGGGTAGGGGGTGGATGGGTAGGGGGTAGATGGGTAGGGGGTAGATGGGTGGGAGGGTAGGGGGTAGATGGGTGGGAGGGTAGGGGGTAGATGGGTGGGAGGGTAGAGGGTAGATGGGTGGGAGGGTAGAGGGTAGATGGGTAGGTTTACTGTCCGGATTCATCCACTCATCCACCCATCCACTCATCCACCCATCCACTCACCCACTCGCCCCCTCACCCCCTCACCCCCTCACCCCCTCACCCCCACTAGCCCTGACTCCTTCGCCATCACGTCAAAGAAGGTCCCCCAGGCCACGCCCCGGACGGCGGCACGAGCACGAAAGGCATGCCAGAGGTGGCCGACTAGGGCTAAAAAGCCGAGTCCGGCGTGGACGCTGGCCAGGGCGGTGCGGACGGAGGTGGTGCTGTCAATGGGGCCGTAGAAAATGCTGGGGTAGGCGATGTCGTTGACGGAGACGAAGACGGCGGCGCTGAGTCCGGCGATCGCCAGGGCACCCAGGCTATAGCTCAGGTAGGCTTCGCCGGACCAAATCAGCCGCTGCTTGGCCCAGGCAAAGGGTTTTGACACAATGTGGAACAGGCCGCCGCTCAGGCAAAGCGCTGCTACCCACAGGTGGCCACCCACGACATCTTCCAGGTTGTCAACGCTGGCCATACCGGCTAAGGTCCAGCCGTGGGGGCCAAAGCCAAACAGATAGCCAAAGATGCGCACCGGGTTGAGGTTGGGCTGCACCAGCCGTACCTGATCCACCAGGGGGTCATAGAGACCGCCAAAACGGGTGGCCTTGAGCACCAGTAGCAGGGCACCGATGCCCAGCAGCATCAGGTGAATGCCCAGGATGGTGGTCATCTTGCCGCCGTCTTGCCAGCGGTAGCCAAAGCCCTTTTCATCCAGCCGTTCTGGCCCCAGGACAGCGTGGTAAAGGCCGCCTGCCCCCAGTACTGCCGAGCTAATCAGGTGCACCATGGCGATCGCATAGTAGGGGTAGGTATCGACCACCTGGCCACCGGCCCCCACCCCCAGGCCCAGGCTGGCCAGGTGGGGCAGCAGGATCAGCCCCTGGTCGTACATGGGACGCGCTGGGTCAAAGCGGGATAGCTCGAACAGGGTCATAGCTCCGGCCCAGAAAACGATCAGCCCGGCGTGGGCGACATGGGCACCCAGCAACCGCCCAGATAGATCTTTAAAGCGATCGTTACCGGCCAGTAGCGGCGCACCCACATCCTCGGTGGCGCGAAATGACCAGCCCAGCGATCGCAACAGCGGCGTCCAAAAAAGTCCATCAGCCATTTCTATGGGTTCCTCTAGATAAGGGCTATGAAAGGTGTCGGGTGTCAGGTGTCAGGTAGACGGTGCAAGGTGCAAGGTGTCCGGATCCTGAACCGTGAACCTTAAACCCTGAACCGTATACCCAATACCCGACACCCAACATCCTTATTGACTCAAGTTCTCAACAAAACCATGTCACCACAATTGAGAATTTTTGCCAATAAGAAAAGCGTTAAGTTATGTGGAGAAGTAGATTGCACGGATAGTTGGCGGGTGTGGGGCTTTGAACCTGATACCCCAAAACTGATACCCTCTATTTATTGACATTTGGTCCCAACAGCTCCAGGCTAAGTAAGCAACTCATAACTCCTCTCTTGGGAGGTCAATCATGCTTGTAAACGTGGGAAAACGTGGAGTAGCCCTCATGATGATGACTGGGCTAATGGCCTGTAGTAGCCATCAGGTGGTTAGGGCTGAGCCCCTAGTAATCAACGGTTGCGTTATTGAGCCCAACACCGACTGCACCCATGTGGGGCAAGGACTAAAGTACAAAGATCTGACCAACGCCGACCTACAGGGAGCCGACTTCTCAGGATTGACGCTGCATGGGTCTTCACTCCGAGGAGCCAACCTGAGTCAGGCTAATCTGCAGGGGGTGGAGTTTGATATGGCGGCGCTGGTGGATGCCAATCTGTCTGACGCTAACCTGACCGATGCCTACTTCAGCCTGTCTGATGTGACGGGGGTTAACCTGCAAGGGGCAATTTTGACCAATGTCAATCTGCAACATGCGCGTAACGCGGCCACGGTCAACCTGGAAGGAGCCCAATTTTGCAATACGACCCTGCCCGACGGCAGCGTTCGCAACGATCATTGCTAGCTGCCGCTAAGCGACTAATTCAGGCTTCACAACCCCGCACAACCTGTTAGCTACCACCCCCATAACGGTGACACCATGCAAATTGCGAGCGTTGCTGATCCAGAGTATGAAGCAAAGGCTAGACACTTTGAGAACTCATTTAGAATTCCACAAATTCATACTGCTATTCAGCAACGCCGGAATAACCAACAGGGTTGGCGCGATTCGAACGCGCGACCTACCGCTTAGGAGGCGGTTGCTCAAAGCCCTGGGAACCCTTTGATATCGGCTTTTCTGAATCTTGTGGCTTTCTGTTCCCTAAATATTCCCTAATTTTGGTGGAGATGCCTACTAGTTCATTCTATTGGTTTTAAGGGTTGGATGCAGTGTAGCTTCTTGGTTCAGTTTTTAGTTTCTACCGAAACCCAGCCCTAAAGACGATGGTCGAAGACCGGCCCAAGGGGCCAACGCCCTCCAGTGGAAACACATCTACGATCGCTTCATCCTGTTCGAGCAGGCCATCACCATCAGCACCAAGGGGCTGGCGCTGAAAAGCGGGCTCAAGACCCAGCCCCAGCGGCGGTTCCCGATCAACCGACAACTGCGGGAGATTTGGAACGCGATGCGCCCTGAGAACTGCGACCCGGAGGCATTTATCTTCCGCAGCAAGAAGGGGGGCATCATTGACTTTGGCGATTTTCTGAACCACGCCTGGAAGGGGTACAAGAACCGCCACGGCAAGCAGATTGATGGCCTTGTGACGCAGTTGGTCAAGCAGGGGGTAGTGAGCGAGTATCGTCGCCCGTACCAGTGTCGGCATACGTTTATCACCCTGTGCCTGGAGGCCGATATTGACGCCAAGGATGTGGCTAAGTGGGTGGGCAATAGTCCGGAGGTGATTTACCGCCACTATGCCGGGAAGAAGCGCGACCTCCAGGTGCCGGAGCTTTGATTTAGATGAAAGCGGCTTGACGAATCAGGGTGTCTACTTTCCTTGCGACTAATACTCTTGCTGACACTGGGGTTGTCATGGATTGAAAAATTAGTACCGCAGGGACTCGGTGATGATAGCGATCGCTGTCAGGCAGCCAATCAACACCGAGGCACGCAGCAGCAAGTGTTCTACAACAATCAAGATGACCTCGGTGATTAGGTAATACCCCAGTATGAAGGCCATGATGTAGGCGATTGTACAGCCTGCCAGACTGAGAAACAGATATTTCACAGCTTTGAACGTCAATTTTAAAAGCCACCTACGCGGCTCTTGTTGTTTCATGGAGTTGCCTCCGCTAGGACAGGGGCTGAACCAAGAGTGTTAGACCGTCACGGTCCACTATCTCGACTGGGGTACCGGGGTGCAGGGCACCAGAAGCATCAGGCTGAACGAATCGGGCAGGCCAGTAGGATGCCTGAAAGTAGACACGCCCTGGGGTTGAGGAAGTAATGGTGCGCTCGATGGTGCCTCGACCTTGGAAGGTGGTCAAGCCAGAGGATGGGGATAGGGTAGAAAGGTTCCTTGACATGGCGATTGACTGAACTCGGTATGAGGCCAGTAAACAAAAAAAGTCAGAGATCTCCCAGGAAACTTGGGTGGGTTAGGAGAAAGTTGTCGGCAATTTTGGCCGCGCCCGATACTGTTGGTGATAACCCTTGTGGAGCTAGCCTTTCAGCAGCTGGGCCGGGCCAGGAAAGATCGCATATGATTAATGAAATCCCTGTGAACTTTCCCTTAAGTTCCCGATCGCACTGAATCGTCATCTATCCGTCTGCCGCCATGAGCCGTCGTCAACGTGGTGTGGTCTTGACCGATCGCGGTAAGCAACGCCTGGAAGCTGCGATCGCAGCAGCCCAAGATCAGGAAAAATACGGCAAGCGCTTTACTCAAGCAGAACTGTCGGAACGGGCCGATCTCAGCATTAAGACAATCAAGAAAATTCGCGATCAGACTGAGGCCACGGATGAAGGGTCTATACGTCTGCTGTTTGCTGCTTTTGGGTTGGAACTAGCTACATCTGACTATGGGATACCGGAAGCAGAGGCTATCTCTTCTCAGTCCAGCAACTCGGAGACGAATAATCTCCTCCGTCCTGGAGAGCGTTTACGCCTCATTCAATTACTGAACGCCTTGCCATCATCCCAATTTGAAGAAATTGTGTTTGCCTTAGACCTCCCTCGAGGCATCCTGACATCGGGTATTGGTGCACAGGGAAATCGGGTAAAAGCACTGCTGGATTGGGCTGAAGGGCCAACTGGCTGTGGTATCGACGGAGTATTAAACTTATTGGCGGAATTTGCCCCTTTAGAGACGATTCGGACGTCTCAAGAGGCGCAAGCACTCGCTCTATCTGCTGAAGCCACGACGGTTCCCATATCCTCAACCTCACCTCAATCCGCCAGTTTGGATAGACAGGCTGCTCCCAAAATTGACTGGGGTGAGAAGCCAGATACGGCAGTCTTCTTTGGTCGCACTGATGAGCTAACGACCCTGAATGATTGGGTGATCGCTGAAGAGTGCCGTTTGGTTACATTGCTGGGGATGGGTGGTATCGGAAAAACCTCTCTGGTGGCGAAGCTGGCGGATGAGATTTATGAGCAGTTTGACTACGTCATCTGGCGCAGCCTGCGAGAAGCCCCACCCCTGGATGAAATCTTGGTGCGGTTGATTCAGTTTCTCTCTGACCAGCAAGAGACCGAAATCAACCTGCCGACCCGATTGGGAGAGCGCATCATTCGCCTGCTGCACTACCTGCGCGAACATCGCTGCCTGGTGGTGCTCGACAACCTGGAGTCGATCTTGCAGGCCGAAACAGCGGGCCATTACCGAGATGGCTACGAAGGCTATGGCGAACTGATTCAGCACATTGGCCGCATCGAGCACCAAAGCTGCCTGCTACTCACTAGCCGAGAATGTCCTAGAGAACTGGTACCCCTAGCAGGCAATAATCTACCGGTACGGCTGTGGTCAGTGGTGGGAATTGACACCGAAGCCGGACGCGAACTTTTGAGAACCAAGGATTTGGAACTAGATGAGGCGGATACCCAGGGAGATGAGTTGATTCGTCGCTATAGTGGTAACCCCCAAGCACTCCATCTGGTGGCAACGGCGATACAAAAAGAGTTTTTTGGGGATGTGAATGACTTTTTACAAGAGTACGGCACAGTAGTAGACGATGTGCGGAGCCTGCTAGACCAGCACCTGAGCCGCCTTGCTCCCCTAGAGCAATCGGTCTTGTTTTGGCTGGCCATTAACCGCGAACCCGTTGGCCTGGATGAGTTGATGGAAGACCTGCTGCCGCCAGTGACAAAGCAGGACGTGCGGGGGGCATTGAGGGGATTGAGCGATCGCTATCTAGTAGAAACAGTAGGCAAGCAGTTCACCCTGCAAAACGTGATCATGGAATTTGCTATAGATCGGTTTGTGGAGCAGGTTAACAGTGAACTGAAGACCCAGGGATTTGACTTATTTCATACCCATGCTCTGATACAAGCCACTGCTAAAGACTATGTGAGAGAAACTCAAGTTCGCCTTATCCTCAAACCCATCACAGTTAGCGTTGTCAACTTAGCTCAACAAGTCAGCGATTCCCTGCGAACAATTCGCCAGCACCCTGGCTGGGATGAGGGCTATGCCGCCGGAAATCTATTAAATCTGCTGTGTCAGTCTCAATCAGAGGTTCAGCAATTTGACTTTTCTCAACTCACCCTTAGACAAGCCTACCTAAAGGGATTGCAACTGCATGGGTTGAACTTAGCCAACACCCAATGGGTTAAACCCGCTCTGACTAATCCGTTTGGGGTCATCAGCACAGTTGCTTACAGTCCCGATGGACAATGGCTGGCGACAGGCAGCGATGATGCGACTATCCGGCTGTGGCAGGTGAGTACGGGCCAATGCCGCAAGACCTTGACAGGCCATACTGACTGGGTCAACTCAGTTGTTTTTAGTCCTAATGGGCAATGGCTGGCGACGGGCGGTGGTGATGCGACTATCCGACTGTGGGAGGTGAGTACAGGCCAATGCCACAAAGCCTTAACAGGTCATACTGACTGGGTCAACTCAGTTGTTTTTAGTCCTGACGGGCAATGGCTGGCGACCGGCAGTGGCGATCTGACTATCCGACTGTGGGAGGTGAGTACAGGCAAATGCCACAAGACCTTGATGGGCCATACCGACTGGGTTAGGTCGGTGGTGTTTAGTCCCGATGGGCAATGGCTGGCGACCGGCAGTGATGATGCGATTATCCGGCTATGGCAGGTAAGCACGGGCCAATGCCACAAGACCTTGATGGGCCATACCCGCTGGGTTAGGTCGGTGGTGTTTAGTCCCGATGGGCAATGGCTGGCGACGGGCAGCGATGATGCGACTATCCGGCTATGGCAGGTGAGTACAGGCCAATGCCACAAAACCTTGACCGGCCACACCCACTGGGTCAGCTCGGTGGTGTTTAGTCCCGATGGGCAATGGCTGGCGACTGGCGGTGATGCGACTATCCGGCTGTGGCAGGTGAGCACAGACCAATGCCACATAACCTTGACCGGCCATACCGACTGGGTCAGATCGGTGGTGTTTAGTCCTGATGGGCAATGGCTGGCTACCGGCAGCAGTGATGCGACTATCCGTTTGTGGCAGGTGAGCACAGGCCAATGCCACAAGACCTTGACGGGCCATACCCGCTGGGTTAAGTCGGTGGTGTTTAGCCCCGATGGGCAATGGCTGGCGACCGGCAGTGATGATGCGATTATCCGTTTGTGGCAGGTAAGCACGGGCCAATGCCACAAGACCTTGATGGGCCATACCCGCTGGGTTAGCTCAGTGGTGTTTAGTCCTGATGGGCAATGGCTGGCGACCGGCAGCGATGATGCGACTATCCGGCTGTGGCAGGTGAGCACAGGCCAATGCCACAAGACATTGACAGGGCATACTGATTGTGTCAACTCGGTGGTGTTTAGTCCCGATGGGCAATGGCTGGCGACCGGCAGCGATGATGTGACTATCCGGCTGTGGCAGGTGAGCACAGGCCAATGCCACAAGACATTGACAGGGCATACTGATTGTGTCAACTCGGTGGTGTTTAGTCCCGATGGGCAATGGCTGGCGACGGGCAGCGATGACGCCATCATTCGGCTATGGCAGGTGAGCACGGGCCAATGCCACAAGACCTTAACGGGCCATGCCGACTGGGTCAGCTCGGTGGCGTTTAGTCCCGATGGGCAATGGCTGGCGACGGGCAGCGGTGATGCGACTATACGGCTATGGCAGGTGAGGACGGGACAGTGCCACAAGACCTTGACGGGCCATACCCGCTGGGTCAGATCGGTAGTTTTTAGTCCCGATGGGCAATGGCTGGCGACGGGCAGCGATGATGCGACTATCCGGCTGTGGCAAGTAAGCACGGGACAGTGCCACAAGACCTTAACGGGTCATACCCGCTGGGTCAGATCGGTGGTGTTTAGCCCCGATGGGCAATGGCTGGCGACGGGCAGCGATGATGCGACTATCCGGCTGTGGCAGGTGAGCACAGGCCAATGTTTGGCCGTATGGCACATTCCTCGCCCTTATGAAGGCACCAATATTACTGGGGCGCGAGGTTTAAATGAGCCCCAACGTGCTTCCTTACTCGCTTTGGGTGCCATTGATTCCGCTTTAGAAGAAGCACCTTGCGCATAACGCATATAAACCTGGTTTCAAGACACCTCTATTTCTTGTTCTTGATTTCAGACTTAGCGCTGGAGAGCCAACTTTAGCAATCGGTTCCTTTTCGTTGAGGGCAGGGACGTTGACAAACCACAGGGCACTATTTCCTTATTCGTGACTTTTGGGGGTAACTCAACAACCCCTGTCGATAAACCTCGATCGCCCGCATGTGGGCCTTGGGGTTATCTCGATTGTGCAGCCAATCCTGAATCAGCTCCAGGTTATAGCGCACACAACGACTATTGATCCGCACCCAGTGGATGCCCTCGATCCAGTCCCCTTGAAGACGGT
>NZ_SMDQ01000083.1 GCF_012911975.1 Nodosilinea sp. P-1105 | reverse complement strand
TTGAGAATAACGAATGGAGTTGTAGAGGGAATAAATAATAAGCTTAAGTTGATTAAGCGATTGGGTTATGGCTTTTCTAATTTCGACAATTTCAAGTTAAGAGGTTTGTTGCCGTGGGTATTTCCGTTTAAAGCAGCATAACCAGACCGGAAGAGCCAATTTTCTCTCACGCTCAGCCTCATCTGAAGGTGCCAAAACCACAATTCCAGAAAGGACTATTGTAGAAGTGACAGTGATTCCAAGTAATGATATAAATTGCTTGGCTATTGAAGATCTAGTTTCTTCTCTGCTTTTGATAAGAAAGCTTTTGAGGCTCTCTTTTTCTTGAGAGGTTAGATCTTCTACGACAGACGTAAAGTCCCCTGGTGGCTGCTGATTAGCACTATTTCCCTTGAAAACAGGTAAGTTCAGCAGATTGCGTTGAGGCGATCGCCCCTTCCCCCACAGCCATCAGTGCCTCTCTGCCGTAGCGGCGATCGCTCACCACTTCACCACTAGAGAAGAATTGCCCCCTTTGTAGCGATCGCATGTCATCCAGTGCTCTAGTCCTCCCTCACCTTACAATGGGGGTAGCCGTAGCTCACAATCGATGCCAGCCAAAGACCTCTTTCACGACACCGTACGCAAAGCCCTTGAAAAAGACGGCTGGGTCATCACCATTGTCTTTGACCCTACTACAGAGGAAATTCTTCAATGGACATCCTAGACCAGTGGCGTACAACTTTAGAAAAAATGCTGCAATCCTATGCAGAATTACCCTATACCTTGGGAGATGTGTCTACCTATGTGGTTGCAAGTCGCGACGGCAACCACTTCTTTCTGATGCATGAAGGCTGGCAAGGCAATCGGCGGATTCATGGGATGGTGGTTCACGCCGAAATCCGCGATCGCAAAATTTGGATTCACTACGATGGTATCGAGGGCAGTATTACTGAAGAACTAGTAGCCGCTGGCATACCTAAAGAGAGTATTGTGCTAGCGTTTCATCCACCCTATGTTCGAGAACATACGGGTTATGCCGTCGCTTAAAAGAATCAAATTAGGCGATCGCGTTCGCGGAGCGTCTCTGCAAGAGAAAGCGTGTGCAGCGCACAATCGCCCCTTCCCCCACAGCCATCAGTGCCCCCTCTGCCCTAGCGGCGATCGCGCTACCCGCCGTGAGCCCCACCAACCCATTGATACAATGGTTAGGCTCCAACCTTGTGCAGGCTGCTACCCAAAGCATTGACGGAGAACCTTCCATGGACAAGACCGTTAACCTTGCGATTCCCTTCGACCTTCTTTTGCAGGCGATCGCCAGCCTCAGCCCCGCCGACAAGCAACGGCTCCGGCAGTGTCTTGATGCCGATGCTGATGCCTCTACCGGTCAAGCGATCCCATCAACTAGCCAACCCTTGCCTCCAGAACAGATCACACTTCACCAGGCATTAAAGGCCTCTGGCTTAGTAAAATCGGTGCGTCCACTCGCTGCCATAACCCAAAACACTTTTCAGCCTGTTCCTATCCAGGGCCTAGCCCTGTCCCAAACCATTTTGGATGAGCGGCGCTAGATGGCTGTTTATTTCTTGGACAGCAGCGCCCTGGTCAAGCGGTATATCCGTGAAACAGGGACAGACTGGGTTTCAAGCCTGTTTTCGCCTGATTTGGGCAACGACTGCTTTGTAGTTGCAATCGCAGGCGTTGAAATTGTTTCGGCCATTACGAGACGAGCCCGTAGCGGCAGCATCAAACTCACCGATGCTGCTTTGGCCTGCACTCAGTTCAAGCAAGATTTCCAGGCAACTTACCAAGTCATTGAAATTACTGAAGATATCATCCAAGTGGGCATGTCTTTAGCTGAAACAAGAGGGCTGCGAGGCTATGATGCCGTGCAGTTAGCTGCCGGTTGTGCCGTCAACGCCCTTTGCCTAACAAGCGGTTTACCGCCTTTAATTTTTGTCTCAGCCGACAACGAACTCAATGCCGCTGCCAGCAGCGAGGGGTTAGCTGTTGAGAATCCCAACGAGCGATAGTCTTGACCAATCTTTCTTGAAACTGGGCAAGTTCAACGGGTTGCATGGGGGCGATCGCGTTCGCGGAGCGTCTCTGCAAGAGAAAGCGTGTGCAGCGCACAATCGCCCCTTCCCCCCAGTCACCAATGCCCCCTCTGCTGTAGCAGCGATCGCGCTGTCCGCAGTGAGCCCACCACCCCATTGATACAATAGTGAAGCCACCCAGCGCCTTTCTCCTGCGGGCAATCTGCCATGCTTACCCAAGCCACTATTCAACAAATCAGCGATCGCATCGTCGATCGCTTCCAGCCCGAGAAAATCATTCTCTTTGGCAGCTATGCCCGCAGCGAAGCCCACCCCCACAGCGACCTAGACCTCCTCGTTGTTGTAGACACCCTTCCCCCTCGCGGCCAACGCAGTGCCCCCATCCTCAAAATGCTAGCCCAAGACTATACCGAACCCATTGACATTATTGTTCGCTCAGCTCAGGCCATCAAAGATTGGGAACAGGTGCCCGGTAGCTTTGCTCACCAGGTGACCACCGAAGGAGTTGTGCTCTATGACCGCCAAAAGCAACCAGCCTGACGCCTGGTTTACCAAAGCAGAAGCTGACTTACGAGCTGCTGAGTTACTGCTCAAAACCGCCAATCCCTTACTGGATATTGTCTGCTACCACGCCCAACAATGTGCAGAGAAATATCTCAAGGGCTATCTTATTTTACGCAGCGTTTCATTTAAGTTTGTCCACGAACTGGTCTATCTAACTCGGCTTTGTGTAGATCAAGACCCCGCATTTTCGGAAATTATTGATATAGCCTCAGAACTTCAGGACTACGCAACCGGCGTTCGATATCCAGATGACGATCTTGATGAGCCTACTTTTCAAGAAGCTGAGAGAGCCGTTAATTTTGCCAAAGAAATTAAAGCTTTTATTATGCAACGAGTTTAGAATGCGCTTGTAGACCCACTTAAAAATGTAGGCATTACTCAAATTAAAACTAAGCACTATGCCTAGACCAGTCTTCCTTGCAGTCAAGTCTAGCGGGTTGGATAGGGGCGATCGCGTTCGCGGAGCGTCTCTGCAAGAGAAAGCGTGTGCAGCGCACAATCGCCCCTTCCCCCACAGCCACCAACGCCCCCTCTGCCCTAGCGGCGATCGCTATAATATGCAAAAGCCTTCACACCTGCCGCCATGACTTCTCAACAACTCGAAGAGCGCTCCCAGCACCTTGAAGCACGAGTCGCGGCCCTGGAGACAGAACTGGCTCAGCTCAAACAGGTGTTGTCTAGTCTTTTGCAGAAGCCAGCTCCCTGGTGGTCAGCGATCGCAGGCAGCTTTGAAAACGATCCTAGCTTTGATGCCGCGATGAGCTTTGGGCAAGACTGGCGCAAGACCGCTGATTGAGTAGCTGCTGCGGTATGTACATCCTCGATACCGATCACCTCAGCTTCATCCAGCGCAAGAATCAAGCCGGTCAGCGCATCTTACACACCGTTACGAAAAGCCTATCCTCGCCTTGGCACAATGGATCTGAAAATTGCTGCGATCGCGATTTCACTCCAAGCAACTCTTCTGACCCGCAATACCTCAGATTTTAAGCAAATAGCAGGCTTGGTAGTTGCAGACTGGTCAGCGTAACAGCCGCCAGCGCCTCTCTGCCCTAGCGGCCCCTGCGCAAAGGTTACACTAGTAGAGTTGTTCGCCCACGTCCCATGACCGCAGGCTCCCCCATGACCCCTACTAACGTCGTGCTCGATGCTGTAATGCAAGAGATCGAGCAAATGCCTCCCGAGTACCTGCCCAACCTATTGCAGATCGTGCGGCTCTTTCGCGAAAGCGTCACCCTCAAAAGCGCTGAAGAAAGCTTTCGCCAGGGCTGGCACGAAGCCATGACCGGCCAAACCATCCCCCTCACCGAGCTGTGGGACGGCATTGATGCCGAGTGAGCTCCCGTCAATTGAGCTTGAGGTTTCGTCTGACTTCAAGCGTAACCTCCGTGCCCTGGCCAAGCGCTATCGCCACATTCGCTCAGATTTGAAACCCTTGCTAGATCAGCTACAGGTAGGGGAATGCCCCGGCGACCAAATTTCAGGCATTGCTTATGCAGTCTTTAAAGTACGACTCAGGAATAGCGATGCCCAGCGTGGTAAGAGCGGTGGTTACCGAGTGATCTATTATCTAAAGACCCAAAACAAGATCATTCTGGTGACTATCTACTCCAAATCTGATCAGGGTGATATCTCAGACAAAACAATTTGTCAAATTATCGAAAACCACCAGACGGGGTAGACGGGATAGTCATTGTTTACTACTAAACTCAAACTCTTCCAGGTCGTCTAATTTTCTTTGAAACCAGGCAAGTTTAGCGGGTTGCGTTGGGGCGACCCCTTAGCCCACAGCCACCAACGCCCCCTCTGCCCTAGCGGCGATCGCGCTGCTCGTCGCGAGACCCACCAACCCATTGATACAATGGTGAAGCTCCAACCTTGTGCAGGTTGCTACCCGAAGCATTGACGGAGAACCTTCCATGGACAAAACCGTTAACCTCGCGATTCCCTTCGACTTTCTTTTGCAGGCGATCGCCAGCCTCAGCCCCGCCGACAAGCAACGCCTCTGGGACTTTCTCGATAGCGACCTACAAGACGCTGCTGATGACTCCTTTGATGCTGAGGAAGAAGCTGAAGTAGCTACTGCCTATGCCGAGTACGCAGCCGGAGAGTTTGTCACCCTAGAGGAATACACCTCGCAACGGTCACAGCGGACAGCATGAGCTATTCCATCGTTGTGCCCAAAAGCGTACAAAAGCAATTAGATAAGTTGCCAGAGCAGGTTTACCAGCGCATCCTCAAAAAGATCCGGCTCCTGTCAGACGAGCCTCGCCCTCCTGGCTCCCTTAAGCTAAAGGGAGTAGAAGCCGAATACCGCATTCGAATTGGCGACTATCGTCTGCGCTATAAAATTGATGATGACAAACAAATTATTATTTTAGGCCGGTGCAAGCACCGCAGGGACGTTTACGAATAAATCCTGCATTGTCAATACTCAAGCTGCTTTAGGTAGCCTAGTCTTTCTAGAAACCAGTCAAGTTCAGCGAGTTGCATTGGGGCGATCGCCAATCCAGTTAGCGTCCCCGACCTAAGATCTGCTCCGCCGTTAGGTTCAGCTCTGGAAAAGTGGCAGAGATAATTGTCTGACTGCCGCGCAGCTGAGGGGCGTTTGGCGAATGGATGGATTGACAGCGAGAGTCATAGGTCAGCGTAGCCTGGTTAATATTTCCAGCTTATCAAACGAACCATGGCTCAAGGCTAAATAGCTCATAGCGAAGCCCACTAACCCAGCCACCTAGTCTTGCCTTAGAGAGGCCTGTGAACTGGGGTATTATGGCGCGAAGACACCCTACAACATCCCTAGCGGCAGTCTAGAAACCGTAAAGATAGCCAAGCCCCCTGGCCAGGGGTCAGACGGCTGGCCTATGCTGGGGTGACGTTATTTCTATATCGAAAAATTTATGGCTTACGACTTAGAAAAACAGGTGGCGATCGCGGCAGTGACCCAGGCGGCTCAGCTCTGTGAAGCGGTGCGTCAGGGGCTGGTGCCCGCTGCCATCGAAAAAAATGACAAAAGCCCGGTGACCATCGCTGACTACGGTGCCCAGGCGGTGATCTGCAAGGCTCTGGCGGCGGCGTTTCCCGCTGACCCGGTGGTGGGGGAAGAAGACACCAAGGACCTGCGCCAACCGGCCATGGCCCCGGTACTGAGCCAGGTCACCCAACAGGTGCAGGGGGTGCAGCCTGGGGCCACCGACAGCGATGTGCTGAGCTGGATTGACCATGGCAACGGCGATGTGGCCCGTCGCTATTGGACCCTGGACCCAATTGATGGCACCAAGGGCTTTTTGCGGGGAGATCAATATGCGATCGCCCTGGCTCTGGTCGAAGATGGCGATCTTAAAGTCGGGGTGTTGGGTTGCCCCTTTCTAAGCTTTGGGAACGAAACTGGCCTACTACTGGTGGCGGTGCGGGGGGAAGGCACCATAATGATGCCCCTAGCCAGTGGGGAGCCCCAGCCGTTGCAGGTGGCCAGCGCTGATGACACTGCCCACTTACGGTTTGTGGAAAGTGTGGAATCGGGCCACGGTAACCAAGACCAGCAAAGCGCGATCGCCAAAGCCGTGGGCATTACCGCCCCCTCCATGCGCATGGATAGCCAGGCCAAATATGCCGCCGTGGCCGCCGGGCAAGCCGTCCTCTACTTGCGCCTGCCGTCCCCCAAATCCCCAGACTACCGCGAGAAAATCTGGGATCATGCCGCTGGGGTACTGGTGGTACAAGAAGCCGGGGGCAAGGTTACCGACATGCACGGTAAACCCCTAGACTTTGGCACCGCCGCCCGTTTTCCCAACAATCAGGGGGTGGTGGTCAGCAATGGGGCCATTCACGACACGGTGCTAGCGGCCCTAAAGCAAGGGCAGCCGGTATAAAAGCGGCGGGTGGGTAGGGGGGCCAACCTGCCCACCTACCGTTCAGATCATCTCCCTGCCAGCGTTATTGATTATTGATGGTGTGCATCGGCTGGGGCTGTTCTGGGGGTAAGTTTCCCTCTTGGAGCCACACCTGGCGGGGAGTACCAATTTGAATGTTGTTCTGGTCAAAGGCGAACTTCAGCCGTCGGCGAAACTCCATGGCCACCAGCCATTGCTTCAGTGGCATGGTCTTGATCCAAATCTGAATTAGCACCCCGGTGTGGGAAATTTCTTGAACCCCCAAGAACTCGTGGGTATCGAGAATCAGCGGTTGCCACTTAGGATCAGTGGCCATGGCGTCAGCGGTATCTTGCATCACCGCCAGGGCCAAATCGATATCGCTGTTGTAAGCCACCTCTACATCCACCGTCGCCCGTGACCAGTTGCGGGTCATGTTTCTAACATGGGCAATCGAACTATTGGGAATCGTAATTAACTCCCCGGCCGGGTTACGCAATTGGGTAATCCGCAGATTCAGGTTTTCCACAAAGCCATCGATGTCGCCAATCATCACCACATCGCCAATGCGAAATTGATCTTCCAGCAAAATAAAAAAGCCATTCACCAGGTCTTTCACCAGGTTCTGGGCCGCAAAGGACAGCAATAAAGCCACCAGCGTACCAATGGCGATGACCGATCCTGGCACCAGGTTGAGCCATTGCAAGACCCACAGCAAACCAGCGGTATAAATCAGCACCATCTTTACCCCCTTGATCACTTGAGCCAGGGTGTGGATGCGCTGTAAATTGGTAGAATTCAGCGGTTGACCTTTAACCACCTTTTGCATAAAGCGATCAACCGCTAGGTTAATCAACCGATCGGCCAGCCCGACCACAAACCAGACCACCAAAACCATGATTGGTGCGAAAACTAGGGTACTGGCGAACTGGCGTGTCTGGGGAAACAGCCGTAAGCCGTAGACGGTGCCCAAGGCCCAAGCCGCGGCAATGCCCCAAAACAAGAGCCATCGCAGCAATCGCACCCCATGGAGCCGTCGCTCCAGACTCAAGTGTTGGTATAATCCGGCCTGCAAACGGGAATCGAGCTGTTCGGTCGGTTTATCCCCGGGGACGGCATCGTGAGCTTTGATTAATGCGGCTTCTGCGGCCCGTCGCTGACTCAAATGCTGCTCGCGCCGCTTCAGCCAAACCCGAATCCCCCCCAACAGTGCCGTCACGATGATCACAGCGGTCAATATCTTAGCCGAGGTGATTAAGCCTTGTCTAAAGGCCTCAGGCTGCCGCAGGGCGATCGCCTGACTTAACTTTCCTTCTTCTGCTTCTTCTCCACCTCCACCTAAAATTTCGGCCCATTCTGCTGCCAGGGCTTCACGGGTGGTGCCATGGTAGTCGGCATCGGCATCGGTGACGGTCAGCAGCACCCGTTTATCAACCAGGCCCACATCGTCCACCATCAGCACGGGATAGCGATCAACCGTCTCAATCACCACCTCCATCGTTTCTGGATTCAGCTGCAGACTATTCGCGTGATGAGGGGGAATAAGCAGACGTCTCAAGTTAGCTTGGATTTGCTCAGCCCGGGTTTCCACTGGAATTTGGTCACCCACTTCGGTTCGATTCATCACCGCTGGCGAGGCAATTCGAAATAGCTCTTCCCCATCCAGATAGATGCCAGCTGATTCCAACTGCCCATCGCGTTGCACATCACTCGGCAAAGGCTCACTAGCGGGCGGCAAGCCCGGCAGCGGAATCATTTGTGCCATCCCCTGACTGATCATCAGCGGGTGCGTCAGCACCACCAAAGCCGCCACTAGAGTGGCAAGGGCGATTTGGCGCAGCTGTCGAGCCTGACACCAGAAACGAGGGGTAAACATAAATCAACATTACGAATGTTCAAGAAACAACTTAACCTCTTGATTCAGTATGTCAACCGTGCTGGGGTAGGACTTTATCTCAACATCTAAGACATCTGGGGACATCTCTATTTTTTTATATGATCCGCCCATGCACCCTACTCAGGTCAAAGCTCACCTTGACAGGGCTGGAGGGACACTGCCCACCGCTCTTAACTCAGTGCCATTCTAAGTAGGGGGAGTCGTCTCAGTATTAACCCCATACAGCTCTCGGACTGAATCTTGCAGCAGGATGACCAGCGTGATCAGCCCTAGCACCGTGCCTATGGGGGTAAACAGCAGAGCCACACAGGCGATCACCACGCTATACCAGTAGTGCTTTTGCTGCCGCAGCCAACGGCCTGACAGCACCAGGGCCACCGCCAGAATGAAGCCATACAACAAAAAGGCCGCACCAATCACTAAAAAGATCACCCCAGCCAAGGCAGCGGGCGGATCATTGTCTGTGGTGCCCAAACTGGCTGGGTCCAGCAGCACCGCACCCCCAATGGCCACAAAAATCAGCGAAAACAGCGACAGGGCCAGCACCAGCCCAGCGACAATAAAGTGAAAAATCGACAAAACCTTAAGGCGTTCCCGATCTTGGGCGTGGGAGGGGCGTGTGGCCATGGGGTAGTCCCATCATTGGATTCCCTAGTTTTAGCTGGGATGGCGTCCCTGTGACAACAGGACCTGGTATCCAATAGCACTTGGCAAAGACACGATCATCTATACAGAGGGTGTTAGGTGTCAGGTGTTAGAAAGGGTTGGCTGACCATACATTGGGGTACTGTGCAGTGCCAGTGCTAAACATTAGGGTGCCGTAGGAGGCTTGACAATCGTGACGGCTGGATGGTTTCGCTATGCTAAACCTATTAGCTTCAGGCCTCAGTTCCCATGACCGATTCCGAACCACCGCTACTAAAACCCACCGCCGATTCCCTGATTTGGGAAGAGGTGGAGCAGGCCCTGGACCAGATGGTGCAAGAGTCGCAGGCGCCATCCCAAGCATTGAGTCAGCGTGATTCGGTGGATTCTGTTCATCCGGCGGATTCGGTGGATTCGGTGGATGCCGCCACCTGGGATGCGGTTGAGCAAGAGTTAGGGGACCTGGTGGGAGAATTTCAGGACCTGCAAGATGATCTCAACTACCGCCGGGCTCAAGATGCCCTGCAGGACTTAATCCAACGGCTGAAGCTGACCCCCCGGGAACAGGCGGGGTTAGAAGATGCCATGCAAAGCCTCAGCGGTCTGCTGGATAAGCTAGAGCACACGGTGGTGCACATTGCGGTGTTTGGTTTGGTGGGGCGAGGCAAGTCGTCGCTGCTGAATGCTCTGCTAGGGGAGGAGGTGTTTGAAACCGGCCCCACCCACGGGGTCACCCAGGTGGTAGAAAGCACCCGCTGGTCAGTCAGCCGTGAAACTTTGGAAGGAGATACCCCGGACCTGCTGCGGGTGTCCCTGAAAAGTGTCGGCCAGTCTAGCATTGAGCTGATCGACACCCCAGGGCTAGACGAGGTAGCGGGGGAAGACCGGGAGGCCCTGGCCCGCCGGATTGCGGCACAGGTGGACTTAATTTTGTTTGTGATCGCCGGGGATGTGACCCGGGTAGAATACGAGGCGCTGAAGGCATTACGCCAGGCCAGCAAACCGATGTTGCTGGTGTTTAACAAGGTGGATCAGTACCCGGAGGCTGACCGGCAGGTGATTTATGAAACCTTACGCGATCGCAGACTGCAAGACCTGATTTCCCCCGATGAGATTGTGATGGCCGCATCCTCGCCCCTAGTGGTGCGAGCTGTGCCCCAAGCGGATGGCCCAGTCACCTACCAAACAGTGCGGGGCCAGCCCCAGGTGGATGAGTTAAAGCTAAAAATTCTGGACATTCTGCAGCGGGAGGGCAAGGCCCTAATTGCCCTGAATACGCTGATGTATGCCGATACCGTGAGCGCCGAAATTTTGCAGCGCAAGCGGCAAATCTGCGATCGCATCGCCGATGACACCATCTGGAATGGCACCCAAATCAAAGCGGTGGCCGTAGCCCTCAACCCCATCACCCTGGCCGATCTGGTTAGCGGGGCGATCATTGATGTCGCCCTGATTGTAGTGTTGTCGCGGCTGTATGGTTTGCCAATGACCCAGGCAGCCGCCATTAAGCTGCTGCGGCAAATCGCCTTGGGATTGGGGGGAATTAGCATCAGTGAGCTGGTGGTCACCCTGGGGCTCAGCTCCCTGAAAGGTGTACTAGGCGTGTCAGCGGTGGCCACGGGGGGATTGTCCCTGGCCCCTTACATTCCGGTGGCCATGGCCCAGGCGGGGGTGGCCGGAGTCGCCACCTACAGCATCGGCCAGGTGACCAAAACCTATCTGACCAATGGGGCCACCTGGGGACCGGATGGACCAAAAGCGGTGATCAGTCATATTCTCGATAGCCTCGACGAAACCTCAATTCTGAACCGGATCAAAGACGAGTTAAAAGCTAAGCTCATCCCCTAAGCCCATGTTGATACGCGCTGATATTCTCTGTCCTTGAGTCTGTCCTTGAGGTAGAGGACTAGGGGTTAGGGCGTCGGGCTATACTCATGTCAAGCCCGTCAAGTGACAGTACCCCTTTCCAGAGGGCAGGAGTCCTAATATAGTAATGACAAAGGAAACGGCAGTCGCCCCAGACCTATCAACACCCCAGGCAGTCTCCCCCTCACATTTTCGACACTTGCAGTCAGCCCTGCGCGATCGCTGGTGTTCTACCGACGAGTTCGACACAGAAGAACGTCACATCTTAGTGATCCCCTCCCTCAGCCTCGATCAAGAGGAACTACAAAAGATCGAGGGGGTCAACCACTACGAAGAGCGGTTGCTTTTTTCGCTGATTCGACTGCGCAACCCCAACACTCGCCTGGTGTATGTCACCTCCCAGCCGCTGCACCCCAGCATTGTGGATTACTATCTGGAACTGCTGCCCGGTATCCCCAGTTCCCATGCCCGGGAACGGTTGACCCTATTTGCGGCCTATGACAGTTCCCGCAAGCCCCTGACCCAAAAACTGCTGGAGCGGCCCCGCTTACTCGCCCGCATCCGCAAAGCCGTTGACCCCCAGCAGGGCTACATGACCTGCTACAACACCACTCCCCTGGAACGGGAGTTGTCCCTGGCCCTGGGGCTACCCCTGCTGGCTTTGGATCCAGACCTGTTGCATTGGGGTACCAAAAGCGGCAGTCGAGACATCTTTCAGCGCTGCGGCATTCCCCATCCCATTGGCAGCGAACTGGTGTTTTCAGAAACCGAACTGGCCCAGGTCACCGCCGATGTGTGGGAGCAAGATCCTAGCCTGAAGCGGATAGTGATCAAGCTCAATCAGGGCTTTTCGGGAGAAGGCAACGCCATCCTTGACCTGCGTCCCTTGCATGGGATTGCACCAGGCACCGTCAGCCACCGCGATCGCGCCCAGGGGCTAATCGATGCGTTTCATCACCTCAGCTTTCAATGTGCGACGGAAACCTGGCCCCACTTTGCCACCAAAGTGCCAGTCCTGGGGGCGATCGCCGAAGCCTTTGTGGAAGGCGACCACAAGCAATCCCCCAGCGTTCAGGGCCGAGTCACCCCCCTGGGGGATGTGGAAATTCTCTCCACCCACGACCAAGAGCTGGGTGGTCCCGATGGTCAAATTTTTCTGGGTTGCTCGTTTCCGGCCCGGCCCGACTATCGGTTGGCGATTCAAGAGATGGGTCAGCGGATCGGCCATGAGCTAGCCAAAGAAGGCGCCCTAGAACGCTACGGGGTCGACTTTATTGCCGTCCCCCAGGGGGATGCTGCTGCGCCCCAGTGGGATCTACAGGCGATTGAAATCAACTTGCGCAAAGGGGGCACCACCCATCCCCTGATGGCGATGAAAATGCTGACTGAAGGCCGGTTTAGCCAAGAAGACGGCTTATTTTATACCAAGCAGGAGCAGGTGCGCTATTACCGTGCCTCCGACAACCTGCAAAAGCCCCACTACCGGGGGCTACTGCCCAGCGACCTGATGGATATTATTGTCTCGAAACAACTGCACTTTAACTCTATCAGTGGCGTCGGTGCCGCATTTCACCTGATAGGCTGCCTGTCTGAATATGGCAAGCTAGGCCTCACCTGCATTGGTACCAGCCCCGACCACGCCAGCGAAATTTATGACCAGGTGGTGGCAGCCCTGGATGAATCGACCCAGGACTGAGGGGGAAGAAATAATCAAAGCTTAGTGCTGCCCGCGGATGAGCCAAATGTGGCTGGCGGTTTGAGGGCGAAAGGTGCTGTAGGCAATAGCGATCGCTCCGTCTTCATTCACCGCCAGCTTGCGCATTAGGAGCCCCTGCTGGCTACCCATTGCCCCTAACTCCGGGTTGAGGGTAGCCGGTATCGCTATGGGGTCGGCAAAACTCTGGCCACCATCCTGAGACCGGGTGAGCCCCAGGCCCCGGGGCCGGTCGCGCCAGCGGGGAAACAGATCCCACAGCACGTAAAGGGTATCGTCGGCATCTAGGCCCAACGCCGGAAAGTTAACGCTTTGATAGGTGTCGCTATGGTCGGCGGCGATGGCCTTGGGGGGAGAGAACTCTGCGGCTTCCGGGGCACGTTGGGTATAGCGGATGTGGTAGCGTTGCCGTCGCCCCGCTGGACTTTCTCCATAGACCAGATGCAGCGTTCCCTGGCGATCTACAGCGATTTTGGGCGCTTCCGAGTGGCCCTCAGACCGATGGACCACCTGGGACGGCTGAAACGACTGCCCCTGGTCCTGGGACTGGGTGATGTGAATATCCGCTGCGTCATCCTCTCCCACAGTCCAGGCCAGGTATAGTGCGCCCGCCGCATCTGCCGCTAGGGCTGGTCCGCGGGCGGGGGGATTTGGCCCGGCAAGGGTGATTGGTGCTGAAAAGTGCTGGCCATTGTCCATGGAACGACTGAACTGGAGTCGACCTTCGTATTCGCTCCAGGCTGCATATATATTCCCTGACGCCTTGATCAAATCTAGGCTGCCATTGTCCCAACGATTGGCACTGAGTCGCCCCTTGCCTGCCCCCGCCACCGTATTGGACAAATTCATCGGTGGACTAAAGCTGCGACCGCCATCGGTAGAGCGGGAAAAGAAGATTTCACCCCCGTGGGAGCCCCCCGAAAAGACAATATCTTGCCAGAGTATATAGATATTCTGGGCATCATCTGTGGCAATCACCAGCCGCGGCAACCAGGAAAAAACCTCTGGACTCCTAGAGACATTGACAGGCTGCTCTAGTTGGGGTTGGCCGTCGGCTCCAAATCGTTGAAAGAAAATATCTTGCTGAGTCTGGTCGGCCCAGGCTACACCGATAATGCCTTGGTCATTGATCGCCACCGTGGGATCATCGACATAGTGAAACTCTGAGTCATTCATCTGCCACGGTCCCCGCCGGGCATCGCCCTGGGCAACCTCCAGGGGCGCTGTCCAGGTCACCCAGTCAGCCGAGGCGGGCTCCCTAGCCGGCCCTTGGAGCAGCGCAATGGCTAACAGGGTCAGCACCCCCAAACTGATGCTGATAATGGCGGGCACTCGCATGATGCACACAGATTTAGCTGGACCGGTAATGCTATTTTATCGGGCAGAGACCTTGCCCAACCGCCATGAAAAGCTTTGTGATTAAGGCTGAGACCAGGACATTGCTGCCCAGGGCTCGCAGGTGCGATCGCTGGTAGATCCCCACTCAGGAGGAGTGGACCATCCTTCATGCCCTGTCCTGGTTGGGTTAAGTCCTGTTGGTCCGTCGGGACTCCGCCACTTGTTTGATGCCCTGTTCCACATTCAGCCAGGCCCCATCGCGATTAACCCACTGGGTTACCGCTTTGCCATCCTTGGGTAAACACTGGAGTTTGCTAAACGGCGTATCTTTCCAATCCGTCGGCCTGACGATGATCGGAATCACCCGAGCTTCCCCGGCCTGGTGCCGCTCCATTGCTCGCTTCATTTCCAAGTCGTAGCAGTAGTCAGAGGCGATAAAGTCGGCGCTAATCAGCAGCAGAATGATATCGGCCCGGTTCAGGTTGTCGTCAATGTCCCCGGCCCACTCATCGCCCGGCAGAATGCGGCGATCGTGCCAGGGTTGGATCAACCCCTGCCGTTGCAATAGCTTCAGGTGGGTTTCCAGCTCATCCCGCAGGGTTTCGTCTTTGTGGGAATAGCTGTAGAACAAACGCAGGGCTTGGCTGTGGCGATCCATGGCGATGGTAGGTGGGCGGCTGCCCTCCAAATCTACCCCATTCAGCAAGTCGCGCACGTTGAGGCTGATCAGCCCCTCCCCCGTGAACACATCAAAGCTGGTCTGGCGGTGCTCTTCCCGTACCAGCAGCTCTTTGTAGTCCACGGTTACATCAGGATGCCCCGGCACCGGCACCAGCTCTTTGGGGGTGAACTTAAAGCTGCGGTGGATGCGCTCAAAGTCGGAGCGGATCACCGCCAGTAGCCTGCGCCGACTGGCCATGGGGCCATCCACACTGATGGCCACACAGCGATCCTGGGGGTCGGCCTTGACCAGGGCGCGGTTGCCTTCAAAGGTGAGAATCACCCCGGTGCGCCAGCGCAGTTGGTGCTGGCTCAGCACGTGGGTACGCACAATGAACCGGGGCAGCAACCCCTCCGGCAAAATCGGATACTCGTAGCGAAAGTTGAGGCACTGGGCCAGGTCAAACTCGGCAGCGGCAGCGGGCTGCTGCTTGTCCAGTAGGTCGGGAATCAGGTAGCGATGCTCGTCATCTTGAAAGCGAAAGCACAGCTCGAACTTGCGCATCAGCTCCAGCAAAAAGCCGTGGCGCTCGGGCGGGTAGTTTTGGCTGTCCAAGTGGCGGCCCAGGCAGGCGGCTTCCATTTCGCCCTTGGCATGGGCCAGCTCGTCAGCGTTGAGCAGGGTGTAGATGCCGCTGGTGACCCAGTAGGGGTTGAGCACGTGGGTATCGCGCAGGCGGGGGTCGTCTTTGTAGTTGAGGGCAATGCCGAGGCTGTGGAGGTGGACAGCGAGGGAGTCTTGCGCCCCATAGTCAGTCTCGCCATCGGTTTTGCACAATTCCCGGTACTGCTCGAAGGAAATGTAGTTCTGGGCCATGGCCGACAGCCGATCTTTGATCGCCACCCAACTGGCGGGGAAAGGATCGCGCAGGTGCTCCAGGGCGTCGGTCTCTCGCTCGATGGCGGCCCGGAGCTGGTCAATGCCAAACCCGGTTTCACAGTCGGTTTGCAGGAAGCCGCGAATGTTGGGGAATTTTTGCTGCAATGCGCCCCGGTTGACATCGAACGGGTGCTCCTGAATTTTGTTGAGCACCACCAGCACGGGGGAGCTGCCGCCAAAGCCCTGGATAAGTTCGAGCCAGTACTCGGCATCAGCATCTTCATGCCCCTGACGACCGTTGAGCACTAGCAGGTACAGGCTGCGCTCGGTGAGAAAGAACTGGTGGGTCGAGTGCATGATCTCTTGCCCACCGAAGTCCCACACATGAAGCGTGATATCTTCGGAGTCGTTGAGTGTAATCGGCCACTGAGTAATTTGAATGCCCTCAGTCTTGGCAGATTTTGGGTCAAAGTTCTGATAGATCAGGCGATTGGCCAAGGAGGTCTTTCCCACCGCACCAAAGCCCACCAGAATGAGCTTGGATTCGTTGAGAGGCTGACAATGGGCTAGTACTCGAAAATAATAGTTGAGAATATCTTGGGGGTTGGCAGCGGTTGCTCCATTATTAACGTCTTGATCAGTAGGGCCAAGGACTTCATCGGAAATGCCCAGCTTTTTATTTCCGTGGAGTAAAAGCGTTTTTAGACTAGAGAGATTTAAGAGAAAATTAGGCAAGATTGAAAGCCCGTTATGGGTTATATCTAGGCGTTCAAGCTTAGTTAATTTTTCAACAAAAGCGGGGATCGTCGTCAGTTGATTTTTGTCGAGGTAAAGCTCTGTCAGATTGGCCAGTTGCCCCAGGCTCTCAGGGATTATTGTCAGTTGATTTTGATAGAGGGAAAGCTCTGTCAGGTTGGTCAATCGCCCTAGGCTATCAGGGATCGCCGTCAGTTGATTTTTGGAGAGAGAAAGCCTAATCAGATTGGTCAGTTGCCCCAGACTATCAGGGATCACAGTCAGTTGATTTTGGTGGAGATAAAGCCGAGTCAGATTGGCCAGTTGCCCCAGACTATCAGGAATCACAGTCAGTTGATTTTGGTGGAGATAAAGCCGAGTCAGATTGGCCAGTTGCCCCAGACTATCAGGGATCGCCGTCAGTTGATTTTGGGAGAGGTCAAGCTCCGTCAGATTGGCCAGTTGCCCCAGGCTATCAGGGATCGCCATCAGTTGATTTTGGGAGAGGTCAAGCTCCATCAGATTGGCCAATTGACCTAGGCTTTCGGGGACTACATTCAGTTGATTTTTGAAGAGGCTAAGCTCCGTCAGATTGGCGATTTGACCCAGACTTTCGGGGATCGCTGTCAGTTCATTATAGTGGAGGTAAAGTTGAGTCAAATTGGTGATTTTTCCCAGGCTTTCGGGGATCGCAATCAGTTTATTATTGGCAAGACTAAGCTCCGTCAGACTAGCAAGCTTTCCCAAGCTTTCAGGGATCGCAGTCAGTTGATTTTCGAAGAGGCTGAGCTTCGTCAAATTGGCGAGCTTCCCCAGGCTGTCGGGGATCGTCGTTAGCTGATTTTGGTAGAGGCTGAGCTCCGTCAAATTAGCGAGTTTACCTAGGCTTTGGGGGATCGTAGTTAGTTGATTAGAGTCGAGGTGAAGCTGAGTTAGATTTGTGAGTTGACCCAAGCTTTCGGGAATCTCTGTTAGTTGATTTTCAAAGAGGCTAAGCTCCATCAGACTAACTAGCTTCCCCAAGCTATCGGGGATTGCAGTTAGTTGATTAGAGTCGAGGTAAAGCCGAGTCAGATTGACCAGTTTCTCCAGGCTCTCGGGGATCGCCGTTAGTCCTAAACTTGATAAATCAAGCTCAGTTGCGCCACTTTCTAAGGCTGCCTGAATTCGCCTTTCTGCCTCTGCACCCCCCCCTGTAGCTTCTTTTGCCAACCCGATCGCATCCACCTCTACCCCCAACACCCCAGCGATCGCCCTCACACTCTCCCCACCTACCCGCTTCCCCCGCTCTGGGTGAAACAACCGGCTCACTGTGTTCGCACTCACCCCCGCCCGCTGGGCGATGGCGACAAACGTCCACCCCCGTTCCGCCTTCGCCTGCTGAAGCAGCCTCACCCCCTCTGGACTGGCCAAAAAACCGCGCGATTGAGACGACATAGGCATTAGCGACAAAAAGATCTTTGTTTAAGGGTATCCGGCGATTTTAGATTTTGGATTGGTTATTTTGGATTGGGGGTCACGTAGGGTGTCGTTAGGCAGCCGCAAGATTCCGCTCCATCGAAAAGCTCCACCCCCTAGGCCAAGGTTACAATAGGGGTCTAGAGCATTAGCGACCTATGACCCAAGAACAAGATCTATTGGTGCGTTGGCGATCGCTGCCTGCCGAGCAGCAGCAAACCGTGCTGGATTTCATCCAATTCCTTCATACTAAACGACCCTCTGCCCCGGTCGCCTCTGCTGCTGTACAACTATCTCTGGGCGATTCCGGGACGGACCGCTTCGCGAATCGCCTCCGTAATCTCCGTAGCCAAATTGTTGCCAGCGGGGAACCCCTGCTCAGCCAAGCTGCCCTGGAGCAAGAACTGGCTTCTCGCCGTGGAGGCGTAGAGCCAGATTAATGACGCGCACCTTTGTAGATTCAGGCGTTTTGATTGCCGCTGCGCGTGGGGAAGATGCGATCGCTGAGGCCGCTCTGAGTTTTTTGTTCGACCCTGCCCGGGTCTTTGTTTCAAGCCCATTTGTCAGGCTAGAGGTGCTGCCCAAGGCTGTTTTCAACCAGAAAATGGTTGAGGCCGAATTCTACGAAACATTCTTCGGTGCAGTAGAGACCTGGGCAACCGATATCGACACCTTGATTCAGCAGGCCCATGCGATCGCCTGCAACTATGGCCTAGCCGCTATGGATGCTCTGCACGCCGCCGCTGCGATCGCTCTAAATGCAGAAGACTTCCTGACGACCGAAAAGCCCACTAAGCCTATGTACCGGGTTCCCAACCTTCGAGTCATATCCGTTTTCGAGGGCAATTAAGGGAGTTAGACAACCGCAAAGATCCACCTCTTCGCCTGCTGAAGCAGCCTCACCCCTTCCGGGCTGGCCAAAAAACCGCGCGATTGAGACGACATAGGCGTTAGCGACAAAAAGAGCTTTGTTCAAGGGTATCCGCCGATTCCAGAAACCGGGTTGCTTCTTTGGCTTATCCTAACCCTTCGTCCCTGGCCCAGAAACCTGGTTTCTCTCCTCGGTATCTATTCTCGAGCGGCTTATGGGGGTTGATAATGACATTACCGATCAGCAAGCCATAATGACAGAAGGCTTTGAACTCACCGAACATGCCCGCTATCAAATGCAGGATCGTGCGATTCAGCCAGATTGGGTAGAGTCAACGCTATCTGCACCCCAAAGGCAGTTGCCCTTAGCCGATAGCCATGGCAATACTCACTATCTCAAGCAAATTCCCGACTTTGGCAACCGCTGGTTGCGCGTCGTTGTCAACCCCACCGTTGACCCAAAGCGAGTTGTAACTGTCTTTTTTGACCGGAGAGTGAAATGAAGCTAGTAGTCCACAAAGACGACGATGCCCTATATCTGCGTCTCGACGATACCGCGATCGTTGAATCAGAAGAGGTGAGCGACGGCATCATTCTCGACTACAACGCCGAGGGCAAGGTCGTGGGGGTTGAAGTTCTGTACATCAGCCAGCGCAGCCCAAACTCTTGGCAACAAATTCTTTTAGAAACTACCCCTAGCTAGGGAAGGCGTAGGTTGCTAACGCTTGGTTAGAAAGCCCCATCGCCCTGGGCTAATCGCCCTCACACTCTCCCCACTCACCCGCTTCCCCTGCGACCGGTGAAACAACCGACTCACCGTATTCGCACTCACCCCCGCCCGCTCGGCGATCGCCGCAAACGTCCACCCCCGTTCCGCCTTGGCCTGCTGGAGCAGCCTCACCCCCTCCGGGCTGGCCAAAAAACCGCGCGATTGAGACGACATAGGCATTAGCGACAAAAAGATCTTTGTTTAAGGGTATCCGGCGATTTTAGATTTTGGATTGGTTATTTTGGATTGGGGGTCACGTAGGGTGTCGTTAGGCGGTCAACAGCCCTTGCTACCCATCCCAAGATTACGCTCCGCCGTAACGCACCGCTTACTCCTCGCCAGAAACCCAACCCCTAACCCAAGTAAGTCTAGGAAGCCGCCTTGTAAGGATGAATCTGCGCCAGGGCTTCGGCTTCTTCCTGCTGAGCCTGGTAAAGATCCCACCGTAGTTGTAGCGTCAGCCAAAAATCGGCAGACATGGCAAAAAACTTAGCCAACCGCAGCGCTAACCCTGGTGTTAACCCCTGCTGCCCGCTGATCACCGCCTCAACCTTGGCAGCTGGCACATTAATGGAGGTTGCCAATGCCTGAGCAGATAAATCCATCGGCACCAAAAATTCTTCCAGCAGCATTTCGCCGGGGTGGGTCGGTGGTCGATGGGTTGGCACTCTCATAACGCACTCATACTAGTGGTAGTCAACAATCTCAACCTCAGTTGCCCCTTGGTCTGACCAGCCAAAACAGATGCGGTACTGGTCGTTGATGCGGATACTGTACTGCCCAGTGCGATTACCCTTCAGCAATTCCAACCGATTACCAGGGGGCACCTTTAGGTCATCAACGCTAATCGCTGAATCAATCTGGTCGAGCTTGCGGGTAGCTCGCTTCCAAAGGCCTTGGGGGCAAACAGCCCTCGCTACTTTAGAAGCTTTACCATTGAAGATGTCCTCGGTGCCCTGATTGTGGAATGAGTGGATCACCTTTAACTACCCTTGCTAGCGCTAGCATAGCAAATCACCTTAACGGCCCGTAGCAGCCTCACCCCCTCCGGGTTAGCGAGAAAACCGCGCGATTGAGACGACATAGGCGTTAACGCCAAAAAGATCTTTGTTCAAGGATATCCGGCGATGCCAGAAACCGGGTTGCTTCTTTGGCTTGTCATAACCCTTGCCCCTGGCCCAGAGACCCAGTTTCTAGGTACTCCAAGCCGTACCGCGTTGCCTACTTGCCGAACCCTTAGTAGTGATACCGGCAGGCTAAAATGCGAATTTTGTCGTCTTTGATTTCGTAAACCAGACGATGCTCTTGGGTGATGCGGCGCGACCAGCAGCCTTGAAGCTCATGCTTGAGCGGCTCTGGTTTGCCGGTGCCGGTAAACGGCGTCCGCTGAATTTCTTTGATTAGCTTGACGATGCGAAGGGCAGTCTTACGATCCTGCTGAATCCACCAGGCCAGGTCTTCAAGGGCGTCAGTGTCGAACTCAACAGACTTCATTCTAGGCCGAGGTCTGCGATCGCGGTCTCCAAGGCAACCCCCACCGAGCGTTGTCTGGCGACCAACAGCCGCTGACGCATGGTGTCACTTTTAAGCAGATGCTGGGTTTCTAGCTCACTCAGAATATCTCGCCAAAGCTCAATGGAGAGGATAACGCTGGTTACCTCGCCCTGCTCATCCGACACGTACTGTACTGGGAGATTCTGCATAGAAATGGCGATTACTCTACCTGCTTGAAGTGTAGCAAGAGAGATGGCAACACCGCCCGCGGCCATCCCTCGCCCCGCCCCAGTCACCCGATTTCTAGCTAACGGCCTGTAGGATGTGTTCGCAGCCCCCCATTACCCCCGTAGTACCATGGGAAACACCATCCAAACCCACCAGCCATGGCCGAAACCGCGATCGCATACATCACAGCTCCAGACGGCAATCCCAAAGCCGTCGTCATTCCCATCGACCTGTGGCGACGGCTCTTGCCCCAGGGAGAAACCTCCCTTGAGCAATTGGCCGAAAACCTGGAAGACTACTGCCTGAGCAACGCCATGGATGAAGCCCAGGCCACGCCCCTGCTGAGCCGAGAAGAAGCGATGCGTTTTCTGGCCGAGTCGGATCCGGGTTGGTAACTATCGTGTCGGTCTTGAACTCAATGGCGAGACCCTGGAGATCATGCGAGTTTTGCACCGTCGAGAGCTTTATCGCTACTTTCCCTAAAGCGCGATCGCCACTCCAGCCCCCAGCCAAACCCTCCCATAGGCCGCAACGCACCGCTGGCCTATGGCATTGACTATGATGAGCATAGCTATCATTTGCCTAGGAGCGCAGCTATGGAAACCATTGCAATTCAGGTCGATGGGGCGATCGCCAAAGCATACCGAGAAGCCGCCCCCGCCGAACAGCACAAGATCCAGCAACTTTTGAACCGCTGGCTAAAACAAGCCATGCAACACCGCTTCCTCGACACCATCATTCAAGACATGCAGACCCAGGCCCAGGCCAGCGGACTGACCCAGGAGATTTTGAACGACATCCTCGACAATGCATGAGAATCGGGTTGTCGTCGATACAAACACCCTGATCAGCGCTGTCCTGATAGCTTCATCTTTTAGCAGAGTGACCCTGTAAGAGACGTATGACCCATGGCCAGGTTTCTCTGCATGGTGGGCGGTGTATCGGGCGATCGCCTCTATGATTGAGGTAGAACTCCTCCGGCGGAGCCATTGCCAATGACCGTAACGCCAGAATCCAGAGACTTTCAAAGTGAAGTTCTTGAGCGCCTGGATCGCCTAGAGCAAAAACTCGATACTGATATTCAGCGGCTGGACGAACGTACCAACAAATGGGAAGAGCGGTTCTTACAACTGTCCAGGGACAACCTAGCCATCTCACGCACCGTCATCATTGCAGCGGCCACTGTGGTTATTTTCGGCAGCTTGCTAGACAAAGCAGACATTTTAGTTGAGGGTGCCGCCCGGCTGTTTGGCAAATGAGGGGGCCATAGGCGGTGCACCGGGGCGATCGCTCCCCTCCTTGGCGCTACGAGGCTGCCTGGTACGGGTGGATCTGGGTCAGCGCCTCAGCCTCCTGCTGCTGGGCCTGGTAGAGATCCCACCGGAGCTGTAACGTCAGCCAAAAATCCGCAGACATGGCAAAAAACTTGGCAAAGCGCAGCGCTAACCCCGGCGTTAGTCCCTGCCGTCCGCTGATCACCCCCTCAACCAAAGTGGTTGGCACCTTGATCGAAGCGGCCAGCGCCTCAGCAGACAGCCCCATCGGCAACAAAAATTCCTCCAGCAGCATCTCGCCGGGGTGGGTTGGTGGTCGATGGGTTGGCAGTCTCATGGGGTACTGTGAAAAATCCTCTGCTCTAAGGGTACTGGAGTTTAGACTATGGCCATAGTCTAAACTCCAGTACAAAGGCATCAATCGCAAAAGGACGAGTTTTTCTAACCTGAGTGATAGCTTTCCGTAGTGCATGGCGACCTGTCTCACGACACAGCCAGGGCTGGCGTTGATAGGTGACTTGGGTGATGAAGTAGGTGCCACCTGCAATTCCAGGTCTTCGATAGTTGGGCATGGGAGAATGCAGGTCAAGGATTGACGTTAGGATGCCCAAAAATAGGGTGCGTTTGCTGTTCAGCAACGCACCCTACAGCAACTTAACCCAAGGCTGGGCGTGGTGTGTGAAACGCGAAGCCATGAAACGGAGTGAAGTGGCGTAGCCCCCTGGGTAGCTCACTCTGCTGCTCGAAGAAAGACAGCAATGGAGGGGCCGACCGTATAGCGCAAGTCGTTATTAAGTCGTGAATGAGCTGACCACCCTCGACTGTCTTCCTGGTCAAGCTCCCTACAGTCGTTATCGAGCGTGTCTGCGAGCCTTTCCTATAGTTTGCTGCAGATGTGCGTGGGTGGCCAGGGCGGCGTTTATCTCGGTAATGGCTATTTCATGGCCCAACTGGCGACTAGCCTTAGCTCGATAGTGGCTGAGATGTTTACGACTTCCTAGAAAAATGGGCTGATGAGGAAGTGCGTACCGTAGCTAACTTGGCTGCGGCGATCGTCACATTAGAGGCCCGAAAGCGTCAGGCAGAGAAGCCCACCGACCAGGAACCAGGGGGGCAGTCATGACCCAGAGCAGCGATCGCAGCACGACCAGCCACTTTGCCATCAATGAGGATTGTTGTCGCAAGATGGCAGCCAAGTATGGCTGGACACTGCTGGAGGCACGGCGACGAATTGCGGCTCGTGACCCGCTGGTGGTGGAGTGTATCTTTAAGGGTGATGCCCAATTCCCGAAGAGCCCGATGGACTTCTCAGGAGGTAATGACCAATGAGCCGCCTAATTACTCCCGGTTCGCTCATTTCTAAGGAGGTTCCTCAGATTCTGGCCCCAGCCGAGTGTAAATACTCACCGGGAAGTTGA
>NZ_SMDQ01000082.1 GCF_012911975.1 Nodosilinea sp. P-1105 | reverse complement strand
TCAACTTCCCGGTGAGTATTTACACTCGGCTGGGGCCAGAATCTGAGGAACCTCCTTAGAAATGAGCGAACCGGGAGTTGGGGTTCACGGTAAACGGTAAACGGTTTAAGGGGAGCCGTGTACCGTTTACCCTAGGCCGTGAACCGTAACCGGTTTATCCGTCACGTCTGGCTTGATAGCCCACTAGGGCTGCAATTGCTTTTGGATTCGCTGTAGGGTTTTATACATCTCGGGCAGGCGTCGGTAGACAGCAGAGGCTTTCAGAAATACCTTGTGGGGCAGGGCCGGGGTACCTGTGACGATTTCTCCGGGGGCAATGTCGTTGTGAATGCCGCTTTTAGCGGTGGCGATCGCGCCATCGCCGATAGAGGCCTGGTTCGCAATCCCCACCTGGCCCGCTAAAATTACCCGGTTACCCACTGTAACGCCGCCAGCCATGCCCACTTGCCCGGCCATGACCACCGCTTCTCCCACCTGGCAGCCATGGGCAATGTGCACCAGGTTATCGAGCTTGGTGCCCCGCCCCACCCGGGTTGTCCCCACCGCAGGCCGATCGATGGTGGTGTTACAGCCCACCCGCACCCCATCTTCAATCACCACAATGCCAGATTGCTCCATTTTTTCCCAGCCTTCGGCGGTGGGCACAAAGCCAAACCCCTCTGCCCCAATCGCCGCACCGCTATGGATGGTGCAATCAGCCCCAATCTGGGCCCGTTCGTGGATCACACAGTTGGCGTGCAGGACGGTGCGATCGCCCACCCGTACCCCTGGATAAATCACCACATTGGGATGGATACAGACCTCGTTCCCCACATGCACCCCAGCCTGAATCACCGCGTTAGCACCAATAGACACGTTTTCGCCGTAGGTGGCGTTGGGGTCGATCACTGCCGTTGGATGAATGCCCGAGGCGGGCCGAAAGGGGGTATAAAACAATCCAATCGCCCGAGCAAACCCCAAGCGGGGGTCAGCAGTGCTCAACCAGGCAATTCCCCGTTCGGTGGCTTGGGCCTGAAGGGTCGGATTTTGGGGCAAAATCAAGGCACTGGCCCCAGTGGTGCCGACAAACTGGGCAAATTTATTCCCCTCGATATAGCTCAGGGTGCCTGCAGCGGCCTGATCAACAGCCGCCACCCCGGTGATGTTGGGGTCATGGCCAGGGTTCCCATCCAGGCTGGAGGCAGCCGTAATACCAATTTCTGCGGCAATGGCGCTGAGCTTCATAACAGGTGAGGTCAATAAGGCGGGGATCAAAACTAATCTGGTGTTTACGCTACCAGAAATGCGACGCACTCGACGTGGGAGGTCTGGGGAAAAAAGTCGGCAGGCTGAGCCTTGACCAGGGTGTAGCCCCCCTCGTCCCGAAGAATCTTCAGGTCGCGGGCCAGGGTAGCTGGGTCACAACTCATGTAGACCAAGCGAGGGGGCTTCAGTGCCACCAGGGCATCCAAGACAGCGCGATCGCAGCCTTTACGGGGCGGGTCCAGCACCACAATGTCGGGGGGCACCCCTGGCCCCTCGGTGGCTATCATCTCAGTGGATATCATCTCGGCTGGGAGCGTCGAGGCCAGGGATAGAGCCGCCTGGGGTAGCAAGTCTGCCACATCCCCAGCCCGAAATTCAACATTGTCGATGCCGTTCAGCCCCGCATTGGCCAGCCCTTGGGCCACCGCTTCCGGTTGCACGTCTAAGCCAATACAGCGGCGAGCATTTTGGGCTAGGGGCAAGGTCAGGGTACCCACCCCACAATAGGCGTCAATCAAGGTTTCTCGGCCAGTCAGCTGCAACTCGTTCAAAATCACCTGTAACATCTGCTCGGCCTGCTCAGTATTCACCTGGAAAAAGGTGGTGGCGTGGATCGTAAACCGAAGCCCAGCAAACTGTTCTTCCAGGTAGGGAACCCCTTCAATCACCAGGGTTTCGGGGCCAAAAATAGCATTGGTTTTATCGGCATTCAGGTTGACACATACCCCCACCAGGTCGGGGTAGCGCTCCATCCACACCTGGGCCTGTAGTTCAATGTCTTTTAGGTTGGGGGCTGTAGACACTAGGGTTAAAAGCTGCTGCCCCGTGCGACGCCCCACCCGCAGCGACAGGTGGCGCAGTCGGCCCACATGGCGGGTTTCGTTATAAATCGACCACCCCCGTTCCTGAATATCCCGCTTCACCTCGGCCAGTAGTGGATTCAGGCGATCATCCTGTACTGGACATTGGTTGAGATTCACCAGCTTGTGGCTGCCCTTGCGAAAGTAGCCCGCTTTAACGGCCCCCTCTGGCGATCGCCCCAGGGGGTAAGTCGCCTTATTACGATAGCCCAGGGGCGCATCGGCCCCCAGAATGGGTAGCACAGGGGGGTGCTCAAAACCGCCAAGCCGAGTTAAGGCATCCACCACCTGCTGCTGTTTGGCTGCCAGTTGGGCCGGATAGCTGACCGATTGCCACTGACAGCCACCACATTTGTCCGCCACAATGCAGGCGGGGCGGACCCGGTCGGGTGAGGGGGTTAACATTTGCCGCAGCTTAGCCCGCCCAAAGGTGGGCTTAGCCTGCACCAAACGAGCCCGCACCAGATCCCCAGGCACTGTATCGGGCACAAACACCACCCGCTCCTGCCAACGACCCAGACCATCGCCCCCGCTACTGAGGTTAGTAATGGTCAGGTCTATGGTTTCCCCCTGTTGCCAATGATCCATGGTTGCGCTCCTGCCGTTATCCGCCTATCGACTTTAGCAATCCCAGGGCCGATTGCGGCAGCGGATTTAACCCGATCTACGGGAGGCGCCAGGGATCAGGGTCAGCCCCTGGCCAAATCGTACACTGGAGAAGCCGTGTTAACCGCTGGGCCTGTGCCGCTGCCAAGTCATCAGTCCTCCGACGGCTGTACGTTGTTTCCGTTTCCTAGGATGCGTTTATGTATGCCTTGACCCACTGTCTGCTCTATACCGGTAGCCGAGAACTACGTCACCATGCTCTGGTTATTGACGGCGATCGGATTGTTGATTTGGTGCCCGAAGCCCACTTGGGGGATAGCATACCCACCCTAGACGGCCAAGGTTGGGTCGCCTGTCCAGGCTTTATTGACCTGCAACTGAATGGCTGTGGGGGGGTGATGTTTAACGATACGATCACCGCTGATGCCCTCGCTACCATGCATCGCACCAACCTGCAAAGTGGCACCACCAGCTTTTTACCGACCCTGATTACCACCACCGACCAGGCCATGGACCAGGCGATCGCCCTGATGTCCGCCGGGTCCCTAGCCCCTGGAGTGCTGGGGCTACACCTAGAAGGCCCTTACCTCAACCCGAAGCGATGTGGCATCCATAACCCCGGGTACGTACGTCCGGTCGCTACAGCCATGGTCGAGGCGATCGCCACCGCTGGCCCCGACCGGGTCAAACTGGTCACTCTGGCCCCAGAAGTCACCCCTGCCCCAGTGATTCAGCGCCTGCACCAGGCCGGGATTGTGGTCTCAGCAGGGCACAGTGAGGCCAGTTTTGAAGCCGCCTTAGCAGGATTTGAGGCCGGGGTAACCATGGTCACCCACCTGTTCAATGCCATGACCCCCTGGTTAGGTCGTAGCCCTGGCCTGGTGGGGGCAACCCTCAGCCAGTCCCAGATCTATGCCAGCATTATTGCCGATGGGCACCATGTCCACTATGGGTCTATCAGCCTGGCCCAAAAAATCAAACAAGATAAGCTCGTCTTGGTCACCGATGCCACCCCCCCTGTGGGCACCACCCTGGACTCCTTTGTGATTGGCGGG
This sequence comes from Nodosilinea sp. P-1105, assembly GCF_012911975.1. GTDB lineage: Bacteria > Cyanobacteriota > Cyanobacteriia > Phormidesmidales > Phormidesmidaceae > Nodosilinea. The sequence goes on along the minus strand of NZ_SMDQ01000082.1, from coordinate 20,175 downwards.
CAGGAGGTGTTTTATCAAGACGGCAAATGCCTCTCTGCCGATGGCACCTTAGGCGGATCGGCCCTAACGATGATCGAGGCGGTAAAAAACTGTGTCACCCAGGTGGGCCTCCCCCTAGGAGAGGCTCTACGCATGGCCACCCTTTACCCGGCCCGAGCAATTCGGGTTGACGATAAGTTGGGGCTGCTATCCCCTGGCTACCAGGCTAACGTGACCCTGTTTGACCCCAAAACCTATACCGTCAAAGGGGTGATCGCCCAAGGCCAACCGGCCTGGCCCCATCACCCCAACTGGACTGGCCGAGCCCTAGCGCTGGGCATGGGACAGCCCTAGCGCTGACCTCGGCAGTAGGGACGCGGCCACCGCGTGATCTCGCAAGCTCACCCAAAGGCTACATTGGTCAGAGGCAAGGGAAACTAGCGTGGTGGCCCGATGTCTAGACAGGCGACAAGCCAGATGATAAAGCCGAGACCGTTGGTGGACATCAACCGTCAGGGCGCGATAGTATAGCTCATTGCGATGATGGGTCCCTGCTTGCAATGAGCCATCAAACCAAAACTTAAAGATCGGCACCTGGTCTTCTGGCAACACTCTGGGCAACATGAAAGCGACCTTGACAACCTAACCCCAGAATACCCAGTTGCGCTTGAAGATAGTCGGTTTTTTGGCCAGGTCAAATACAGGCTTGCCGAGCAAAAGCTGAGGCGATCAAAGACCGCAAAATATCTTGACTCAGCGGCTTGACCAGCAGACCATCAACCCCTGGATTATCCTCCCGGTACTGCCACTGAGGACTGGCTGAATCCGTCAGGGCCAGAATTGTCATGTCTTTAGTTTTAGAACTCTGTCGCAGCTGATCAATCAACGGCTGCGACCAGTCTTGATAGTTGTCCCCTACGAGGATGACCAAACAAGGGGGAGCCCGCTTCACTTGGATCACAGCCTGCTCGGTAGAGTTGGCCACAAACACAGGAAATTGTAAATCCGCGGCTAAGGCATGAGTATCCCGAAATTCACGGCGTTCCGGATCTAACACAAGAATATATCCATTGAGCAAAGTCATAGGTCGTAGGGCTTGGTGCCAAGGTCAGTTCGGGTCAGTTCAGGATCTAGCGGTTGCCCGCAGACAAACCCAAAATCCAGACCTGGGTGAGGTTGAGTTCCATAGTAAACATGCCTGAAGCCGACTAATTTAGCCTGTCATCGACCTCTCTAGCTTGTGCTAACGGGCTTTCAGGGCATCTGTTAAGCGACTTAATCGCTGACTATCTTCCACTTTTTTTAGCCTGCATAAAAGATTGTCAAAGACTTTGGTATAGATCTGAAAATTATTTTGAAGAGGTTAGCAACACTTGCAACAAATCTACATAATGTGACCCAGGCAGCCTTCTGCCTTTTGCTTTTGCTTGCTATCTATTAGACCAACTGCTAGACCAACTGCGACGAGACGACAGGGGATGGGGGTGGGGTAACCCTAGCTACAAAACCCCAAAAAAGGCTTTGCTATGGTGAGCACATCAAAAATTGTGTCGTTATCTTAAACCCAGTGGGCTCTGTATCTATTCAGATTATTGAGGGAAATCCCCATCTGCGATCGCTGTTGGGCTGGCATCTTCAACAGGCCGGTTACAGGGTTTTTCAGTCTGCTGACAGCGATCGCAGCCGCGAGGTGTATCAAAGTCGGCAGCCTGATTTAGTGATTCTAGATGCCCAACTGACCAATGGGGATGGTCTGGAGTTGTGTAAGTGGTTGCATGCCCAAGGGCAACCCTTGATTATGATCCTATCGGCCTGTACGACCGAAACCGATGTTGTGAGTGGTCTACGGGCTGGGGCTGACGACTACATGACCAAACCATTTGGCATGCAGGAGTTTTTGGCCCGGATCGAGGCCCTTACCCGGCGGATACGCTCGACCAGCGCTCCCGCTTCCCTCACCTATGGGGATTTGAACATCGATCTGGTGCAACGGCGGGTCCATTTTCGCAGCGAATACATTGACCTGACCCCCCAGGAGTTTAGCCTGCTGTATGTGTTGGCCCAGGCGGCTGGTTCTCCTTTAAGCCGTACAGACCTACTGCGACGGGCCTGGCCAGATGCCATTGACAATCCCAGAACCGTAGACACCCACATTTTGTCCCTACGCAAAAAAATTGAGGTGGACCCCCGCCAGCCCAGTATTATTCAGACGGTTCGCAATGTGGGCTATCGGTTTAACGTCGAGCGCCTGACCGCTAGCACCAATGGCCACAGCCCCCAAGCCTCGGTAAGTCTTCCCTCTCCAGCCATATCCTGACCCCTGGGGTTGCTCTCCTAGGGGTACTGGTGATCGATCAAGTCAGAGCTGACAGAGTAGCAGGGTCTGCGGTTCATGGTCTACGGTTCACGGTCTGCGGTAAGCGGTTTAAGGCAAGTCGTGTACCGTTGGCCTCAAGCCGTGCATCGCAGACCTTTTGACCTGTCACTTCTAACTTGACAGTCCTGTAGGTTGGGTGAAACGTAGTGGAACCCAACAGGGATTAGCTTTGTTGGGTTCTGCTAGCGCGCCACCCAACCTACAAATTTATGATTGGCTAAGGCTGAAACCCTGGTGAGACAAGGAATTCCTTTTCTGCCCTCTGCCTTCTGCCCTCTGCCCCCTGCCTTCTGCCCTCTGCCCTCTGCCCCCTGCCTTCTGCCTTCTGCCTTCTGCCCTCTGCCTTCCTTTACTAGCGCCACCGTTCGGTCGGTCAGTGACAGCGGAACAAAAACGTTGTCGCATCAGTTTTGGTGAATTAAACTATAATTCAAAATACCTTACACGTAGATCTCACTAAAAGCCGCTGCCGTGTTTACCACTGTTTCTCCTGCTGCTTCCGCTGTTCTGCCCCCTGTGGACTTGTTTGAGGCCATCCAAGCCCTCAAGCAAGAGCTCAATGCCGTCATTTTGGCCCACTATTACCAGGACCCTGACATCCAAGACGTGGCCGACTATATCGGTGACTCTTTGGGGTTGTCGCGCCAGGCGGCGGCTACCGACGCCGACGTCATCGTGTTTGCTGGGGTCCACTTCATGGCCGAAACCGCTAAAATCCTCAATCCCCAAAAACAGGTGTTGCTGCCCGACCTCGACGCGGGCTGCTCCTTAGCAGATAGTTGCCCCCCGGAGGCCTTTGCAGCGTTTAAGCAGACCCACCCGGACCACCTGGTGGTGTCATACATCAACTGCACAGCCGCCATTAAAGCCATGAGCGACATCATCTGTACCAGCTCCAATGCGGTCAGCATTGTGCAGCAAATTCCTGAGCATCAGCCGATTATTTTTGCCCCCGACCAAAACCTAGGGCGTTACGTCATGGCCCAGACCGGACGCGATCTGGTGTTATGGCAGGGGAGCTGTATTGTGCATGAAACCTTTTCTGAGAAAAAACTGGTGCAACTCCAGATCACCCACCCAGAGGCGGCCGTCATTGCCCACCCAGAATGTGAAGCGGCGGTGCTGCGCCATGCAGACTATGTGGGGTCTACCACCGCCCTGCTGAACTATGCCCAGCAGAGCCCGCAAGATCAATTTATTGTGGTTACCGAGCCTGGAATTATCCACCAGATGCAAAAGCAGACCCCTCAAAAGCAGTTCATTCCGGCTCCGCCTCTGGCCTCCTGTGCCTGTAATGAGTGTCCCCACATGCGGCTGAATACCCTGGAGAAGCTCTATCTAGCGATGCGCGATCGCCAGCCTGAAATTGTGCTGCCCGCCGATCTGCAGGCAGCGGCTCTAAAGCCAATCCAAAAAATGCTGGCCATGAGTACTTAGATCATCGATCGACCAAGGCTGGGAAACTGGTTTGTAAACAATCGTTAACTTTTGTTAACATTGCTCTTAACCCTAGATTTTAAGAGCCAATGACCTTTTTCGATGCCAATCAGCCCTTAGTGCGCCGCAAGCAAACTCAACTGGATGTTCAGGACTTGGAGGGGCTAATTCATTGGCGGTGGCAGATTAACCAGACTACGCTCATGGCCTGGCTGTATACCCGCATTGATCAGGTGTTTTTACTGTGGGGTTGGGTGGCTGGGGTGATCTTTCTCACTCCGCAGTTTTGTCCTGGTCTCAGTTGGCATCACCAGGCTCTGGTGTGGTCGATACTGACGGTGGTGGCGGTGGGGCTGATGGCTAAACTGGCTTGGTTCTGGGTCACTGTTGAACGGCTACGCTGGCTGGTTTACCTGTGGGGCGGATTGATGCTGTTAGGGTTGGGGCTGACGGACTACGGCATCTTTGCCGGGTCGGGGGCGATCCTGATGCGCCTCTGCCCCATTTGGTTAACCGTATGTGCCCTGGGCTATGGGGCCATGGGCATAGGAATGCGATCGCGTACATTTCTGCTATTTTCCCTACTCCATGGGGCGGCAATGCCAGTACTGCCCTTGGTACCCAGCTATCAATTTTTGACCACGGGATTGGTGATTGCAGGCAGCCTGTTCGCCTTGGCTGAAGTGCAGTGGGATATGCGTCCGCCCCTCAATTCTGAGGTGTTAACCCCTGCCCAACAAACCTTTAACCGGGAACAGCAGCGTCTTCGCTGCTGTCAGGACCAAGGGTAAATAAATTTATCAAAACATTCTTTTTTGCTGAGAAATCAGTCATTTTTGAAATCTGTTGTATAGGATACAGACACACTAAACGAACTGATACCTACGCCGTCCATAGCCTCAGGGTCTAACATCGCAGGGGTTGTACTGTTTGACCTGTTGGTCGGGTTTCGAAGGAGAACGGTGTCAGAAACCCGAATGGTTTCCCTGGGGCTGCGGAGTAAGGGGTTCGCAACGATAGGTGGTGCAGGGTTTTTACCGTTTCCCCTGCTTTGCGATCGCGGAGGGGGTGCGAAACCATCCACCAGAGCAGTCTGACGCGATCGACACCTACCCCCCTGGCACTGGCTACGCTGATCACCAGATATGATCGACATTAGACATCAGATATGCCTGTTCAGCGTCGATGGTTCCTTAGCCATGGGGCCGGAATTACCCTACTGCATTCCAGGGGTCTACTGATGGTGTCGCCACAATCAATTCAAGCCATCATTGACCGAGCCAGACAAGCCTGGTTAGACGGAGATGGTGAGCGCTTTGCTCAGCTGTTTTCCCCCACTGGCGAGATGGTGGTGCCCGGGCGACGGTGGTGCGGCCCAGCGGCGATATTGGCGGCGTTTCAAGCCTATGCTGAGCATCATCAAGTCACTACTATCGCCATCCACAACCTGGTGATTCAGGGTAACCGGGCCATGGTGGAATGGACCTGGAAAGACCAGGACAAGCGCACTGGTTTTAGATCCACCGCTGAAGATGCGATCGCCGTTGACGTCCAGGATGGCCAAATTCAACGCTGGCGCGAATACATCGACGACACAACGCCCTAATTTTGCACAACAGGCATCCTCATCCATCCTGCTGCGCACGAGCAAGCTCTACTGCCCTTTGCTATAAGGGTTTGTAAAGACTCCCCAGAGAGACTAAAAAGCGATGAACTTATGGCAGGTAGATGACGTTGGCACCAATGGATGTGCCACCATCGGAAGTATCACGGGAAACACAAAGGCAATACTGCCATCTATCCAATGGCCCACAGTTGTCTCTTGAAAATAGAGACAGAGTCGTTTTACCCCTAGCACGTTTGAGCCCTTGGCCTTTCACCACAGGCAGGACTGTAAACAGCTAGACAGGGGAAGCACTTAGGGTGGGCTATCGTGCCTTTTTAGGTAAACGCGAATCTGAGCCAGGAAAACAGCTTTGACACATTTTCATGACCCATCAAATCTGTAGCCTTTTTAGCAAAAGTGCCAAGTTCTGATCGAGGTTTACCCCCTGAAAAATATCTCTAAATCGTCGCTGACTCTTGCCGTGGCGAAGGTTTTATTGCCTTGGCTAGCGGTATTGCTTTAAAGCCATTGTCAACTTTTCATGATGGAGATTATAGAAGCCTATGACCGTTGCTAAAAGTAAGCCCCAACAATCTAAAACCTTTCATGAATTTTCAGGCCAGGGAAAGCCAGCCGATTACCCTAGAGCGAAGATTGACCATCCATCCCTTAGGCGAGTGTCTGATAATATTAAACCCCTACTAAGTAAAGTCTATCCAGAAGAAACGGCTAACTGGTTGACCGCTGAGATTTTTAGCTTGATCCAGCACACCCTCTGCCCCTCTGGACGAGAAAACCTGAAAAAGTGGAACTACGACAACGTCTTGCTCATCACCTACGGTGACAGTATTGTCGATGGTGATCGGGCCCCATTGGCGGTACTGGCAGAGTTCCTGGAAAATCACTTACAAGACACCATCACAGGTGTCCATATCCTGCCCTTTTTTCCCTACAGTTCGGATGATGGATTTGCCATCATCGACTATTTACAGGTGAATTCAGAGTTGGGCTCCTGGGATGATGTTAGGCGCATCGCTAGCCACTTTAATTTGATGGTAGACCTGGTGGTGAATCATGTGTCTAGCCAGCACCAGTGGTTTCAGCAGTTCAAACAACAACAAAAACCAGGCTGCGACTATTTCATTACCGCTGACCCCAGTGCAGATTTATCCCAGGTGGTGCGGCCCCGCAGCACTCCCCTACTGACCCCCGTCGAAACGGTGGATGGCGTGAAGCACGTGTGGAGCACCTTCAGTGCAGACCAAGTGGACGTCAACTTTGAAAATCCTGATGTCTTGCTGGAATACATCAAGATTATCTTGGCCTACGTGGAGGCTGGAGCCCGCTACATTCGTCTGGATGCCGTTGGCTTTCTATGGAAACAGCGGGGTACAAACTGCATGCACCTGCCCGAAACCCATGCCATTGTGCGCCTGTTTCGGGAAATTTTGCAGTTGATCGACCCCGGTATTGCGATCATTACTGAAACCAATGTCCCCAATCGGGAAAACCTCAGCTACTTTGGCAACCGCAATGAAGCCCACATGATCTACAACTTCAGCTTGCCGCCGCTATTGCTGAATGCGCTGATGCAGGGCCGCTCTGACCACTTAAAAACCTGGATGATGAGCATGCCCCCAGCGCCGATTGGCTGTGCTTATTTCAACTTCACCGCTTCCCACGATGGGATTGGTATGCGCCCAGCGGAAGGGCTGTTGACCGATGATGAATACCAAGAATTGCTGACGGCCATGCGCAACTTTGGCGGCAAAATTAGCATGCGCACCCGTCCCGACGGCAGCGAGTCCCCCTATGAAATCAACATTTCCCTATTCGACGCCCTGAAGGGAACGGCCAAAGGGGAAGACCAGTGGCAGGTGGAGCGCTTCCTCTGCTCCCAAACCATCATGATGGCCCTAGAGGGCATTCCCGCGTTTTACATTCATAGTCTGTTGGCCAGCCACAACAACACCAATGGCGTTAAGGCAACAGGTCACAACCGCGCGATTAACCGTAGCAAGTGGGACTTACCCGCCCTTGAGGCCGCCCTGGCTGACCCCGCCAGCCCCCATGCCAAGGTGCTCACTGAGATGAAACGGTTGATAAAAATTCGGCGGCAGCAGACGGCGTTTCATCCCAATGCCACCCAGTACACCTTGCACCCGCTAAACTCGGCGTTATTTGCCTTTTGGCGGCAAAGCCTGACCCGTGACCAGAGCATTTTCTCGGTACACAATCTCAGCAACCAGCCCCAGGAACTGCGCTTACACGACCTCAATTTGGTCAGCACCGATGACTGGTATGACCTGATCAGTGGTCATCGGTTTACCGATACTGACGTGGTGTATCCCCTCCAACCTTATCAGTCGGTGTGGATTACCAACAAAATCAACTCGGCCCACGATGACACTATGCCAACGTTGCTGTAAGGCAGACCCCTTTGCTGACCGGAACGCACCGTTGGCGTCAAGGGAGAAGCTCGATACCGACATGGTAGCTTTCAAAATCCCTCTCCCAAGTTTGGGAGAGGGATTTAGGGAGAGGGGAGAGGGCGAAGGGTGCCCTTAACGGTAATTGTTGAACTGAATCGCCATGGGCCAGTCTTCTTGCTTCACCAGCTGCATCGCCTGCTGCAAGTCATCTTTGGATTTACCCGATACCCGTACCGCATCCCCTTGAATTGAAGCAGTCACTTTCTTCAAGTTGTCGCGAACCAGCTTGGAAATTTGCTTAGCGGTGTCCTGGTTGATCCCTTTTTTGAGGGTGACCTTTTGCCGTACCCGATTACCACTAGCGGCTTCCGGTTCACCATAGTCAAAGATTTTGAGGGACAGATTACGTTTAGCCGCCTTCTGATGGAGCAGATCCTTCACCGCATTCAGGGTCATATCGCTGGCGGTTTCGATAGTAATGGTATCGTCTCCCAGATCAATGGTGGTGTTGGTATCTTTCAGGTCATAGCGACTGATCACGTCCCGCCGGGCTTGGTCGAGGGCGTTGACCAGTTCCTGCCGATCATAGTCACTAACAATATCAAAAGAAAAGCTAGAAGCCATAGTCCCTGTCTTTGGATTGCGCACTAACAGCCTACATCAAGGCTGACCGACAGCTCAAGATGTACAGGGTAAAGGTACTGAGGTTGGCAATACCGAACATTAGCGATCGCAGGATAGGGTTATCACCGATATAGGCCAGCGGATAAATTGTCCGGGCGACCAGATAGGCGATGGCGGCCCCCAGGGCAACCGCCGATTGCTGCTGGGTAACGTAGGCCATCAGGGCCGCCGGGGCAAATAGAATCATAGATTCAAAGGCATTTTCGTGAGCCCAGGTCGCCCGTTGGGCGTAGGGGGGCAACTTGGCCAACATGGTGCGGGGGGCCGACTTGTCATAGCCCACTTTAAACCGACCGTAGCCCACAGCAAAAAACGGCAGATAAATCAGTAGGGCAGCGATCGCAATGCTAACCAGCAAAAATCCGGGCATGGGTAACGGGGTGGCCATAGCCTAGTCAAAGTAAAATAAGGTGACAATCTTGCGTTGATCTTCCGCATCTTGGCAAGTGCGCAGCAGGGTGGCGCTGTCATGGAAGGCAAAACAAATCAACTGTTGGCAGCGGGAAATAATTTCCTGGTTACACACTGAGCTAGCCTCGGCCAAGGACAGGGTATCGTTGCCAGGATTTTCCACCAAGTGCATCACCTGCTCTAGCTGGTCCCGCGACTCCCGGGGCTGGCGCTCTAGACTTTGGGGCAAAATCACCGTCAGCAAGTTTGGATCGGCTTTCATCGCCCCCCGAATCGCCGCTGAGTTGGTGCCTGTGGCCCCAGAGGTAATGATCCGGTTGCCCCCTAGGGCCAGGGCATAGGTCATCAACTCGATCAATTGTTGATGGGTGATCGGTACATGACGGGACCCTAAAATAGCAACTCGCTTAGAGCCCGATTGTTGAATTGCCGCGAGTTCTTGTAGAAAGGTGTCTACTTTAGAAGTTTCGAGCGGAGCTTCAATGGACTGACTCAAGGGCTACACCAGATGCAAGAATAACGCGCTTCATTGTATCAGAACCCTGTTCTACCCGAACGGGTCAAAAACATTCTCTGGATTAAGTGGCCGATACAGGCAGCTTAATATCGAGTAGGTCTAGTAAGCGGTCTAAGTCAAAGTGCTCTGCCACTAAATCTTGGGCGCATTTCACCTTAACGGGCTCATGCAGGCGCACCTGCACAAATAGCTCATCAATCCGCTCTACGGTGGATAATGTGTCGGAATCAACCGTGAGAATCGGCACCTCTAAGTCTGTGGCCCGCTCCAGAATGGCCCGGGAAGGCGGCACCTGGCCAGTTAACACCAGACACTGGGTGGAGGTTTCCAGGGCGGCAAATTGAATATCGGTGCGATCGCCCCCGGTCACCACCGCCATGTTCAGTCCTTTGCGGAAATAGCGCAGGGCGGCGTTCACATTCATCGCCCCAATGGTCAAGGTTTCGACCATCAAATCAAGTCGGTCGGGGCAACACAGCACCTCAGCGTGCAGCCTAGAGACAATTTCGCGCACGGTAATGCTGCGCATGATTGGCGATCGCGGCAATAGGGCCAACACTGGAATACCCTGGCGCTCCAAAAAAGGTTGAACCAGTTGACTCACTGTTTCAGCAGCCGTTTCTGGAATGTCATTAACCACCACCCCCAGCAGGTGATCGCCCAATTGAGCCTTGGCGGCCAACAGCCGATCCACCAAAGCAATGGAATCATAACGGGTGACCAGCAAAACTGGAGCATCGACGGCACTGGCAATTTGGCAAAGGGAGAGATCGATGAGCATCCCTTCGGTCAAATTTCCAGGGCCTTCCAGTAACAGCAGCGTTTCCCCTTGGGAATCGTTAAAGCGGTCCAGGCCATGACCGTTCAGCGGACTACCATTCCCCTCTAAGCATTGGGTAATCGTGGCTTCCGTCAGAGACACCAGGGGCGGATAAAATCGGGACTGGGGCAGGCGTAAGGTTTCAACAATGAACTCGAGGTCTGGATCTTGGACCTCGCCATTGATGAAGTTACCTAACGGTTTCCCAAACGCAATATCTACCCCTGTGGCTTGGAGCTGAAGCCCAATACCCAGCACAGCCGCCGATTTTCCACTATAGGATTCGGTTGAACCGATCAGTAAACGCTTCGCTGAACTGGGCACGCCGCAGGTCCTCCCTATAGGTCGCAATATAGTCACCAGGGGCAATCATTGGACATTGCTGAGGGTAGTGCTCGGCAAAACCCTGACCTTAGATCCCCAGTGGGCACAATATCACAATCATCCTGTTGGTCTAACGTTTTTAGCCTCCGGTTGATGTCATCCTATCGTTTTTTTAATGATTGATAGAGCAACTGGAGGGCAGAATAACCAGGTGACGCACCCGACCCCCGACACTAGTCCTCTAGCCGTAGCAGCTTCCGGTAAAACCCCTTCGAAAAATCTGGGGTGCGCTTTTGCCGCAGGGCCACAATCACATCAAATAAAAAGTCCACGAACTCGAAGGTGGCCATCGTGATTTCGTAGGACAAATCAGCATCGTCATCAAATTGCATGCGGCACCGGGTTAGATCGGCAGGTAGGGTAGACACATTCCAGGTGGCTACAAAAGGGATACTGTCACCGCCTTCAATCAGCCTTTCCCCTTCCAAGTTGCCTTGTTTATATAGGGAAATGGCATAGGGGAGCGCTGTGCGCTTATTACCCTGGTAATAGGGCATGTAAACGCTTACATCTTGTTTTCCCGCCGGTTGGATTTCCTCAAATGTCAAACGCATGGGCATGGCCTTTATCAGTTGCCTGGGCTATGGGCTATCAGTGTACCCCTAACCTTAGCGGTGGATCAGTCCGCCAGGAGGAGTGCTAAGGCTAGCATTCCCCAGTTGCTGGGTAGGGATATCATTAGAAACTTTACCTGCAAAATCGGGGATGATAGGTGTAGGCTGAGGGCTAGCCAGGTGCTGCTATTGCTTGGGAATACTAGCCTTGGTTTTTAAGTTGTTTCTGGAGTGCTGCTGGCGCTGGTTCATGGTTAACTTTCGCGATCGCCTGTTTACCCCGTTGGATGACCTTGAAATTGAAGACTATCCTGGCTACGCCGGACGTCGGCGCAAAGCAGCGTTAACCCTAACCATGCTATGGGCAGGCACCATCGGGTTGCATCTGGTGTCGTGGGGGAGCTGGTTTGTAATGGGGTTGATGGTAATGTTAACCACCCATGCCCTGAGAGTACTGCTGGCCAGCTCCGCTGCCGCCCCTACCCCCCGCCCTTCGATGCAATTGGGGGTAAAGGAGGCGACTTTAGCTAGCTACGACACCTGGGCCACCTGGCCCTATGTGTCCCTGTTGGTGGCCGCTAAAAATGAAGAGGCTGTGGTTGACAAGCTGGTCGCCGCCCTATGCCAACTCGACTACCCCACCAACCGCTACGATGTCTGGATTATTGACGACAACAGTACAGACCGGACCCCCCAGCGGCTAAAAAAGCTAACGGCCAAATATCCGCAGCTGCGGATTTTGCGCCGCAGCCCTGGGGCAACGGGGGGCAAATCAGGGGCTCTAAACCAGGTATGGCCTGACACCCTAGGGGGCATCATTGGCGTGTTTGATGCCGATGCCCGAGTCCCTAAAGACCTATTGCGCCATGTGGTTCCCATGTTTGACGTCGATGGAGTTGGGGCGGTACAGGTGCAAAAAGCGGTGGTTAACCGCGCTAAGAATCTCTGTACCCGTGGCCAGCAGGCGGAAATGGCCCTAGATAGTTACTTTCAGCAACAGCGCATCAGCGTAGGTGGAATTGGTGAACTGCGGGGCAACGGTCAGTTTGTGCGGCGGGCGGCCTTAGCCCAGTGCGGCGGCTGGAACGAGGAAACCATTACCGATGATTTGGATTTGACCCTGCGGCTCCATTTGAGTGGTTGGTCGATTCAATTTTTGCTGCATCCGGCCGTGGGAGAAGAAGGTGTGGAGCGGCCTTTGGCCCTCTGGCACCAGCGTAACCGTTGGGCAGAAGGGGGCTACCAGCGCTACCTCGACTATTGGCGATTGATTGCCCAAGGCCGCCTTTCCCCTGCAAAGACCCTGGATATGGTCGCGTTCTGGACGATTCAGTATGGTCTGCCAGCGATCGCATTTCCCGATTTTGTCATGGCCCTGTTACGCCATCGGTTGCCGCTGTTTTTACCCGTGTCGGGGTTGGCTGTAACCCTCTCCATGATGGGGATGTTCTGCGGTCTGCGCCGCACTCGGCCCCAAGCCCTTTGGGCCACAGGACTGCAAACTCTGTGGGGCAATATTTACATGTTGCACTGGCTGCTGGTAATTTCCACTATGACCCTGCGCCTGTCGGTGCGGCCCAAACGGCTGCGCTGGGTCAAAACCACCCACGTAGGCGGCGAAGACGAACTCCAGGCCGATATGTCGTAAAAATGTCTTGATGACCCACCCCTGCCGACTTCGACAAGTTACCCCTCCTTCGACAAGCTCAGGACATCGCCTGGGGTCGCTGCGCGCTAGCGAAGCCATACCGCAGGCTATACAGCACAGACCTCCCAGGAGGGGATGCCGACACCTGACACTCGATACCTGCCTTCAGGGCCAGCGGCGGCGATTTCGCTCGTAAAAACTAAGGCGGGCATACCCCAGGAAGGTGGGTTCTACGGTGTCTCCCACTGGGTAGGCCCGGGCACCAAACAGGTACACCCCAGCGAACCTGGGGTTACTCACAGGGCGTAGGGCCAGGGTAATCGGAGTGCCGGGGGAAACTGGGGGATCAAAGGGAATGGTGAGAACCTTGGTGTCAGTATCCTGGGTGAGCTCTCCCAGCGGCAGGGCTACTCGCCCGTCTGGGGTGTTCGCGAAGGCTTCGATGGCGTCTAACCGATATCGAAAGGTGGGATCGCGCCCCGAGTCGAGGCTGATCACCACGTTGTCTAGGGGTTCCTCGGCGGCGGCAGGAAAATCGAAGGTGAGGTAGTAGGTAACACGGCGATCGCCCACCCAGGTGCGCGTAGCATAGCTATCGGTCAGCCGGGGGGGATAGGAGAAGCCGACGGTGCCGTCGGCATATTGAATGGCGGCAGCGGGCTGCTGTGGCATGGACAGGTTGACCAGCGGCAACCCGCTGGTACTAACCATCAGTAACCCTATACGCCAGTCAAACAACTGCCTTCGGTGAGCCATGGTGATTCGGGGTTAAGCCCCAGCAAGCAAGTTATGGCCCTAGTCTACTCTAGAGACAGCCCCCTGTGGTGAGCACCTCATTGCCCTGATTGAGGCAACCCTTGAATGGCTGCCTATGGCATTGTTTCTCACGGTACATGGCTTGGTCTGCCGCCAGCCAAGCCTGCCCCAGACCTCGGCTAGGGTGCCGCTCTGCCAACCCAATCGAAGCCTCAATACCATTAGCTTTTAGGGCCTGATTGATCCGATCGCGCAGACATTCCCTTGGGGTTAAAGCGCACTTCACAAACAAAACCGTAAACTCATCCCCACCAACCCGAGCGATCACATCTTGCTGCCGCGATGACTGACGTAGGGCCGCAGCCGTTCGGCGAAGTAACTCATCTCCTGCGGCATGGCCCTGGCTATCATTAATCCGCTTGAGGTTGTCTAAGTCAATTACAGCCACGTAAGCAGGGTGGCCATACTTGGCACATTGCCGCTCTTCGGCTGCTAAAAGATAATCCCAACCGCGTCGATTATATAACCCAGTCAGGTCATCAGTAAGGGTTTCCGCCTGCAAGCGCTCAGCCAGACTGGTTTGTTCTGCTACCTTCATGTCAGCATGTAGAATACTGCTGAGTAAGTTCGCCAGTAGCTCGACCAGCGGCAGTTCATCTAAAATCTTGGGATTTTGGGGACTGGGATCAATCGCGCACAGAGTGCCAAATAACGTTCCGTCATGGTAGAGCAAAGGTACTCCGACATAGGCTGCGATCGGCACTTGCTGGGCAATGGGCGCACTGGCGTAGGCCCTGACCTGAGTCGAGCAGGGGGCCATGCGGGGGCCTTCTCCTTTGACCATACGCGAGCAAAAGGAGTCGGTCCAGCGAAACACGTCGCCACTCTGTACCCCGTAGCTTTGATCCTGCGCCTGGAGCACAATCCAGTCATTGCCTTCGGTGCGGGTAATCATCCATAGGTCAAACCCTAAGCGACCTTGTAAATAGGCTAAGACGGCTTTTGCCGCTGCCTGGAAATCTAAAAGATGGGTATCATCAGTGGGCAGTAGCAGGGTCATGACAATGGCTTAGCAGGCCTCATGTAATCTCCCTATAGCCATGCCCAGGAATAATTAGGCGAATTGCATATCTTCTAAAAAGTTATTGGCACATAGCAATTCTTCATAAATCAGCCTGAAAGCCCGTTACAGACTTTGGAAGGATTTTCTAAAACGCCGGTACAGCTCCTAGGGCTCTGCCTTGGGGTGCTTAGGAGCTGATGGTCAATCATGCCAAGAACATCATCACCATTGGTAATAGCCCCAGTGCCAGCGCTACCACCAATGGTGATGATGCCTAAGGGGCAGCCCCTGAGTCTAGCCAACATAGTTATTATTGACGCCCTGAAAGCCTGAAAGCCTTGATATTACGTTGACCTCAAACAATGTTTACTTTAGATTACAGTTTAGGGAAGAATTTCTAAAGGAAGTTTTAATTACCATACAATCCACTTGAGGCAGTAAATTTGTGATTAATAAACCTCCTTACAAAAATCTGGGGTTTACAGGAAGTCATTAAATCTTGTTTCTCTGCCAGGCTTTTTTGACAGCTTGCTGAATTTGTCAATTAAAGTACCACTTTTTCTTATTAGGTAAAGCAGCCTAAATGAGACTTGTTCGTTATACCCCTAGCCGTTTAACCTTAAGACCTATCCCTTGGGATGCTTGGATTATGGGCATTCTATTAATTGGGATTGGTTCATTAGGAATGTTAGCGCTTGGGAGAGCTATTTTAGAATGCGATCGAGTAGGTTCTAATCAATGTACCCTTTCTTCATCTAGTTGGTTTACCTCTGAAGCGCATTCCTTTCCGATTTCAAGCATGCATGAAGCAACTCTTGAAACTTATGAAGATAGTGAAGGTGAAGTCAGCTATCGAGTTTCGATTACAACAGATCAGAGTTCCATTCCCTTAACCAATGTTTTCCTTAAGGATTTGAGAAAACAAGATAGAGATGCCTACGCCATCAATCAATTTATTAATACACCAGAAGCAAATCACCTCTATATCAAACAAGACAAACGCTGGGTTGGCATTCTGTTTTTTATCTTTTTTGGTGGGTTTGGTCTTCTTTTGCTTTGTTTGAACAAGGTAGAGGTGTTTGATTTCGACAAGAAAAAAATTCATTACGCTTAATTAGTTGGAACCTTATAAGGCCACAATCTCATCAGCATTCACTTAATAAAATTCTTGGGATCCAGGTCATTCCTTATAGAACTATCGACGAAGACTTTAGTCTTTTTGGACTAAGCTTTGAGTATGATCCTCAGATTTCGCTAATTCTTAGAGATGAAGAGCCTATAAAAATGATAGACAATAGTCGTAAGGGGAGGCGACTGGCGGATAAGGTTCAAGACTTTTTAGGGCTGACTCCCTGTTCTGAGTCAAGTCCGCATCCATTAACAAATAAAGAGATTGTCGAAATTTTTCATTTAATGAAGCATGGAGGAAGAATTGGAAGAGAGTTTACATTTGATAAGTTCCAGGCAAAGAACAAAACCCAGGTGATATTTTAGCTTGCCAGATTTATGCCATTTCACTATTTGCCAAAGGTGAAGAAGTACAGGCCAGAAAAGTGTTAGAGAAAACGCAAGCTTTGTACGAGGCTAAAGGAAGGTCAGAGAAGGTCGCTCATATCAAAAATACCGTAGTTCAAGTGAAGTTGATTAACTCGAAGTAAGATAATAGAAAAATTTAGGTGTTTTCAATACTTTTAAATCAACTCAGGTGAAAGGATATGCCTTGGTGTACTAGCCCCACGGCTACCGTAAAAACCTGGAGGTATGAGTCATCTTGGCCCACTTTCGCGGTACCAAGGTAAACTCTCTCCGACTTTTTAAACACCACAACGCCCCAGTAGTATGCCCCTCTGAACCAGCGGTCTAGGGGTTACTGGGCCTGGGCCTGGATGGCGGTAATCGCCACGGTATTGACAATGTCCTCTACGGTGCAACCCCGGCTGAGGTCCTTGACCGGCTTTTTCAGCCCCTGCAACACGGGGCCGATGGCGATCGCCCCGGTTTCCCGCTGCACCGCCTTATAGGTATTGTTGCCCGTATTCAAGTCCGGGAAAATTAGCACGGTGGCCTGCCCTGCCACCGCTGACCCCTGCATTTTCTGGGCCCCTACTTCTAAGTCCACGGCGGCATCGTATTGAATCGGGCCTTCGATGGGAAGGTCGGGGCGGCGATCGCGAGCCAACCGTGTGGCCGCCCGCATCTTGTCCACCTCGCTGCCCTGGCCAGAATCCCCAGAGGAGTAGGATAGCAGGGCCACCTTCGGCTCTAGGCCAAAGGTGCGGGCCGTATCGGCAGAGGCGATGGCAATTTCCGCCAGGTGTTCAGCGGTGGGGTTGGGGTTAATGGCACAGTCACCATACCTGACTGCCTGACGCAGGCTTTACAAATTCTGAGACATTAGCACCAGGCGCAAGTCGATCATGACATGGAGAAAAATCGGCACCAGTAAACTGCCGGTGCTAACCACCAAGATCCCCAGCAGCAACCCCAGCAAAGCTGTATAGCCCACCCCTTGCCAGCCTTGATAGCGATGGGCAAGACCAAAAAGAGCGGCTTGGATCGTCGCCGCCACCGCCACGGGCACACCAACTCCTACCACCAGGGCTGGTAGCAACCCTCGATACAACAGTTCCTCACTGGTGCCTGCCCCCAGGGCGATCGCCCCTACCCACAGCCGCTCTTGAGGGGTTCTCGGCACCAGAAAGGCCGTGTCGCCAATTAGCGGCATATCCGCCTCGTCCGGGGACCGAATCAGCAAAATACTCGTCCAAATAAACGTGGCGATCGCCCCTCCTAAAATGCCAAGCACTATCGGTGACTGAAGGTTACCCCAGCGCAGCCCGATACTGTTTGTTGTAAGTTCAGGCCATTGCCACACCAAACCACCGATCACCAGCAAAGCCAAAACCTGCATCCCAATCAAGCCTGCAAACCAGGGCCAACGTTGTTGGGCCGGATCTAGACTAGCTCTGCGAAATCCCTTAAAAAAGCGCACTCCCAGCCAGGGTTCGACCATTAGCCCATAGCCGCATAGCACCCCAAGCACTACCAGGCCCGTCACGGAAAACTCGACCTCGACCCAGGGTGCTTCGGCCAGGAGCGGCATGATGGTTGCTAACGGTTGCATAGGGCACCTCGATAATCGCTACGTTGCTGACACCACCCCTGATGGCAGGCTCAGTAGATCAAAAACTTGTTCTCCTGCTGTGATTTAGCCCTCACCCTAAATCCCTCTCCCACGTTGGGAGAGGGACTTTGAGGGGGTTTCCGGCTCCCCTCGCCCTCCTGGGAGAGGGGCTGGGGGAGAGGGTTACAGAGACTTTGCGATCTACCGAGGCTAGGTAATCTCATCAATCTAGGAATATGCAAGTTAAATATCTAACCTACTTGGGACGGTGACGGGGATTCAGCACTGAGCATTTGCCGAGCCATCGCTTTGAAATCGTCCAGCCCCGATCGCTCAGCAAATTCAGCGACTTCCACCGCCGAGGCACTGTCATACGCCACAATGTGGTCGGCCATGGCTGGCCAGACGTGACCGCCGCTCTGGTCATAGTGGCGCAGTAGGGCCTCTAGAGAACTGCGGCCAAACACCCGGTAGTGGGCGGCAAAATCTGAGGCCGGATCGTCTACCCGCGCCTCGGTCCAGTCGATTAGGCCAGTGACCTGGGCTTGCTCGTCCACCAAAATATGACCGGGATGCAGATCGCCGTGGATTAACGTCGTGTGTTCTGGCCAAAGGGTATCGTTATCTAGCCAGCGTTGCCACCGTTCCCAGAGTTGTGGGTTCACCGGGTAAACCTGCTTGACCCTGGCCATGCGCTCTGACCAGGCGGTTCTGATCGCGGCGATGGCTGGGGTATCTAGTCCACCTCTCGCCAAGACCCCCGGTTCGATTCTGTGGAGGGCAGACAGGGCCATCCCTAGGGATTGCAAATAGGCGTCTGGCAAATTGTTGGGGTCAACTTCCCAGCAGTAGTTTTGCCGCTCTGGGTCAATGGTGCCAGCTGGTTTGCCCCAGAGCAGGGGGTAGGCAATCAGCTCGTCGGTGTGAATCTGCCAGTCGGGCACCTGTATGGGCAGGTCGGGCCGCACCAGATTGAGGACGACTTGCTCCCGCTGGGCCGAGGCCAATACATCCGGTCGCCGGGGAATTCTCAGCAGCCAGAAGGCATTGTCCTGGGTTTGGGCCAGGGCCACCTGAAAATCTAGCCCCGACTCATCGAGGTGCAGGGTGGTGGTGGCTAAGGCTAGACCATGGCGGCTAGCCAGGGCCAGAACGGCGTTGGGTGATAGAGACATAGAAATTTGGGCAGCTGGCTTAACGATTGGTTACGGGATACATTAGCTACCGAGTAAGATGCCCATAGCGATGATAGGGCTTAAGGCATGTCTTACTTAAACCGTCACGCTTTCATCGGTCTAGCCCTTAGCCTGGTGTGCTGGGTCAGTGTCTGGCTGCCAGGGCTGGCCGAACCTGCCATCACCCTACAGCAGCAGGTGGATGACTATGTGGCCCAGGGGCGTGGGCCACGGGCGGTGGCGGCGCTGCTGATCACCCCCGAGGGCACCGAAATGGCCTTGGCAGGCGAGACGGGTAACCCGGCCCAGCCCGTGCCGACCCCAGACACGCTGTTTGAAATTGGCTCCATTACCAAGGTGTTTACGGCGCTGCTGCTGGCCGATCAGGTCAACCAGGGAGTGGTGACTCTCGATACCCCAGTGGAAGCCCTCCTTCCCAGTCAAGCCCCCCCCTCTTCCACCTCCATTTCCCTCCAGGCTCTCGCCTCCCACACCGCTGGTCTTCCCCGGCTACCGCTCTCCAGAATTCTCCGGGCCAGCCTCTACCCGGCCAATCCCTATCGCGGTAGCCAGCCGGAGGAACTGTATCGGGCGATCGCCGCCGCCGACCCAGAACCGGGCACCTGTCAATACTCCAACCTGGGGCCATCGCTGCTGGGGCAACTGCTGGCCACAGCGGCGGGGCAGCCCTACGAAACCCAGGTGCAAACCCAGGTGCTGGCTCCCCTGGGGCTGACGGATACCCACTTCGACCTTGATCTTGCCGCCAAAGATCGCCTGGCCCAGGGTCACCTAGAGAACACCCTGCCGACCGCCAATTGGCAGCTCGATGCCTATGCTCCAGCCGGAGGCCTGAAGTCCACCCTGACCGATATGGGGCAGTTTTTGCAGGCGGCGATCGCAGCGGACTGGCCGCCCCTAGCCCTGAGCTTGCAGCCCCATAGCGAAGACTGTGAGCCTAACTTTGGCCTGGGCTGGATTTTCACAGAGCTGGAGGATACCCCGATGATTATGCACAATGGGCGCACGGGCGGCTACTACGCTTTTTTAGGCTGGCTGCCGGAAGCGGGCCGGGGGCTAGTGTTGCTGACCAACACCAGCGACGCCCAGGGAGATCAGGTGGCCACTGCGCTGTTAACCGGAGACCCCTTACCCACCCGCCCCTGAGCGCGGGCAGCCTGATATTAACGCTGGTGCTGGCTAGTTTC
>NZ_SMDQ01000081.1 GCF_012911975.1 Nodosilinea sp. P-1105 | reverse complement strand
TCATCGCTAATCTGACGGGTCACTTCCAGCGCCTCCGGCAGCAGCTCCGGCTGCTGTTTCGCCAGTTCACTCAGGGCACGGGCGCGGTCGGATTCATCGCTAATCTGACGGGTCACTTCCAGCGCCTCCGGCAGCAGCTCCGGCTGCTGTTTCGCCAGTTCACTCAGGGCCATGGCGCGGTCGGATTCATCGCTAATCTGACGGGTCACGTCCAGCGCCTCCGGCAGCAGCTCCAGCGGCAGATGCTCCACCAGTTCCTTTAGAGCACGGGCGCGGTACAGGAATCCTTTACTCCAATTTCTGTCATTACCATAGCGATCCTGAATTTGACTAATGGCTGACAGCACTTCTGGCCAATAGGCTGGAAACCGGGCAGCAAGTTTGCTCAGCACAAACGATCGGTAGGCCGCGTCATGAATTTGATGGATTGTTTTCAGCACCTCAGGCAGCAAAGACTCTGGTAAATAAGGCACGAGCGCGGAGATGCACTCGGCCCGCTGCCAGGGATCTTGAGTTTGCTGGGCATAGGCTAATCCCTGGGCTGGCTGCCAAATTTGGTGCTTGACCAGAGCTCCCAACAGTTCTGCAGGCACATTGCTTGCCAAGCTGTTGAGTGAGGTACGTATCAGGGCGTAGCGAAACAGTAGAACTAGCGCTGTTTCTGGTTCAGCCTCATACTGCTTTTCGGCGGCCCCCCAGGCCCGAGCCAGGTCATTCACAAAGCCCGCCGGTTTGCCGATGGCATCACAGGCGTCGTACCAGCCATTGCGGCCCGCCCCATTGGTCTCCCGCAGCAGTTGGTGGATTGCCTCCTGGCACTTGGCCTGCTCCATGTGCCAGGTAAGGAAGGCATAGATATAGCCATCGTCGGCTAGGGTATGCCACTGGCCATTTTGGGTCTTGGCCCGGTAGCGTTCCAACAGCTGGTTGTGGGCCTCGGCCTTGGTCAACCCCAACCCTGGCAAGTCTTCATTTTGAACAGGCTGCGGTGGGCTGGTTAAGAGCCGCTGCGCCAGGTCATGCATCAGGTCGTGCAGGCGGTAAGCCCGTTGGTTGCCCGCTTGTTTAGCCCCCGGCAGCAGCAATGCCTTGGCGCTGAAGCTGCGCAGAATTGCCCCCGCCTGGCGAGGGGTCACCTGCCACAGGGTGGTGGCCATCTCCTGGGTCAGATTGACGTCCTCTGGCACAATCCCTAGCCAGGCAAACTGGCGCAGTTGCTCGGTGGAAAGCTGCTTCAGGCTGAGATTAAAGCAGGCCAGCAGGCTGTACTTACGTCGCTTGGCATCGTCGGGAATGTCCTCTTGGCTATAGATGTCCAGGGTTTCCAGCCGTACCACCTCATCCTGAAAGTCCTCCAGCAGGTCGTCCCAGGTCACCCCCTCTTCGATCTGAGTGGCGGCCAGATCCAGGGCCAGGGGCAGGTAGCCTACCCGCTCCGCAAAGGCCAGGGCTTGCTGGGTTTCAGTTTCCCGCAGGGGCTCAGATAGTTTTTGGGTCAGCAACGCCAGCGCCTGATCTGGACTCATTACATCCAGGTCGTAGCGGTGGGCATCGGGGATGCGGGCTTCGCGGGTGGTGACCAGCACACAGCAGTCGTTGCCGCCTACCCGAAAATGCTCCAGGTGCTGGGGATGCCAGACATCATCCACCACCAGCAGGGCTTTCTTGTCGTACAGCAGGGTGCGCAGGTGCACCGAGGCCGACTCGATCGCCGTGGGTTTGTAGTCGATATCGCCCAGGGCCTGAATCCAGCCGCTCAGCAGGGGCAAAATGTCGGGGCTTTGGCCCAGGGTGGCCCAGAGAATGCCGTCGGAAAACCGGGCTTGAATGGCGTCCTCATGGGCCAGCTTCGCCGCCAGCACCGATTTACCAATGCCCCCCAGCCCGTAAATAGCGCTGACTACCAGGGTGCCAAACACCTTTTGATCGGTGGAAAGTAGGCAGTCCCTCACCGCTTGCTGGTACTGGGGCCGCTCCACAAAGTGCTCCGGCAGCGGCGGCATCTGAAGAGGAATGTCAAACCGCTTTTTGGGGTGTGGATCAGGGATAGTGCGCCCGGTTCCCCCGCTGGTGAGGAGGATTGTGCCTTTGCTCTCGCAGCTAAAGGCTTGGATTTGCCCCTTTAGTGTCTTCTGTAGGTGGGCCGTTAAAGAATGGTTGGTCACCTCGCCCGTGGTCGAGTTGGTGGGGTCAAGCCCGGCTAGCAAGGCCTCTGTCAGCACACTGTAGGCAGACCCTGGGTTCTGGTACGAGGCTTCAAAATCGCGGGAGGAGGTGATAAAGTAGCGATCCCTTACTTTCCCCGTTGGGGCCGCAATCACCGAGTCAAAGTTGAGCAAACTACCGCTGTTGCAGCAGTCGAGCCAGATGATTTGCTGCTTGACCTCGCTCTGCTCCAGCTGAGACCTGAGCCATTGCAGCTCTACGCCCAGGTCGTCGTCGGGATCAGCATCGCTGGGGGCCAAATAACCATCGGTAGCGCTCAAGCTGCTCTGCCAGCCGTGCCCGGAGAAATATAGCAGGGCGGTGTCAGGCACCTGGGTTGTGGTTCTGGGGTTGAATAGCTGGGCAATGGCTTCCCTGATCTGCTTTCGCGTTACCTGCCCCGTAGGGCTAACCTGGGGAACATCATCTTTTTTAAACCCCTCAGGCAAGCGGCGCACCGTGGTGAAATGGCCATGTTTTTCCAAAATCTGGGCAATGGCTTCGGCGTCGGCAGCAGGGGAAGTGAGATGACCTAATTGACTATGGCGGTACTGATTAATTCCAATGATCAGTGCATCCCGACTCATGGGTTAGCTAGTATCCTGAACAGCAGATTCGCCCCCACCAGTATGGCCTTTCTCTCCGCTGATAGCCAACCTCTAGCAAGCTCCTATGACTCAACTGGCCCCGCTCACCCTCGACGATGGCACCGTGATTTACATCGAGGTGACTGATAACGTAGACGAGCTTCCCACAGGCACCTCTAGCCCCCCCGGGGAAACTACCCGCACCGCCAAAGGCGCTAGTGAACAAGTCGTGCGGCAATTTCAGGCGATGCAGGGTACCATTCGCGCTTACACCAGCTACACCCTGAATGCGTTTCGGCAGATGGCTGGGGCCAACGTCGATAAGGTGACGCTGGAGTTTGGGGTGAAAGTCGCCGGAGAAGCGGGGGTGCCCTACGTCACCAAAGGCACAGCTGATGCCAACCTCAAAATCACAGTGGAATGTTCGTTCCCCAAAGAAGGTTGAGGCTGCAGCGGTTGGATATAGCCGCCAATATTGGATTTCACTGCGTTCTACCCAACCGATCAGGGTGCATCCCACTTTTGCAGCTCCGATCGTAGGGTGGGCTTTGCCACCCCTGTCAAGGTGGCGGTACTTTTCCCGAAAACCCCTGGGGCTGCGGGGCTGCGGCCACAACCACCAGGGAGTGAACTCCCTGGCTCACCGCAGAAGTCTGCTAAAGCAGACTGGGGAACTCGGCTCCCAATCCTCTTCAGAGGATTTCGGCTTTGAGCCTTGGACTTCTAGTCCTTGGCTCAGCGGCCAATCCGAGGGATCGCCCCCTAAATCTGCCTCACCTTGACAGGGCTGGGTGGGCTTTGCCCACCAGCCCCAGGAAACGCCCTTACAAGGTTTCTTCCTGCTCCATCGAAGGGCACCGCCGTTAGTTAACCGCTGGGATCAGTGCCAGCGTTCTATAAGGCCATCGTTACATCGGCTGAATACAATCTGGCGTATCGTTCTGGGGTTTATTCACCACCGTCGAAACCGGGTAGCGCTCCATCGCCTCTGCTTCATAGGGACGCAACATGGCTTGAAGCACCTGGGGTTCGTAGTAGCTGGGGTCCAGCCAGGCTGTATAGTCCGCTGGGGCCAAGATCACCGGCATTCGGGTATGAATCGGCTCCATCAACCGATTCGGAGTGGTGGTCAGAATCGTGCAGGTCTGGAGTTCGCCGCCGCTGGTGGGGTCGGTCCAATGCTCCCAGAGCCCCGCAAAGGCAAAAGGTCGGTGATCCTTGAGGAAAATGTAGTGGGGCTGCTTGGCTTTGGTATGGGCCTGCTTTTCCCACTCATAGAAGCCATCGGCTAACACCAGGCAGCGCCGCCGCTTGAAGGCAGCTCGGAAGGAGGGTTTCTCAGAGACCGTCTCCGAACGAGCATTGATCAGTCGGCCACCGATGGTGGGGTCTTTGGCCCAACTGGGGATGAGCCCCCACTGCAAAAGGTGGAAGTGAGGCTCTCGGTTCTCGGGGGTGGCCACCACGGTGGCAATCGGCTGGGTGGGGGCAATGTTGAAGCGGGGGGCCACAGGCGGTACTGACTTGAGGTCAAACGCCTCAGCCAGGTCTTCCCCGGTTTGGTTAAGGCTGAACCGTCCACACATTGGCGGCTTGTCCTCCCTCAGACAGTTTCTGACGTCACGGCGGCGCTTAATCCCCTCCCTTGCATCGTATCCGACAGCCACCTCCCATGGTGTTCAACCAGAGGAAAGAAGCATGTCTGCCCAGGCTTGAAGGTGGTCCTACAGCCCTGGGGTAGTTTGCTCAAACAGCGCCTGAAAATTGGTAGTGACGACAGCCCCAGGGGTTCCCTCAGGTTTAGCAATGACATCAAAGGCTTTGTTGCGGGCTGCGGGCAACTTCAAGGCTTGCACCACGATCTCGGCGACATCGGCCCGGGGAATCGAGGTCGGCATGCCCTCGGGAGGATTGGCTAACATCGTGTCATCTTTGCCGACAATCAACTCTCGCTGGCCTCCCGGCTGATCCTGTAGCCCCCCAGCTCGAACGATGGTGTAGTCAAGGCCAGAGTCAATCAGATAGACTTCTGCCTTACGTTTCCAGATCAAAATGTTGCCATTGGCCATGCGGTTCAAGGGGTGTTGCTCGTTGGTGCCCCCCATCGACCCCACCAAAACAACGTGCTTGACCCCAGCCGCTTTGGCTGCATCAATTTGGTTCACCTGCCCCTGGTAGTCAACCTGTTCTGGGCTGCCGCCCTCGGGATAGAAAAACTCGGGCCGTTGTCCTGGCTCTGGTGGTGCCTTCATCTGGGGGATAGCGCTAGTGAGTATCACCAACGCATCACAGTCTGCTAGGGCTTCTTTGAGGCGATCGCGGGTAGTGATATCTCCCAGATAAAACCCCTCTGTGGTCCCAAACAGCTGCTTCACCTTGGCCTCAGAGCGGGCAAACCCTCTGACCACATACTGCTCTGGCTGCAGCTGCAGTTTCTGGACAACAATCGACCCTGTGCGCCCAGTTGCGCCAGTGACTAAAACTTGGAGAGGATTGGTCATAGTTAATCTCTTCTAAAGATTATGATGCTCTGGAGTGTTAACTCGTCCCGCCCTGCGGGCAACGTTCCCAAAGAGCCTACTGTGTATACACATCTTGGCTCATGTATACACATTAGGCTGAGAGCGGGATTCCCCTTCTGCCTGCTGCGCACGGGCTACGCCCTACTGCCTTCTGCCTTCTACCTTCTGCCTTCTGCCTTCTGCCCCAGGGCTAAGTTTCTAGCGGAGAACTCACTCCCCCCAGGGCCATGGCTGGATCGGCGATCGCGATGCGGGGCAGGCGGTGCTTAAATCCACAGAGAATTTCCCAAGAGATCGTGTTGGTCATGGCGGCCCAATCGTCAGGGGTAATCGCGTGAGGGCCATCGCGGCCCAGCAGGGTCACCACATCCCCCTCTTGCAGATTAGGCACAGCGGTCAGATCCAGCATCATTTGATCCATCGTGATGGCACCCACTTGCCGCACCCGCTGCCCCTTGACCAACACCTCCATCTGGTTCGACAGGGGGCGGGGGACACCATCGGCATAGCCAATGCCAATCACCCCCAGCCGCATCGGGCGATCGGTGACATATTGATGGCCATAGCTCACCCCAGTCCCGGCTGGCACCTCTTTCAGGTGGGTGATGCGGGCTTTGACCTGCATCACCGGTTGCAGCCGCACCGTGGTTTGCAGGTGGGGGGCAGGGTACAGCCCATACAACCCCAGACCAATGCGCACCATATCGTAGTGCAGGGCCGGGGCCGCTAGGGTTGCCGCCGTATTGGCCAGGTGCAGCCGCGACGGCAGCAGGTGGTGGTGGCCCAGGGCCGTTACGGCCTGGCGGAACCGCTGGTGCTGTTGGGTCATGATCGTGGGGTCGGGGCTGTCAGCCGTAGCCAGATGGGAGTAAAGACTGTCGATATTCAGGTGGGGGAGCTGGCGGACAAAGCGGACAAACTCCACAGCCTCGGCCCAGGGAAAGCCGAGCCGGGTCATGCCGGTATCCAGCTTCAGGTGGACGGTGACGGGGCGATCGCTGGCCAACCGCGACAGCAAATCAGAAAACACCAGTGCTTGCTTGGGGTTGACCAGGGTGGGCTGTAGTCGCCAGTGGGCCATGGCGCGCATTTCTTCGGCATGATTCACCGCCCCCATCACCAGAATCGGGGCCTGGATCCCCGCCGATCGCAGTTCAATCCCCTCCGGGACCGTGGCCACCCCCAGCCAGGCCGCCCCCGACTGCAAGGCGGTTTGGGCCACCGTGACCGCCCCATGGCCGTAGGCATCGGCTTTGACCACCGCCATCATCTGGGTGTGGGCCGGCAGCAGCCCTTTCAACTGCTGCACATTATGCCGGAGGGCGGCTAAGTTAATTTCTACCCAAGCGCGGCAACAGCGCATGGGCGCTAACTCCGGGGTTTGATCCCAACTCAGCATTGATTCACTCCTTCACCACAGATCGCCATCAGAATTAAGCTGTTCTAGCTTAGGGGCCAGTCGAGCCACTGACTTAGCTTGTTCTTGAGGCAGCCCAGCTACCGTTAACGCAGGCTGGTAGCCTAGAGCTCTTAGCGCCTGATCATAGCGCTAACAATGGGCGAGTGCTCAGTCAATCTGATCATGGCGGGTTCTATGACTTAGGGTTCACGGTTCACGGTAAGCGGTTTAAGGGGAGCCGTGTACCGTGAACCGTAGGCCGTGAACCGCAGCCCCTTTGACCCGTCACTTCTGCTTGATAGACCCCCCAGACGGACGGCTAATTCATCCCTCACCTGGCGAGTTAGTGTACCAGCCGCGAAACCGCCTAATTCGGCTTCTGTGCTACCATCGGGCTAATATTCTTTAGCCAATTAACAACAGATAAGAATGAGTAAGGTTCTGGTGCTGAACGCCTCCTATGAACCGCTCAATATTACGAGCTGGCGTCGGGCTATTGTGCTGATTATTAAGGGCAAGGCCGAGCGAATCGAGCATAACGGAAAGTTCGTCTATGCAGATTTTCCGTTGCCGACGGTGATTCGCTTGCGGCACTATGTGCGGGTGCCTTATAAGGATATTCCGTTGACTCGGCGTAATTTGTTACAGCGCGATCGCTACACCTGCCAATACTGTGGTGATAACGGCGATGGGTTGACCCTGGACCATGTGATTCCGCGATCGCGGGGCGGGGGTGACACCTGGGAAAACATGGTAGCCGCCTGTGTGCGCTGTAATGTTAGAAAGGGTAACCGTACCCCTCGGGAAGCCAGTATGCCCCTGTTTAGCCAGCCCCGCAAGCCCCACAGCAGCCTCTACTTTGAAATGACCCGACAAATCCACAGCGGGGTTCACCAAGAGTGGAAAAAGTACGTCATCGGCATCTCATGAATATCCCCCCAGAGACAGATCTAGAAGTTCCCAAACAATTTGCGATAATGCAGGTTAAGGATGACTAGGTGTGGCTCCATCCCACACACCCTGGTTCAGACCTGGAATTTTGACGGTGGAAAGACTGGCGCTCAAACCACAGATGCCGATTTGAATCAGGTGTGTGTTTTGATCGCGTCATCAATCCTGGTGATAGAGGGGCAAAGCCTCATTTCATCAGTCCTTCTAGACCGATTCCAGCCCGTCCGCCCAGTTGCCAACTTCCACTTCCAGATCACTCTCAGATAGTGGATGGCTCCAACAGACCTGACAGCTAACGGCTGTCTTTACCTCAAACGCTGATGATGACCCTAAATGCAGGCCCAGACCCTAAATCTGCTCCCCCTGCCACGACCACCAATGGCACCACCAATGGTGCTAAAAAGACAGCCAAATCAGCCAAACCAGCCAAGTCAGCCAAATCTGAAACCGATGCCCCAGTAGAAGCTGTCAGGCAGCTATTGGACAACCACCGGTCAGAGCGGCAACTGGTGCTGCTGCAAGACTTTCCGGATCCTGATGCGCTGTCTTCGGCCTGGGCCTACAAGCTGATTGCTGCCACCTACGATATTGATTGCGACATTTTTTACGCGGGCACCCTCAGCCACCAGGAAAACATTGCCCTGGTGCGCCTGACCGGCTTACCGGCCCGCCGCTGGCCTACTTCTGCTAGCGATCAGCCCGACCTATCCACCTATCAAGGGTACGTTCTGATCGACACCCAGGGCACCACGAGCCAGTTGTCCTCAGTGGTGAAAGAGGCTCAGATTCCTTTGCTGCTGGTGATTGATCACCATTCCCCCCAAGGCAAGCTACAAGCGGAATACGTTGACCTGCGGCCCGACATTCGGGCCACGGCCACGATTTTGACCCAGTACTTACAACGGGGTCTGCTGACCCTCGATCGCAGTAACACCAAGCACACCAAGTGCGTCACCGCCCTGATGCACGGATTACGGGCTGACACCAACCAACTGATGCATGCGGCTGAAGACGACTTTATGGCGGCCGCCTATCTCAGCCAGTTCTACGATGGCCAACTGTTAAGCGCCGTGCTCCAAGCGGCCCGTTCAAAGCGGGTGATGGATGTGATTGAGCGATCGCTGCGCAACCGCAAGGTGCAAAACAATGTCTCTATCGCTGGGGTAGGCTATTTGCGCTACGACGACCGCGACGCCATTCCTCAGGCGGCAGACTTTTTAGCCACCGAAGAGAATGTCCATACCGCCGTCGTCTACGGTATTGTCCACGACGAAGACCAAGAACGGGAAGTGGTGATTGGCTCGCTGCGCACCAGCAAGATTACCCTTGACCCGGATGAATTTATTAAAGAAGCCTTTGGCCAAGATAGCCAAGGCCGGTTCTTTGGGGGAGGTCGCTCCATGGCTGGCGGGTTTGAAATTCCGGTGGGGTTCTTGTCTGGCTCCTACGAAAATACGGAATATAACCGAATGAAGTGGGACGTGTTTGATATTCAAATTAAGCAAAAACTATGGCGCTTGGTGGATCCCGAAGAAGGCATGATTAACACTGACTGATCTTTCCTTTGTAGAGATTTGGTGGCATCAAGGTCCGAAATCCCCTCCTTTGGAGGCCTGCGCTGAGCTTGTCGAAGTGGGTAGGGGTGGGTCAAGCAAGCCCGAAGAACCCACCCCGCCCTCCGGGCACCCCTCCCAAGAGGGGACCACCCCGCCCTTTCCTGCGGAACGCTTTTCCTCGGAACGCTTCGCGAACGCGAACGGGCACTCCTCCGTGGGAGGGGATCATAAGTCCTGATGTGTTGAAGCAATCTATCTGAAGATCAGAGGCTTTTGTAAAGCGCTTACCCTAATTTTTAGGCTTGATAGACCACTAGTGCAGCGTCAAGACCAAAAATGAAGTTCCCGTAGGTTGGGTGGAACGTAGTGGAACCCAACAGCAGTCAGCTTTGTTGGGTTCTGCTGACGCGCCACCCAACCTACAAACTGACCCTTTCCCCTCCGGGGAGGCTCCGCCAACGACAAGCTCAGGGCATGCTTCTGCCTTCTGCCTTCTTACTTCTGCCTTCTTACTTCTGCCTTCCTGACCTAGGCGACCTAACCCCTTAGGCCAACACCCCATTCAGGAAAATATCCGTCAGGCATTCCGCCAGTTCTTTCATCGCCTGGGGAGAAGCCGCCTCATCCCCTAGGGTTTCTTGGCTAAAGCCCGCCACCGTAAACATGCCCAAAAACACTCTGGCCACCATACGGGGGTTCATGGGGCGATAGACTCCTCGGTCCATCGCTGTTTGGAAAAAGGCTTCGGCCACGTCAATCATTTTGCCAATCACCTCCGTTTGAATTTGCTCCCGCAGTTCCGGGTGAAACTGGGCCTCCATAAAGCACACCCGCATCAGGGCCGAGTTCTTGCGCAGGTTTAGCATCCGCCGCTGCATCACCTGGCCAATGGCTTTATAGCTGGCCATTTCACTCAGTTCGGTGAGCAGATCAGTTAAAATCTCTACCCACCCCTGGCTGGCAACGGCCACTAAGATTGCCTTTTTATTCTCGAAGTGGCGAAATAAGGTGCCCTCGGCCACCCCAGCGGCGTGGGCCAGATCGCGGGTGGTGGTCCCACTGAACCCGCGTTGGGCGAACAGACTAAGGGCCGCCTGCAAAATTTTGGTTTCGGTGTCAACCTCAGCAGTCCTTGGCTTGACAAAAAGCACCATAGAAAAACCCTCTAACAGCGGCAGTATGGCTCATGGCAAAGGCTCTACGGTCATTGTGCAGCGTTCATCCTGAGGTGGGGGGCCGCGTTTACATAACCTCACAAAACCTGAGATAAATACTTCAAGAACTAGCCACTAAAAAACATACTTTGCAACATACTTGTATATTTTTATTCCATCGCCCGAATTTTGGTTGAAACTTGCAGTTGTCCTTGTTAATTCGGAATAGTGCCCTAATATCAAGTCCCTTAGTGATAGCTACCTATTGCTGGCTTTCTCCCTTCGGGAGACACTCCGTGAAGGACTCCGCTCAGCTGGGCTGAATGCTGTTGGGTGACCCTGCGTTGTACTCAACCTACAGGAACTATGCGGCAAGCGCAGGATATCACCTGAGGTCGCTGCGCAAACAGGGCAGGCTTCTGCCTGCTGCTTTTTCTGTCCTGAGTCTGCGATCGCCTCTGGTTTGCTTCCGGTCATTTTCAATTCATTGGTGTTAATAACCGAATACTCTTTTGCGATAGATTGTCTAACCTATAGATAGATAGGTCGAGGGCCATGGAAATGGGTGCACCCCATGGAAAATCTCTCTGAATGTCCCTTAGTCAAGCTTGATCCCATAGACTAAGGCACCCTTGAAAGAGGACAATGGCCTGATCAAATCGTGTTTTAGACCTATCCGTTAGTTGTGGATAAGTTCGTGACGGGAGGTTACCTATGTCTCTGGTTAAATGGTCCCCATTTGGCGATATTGACACTCTCCAAAAAGAAATGAATCATCTGTTTGAGCAGTTTGTGCCGTCCCGGCGAGAACAGCTCTTTGGCGACAACTTTGTCCCGGCAGCAGAACTAAAAGAAACAGATACTGGCATTGATCTGAAGATCGAAGTGCCGGGTTTAGCCCCGGAGGACATTGATGTGCAGGTCAGCGCTGAGGCTGTTTCAATTACCGGCGAGCGCAAATCTGAATCAACTAGTGAAGACAATGGCGTGACTCGCAGTGAGTTTCACTATGGTCGCTTCCAACGGGTGATTCCGCTGCCCGCTCGGGTACAAAACACGGCTGTCGAGGCTGACTACAAAGACGGCATTTTGAAGCTGCACATGCCAAAGGACGAAGCTGAACAAAAGAAAGTGGTCAAGGTTTCGATTAGCTAGCCGTCAATCCTGGTTCGCCCTGTAACCCGCCTTCACCGATCATGCTCAAGCGCCTCCACAAGGGGCGCTTTTTCCGTACATAGGTCACTAGTGCAGCGTCAAGTCTTGAATTTAGGGTTTCCAGATGTAGAGATTTGGTGGTATCAAGGTCCGAAGTCCCCTCCTTTGGAGGCCTGCGCTGTATAGCCTGCGGCATGGCTTCGCTAGCGCGTAGCGGCCCCGGAGGGGCAACTTGTCGAAGTGGGTAGGGGTGGGTCAAGCAAGCCCGAAAAGACCCACCCCGCCCTCCGGGCACCCCTCCGTGGGAGGGGATGATAAGTTCTGATGTGTTAAAGCAACCTCCCTGAAGATAAAAGGCTTTTGCAAAGCGCTTACCCTAATTTTTAGCCTTGACAGACCACTAGGCCCAGATCCCAAGGGGGCTTGAGCCCATGGCGATGACTTTCGGGGCACCCCAAGGCAGAAACCTGGGATCTAAACCAGATCCAAGTCCAGACCTAGAGTTCTGCCTGGGGGAAAGTTCCAGTTCCCGAGCTGGACTTGGTATTGACGGGCAATCTAGGGGGCTAGGGTGGGGGGCTCTGGATTACTCGCTGTAAATAGGGGCTTGGGCTGAAACCCAAATAAGCCCGCCACCAGGGAGGTGGGAAACTTGATGACCCGCTGATTATAGGCGGCAACCGCCTGGTTATAGCGCCTGCGTTCGGTGGCAATGCGGTTTTCAGTGCCTGCCAACTCATCCTGCAACCCCACGTACAGCTGGCTGTTGCCCATGTCAGGATTGGCTAGCACCACCACCTGAAACTGGTTGAGAGCAGCCGTGACATCTTCCGCAGCCGCCATTTTCTCGGCTTGGGTATCAGCGGTCAGGTAGTTCTGGCGAGCGGTGGCCAAGATCATCGCTAATTCTTGCTGGCGCTGAGCCCCAGTCTCCGTGGCCGTAACCAGGTTAGGAATTAAATCGGCCCGCCGTTGGAACTGATTTTCCACCTGGGCCCAAGCTAGGTCCACCTGTTGGGATGCAGTGGCCAGGTGGTTATAGGTGAGGGCGATCGCCCCCAGCATGACAACCCCGGCAATCAACCCCGCTAGCTTGAGTTGGCGATTTCGGGCCTGCCCTTGCTGGCGCTGCTGTTGGGCCGTTGCGGCTTCTGTCTGGAGCTGAGCTAGGGCCGCTTCAACGAACTCGGGCGGAATATCGATCTCGGCTCCCGCTTGGGTTAACTCGTCCAAGGTGTAGCTGTCGTTGTGCTGGGCATATAGCCGAGCGGCCAGATCAAACACCTTGGACGCCTGGTCTTCGGGAATACGTTGGCTTGCCATAGAACACCTGCTGACGGCGCATTCACAGCAATTATGGCGTAGTCAGGCTGGCTTTAGGGAAGACTTAAAATAGGAAGACTTAAATCCAAGATAAAGAATCAAGGTTATGCTACTCATTTCAGAGTAAACAGCCTAAGGTTAGTTGAGGCGACCTCTAGAGCATCGGTACAGGATCTGTACCGGCGTTCCAGGAAAGTTTTTCCCGTGACGTGGGATGGGCACAAGGCCTTGCCCGTGACCGTCAGGGTATCGGGCTGGTCACCGTCATCAACGGAGTATGTGGTCATGGCACAGCGCTTGGCTAAATGGGGAGGCATGGCTAGATGGGGCGTGTGGGTCCTATGCCTGGTGAGCTTTTGGTTGAGCATGACTTTGCCCCTGTGGGGAGTGTCACTGGATGCCATTCCCAACCCACGCCAGACCAATGGGGGCTGGGTAGCTGATAAAGCCAATGTTTTGAGTCCTGGGGCCGAAGCCCGGTTGAATCAGATCATCGATCAGCTTGAGGCTACCAATGGCAGCGAAATTGCCGTGGTCACCCTCGCCAATGTTCCAGCAGACCTATCCGCTCGGCAGGTGGCCACCACCCTATTTAACCAGTGGGGGGTTGGCAAAGCAGGTCAGGACAATGGATTGCTCTTTTTAGTCGCTGTAAATGATCGGCGGGTGGAGGTGGAAACGGGCTATGGCACCGAGTCCTATCTACCCGATGGCCGGGTGGGTCGGATTTTAGACACCGATGTCGTCCCTCACTTTCGGCGCGGTGACTATGAGGCGGGAATTTTGGCTGGCACTCAAACCTTTGCCAATGTGTTGCTGGCCGGGGACTTCATTCCCGGGGTTGCGGGGTCGACACCGACCGATGGTATGGGGGGCCTGGCCGCCCTGGCCGGTTTAGCCGTTTCATATTTGGGGCTGAACCGCTGCCGACGCTTGGCCAATCGCCAGATTCACCTGCCACCCATTGGCTTTACTCGCACCACCGCCGATCCCACTCAACCGCCTGCGACCTTACCACTGGTCTGGATCTCTGTCTTTGTAGGGGTGTTGGCCCTGCTCTGCCTGGCCCTGGTGCTGCTGGTTGGATTTACCTTCGGCGGATTTGTGCTGATCTTGCTGGGCTCAGCCCTGTTGGCCAGTGCGCTGACTCCCCTATTGAGACCACTCACAAAGCGCAACCAGCCCCAACCCGTCTATTGCGCCACCTGCCAGTCGCCTCTGGAACCGCTGGACACCGATGTAATCCAAACTCGACTGACACCCCCTCAAGTCATTGCTCAAGACTTGGGCACTGTGGTGTTTAAGGGATGGCAGTGTCCTACCTGTTCTGACCCAAACAAATTAATGACTCTGCGCAATCCAGAGGATCGAGGGAGTACGTTTCACCTGTATGGCATTGAGCAACCGAGCCCCTACCACCATTGTCCCCGTTGCCAGGAAAAAGCGTTATGGGTAGACACTAAAACTATCCGTCGCCCCACCCCTACCCGGGCTGGACTACGGCGCACCACCAAGGCCTGCAAGGCCTGTGATTATCAGGAACAGCAGGACCAGAATATCCTACCCCCGACTCCGCCCAGGTCTGGTCCTGGTTCAGGGGGCAGTGGTTTTGGCGGCGGCGGCGGCTTTAGTGGTGGCGGTGGTTTTAGCGGCGGCGGCTTTGGCGGCGGCGGCTTTGGTGGCGGCAGTAGCGGTGGGGGTAGTTTTGGCGGTGGCAGCAGCGGCGGCGGCGGGGCCGGTCGCAGTTGGTAGATCGCTGACACAAAAATAGCCCCCTGGCTGACGGACCAGGAGGCTAAGCTACGATTTCAGAGTAAAACTATGGGCGGTAAGAGATTGAGAGTATCAGCCAATTAACCCAATATCTCGTGGGCCAAATATCTCGCAAGCCAGCAGCCTCTAGGCTTTACGCGAGTAGTACTCAACCACCAATAGTTCATTGACGTTGAGGGCAACCCATTCCCGCTCGATAATGCCATTCACTTTTGCGGTCAGCTTGGCCTTATCTAATTCTAGGTGGCTGGGAACGTTAGCCAAGCCAGGAAACTCCAGGTTAGCCTCGACCAGTTTCTTAGAGGCGTCGCGATCGCGGACAGTAATCACATCCCCAGGGCGACATTGGTAGCTAGGAATCGACACCACCCGGCCATTCACACAGATGTGGCCATGGTTAACAATTTGCCGCGCCGACGGAATGGTGGGGCCAAAACCCAGCCGAAATACGGTATTATCCAACCGCATTTCCAGTAGTTGCAGAATCACCAAACCGGTCGAACCACCAGCTCGCCGTGCTTTCTTTACGTAGCGCAGCAGCTGCTTTTCGGTTAAGCCGTAGTTAAACCGCAGCTTTTGCTTTTCTTCTAGCCGCACCGCATATTCAGACTTTTTCTTGCGGGCTTGGCCGTGCTGCCCTGGGGGATAGGACTTACGGGGTGACTTTCGGGATAGTCCCGGTAGCTCGCCCAGGCGGCGTACCACCCGCAGGCGGGCACCTCTATATCGCGCCATACTTGTTTACTCTCCGAACAGATGTCTAGAATCAGGCAGTGGCCTACTTGCCAATTGCCAAAGACTATTATTCTAACCTGCCAAGTTAGCTAGGGCAATAGGGCGATAAATTTAAGCTGGGATTCAGAAGCTGGAAGGAGGGGGCATAACGTTCGACCTTAAGGAATACATCAGTGTTATGCCGCTAAGCTGAAAGCAGATAGCCATAGCGAGCCTTCCCATGCAGGCCGAACCACAAATTTAAGCTGGGATTCAGAAGCTGGAAGGAGGGGGCATAACGTTCGACCTTAAGGAATACATCAGTGTTATGCCGCTAAGCTGAAAGCAGATAGCCATAGCGAGTCTTCCCATGCAGGCCGAACCACCGAGAGAGCCGACCATCGCTGACGTGCTCACCGAGATCCGGGGATTCAAAACCGATGTAGACCAACGTTTTGAGCAAGTGAATCAGCGTTTTGAGCAAGTGGATCAACGTTTTGAGCATGTAGAGCAGCGCTTTGGACAAGTGGATCAGCGCCTAGAAAAGCTGGACTATAAGTTTGACACCTATGAAAAAGCAGCGGATAAGCTGGTAAGACTGGCCACAACGATCATTGTGGCCGCAGCTACGGTAGCGATTTTGCCCTCTGCCCTGCAGGCCATTGGCCCCCTCTTGACCCAGATGGTGATGTCAGGGCAATAGCTCAGGGGGTTGGCTGTAGCAGCGATATGCAGGCCTGGGCGATCGCCCATTCTTCCTGGGTGTGAATCACCAGCACCCGCACGGCTGAGTCTGCCGCCGCAATATCCTGATCCCCGGCGGCTTGGCTGAGGTCATTATCGGAAATTAGTTTCAAGCCTAAAAACTCAAACGGCTCGCAGGCCCGTTGCCATACGAGGGGGCTATTTTCGCCAATGCCAGCGGTAAACACCACCACATCCAGCCCCCCTAGA
The DNA here is from genome assembly GCF_012911975.1 of Nodosilinea sp. P-1105. Classification (GTDB taxonomy): domain Bacteria; phylum Cyanobacteriota; class Cyanobacteriia; order Phormidesmidales; family Phormidesmidaceae; genus Nodosilinea. The sequence goes on along the minus strand of NZ_SMDQ01000081.1, from coordinate 7,834 downwards.
CTGGCTACCATCGCCCCCATCTCTCGCCGCAGCCGATGGATAAACATGTCCACCGCCAGCTTGGCCTGGTAGTTGCCCTGCTCCATGGCCTCTACCACCAGGCGCATATCATTCGAAAGACCCGAAATGCCCTTCAGGCCCGACTCCTTATTTAATAACGTGCTCAATTGGTCAGCAGTGTAGTGCTGTTGCTCCATCAGGTGGATTAAAATCCCCGGATCGACGCTGCCCGAGCGACTGCCCATCATCAGGCCATCCAGGGGGGTAAAGCCCATGGTGGTATCGACGCTATAGCCGTGGCGCACCGCTGCTAACGAGCAACCATTGCCCAAATGGCAGGTCAGAATTTTCAGGGTAGCGATGTCTTGGCCCACCAGGTCTGCCGCCCGCTCCGCCACATACTGGTGGCTAATGCCATGGAAACCATAGCGACGAATGCCCTGATCGATCCAGTCGTAAGGGCCAGGGTAGGTAGAGGCGGCATCAGGCATGCAAGCATGAAACGCTGTGTCGAACATCGCCACCTGGGGCACTGCCTCAAAAATCGTTGCCATCGCTTCGATGCCTTGCAAGTTAGCCGGGTTGTGGGCTGGGGCTAGGGGAATCAGGCTGCTGATAGCGGCTTTCACGTCAGCGTCGACGATGACTGGAGCCTGATAGTCGCGGCCGCCATGCACCACCCGGTGTCCCACCACCGCTATGTCCGATAAGTCGTCTAATACCTGGGTTGGCCCCTGCACCAAGGTCTGGACCATGGCTGCAATCCCTTTGGCTTTGTCGGTGATGGGCAGCACCTCTTTCACCGAATCACCGGTGTCAGTCTTAGCCACTAACTCCACCATGTCTGCCTGGTGGGTCCAGTCCAGGGCCGCCCGCCACACTGGAATTGGGGCTGCGTCGGTGGATGAGCGACTGGTTAAGTCAAAGAGACAACTTTTGTGACTACTGGACCCGGCATTGAGGACGAGGATTTTCATAGGCGTGGGATGGGGGAGGTGGGGGAGAGGGGAGATGGGGTGGGGGGGAGATGGAGTAATGGAGTGTAGACGCAGAGCGGCTTCCCGTAGGGTAGGGGTGGTGGGGTGAAGAGGTGGGGAAGGTGGGGAGGTGGAGAAGTTCAAAATTCAAAATTCAAAGTTCAAAGTTCAAAGTTCAAAGTTCAAAATTTCGCTTCCTGTCTCCTGTCGTGCGGCCACTGGGCACGAGTCATGCCCTACGGTGTTCATGTTTCGTTCTTCGCTTTTCGTTTTTCTCTTTTCCCTTTTCGTTCTTCCCTAAGTTCCTGGTCTGGCATCTAGCTCGGCTGGTAAGTGGGAGCGATCGCCGTGTTTCACCAGCATCGGACCATGGAGATCAAACCGCACCAGGCTAACGGAGGCGACGGGTAGGTCAATGCGATCGCGGTAGCGACCACTATCAATGCCCAACAGGTTACACAAAATCAGCCGAATTGTGGTTTTGTGGGACACCACTAGCACATTGCCCTGCCGGTAGTTGGCCTCAATTTCTGCAATTACCAGGGAGGCGCGGCTGACCACCTGCACGCCGGTTTCCCCCGCTGTGGGCGGGTTCCAGGCCGGTTCTGTCAGCCAGTGGATGTAGTCTTCGGCGTGGTGTTCTCGCACATAGCCAGGGGTTTTGCCTTCCCAATCACCAAAGTACATTTCCTTCAGGCCATCCCGTAGCTGCATAGGGTGGCCCGTAGCGTCGCAAAAGGGGGTAGCCGTGGCCACCGTGCGCTTTAAGGGACTGGCAAAGACCGCTTGCCAAGACAGGTGTTTGTATTTTTCAGCAAAGGCTTGGGCCATGGCGCTACCTTCAGCGGTTAACCCTGGGTCAGAAAAGCCGCAGTAGGTGCCGGTCTGGCTGGATTCGGTTTCGCCGTGGCGCAGGAGGTAGAGGTCGAGGGACATTGGGTGTAGGAGAGTGGGAGGGTAGATGGGAGGGATGGGGCGGTGGCGATCAGTCAGGGAACTCCTCGTGTTGAGCCGTTGATTTTGTGTAGCAGTTTTAATCCATTCTGTCTGGGGGGCACCCTTCCTAAGGAGGAGATGGCGTAAAGCCGATACCACGATTAACCCTGAGATGTCGTGAGGATGCGCAAGTGATGGCTAGGTTATACCCCTTCACCCATCCACCCATCCACCCGCCTACACCCTCAGCCCCGCCTGGGATTGATCATAGGCCATCATTTCTACGGGAGCGGGGGACACTTGCCAGATGTCGCGGCAGTAGTCGCGGATGGCGCGATCGCTGGAGAACTTGCCCATGCGCACGGCGTTGATAATCGACAGGCGGGACCAGTGTTCCTGGTCTTGGTAGGCGGCCCCTATCCGGTCCTGGCAGTCGATGTAGGACTGGTAGTCGGCCATCAGCATAAAGGGATCGTCGTAGAGCAGTTTGTCGGTCAGGGGCCGGAACAGGTTGCTGTCGCCTTTGGCGAAGAAGCCGGACTGCACCAGGTCGATCACCTCTTTCAGCTGAGGGTTGCTGGTGTAATAGTCCCACGGGTTGTAGCCGCTGGCTTTGAGGGCGTCTACGCCGTCGGTGGTGAGGCCAAACAGGAAAAAGTTATCATCCCCCACCAGCTCGCGAATTTCCACATTGGCGCCATCCAGGGTGCCTATAGTCAGAGCGCCGTTCATGGAAAATTTCATGTTGCCGGTACCGGAGGCTTCTTTACCAGCGGTGGAAATTTGTTCTGACAGGTCAGCGGCGGGGTAGACCCGCTGGCCAAATTTAACGTTGTAGTCGGGTAAAAATACCACCTTGAGGCGATCGCCGATGGTGGGGTCATGGTTGATCACATCGCCTACGGCGGTGATGAACTTAATCATCAGCTTAGCCATGGCGTAGCCCGGGGCCGCCTTGCCACCAAAGATAAAGGTACGGGGGGCCATGTCTAGGTTGGGGTTGGCCTTCAGCCGCTCGTAGAGAGTGATGATGTGCAGCACATCCAGGTGCTGGCGCTTGTACTCGTGAATCCGCTTCACCAAAATGTCGAACATGGAGTCGGGGCTGACGGCAATGCCCGTGCGCTGGTAGATGTAGGTGGCCAGCTCTTGTTTAATGTCTCGCTTGATCTGCCGCCAATGGGCCCGGAAGCCGGGGTCGTCGGCGTAGCCTTCGAGTTGGCCTATTTCCTCCAGGTTGTGGAGCCAGCCGTCGCCGATTTTCTCGGTATAGAGGGCGGCCAGGCGGGGGTTGGCCAGGGCAATCCAGCGGCGGGGGGTGACGCCGTTGGTGACGTTGCGAATTTTGCCGGGGAACAGCTCGTGAAAGTCTTTGAGGATAGTTTTCTTCACCAACTCGCTATGTAGAGCGGCGACCCCGTTGATGGCGTAGCTGCCCAGGCTGGCCAGGTTGGCCATGCGCACATAGCCGCCGTCGTTGTCGTCGATCAGCGATAGGGCCGCCAGCTTGCCGGGGTCGTTCATGTAGCGCACCCGCATGTCGTCCATAAACCGCTGGTTGATCTCAAAGATGATTTCCAGGTGTCGCGGTAGCAAGCTCCCAAACAGCGACAGGGACCATTTCTCTAGGGCCTCAGGCAGCAGGGTGTGGTTGGTGTAAGCCAGGGTCTTTTGAGTCACGGCCCAGGCCTCGTCCCAGCCCATGCCGTGCTCGTCCACCAGCAGGCGCATCAGCTCCGCCACCGCCACCGCCGGGTGGGTATCGTTCATCTGGGCCGTGAACTTCTCGCAAAAGCTGTCCAGCTTGCGTCCCGAGGCCAGGTGAATGCGGATCATGTCCTGCAGAGCGCAAGCGGTGAAAAAGTACTGCTGTTCCAGCCGCAGCTGCTTGCCCTCTAGCTGCTCGTCGTTGGGATAGAGCACTTTAGAAATATTCTCGGAGGTGACTTTGCTGTCCACCGCCCCGTAGTAGTTGCCCACGTTAAAGGACTGGAAATCGAAGGACTCCACCGCTTCGGCCTTCCACAGGCGCAGGGTGTTGACGGTGTTGACCCGGTAGCCCGGAATTGGAGTGTCGTAGGGGATGCCCTTCACCTGCTTGCCGGGAATCCAGCGCTTGCGGAAGCGACCATCGGAGTCGGTGTAGCCCTCTGTGTGGCCGCCAAAGCCCACGGTGACGCTCGCTTCGGGGTGGGGAATTTCCCAGGGGTTACCGTACTGCAGCCACTTGTCGGTGATCTCGCACTGCCAGCCGTCGCGGATCTCCTGGTCAAAGATACCGAACTCATAGCGGATGCCGTAGCCGATGGCCGGAATCTGCTCGCTGGCCAAAGACTCCATGTAGCAGGCGGCCAACCGCCCCAGACCGCCGTTGCCCAAGCCCGGTTCCTCCTCCTGGGCGATCAGCTCCGTGAAGTCCAGCCCCGACTCGGCCACCGCCTGCTTCACCGGTTCCTCAATGCCCAGGTTAATCAGGTTGCGGCCCAGGTGGGGGCCAAGCAAAAACTCGGCAGACAGATAGGTGACCACCCGCACCTCAGGCTTCATCAGGGTGCGGGTCGAACTGAGCCAGCGCGGCATCATGCGATCGCGCACTGTGTAGGCCAGGGCCAGATAAAAGTCGTTGGTACTGGCCACCTCCGGCCACTTGCCCTGAATGTAGAACAGGTTGTCGGCCAGAGCCCGGCGTAGGGTTTCAACGCTGAGACCAGTGCGATCGTCCTCGATATCTACGGTGGGGCAATTTACAAAGGCTGTCATTGGGGGCTCCTGAACAGGGACAGAACGGGCGGGGATCCTAATCTGCGATGTCTGTTTCTGTCACTGTAAGGGAGTAAGGTTATGAACGGGTTTAGGCTTGTAAAGGTTTAAGGTTCTCTACCAAGTCCATCTCGGGGGTTGGAGTTTCCCACCGACTGAACTCCAGGTCTGAGCTTGGGTTTGGTCTTGGTTTTGGCTTAGAAAGCCGATACGAATCCCAAGGCATCAGGCCCCGAGCGACAGCCTTTTTGTCTCTCCCATCGTCTCCACGCGGAGCGTGGGGACGAGCCCTACGGCGCTCCAGCGCCCCGATCCAGCTGACGCTGGAGCGTCTGGAAGATGCGCCTCGACGCGGAGCGTCGGGGCGATGATGGGGGGCGAGTAGCCTACGGGGTCAGCCGATGGACAAGGAAGAGCACCTCGGCGGCATCGGTGTAATCGAGGGCGGGGTCGTCGGCCAAGGCCGGGTCGTGGGCGCCGTTGAGGATGTCCACCATTGCCTGGATGAGCCGCTTGCGGGAGTTGGGTACTTCTGAGTTGTTGATTAGCTCGGCAAACAGCGACTGGACTTCATCGGTCTGCTGCTGAGCCAGCAGCCCCAGAACCTGGTCTACCAGCTTGCCGCCGTTAAACTTTGCATAGCCCCCCTGCTGCCGGTAGGCCAGGTAGGCATCGCGGGCCTGCTGCCACGCCGTCCGAGCCGCTGTGGGGTTGCCGGTGGCGGTTTCGATGTCGTGCAAAATGGCGAAGGACGTCCAGGGGATAGCCGCATGTCCAAAGGGTTGCTTACACTCGAAGACGACCAGCAGCTCTGGTTGGACAGTACGCCTACCGGCTAGAGATTACCTCGTGGGAATGCTGCCTGGGGCGCTGCTTCGCCCAGATTTGGATAACGCTGAAGCGTCTGGGGGGCGTCTTCCCGCTGGAGCGTCGGGACGATGAGCTGTCGTCTTGCCGCCATGGGTTTGGGATAAACTTGTTCTAAAAGCACCCGATCGGCACCATGGACTTCTACCTGACCCATCATGCTGAACAAGAATTAAAACGTCGAGATATTCCAAGGATTTTTTTGAATCGCGTGCTTCGAAATCCACAACAAATTGTGGATGAGCGAGACGACAGACGGGCCTACCAGTCGCAGATTGAGTTTGCCAATGGCAAGATTTATCTGGTGAGAGCTATTGTTGATGAGGAGACTGAACCTAATACAGTAGTTACAGTATATCGAACCAGTCGCATTTCAAAATATTGGAGGGCTGATCCATGAAGGTGGTATACGATGCTGAAGTTGATGTTTTACGTATTTTGTTTAGCGATGCGACCATAGAAGAAAGTGACGAAGAAAAACCCGGAACTATATTGGACTATGACGAGGCTGGGAACATCGTAGGCCTTGAAATTTTAGATGCCTCAAAACGAATGGCCAATCCGCGATCGCTTGAACATGTAGTAATGGGTTGAAAAATTCGCTAAATTCTAGTTCTACGTGCACACTTGCTTGCCAGAACTGATGATCGCGATCGCGCTTATAGACGGGTTTTACCTCGCGCAGTCGTTGCAGCAGGGGGGTGGCCCGGTATAGATTATTGACGACCATTCAAGCTGCCAATAACCAGCGATGCCCATCTTGCTTAGGGACAAGAATTTGAGAGTCTTGGTCAACCCTGGCGATCATGATCCGTTACATGTTCACGTCATCAGCAGTGACTTTGAGGTAAAGATCGATATATCAGGAGATAAGGCTTGCGTGTTAGAAAAAGGCCAAAAACACCAGATCACAACCAACGCTAAGCACACCAAGGCCGCTTTGGCGTTGTGTCAAGCTAACTTGCAATATTTAAAAACAGAAGCCCAAAAATATTATGTCTAGTGAAGAACTTAAACTGGCTGAGAGCGTTGTCTATGACGCAGCTACCCGAGAAGTTGTAGTGGCTCTCAGGGATGGCTCCCGCCATGCTTGGCCTGTAAGGCTGCTAGAAATGGTGCAGAGTGAGGCCGATGCCTGGTTGCCGTTAGCAAGGGTAACAGATGAACAACTAGCGAAGGTGGAGGTATATGGAGGCGGCCAATACATTCTGTGGGATGAGTTGGGGCAGGTGTTTAAGGTGTCTGATTTACTAGCAGGGGTCTATGGCCGTGAAGAATGGATGAAAAAACTCATGGCTATGACCCAATAACCTGACTCTCTTCCACTAGACCTCGGAGGTTTCCAAAACCTCCGAGGTCTAGGTCGGGCTGGCTGGCTCCAAATTATTGTCTCCCGAGAGAATAACACTGGCTGTTCCATCAATTGCAGTCGCTAGCACTGGCAAATCTTTGAGGTCTCGACAGTTCTCCCCCTCGTCCCCATGCTCCGCGTGGAGACGAGCCCCACGGTGCTCCAGCGCCCTGAACCAGGCGACGCTGGAGCGTCTGGGGGATGCGTCTCGCCGCAGAGCGGCGGGACGAGGGCCAGATTTTCAGTGCCAGGGGTCGATGGCGATTAGGCCCGGCTCGCCAAGGTAGTTGCGGGCGCTGGAATAGCGCCAGTGCTCGGGGTTATCCACATACCCCCGCTTGACCGGGTTGTTGTGAATGTACTCCAGCTTTTGCCGCATCATGGCCTCGCTGAACACCAGCTCCGCGTGGGTGCCCGCTTGCCAGAATTGATGATCGCGATCGCACTTATAAACGGGTTTTGCCTCGTGCAGCCGTTGCAGCAGGGTGGTGGCCCGGTGGCGGGTCAAAAGCTCGATGAGTTTCACCGCCGTGAAGGACTTGAAACTGGCGATGCACTTGTCCAGCCGAGGCGCTTGGGCGACCAGGTGCAGGTGGTTTTCGAGCACGACGTAGCCATAGAGGCTGAAGTTGCTATGCTCTCGCAGGTAGGCCCAACTGTTGAAAAGTATCTCTACGGCTTCGGGCCGGGTGAAGACAGGCAGCCACTCGACCACGGTGCAGGTGAGAAAGTGAGGGGCATCGGACTCGGTGATGACGTAACGGCTGCGACCCATGGCACGTGTTCTAATGCGGCGTTTCTAGGGTGCCCATGCCCGCGCCCGCGCCCCCACCTACTCCCTCGTCCCCACGCTCCGCGTGGAGACGAGCCCCACGGCGCTCCAGCGCCCCGATCCAGATGACGCTGGAGCGTCTGGGGATGCGCCTCGACGCGGAGCGTCGGG
>NZ_SMDQ01000080.1 GCF_012911975.1 Nodosilinea sp. P-1105 | reverse complement strand
ACTCCCTATTTTTTGTCCTTCCTATTCTCTCAAAGCATTGTCCCCTGAAGCTTTGAGTCCCCTTGTCACCCGCTAAGGGTATCCCGAGGCCCCAGCGGAACCGGTGATGCACCACGCGGGGATGGGCCATGACATGCCCATGACCGACGAGATGGCCGCCGCCATGCGGATGGATATGGACCTGGGGCCAGCGGATGATGAGTTTGATCTGCGATTTATCAACGCCATGATTCCCCACCATGAAGGGGCTGTGGCGATGGCTGAAGATTTGAGGGAAAAGAGCGACCGACCGGAAATGCAGGCCCTGGCCGATGACATCATCAGTGCCCAGCAGGCCGAAATTGACCAGATGGCAGCCTGGCGACGGGACTGGTACAGCCAATAGAATAGTTACACCCTAACGTCCCTGGTCTATGGTACAAATCTCTGCCAAAACCATTACCCTAGCCGAGTTTCTGCAACAGCCAGAGACCAAGCCCGCGCGGGAATACATCGACGGCCAAATCATTCAAAAACCCATGCCCCAGGGACAACACAGCACCATTCAGGGAGAGCTAGTAACTGCCATCAATGCTGTGACTAAGCCTGGGAATATAGCCTGGGCTTTTCCCGAACTGCGCTGTACCTTTGGCGGTCGCTCCATCATTCCCGATGTATCGGTCTTCCGCTGGCAGCGGTTACCCACTAACGACAATGGCACCATTGCCAACACCTTCAACGCCGCCCCTGACTGGACGATCGAAATTCTCAGCCCCGAACAGTCGTCAACCCGGGTGGTGAGCAATATTCTACACTGTCTCAACCACGGTGGCTTGGGGGGCTGGTTAATCGACCCCGATGAACAGTTGGTGCAGGTTTATCGGCCCGACCAATTACCCGCTTCCCTAGAAGTCGAGAACGATACGTTGACCCTGACTGATCTGGCCCCCACCCTAGTGCTGACCGTAGGACAGGTGTTTGGCTGGCTACGAGTAGGGTAAGCGAAGACAGACCCCAGACAAGCCAATGCTCATCTAATCAACTATACTCGCCAGCTTGCCGCTTCAGGAGTTGTATTAGATCTTCGCCGAGCCATAGTCCGACGTTGCGTAACGCCTGAATTGGTTCGTCGATAGAGGTAATCAGCCCTCGTCGCTTTGCCAAGACCACCAAACCTGCTGTGCCTAAAGTTGAAATATTGAGACTGATAGCACAACGACGGGCAGCCGCATCATCAACCATAGCGATATATTCTGGATGTAATGAGGCGTAGCTTAAAACCTCGGTTTCTCCTGCACCCAAATCCCAAGCCGCTACAGAAGGATGAATAGAAACGGTGTCAGTCCGTGTAGCCCAGGCAGATTCAGGCAGAGATTGCGCTGCTACGTCCACCTTATGAGCTGTGACCTCTTGCCAAACTGCTGGCGGCACCTGGATAGTCTCGAAGAGTTGTGGTAGGAGGCCAATTAATTGACTGTTAAAGAGGGTGATCAATGGGGATGAGTTGACCACTACAGCTTTACTCGACATGATTCAGCTCTTGGACGAGGTTTTCCTCGGTGTATTGGAAGGGAGAAACCTGGTAACGGGATAAAGCTTGAATGAACTCAGCACGGGTTAATCCGGCAATTTCGGCTGCTTTACCCTGGGAGACTTGCTCTAGCTCATACCACTTTACAGCTGCTGCTATGCGCATCTCTTGGGCAAACTCGTCAGGGGTTTTACGCAGAGCAGAGAAGACGGTTTCCGGAAAGTTGACGGTGATTGCGGTCATGGGGATATAGCAATGTGAGCTGTTTGCTTCCATTGTGACTGATTCGCGCATCTGAGTGAGAGATTGAAATTCCTAGCCTTAAGCAGTCGTTGGTCACAATCCCTGCCCCGAAGATGCGGGGCTTCTTGCGGAGATTCCGGTGATCGACCCGTTAAAATTGATAGGGTCTGCCCACGTCGTTTGCCACCCCCATGGTTTCACCCGGTTCCGTTGACTTTCTCGATGAATATGATGTTGTGGTCGTAGGGGCCGGTCACTCCGGCTGCGAAGCCGCCTTGGCCTCCGCTCGCCTGGGCTGCCGCACCCTAATGATCACCCTCAACCTGGATAAAATTGCCTGGCAGCCCTGCAACCCGGCGGTGGGTGGCCCGGCCAAGTCCCAGCTGACCCACGAGGTGGATGCCCTGGGGGGCGAGATTGGCAAAATGGCCGATCGCACCTATCTGCAAAAACGCATTCTCAACAACTCCCGGGGGCCAGCGGTGTGGGCCTTACGGGCTCAAACCGACAAGCGGGAATATGCCTCGGTGATGAAAACCATCGTCGAGAACCAGGACAACCTGACCATTCGAGAAGGCATGGTCACCGACCTGGTGCTGGGGCCAAATGAGGAAGTCGTCGGGGTTGAGACCTACTTTGGGGTGGCCTTTCGCTGCCGGGCGGTGATTTTAACCACCGGTACCTTTTTGGGGGGCACCATTTGGATTGGGGATAAGTCCATGGCGGCGGGGCGAGCGGGTGAATTTGCCGCCACCGGCCTCACCGACACCCTGAACCGCCTCGGGTTTGAAACCGATCGCCTGAAAACCGGCACCCCGGCCCGGGTGGATCGGCGCTCCATCAACTTTGCGGTGTTAGAGCCCCAGCCCGGCGACGAGGACGTGCGCTGGTTTAGTTTTGACCCCGACGTCTGGGTCGAGCGGCCGCAAATGCCCTGTCACCTGACCCGCACCACCGCCGCCACCCATCGGCTGATTCAAGACAATCTGCACCTGTCGCCGATCTATGGCGGCTGGGTCGAGTCTAAGGGACCCCGCTATTGCCCCAGCATTGAGGACAAAATTGTTCGCTTTGCCGATAAAGACAGCCACCAAATTTTTCTGGAGCCAGAGGGCCGCGACATTCCAGAAATCTACGTGCAGGGGTTTTCCACCGGCCTGCCCGAAAAGCTGCAGCTGGCCATGTTGCGCACCCTGCCCGGTCTAGAGCACTGCGCCATGTTACGTCCTGCCTATGCGGTGGAATATGACTACCTGCCCGCCACCCAGTGCTACCCCACCATGATGACCAAGCGGGTGCCCGGGTTGTTCTGCGCTGGGCAAATCAACGGCACCACCGGCTACGAAGAGGCGGCGGCCCAGGGGTTTGTGGCGGGGGTGAATGCGGCCCGGCTGGTGCGGGGCCAGGACATGCTGATCTTTCCCCGGGAACACAGCTACATCGGCACCCTGCTGGATGACCTGTGTACCAAAGAGCTGCGGGAGCCCTACCGGATGCTGACCTCCCGTTCCGAGTACCGGCTGCTGCTGCGCTCAGACAATGCCGACCAGCGGCTGACCCCCCTGGGTCGCGAGATTGGCCTGATTGACGATCGCCGCTGGGATAGCTTTACCCAAAAGTATGCCAACATTACCGCCGAAAAAGAACGGTTGCACAGTACCCGCATCAAAGAAAATGACCCCATAGGACAACAGATTGCCGCCGACACCGATCAGCGGATCAAAGGCTCCATTACCCTGGCGGACCTGCTGCGGCGTCCTGGCTTTCACTACGCGGATCTGACCCGCTATGGCCTAGGCAATCCCGATCTCTTGCGGGAAGAAACCGAAGGGGCTGAAATTGACATCAAATATGCTGGCTACATTCAGCGGCAGCAAAACCAGATTGACCAACTGGCCAAAAATGCCAACCGCAAGTTGCCAGACTCTCTGGACTACATGGCGATCGATACTTTGTCCAAGGAGGCCCGAGAAAAACTCAACCAGATCAAGCCCCTCACTATCGGCCAAGCCTCCCGCATTGGTGGCGTTAACCCCGCTGATGTGAATGCCCTCCTGGTGTACCTGGAGGTCCAGGCCCGCCAGCGGGCAGTGGCCCAACCCCTCACCACCAGCTGACCCAGTCAGGGTTGCTTCATGGTTGAAGTAGCATTCCCCGGCAGGGGGCTCCAGTGGCTGACCGGGTTAGCCAGGGCCAGGGCGCGCCGCACCGCCGCATCGGCATTAACCAGGCCGCTGCCATACTCAAAGGCATCCCCCAGATCGTAGGCGGTGCTGGTCATTATCTGCCTCACTTGGGTAGCCCCCAGGCTGGGGTCAATGCTCCACACCAGGGAGGCAACGCCAGTGATGTGGGGCACTGCCGCAGAGGTGCCTAAAAAGGTTGGATTGTAGTCAAAGATAATCTGCCCGGCTGAATTCGCGATCGCCTGGGTGGTAATCACCTCTGATGGGGCCATCAGGGTGAGACCTTCGCCAAAGTTTGATCCATAGAAATTGTCATAGGCAATACGGGTACCCGGTTCGGTGGGGTTACCAAAGACATCCCTCAGGCCCCACACGGCCCCTCCAGCGATCACATTGTCATAGAGGGTGGCTAGGCTGGCCGGGTAGCTGAGGCTATCCACCCCGTCATTGCCCGTAGCTATCACAAATAGGGCGCTATCTTGGGTTTGGGCCATGAGCGCTTCCAGTTCAGGGATGGCCCCCAGCTCTGCCCCTGGCACCTCTAGGCTCATATTGATAATCACAGGGCGTCCAGTGTTTTCGGCTTGGGCGACCAGGATCTCGGCGGCCTCCGCCAGGGTAATGCCATCGTCACCAAAGGTATTGATGTGCATAACGTCGGACTGCCAGTCAATGCCGCTCATGCTGATCGGTGGGGCCATGGCAGGGGCAGAGGCGGTCAGGCCGCGATCGCTATTAGCGGCAATAATCCCCTGGACGCTGGTGCCATGGAAGCTGGCGACATCGTTTCTGGGGTCCACAAAGGTATCGTCAATATTGTTGGGAATCGTTAAGGTGGGCCGCAAGTCGGGGTGGAAATTGCCATCGGCATCAACCGCCAAACCTGTATCTTGAATGCCAATCAACACATCTGAGGAGCCCTGGGTAAATCGCCAGGCGTTGTGAACCCCCAACATATGCAAATTCCACTGGTCTAGAAACAGGGAGTCGTCGGGGACAATCGCCAGATCCACCTGACTATCGGCAAAGGTGAGGCGATCGATGCCTTCAAACAGAATATGGCTGCCATCATTCAGGCTAATGGCGTCAAATAAGCGTAGCCCATTGCCAGGATCGTACAGCATGCCGCCACCGCTGGCCGTGGCCAGGTTCCAATGGCTAACATCATCGATAGAGAACTGGGAGAGGTCAATCAGGTCAAAAGCGCCCTGGCCAAAGTCCACATTGCCTTTACCGGAGAACACGGTGTAGGCCGAAGTGGGGGCAAACTCAAACTGATCAGCCCTGAGAGAACCTTTAATATGGTCAATGCCCCCCAGGGGGCTGACCTCAATACTGAGGGTATGGTCCACTGGCGGGGTAGCCACCAGGGCGTAATAATCCCCAGCTGCAAGGCTGTCGAGGCTAAGACCACTGGGGGTATCGGCAAACCAGATAGACTGCTCTAACACCTGGGCCAGCGTATCGGGGGGATTGTCACGGGCAAGGCCTTCAAACAACCACAGCTGGCTATCTTCGACTAACCCTTGAAAGCTGAGGTCAAGACTGCTGGAGCTATTGACCGAAAACCGATAAGCCTGGAGGGGCAGGGGCAGATCCCCGTCCCCTGCATAGGACCGGGGCCCCAAAAGGGTGCCCAGATCTCTGAAGTCTACTCCCAATTGGCTGCCGAGGATTTTGGCGGTGGTGCTCAACCCAGTCAAGCTATCCCTGTCTAACGGGGCATCCGACGGGGCATCCAACCGAGTCGCCAGGTCAGAGGCCGACAATCCCAACTGGGTCAACCAATCCCCTATGGTGATCATGCCTGGGCCATTGGCCGCAGGGGGCGCTGGCAGGAACGCCTCGAACCAGGCATCGCTCCCGGCTAAGTCCATCCCGGTACTGAGCCCATGGCTGGAGAGGGTGGACAGGCCGCCTGCATAAAGGGGATCTAAGGGGACCAACTGACTAATGCTGTCAAGGGTGGCCGTTCTGGATAGACTGGCCCCCGCATCCTGGGACACCGCATCTATGCCAATGCCAGAAACCATGGTCGCATGCTCCTTGATTCGTTGTTATCTGCCCGGCCCGGTGGTGGTTGCCGCCGGACTCGCCCAGGGATAATAATCCCTGGTAAGGGGATAACCTGATAGTACTCTTTTGTTAAATTTGACACACCCCATTGGTCTAGATTATCTAGGTTAGCCTGGGTTAGCCACCCCTGCTTTGCCCGGCTATGAGCCCCACCTGCAGCGCTAGCAGCGGCTACCGCAGCAGCTGATCAATCATGCGGTTCGCCTGGGACTCATAGCTACCGCCAAACAAATTGAAGTGGTTGATGATGTGATACAGGTTGTAGAGGGTTTTGCGGGTGGCGTAGCCTGAATCTAGGGGATAGGCGGCGTTGTAAGCCTGGTAAAAGTCAGATGGGAAGCGACCAAACAACTCGGTCATGGCCAGGTCTACTTCGCGATCGCCGAAGTAAGTGGCTGGGTCCAAAATCACCGGCTCTCCGTCTTGGGTAACGGCGGCATTGCCAGACCACAAATCCCCATGGACTAGGGCCGGAGCCGGGTCGTGCCCCGCCAGCAAATCAGGCAAAGCCATAAGTAATTCGTGCTGGCGAGGAAAGTGACCACCCCGACGACCCGCCAGGCGAAACTGGTGGCGCAGTCGGTGCTCCCGGTAAAAGTCGAGCCAGCTGTCGGTCCAGGGGTTGGGTTGGGGGGTGTCGCCAATGGTGTTGTTTTGCCGCCAACCAAATCCTTGCTCACTGGTGACCTGGTGCATGGCCGCCAGGGCTGTGCCCATGCGGTCCCAGGCCCCACTGCCGCCACGGCTCAAGTCCAGCCACTCCATCACAATGTAGGCCGATCCATCAGCCGTCCCCCAGCAGATCGGTTTGGGTACCCGAATCGTCTGGCTATCGTACATGTCTTGCAAGCCCAGGGCTTCCGCCTCAAACATGGCCACCTGGGAAGCCTGGTTCAGCTTTAAAAAGAAGCGGCGATCGCCATCGGTAATCTGGTAGGCCTGGTTAATACAGCCGCCCCCCACCGATCGCCGGTCTTGAATGGCAAATGCCGTGCCAGTTTTAGCGCTAATGTGTTGGGCGATCGCGGTCCACATGCTCTCAGCCATCTCAAATCAGGGCCATCTCGAATCGGGGTCTTCTCCCAGGATAATCTGATGTCAGCGGCCACTGCCGACTGCCACCCCGGGAGGTGGGGATTTAATCTTCAGGGCAAAGGGTCACCAGCCCATAGGCCTCAGAGGATAGGTAGTGCTGGGCCGAGGTCAGCAAGTCAGACAGGTCTAACCGCTGAATATGAGTGGGATAGTGAATGCCATCGGCAATGTCGCCGGTCAGGGTGTGGTAAAAGCCATAGAGTCCAGCCCGTTCGCTGGGGGTTTCGTTAGCAAAAATAAACCGGTTAGCCACCTGGGTCTTCACCCGACGCAGTTCTTCTGGCGTCACTGGCGCTTCAGCTAAGGTGCGGATGTGGTCAGCGATCGCCGTTTCCACCACTGGCAAATGCTCAGGGGCCACCTTAGCTGACACCATAAACACCCCCTGGTGGGCCAAGGTCATGTTGCTACAGCTAATGCTCGATACCAGATTACGGTCTTCCCGCAGATCCCGAACCAGCCGTGAGGTGCGCCCCCGGCCCAAAATCGACGCCAGCACATCCAGGGCATAGGTTTCCTCTAGGTCGGCCATTCCCGGTACCCGCCAGGTCATAATTAACCGGGCCTGAGTTAGGGATGGATCCGGGTGTGTAGCCCGCTGGACCGCCGTAAATGGAGGCTCTAGGTCACAGGCTGGATAAGACTGAAACGGCCCTATAGAGGTTTTAGTCGAGCCTGCTTGCCCCACCATTCGCTGGGCCATGGCCTGCTCGAACCCATCAGCCACGGTAGCCACCAGAGTGTCGACCGGCAAGTTACCTACGGCGACTGCGGTCATATTCTGGGGCTGATACCAGGTGCGATGAAAGTCCCGCATTTGGTCTGGGGTTAACCCCTCAACCACCGCCGCTGGCCCCAGCACGGGTCGCCGGTAAGGCAGGCGGTCAAACACCATCTCCATGGAGCGAGCATAGGTGCGCCGCTGGGGATTGTCTTCCGCCCGTCGAATTTCTTCCAAAATGACCGAACGTTCCCGCGCGAAGTCCTCATCGCTAATACGGGGGTTCATCACCATCTGAATTTGCAGGGGGGCCAGGGCCGCAAAGTCTTGGGGGGCAGCGGTGATGTAGTACTTGGTGTAGTCCTGGCTAGTGGCCGCGTTGGTTCTGGCCCCTCGCTCTTCGATCCGGCGCTCAAACTCCCCACAGGGTAACTCGTGGGTGCCCTTGAAGATCATGTGCTCTAAGAAATGGGCAATGCCGTTAATGGCATCACTTTCCACCGCTGACCCTACCCGTAGCCAAAGGCTGAGATTAACCACATCTAAAGGCATTTGCTCGGCAATAATTGTCAGCCCGTTGGCCAGTCGGCGAATGGTGGGCGAAACCAGAAAAGAAGGGGGGTCAACGGTCGCTGAGCGCAAAGCCATAAACAAGCCAATAAATTGATGTCGGGACGTAAACGAGCTACCTCAACTATAGTAACGATTTGTCTCCGATTCTGGCGGATTCTGGGGTTATGGATTGGAGATGGAGTGGGGAGGTGGGGTGATGGGGTGATGGGGAGGTGGGGAGGTGGGGAGGTGGGGTTGGCGTAGGGGCGGACCTGTGTGTCCGCCCTGGCGGGGGAATGGGGAAGGAAGGGAAATTTTGGATTTTGGATTTTGGATTTTGGATTGAAGCCGTAGATTCGTAGGGTGCATTAGCAGTCGGGGACTGGGCCTTGGTAGTCAACCTGGGGCCGCAATGCACCGCTTTTTGTCAGGCAATGGATGATCAGGTGGCGTAGGGGCAGACCGATGTGTCCGCCCTGGTGGGGGAATGGTGATGGGTTAATGCTGCGATCGCAAAACTTTGTCAAGAATTTGGTCTATTCGCTAGAATTCCAGCAAATCTATGGGCCATCATCCTAAAAGTAGTGTAAATTTCGGGTATAAATCAAATTCAAGTCCAGACTTGGCGTTTTGCCTGCGGGGAAACTCCACGTTTCGGGCTGGACTTAGTATATGCTCTGTTCCGGGGAGGTACCCATGGCAACCTGGATTAAAGAAACCGATATCGCGATTTACTTAATGCAGGGTGGCCACTGGATTTCGCGAATTACCAAGTACCCATCCCAAACTAACCCCAAAGAACAGGTGGTTAACATCGGTAGTATGCGCAATTGGTTCTTACGGGATGACTATCCCCGCGCCATGACGGTTTCCATCGGCACTAGTGCCCCTGAACCTAAGCCCATGCCTGCCGCTGCCACCGCCACTGCGGCGGCTCCTGCGACCGCAGCCCATGGGGGCAAAATTAATCCAGCGGGGCTCGACATCGTCAAAAGCTTTGAAGGGTTACGCACAACCGCCTACCCCGATCCAGGCACTGGGGGGGAACCCTGGACAATTGGCTATGGCCATACCGCTGCCGCTGGTCCACCGGAGGTTTATCCAGGCCTGAAGATTACCAAAGCCCAGGCAGAAGAAATCTTGCAGCGGGATTTGAATAAGTATGAGCAGGCCGTGACCGCTGCGGTGACTCGCCCGGCCACCAGTGATCAGTTCTCGGCCATGGTGTCCTTTACCTTTAACGTTGGCCCCAGCGCCTTTCGCGATTCGACGTTGCTCAAGAAACATAACGCTGGCGACTTTGCCGGGGCAGCCAATGAATTTTTGCGTTGGGTCTATGCTGGGGGCAATGTCATGCCTGGCTTGCAGCGTCGCCGCAAGGCAGAGCGTGCCCTCTACCTGAGTCAAGATTACCAACGATTTATGTAGTCATGGGCCCCCGTTTGCCAACGCAGGCGGCAGTAGAGGATCCAAGAAGCAAGATAATGCCCAATAGACATTGAGGGCCTGGGTCAGGTCGAGGTCGCCTCAAGGCATTGCGGCTTGCTGCATTCATGCATCTCGGCGTCCGATGAGTGAGCCACAGGTTGGCAACTTTAAAGAGCTGTAAACTATCGTCATCAGTTCATCACCTAAGCTGGGAATACTGGTTTTACGGCCAATGCTGTAACCGTGGCATTCAAAACTTGGCAACTGATATGGCCGATGTACGGCAACCTGAAATCCCATTCCAGCCTCAGTTCATAGCTACTGACGACTGTAGTCATGGGCGCGATCGCCAGCGGTTTCACCATGTACTTGAAACCATGGCCCTGATTGGCCTGGTACTGGATGGTCAGGGGACAATCTTACTGTGTAATGATTTTTTGCTAGAGCTGACCGGCTGGGAGCGGCAGGAGGTGCTGGGTAAGCGCTGGTTGGAGGTGTTTATCCCTGAGGATGAGCGGGATTCTCTGTTGCAGGTGTTTCAGCAGGGGCTAGCCCAGGGAACGATTCCAGTTCACTACGAGAACGAGATTATTACCCGCAGTGGCGAGCGGCGTTTGATTGCCTGGAACAACACCCTGCTGAAAAAGCCGGATGGGACTGTCGAAACCATTACCAGCATTGGCCAGGACATTACCGACCAGCGGCGGGCTATACAGCAATTGCAAATCAACGAAGAACGCTTTTTAACCGCCCTGGAAGCAGCCCAAATGGGCACCTGGGACTGGGATTTAGACAATGGCACCATCGTTTGGTCTACCAGTCTGGAAAAACTCATGGGCCTAGAGCCAGGTCGGTTTGATGGCCGGTTGGAGACGGTGCAGCAGCTGGTTCACCCAGCGGATCGCGATCGCGTCGCCACCGCCATTGCCCAAGCCCTAGAGCATGACGCCGACTACGCCATTGAATTTCGCTTTGTGCGCCCCGATGGCTCAATCCGTTGGGCCTACAGCAAAGGGGATGTGTTTCGCGACGCGGCGGGGCACCCCCTGCGTATGAGCGGGGTAGATGTGGACATTACCGCCCGCAAGCAAGCCGAGGTCGACTTGCAGACCACGAAGGCCCGATTGCAAACCGTCACCGCTAATGTGTCAGTGGCGATTTTTCACAGTGTGCGCGATCGCCAGGGCCAAGACCAGGTCACCTACGTCACCCCCAAGTGCATCGACATTTGGGAACTTGAGCCCGAGCAAATTTTGCAGGATGCCAACCGGCTGTGGCAAATGATGCACCCTGAGGATCGGCCTAGGTTGGAAAACGCCATGGCCGACTCCGCCAAAACCCTGCATCCCTGGTACGCCGACTGGCGCATTCTCACCCCTTCAGGCCAGCAAAAGTGGCTCCAGGGGATGGCACGCCCCGAGCGCTTGGCCAATGGCGATACCGCCTGGGAAACCGTGATCGTCGACATTAGCGATCGCAAGCGAGCTGAACAGGCCTTGGCCCAAACCAATCGCCAATTGCAGTCGTTTATGGACAACACCCCTGCAATAGTGTCTCTGATTGACCGTGACGGGCGTTATATCAAGGTCAACCAGGCCCTAGCCAATCAATTGGGTCTAAAGGCCGAAGAGCTTACCGGGCGAGCCCTTAAGGAGTTTCTGCCCGCCCCAGTCGTGAAAACCTTCATGGCCCGGATTCAACAGGTGATCAAAACCCAAACCCCAATCACCGTGGAAGATCGGTTGACCTTGGCCAGCGGCCATAAGGTGTTCAGTTCCGTACTCTTTCCCATTTTGGATGAGCACGGTCACAGCCAGGCCATTGGTGCCATTGCCACAGATATTACCCCCCTGGTCAAAGCCCAAATTGCCAGTCGCTGCCAGGCGGACGAAGAGCGCCTAATTCGCACCATTACCCAACACATTCACCAATCCCTGGATGTGGATACGATTTTGCAGACCACCGTCACCGAAGTGAGACAGTTTCTGCAGACCGACCGGGTGTTGATCTACCGATTTAACCCCGACTGGAGCGGCACCATGGTGGTCGAGTCTGTGATCCCACCCTGGATGACCACCCTGGGGATGACCATCAGCGACACCTGCTTTACGACTAACGCGGCCCTGCTAGAAGGCTATCGCCAGGGACACACCAGCTATTGTGACAACCTTTCCAACAGTGAGCTCAGCCCCTGCCATCAAGCCCTGCTAGCCCAGTTCCAGGTGCAGGCTAATCTAGTGGTACCCATTTGCTGTGGGGGCAACCTGTGGGGTCTGCTGTGTATTCATCACTGCCGTGCCCCCCGGTCGTGGTACCCCAGAGAAATTGCCCTAGTCAAACAATTGGCCGATCAGGTGGCGATCGCCCTCTACCAGGGGCAATTACTGAGCCAAACCAGCCTCATGGCCCAACAAGAAAAGCTACTGAACCACTTGGTCAGTGCCATTAGCGACAGTCTTGATCTGAACGAGGTGATGGACCGGGCCGCCAAACAGATTCTGGATACCTTACAGGTCAGCCGCTGCATCATTGTCCTTTGCCAAGCCCAAGACGAAATGGCAGAGTACACCGCTTTTACCCTGGACGCCACCAGCACAGATCTCCAGGGGCAAGCTATTCCGATCCGGGACAACCCCCATGTGCAGTGGGTGCTGTCTCAAGCAGACCCCGTAGCCGTAGACGACGTTTCCACCGAGCCAACCCTGGCCCAGCTGCGGCCACAGGTGCAAACACTACAGATTGGGGCGATGTTAGATGTGGCCATTCGCTATAAAACCGTGGTCAAGGGCATGCTCTGCCTCCATCAATGCCATGCCCCACGCCAGTGGACCCTAGAGGAAATTCGGCTGATTAAGCGGGTGGCCGACCACCTGGCCATTGCCATTCATCAGGCCGAGCTATACCAGCAGGCCCAGGCAGAACTCCACCAACGCAAGCGACTGGAGGCCCAACTGCGCCATGAGGCCAGCCACGATAAGCTTACAGACTTGCCTAACCGCACCTTCCTTTTAGAACGCCTGTCCCAAGCACTGCATCAATACCACCAGCATAGTCCCCACATTCTGACGCTTGAGAACCCCCAAGACAATCCCCACCAGTTTGCGGTCCTATTTTTAGACCTCGACCGCTTCAAGGTGATTAACGATAGTTTGGGCCATGCCATCGGCGATCGCCTGCTGCGGGTCGTTGCCCAGCGGATTCTAGGCTGTTTGCGCGCCACTGACACAGCAGCCCGGCTAGGGGGGGATGAGTTTGTCATCTTGCTGATGGGGCAAGCCGCCAGTATGCCTGTGGTAATGCAACTGGTGCGCCGCATTCATCGCGCCTTGGATGTGCCAATTTTACTGGATAATTACGAGATTTTCGTGCGATCTAGCGTTGGTATTGCCTTTAGCTCGGCCGCCTACACCGACCCTAACCAGGTCTTGCGGGATGCTGACATCGCCATGTACCAAGCTAAGGCCAGCCGTCGGGAATATGCCATTTTTGACGCCCCGATGCACGCCCTGGCGGTGCGCCAAATGCAACTCGAAAATGATCTGAGGCGAGCGATCGAACGGCAGGAGTTTGAGCTGCATTACCAGCCAATTGTAGATTTGGCCACAGAACAATTGCAGGGGTTTGAAGCGCTGGTGCGATGGCGGCACCCAGAGCGGGGGTTGGTTTCACCCATGGACTTTATTCCAGTTGCTGAGAACACAGGAGTGATTACCAGCATTGACCTTTGGACCCTAAACCAAGCCTGCCACCAGCTGCGGCAGTGGCATTTGCAGTTTCCGTCAATGCAGTTCTTAACCGTGAATGTCAACCTGTCAGGGCGGCAGTTTGTGCGACCCGATCTGATTCAGCAGATTGATCACGCCCTAAAGACTAGCCAGCTTAGGGGCCACAGCCTGAAGGTGGAAATTACTGAAAGTGTGCTGATCCACAACGCCCAAGTGGCGATTGATCTACTCACTCAACTGCGGCGGCGACAGATTCAGGTATGTATGGATGATTTTGGCACCGGCTACTCCTCCCTTAGTTACTTACACCGGTTCCCCATTGATGTGTTGAAAATTGACAAGTCGTTTGTATCGAACCTGCATTGTCCTGACCAGAACCAGGGGGACTATGAGATTGTCAAAGCAATCATCAGCCTGGCCAACAGCCTTAACCTGACAGTGGTCGCCGAAGGAATTGAAACTGCTGAGCAAGTGGCTTATCTGAAAGAGCACCAGTGCCGGGGGGGGCAAGGCTACTATTTCTCCAAGCCCTTAACCATAGAGAGGGCTACGGCGTTTATTACTCAGCAGAGCCCGCCAGCGCTTCAACCGGTTTAGCGGCTAGGCGAAAGGTGTCGTACTCAGACCGCAGCATCGCCATCAGATATAGGGAATGGTAGCCGTCTTCGGTTTTAATGGCTTCCCGCAGGCAGCCTTCTAAAATAAATCCTTCACTCTCATAGAGGTGTCGGGCTCTGGGGTTGTAGGCTTTGACATCGAGCCAGAAGCGATGGGCTTGATAGGTTTCAAAGGCCAGATCCTTGAGCTGGCGGAGGGCGGCACGGCCGTAGCCTTTGCCCTTTTCAGCCACCACAATTCGTTTGAGATGTAGATTGTGGCTATCGTTAATCAGGCCTAGCAGGATGGCATAACCGACGGGCTTGTCGGTATGTTCAATGATCCAGTGGGCTTCATCGGCTGATGCGATCGCGGCACAGTGGCGATCGTAGCTCCACTGTCCTACGTAGGCTAGATTGTTGGCGTGGCGTTCGGCCGCAATCACAAAGGGCAGATCAGCGATTTGGGTGGGCCGCAGGGTCACCGGGTAGATACACGTTGATGGGGACATAGCTAAAAAGGAAAGGGCTTATAGGGAATCCATTGAGCCCATAATTTAGCGAGAGTACCGTCAATTATCAACTGGTTGAGGGCTTGATTTAGGGCGTCTACCAGTTCGCGGTTGCCCGGCAGCACCCCCACCCCAAAGGGATGCTGAGTGGGTAGTTGAAACGCCACCCGCAGGCTGGGGTCATTGGCCTCTGCCGCCAGCAGCAAAAAGGCATCGTTGACCAGAGCATCGATATGCCCCTGGTGGAGGGCGGCTAGCATGTCCGGTAGGGCCTGGGCATTACCGGAAAAGATCACCCAGTCTAGGTCTGGAAATTGCTCCGTTAAGCCTAGACGAGTCCCTTCCTCCAGGCTGCCTAGGCGTTTCCCGGCCAGGTCGTGAGCGCCATAAATGGCACTGTCATCGCGCACCAGCACCGCCTCGTCAAACCGACCGTAGGGGCGGGTGAAATCGGCCCAAGCCCGACGCTCTTGGGTGATGGCTTGGCTAAACCAAACCACATCGTAGTCCCCCGTGCTCAAGGCCGGGTAAAACTGGTCCAGGGAGTAGTCAAACCACATTGGCTCCAAGGAGAGCAGGTCGCAGACTGCTCGGGCGACGGCAGGCTCATACCCCAGGCGATCGCCATCCTGGATAAAGCTCATAGGCCGTGCATCCATGGCGCTGGCAATAATCGAAAGCTGACTGGAACGAACAGTGGTAAAACTCATGGTTTCATCGGTATGACCTGAGACGCTCTTTAGCTTTTCAAACAACCTCTCAACTTGATTGTGACATTAAACCCTGCGTCCCCTGAGGGGAGTCAGACCACTTACTGCTCCTGTCTCAGCCACCGGAGGATCGGCAAACTCGCTTGAAATTACCCCATATTCGTGGAATGGTGAGGGGTATATTGTGCTAAATCCCTGATTCCCATGACTGCTGGTTTGCCCGCCACTGACCCCACCTTTGCCACCCTCAGAGAGTTTCGCCCCTTGCTACTCAAGGCCCACAAAATTTTGATGGAGGCCGAAAAGGAGGCCTATGAGGCCACCTATGGGCCAATTGCCCACAAAGGCGAGTATTTGCGTTTGGTGCTCAACCATGAGCAGTTTAGCTGGTTGCGGCCCATTTCTCAGTTCATTGTGCAGATGGATGAAGTACTGATGGCAAAACAGCCCCAGCCCGCCGAAAAGGCGGTAGAGCTGCATGATCAGGCACGGCATTTGCTACAGGAAACCGAAATTGGTCAGGCTTTTCAACAACAGGTAGCCGCTGTAGCGAGCACCAACCCAGAAATGGCGGCCCTGGCGCTGCGGATGGCTGAACTGTTGTCATCCGAGCCTTAAGCTAGGGCAATTGGGTCGTGCTCGTGGTCATCACAGCGTTATATCTTGTAACAGGGTTCTCAGAAAAATGTCGCGCCCGATAGGATGGGGGACCATCCTGTGTAAAGATGGTAGGGTTGTGTACTGGTTACCCCCCTGAATGCCAGGCTTAGGGAGGATTAAGGAAGAGCGAGTGTGTGCTATGAACGTAGGTGATCGGGTCCGCATTAAAGAATCAGTTGTGTTTTACCACCACCCGCTGCACCGTAACGACGCCTTCGATGCCAAAGGGTTAGAAGGGGTAATTGTGAAGGTTTTAACAGACTATAAAGGACGCCCCATTAGTCCAAATTTCCCGATTGTGGTTGAGTTTCCAGTGGAAGGGGCTAAGCGTCCGCTCAAGGCACATCTAAAATCCAGTGAGTTAGAGGTTATTTAGGCAATGTCCAGATCGGGATTTGGAGTTTTCCCACAGGCAGAACGCCAGGTCTGAACTTAAAGTTAGTTTAGGTGACGTCTGGAAAGCTTTTTACCGAGTGGTGGGCACAGCCCACCCTACGAAAGCTGCTGATGGGAACGGGCACGGCCCTTTGCCAATCCTACGCAGAGGGCAAGTCTTTCCTGAAAATGTCCTTAATCCAAGTAGCGTCGAAAGAAATCGATCTGCGATGGGGCCGCGATGCGTTGGTAGGCGGGGTCTTGCAAGCTGTGCCCCGTGGCTGCAAATTCGTGGCTGCAAATTCATAGAGGGGCACGGGTACCCCGGCGGCTGCAATCACATCATGGAAGTTGCGAGCAACGTCAATCTGCAAGAAATCCTCTGGGCTATTTTAGGGCGGAAAACTATGGCCCGCTGGCTAAATCAACAGACCCTGGCGTTCCCCATGGTGGGTAGTAAAGCTAACCGAATCTAATCGCCCCCGATTCAGGTCAGCCACGGCAGCGTTGACGGTAGTCAGGGCTTGGGGGGTGCGATCGCCCAAGCCCTCATACCCCATCCAGCCTGTCAGGTAGACCGGCACACCCCCTTGGCCTAAGCCGTGATCCAGAGGCTATTTTGGTAAATGGAACGATCCGTAACGAACCGCCATCGGCCTAAGTTCTGGATAGTGCTATGAGGTAAGTCATTGCCGGTGATTCAGGAATTTCACGTATCCATCACAGCGCTCAGCGGGGTAGGGCAAGATGCCTACCTGCTGCGCACCGAGGCTGTTGCCCCTGGGGTGCCCCTGGCCGAAACCCAGGTAACTTGGCCCGTGGAGGACTGGTTGCAGCAGGCGACGGTGGTCTTTCAAGATCCGCTGCAAGCGCTGTTGATGGCAACAGATGATGCCAGTGATGCTGGGGCGAGTGCTCCCTGGATTCAACTGGGTCAGGCGCTTTACAACGGTATTTTTCAAGGGCGGATGCGGGACAGTTGGCTGGCAGCCCTGGGAGTGGCTCAACATCGGCGTCAACCCCTACGCCTGCGCCTAGGCTTTAAGGACAGTCGGTTGCAGCGCTTGCCCTGGGAACTGCTATACGGTGACGATCGCCCCCTAGCAACTGGGGTCGATATCACCCTATGCCGTTACTACCAGCCCCAGGGGGCCGCTGATATTCCTCCTGTTACAAACCTCAGCCCCAGCACCACCCCGATTCAGGTGTTGGTAGTGGTGTCGGCCCCCGACGACCAAGAGCGCCTGGCCCTGGGGAAAGAGGTGCGCGACTTAATCGCTGGCCTACAGCGATCGCCCCAGTCCAACGGTCATGGCCATGCTCCCCTATCCATCGAGCTCACGGTCCTCGAACAACCTAGCCGCCCTGAACTGGTGGAAGCCTTAGAGCAGGGAAACTTTCAAGTACTGCACTACGCTGGCCACAGCGATGTTAGCGCTGGGGGCGGCGATCTGTTTTTGGTGAATCGTCAAACCGGTCTCACCGATTGGCTCAGCGGCGAAGATCTGGCTGGGCTACTGGTGAATAACGGCATCCAACTGGCGGTGTTTAACTCTTGCCGGGGGGCCTATACCCCCGAAGATGATGCCCAGTCTGGGTGGCGTGAGCAAAACCTGGTCCAGGCCCTGGTGAATCGGGGGGTGTCTGGGGTGATTGCCATGGCCGAGCGCATTCCTGATGACGTGGCGATCACGTTTACCCAATTGCTCTATCGCAACCTGCGCCAGGGCTATCCCATCGATCTGTGCCTAAGCCGGGTGCGTCAGGGATTGATTTCCGCCTACCGGTCTGACCAGTCCTTTTGGATGCTGCCGATTCTCTATCTGCGGCCTGACTTCAACGGTTATCTCTATGCCCTTGGCGATACCGATGCCGATCCCCTAGACCTAGACCGTGATGGCCTGCTGATCGCCCCTGACTACAGTAGTGACCCCGATATTTCGACCCTGGCCAGAGAAGTCTTTGCCCGCCACGATGCCCCCGCCGAGCAACCTTCTGAGGGTTCCTCTGGGGCTACGGGCGATTGGCTGGTGGACCTAGACCCAGCGAACTTACCAGCGGCGGCTGACGCCACAGCTGTGACCGATTTGGTGCAGCGGCTATCCCAACCCCCTGATCCACAACCGTCTGCCCCCACCAGCCAAACCGCCGACCCTGGCGAAAATCTGCTGCCCCAGTGGGATAGCGCTAGTCCCATTTTGACCGATCGCCTGCCCCCTCCCCCGACCGCCGATTCCCCCGCAACGGCGCAGCCCTCTGAACCAACCACCGTCAAACCAGCGCCCCCTCGTTTCTGGGCATCCCTGACCCAAGGATTACCCCCAGGGTGGCTGTGGGGGGGGGTAGGGCTAGCTGGATTGGTCGCTGTTTTGGGGGTATCCCTAGCGCTATTCTCGCGGTGGGCCCAGCCCCCGACCTTAGTCACCGATCCGGCCCCATCCGGGATTGACCGGGACTCTATTAACCGGGACTCTATTAACCGGGACTCTATCGATCGCGATCGCCCTGCCCCCCCCGTGCCCGGCCAAAACACGGCGGTCATGACCAGTGCCCTGAATGCATTTACCACAGGCAATCTGGCCGCCGCCAGGCGACTGATGGAACAGCTGCTAGACCAACAGGAATTAGCTACCGCCGATTCAGTATTAGCGGCCGCTGAACCCGATCAGTTAATGGATCCTGACATTGCTTACATTAGAGGGCGAGTGGCCTGGCAACATGCCGCTGTGGGAAGCCCTGACTATAGCCTGAATGATGCCCAGCGAGCCTGGGAACAAGCTGTAGAGACCCAAGCCAATGCCTTGGAGGCCCAGGTGGGGCTAGGGTTTGCCCACTATGCGCTAGGGGACTACGAGTTAGCGGCCCAAGCCTGGCAGCAAGCGGTTGATATTGACCGTAGTCATCTGCGGGATATCGATCCCCAAGGGCGACAGCAGGTTTCCTCCCCCTTAACCGTCTACGCTTATGCCGGGTTAGCCATGGTCCACCAAAAACAACGGCAGATCACCGCCGACGCTGATTTAAAAGCCCAGCATCTTCGGCAGGGTCAAGCCTTTTTTGCTCAGGCCATCGACATTGACCATAGCCTTTTAGACCCTAACCGATTGGCGGTGCACTGGCTATGGACGCCGACATTGATTCAAGATTGGCGGACGACCACCAGCCGCCTATCAGTGCCTCACGATTCTGAAGTCCTCTAGGGGTAGACGTTTAAAAATATGTCAGACGATGAGTTCCCCCCTTTGCTATTGGTTTAAAGGTGTAAACTTGTCTAAATTTATTTATAACTAGTGGCAAGAATAGTGATCAATGGCTGGGATTTACACAAGGAAAACAGCGGGTACACTTGCTAAAAACTGCGAGTCTAGTACTGCCTGGCAAAACCATGCCCATCGTTGCTGAGGCTGTCAGGTTCCAGGGGGCGGCTATCGGGAATGGTGAGCCGACTTATGCCTCAGAGTACAGGTACCCAACTGTTTTGACCGACCAGCACAGCGGCCGACTACGCAAACAAAACAGAGCAAACTATCATCTTATCGACTACTACTGCTTGTAGTGCTCTTCGGGACGATATTCCCTTAACCAGCAGCGTTCTAAGAAGCGAATTTGGTAGGTATACCAGAAGCGCCAGGGGTTGTATACAGTCTTGCACTGTTTGTTAAACACGGGCTGATTTAAATAAGACCATAGAGGGAAACGCATGGTTCTAAATGGCAAGGAATAAACAACAAAAGGCGATTAAATAATGTTTGTCAAAAACTGCTGACATGCGCTTGGCAAGCGCTAATTTTGCAACCTAGGGGCTACATCTTCAGTATAGGCAGATAAAAAAAGAGACCCAACACAGGGCCTCTCAGATGGAAAAATATTTAATAAACCAACACACGATTTTAGAAATGGAGCTGACGGGAGTCGAACCCGTGTCCGCTTTGAGTATTAACACACCACTCATTCACAGGCTTAGCCCATCTAATCCTCAGGGCAGGAACCGCCACTTATCCCGGACGGTGGGATGCTCTGGCTAAGTCTTTGCTAGTGGATCCACCAGAGGAAATTCACTAACGCATCCGTTGGGGTTTGTCCATAGCTCTTAACGGAGTCAAACTATGAACGCTCGCTAAAAGAGTTTTTTAAGCAGCAACAGGTGCAGCTTTGCGAGCGAAAGGAACGATGTTGTTCGCAGTTACGTTTGGTTTGAGCCTGGATTTACGAGAGTAGACTCCCTCTCGGCCTGTATCACAGCGTGACTTTCGTCAAAACGTCGAAACCGTTACAGCCCCCTAAGTTGTTCTATGTGCTTATTATAGACCATCACCCTAAGGATGGGGATCGGCTTACCGCCCAATCATCAGCTCTTTACCCGCTAGTAGGGAAGAGTTATACCTGTAATAAAGTTTTATAAACCCAATGGTGCAGCCGCCAAAGTATAATAATTACTTAAATATCTTGTTTTCTTGACGAGTTCTTGACGCGTGGATGTGGCTTCGGCCAGTCCCCACTCATCTTCATTGATATTGAGGTAGTCGCCCAGGCGGCTACTGGCTGCTATGAGAAGGATTGACCTATGACGACGAGCAACACTTCGAGCAACGGTAACGCAGACACCCCTGAAAAGGAAGCAACCACCTCCAGTCGCGGATCCCGCTCTAGTGGTCGGGCTAAGCGCCAGCCCAAGGAGGCTGGGCTGGTCAAAGCTGAGATTGATAATGGTTCGATTATTGTGCTGAGCGACAATACTCGTTTAGTGGAAACTGATAGTCTGCCAAATCACCGCCCCATTGCCCTCAGCAACTTTGAAGTGGTGGACTGGGTGGGGGGTCGCCCTATTGCTGCAAACACCTTCCAAATTTCTACCACTGATACGCTCCCTGGGCATCGTCCCATTGCCGTCAGCGACTTACCTGTGGCTGATCTGCATGTGCTTCCCGGCGATCGCCCCATTGCCCCCAATGATGTGGTTGATCCCCCTGCTTCTGTGCTGATGGGCTATCTCGACTAAACCGGCTTTCCCGAGTTGTTTATCCCCTGCTGATGCTCTAGTCAGTGGGGGATTTTGATGTATGCCAGTTAACAAGCCGTAACCGCTCTCAGCTAGGGAGCCAAGGGAGTTTACTATCTGTACTATCTAGACCTACAGGCTGGGGGTTATTTCATCCAACGATTTCTAAAGGTTTAACTGCCATGGCTGGATTGACACAGTATTGCAAGCACCTTGTTTTTTTCACGGGGTTTAACCGGGCAGCCACTCGCCGCCTTAGACCAGGGGATTCAAAACGACGCTGGCTAACCCTAGGGTTAACCAGTGCTTTGATGGCTTTGATGGTATCATCTGTCACTCAGGCTGTTACAGTGCGGGTAGAGCGGGGCCTATCTGTGCGTCGTCTACAGGGAGATGTGGCTGTATTAAGAGGAAGCCAGGCCAGGGCCGCCCGGATGAACGATCGACTCAGTGCGGTGGGGGATGGATTGCGGACGGGAGGGCGGTCATCGGCCATGTTAGAAGTGGACACTGACGTTGGCTATATGGATGTTTCTGAGCAGACAGAGCTGCGAATTCGAGCCTTGAGAGTAGCTGCAGACGGGGGGCGTATTACCCATTTAAGTGTCCCTAGAGGTCAAGTGCGTCTGCGCTTGCGCCGTTTTACCCACGAAGGCTCTGAATTTGAAATTGAAACCCCTAGCGGCATTAGCGGCGTCCGAGGCACAGAGTTTGGCCTGACTGTGCAAGAGGATGGTAAGACGGGATTGGCTACCCTAATCGGTGCCATAGAGACCACCGGGGCGGGGGAAACCGTAGCTGTACCCGAGGGTTTCCAGACCTTTGTTTTGCCGGGGGAACCTCCAGCCGAGCCAGTCCCTTTGCGGGACGACCCTGGCCTGACCTTTCAGCGGGAATTTTTCTTTGACAATGCCACTCGCATGGTGACATTGATCGGTCAAGTGGATTCGGTAAATACGGTCTTTGTGGATGGTGCACCCCAGGTGGTCGATCGCCAGGGCCAGTTTCGCGTCACTCGAATTGCCACTGCCCGCTTGCGAGCCGAGGTCGTTGTGATTACTCCCCTTGGCCGTCAAGAAACCCATGAGATTATTCTCCTTTAGACTGGCTTCGTTTGGGTTGAGGACTTGGTGGCCCGTTGGAGTGGCCGGCCTGGTAACGTGGGCATTGGCCACAACTGGACTGTTAACCCCCCTGGTGCAGGCTGACTATCGTCTACGATTTCGCCTGCGAGGTCAGCGCCCTTGGGCTGAGTCAGTGGTCGTCATTGCCATTGACGACCCTAGCCTTGCCGATCTAGGAGCCTTTCCATGGCCCCGGCGGTACTACGCCAGGCTGCTACAAATGCTAGAGGACGCTTCCCCCCAGGCGATTGTGCTGAATCTGGTAATGAGCGACCCCAGCGAGGACGATCGGGTACTGGCTGACGCGATCGCGGCTCATCAGGCTGTGATCCTAGCGACCGCTTGGGATCGCCAGGGACGTCCCTTGCAGCCCCAGCCACAACTGGCGGAGAAAGCTTTGGCCAGTGGTCATATTCATCAGCAGTTTCAGGGGGGTTATCTGCATAGTGTGTTACCGGTAATGCAGGGCTATCCTGCCCTGGCGGTGGCCACCGCTGAAGCCCTAAGCTTGACACAGCAGGCGGTTGTCCTGCCCCCGTTAGACCGTCCCCTCAAGGTCAATTGGCCAGGGTCTACAACCCAGCTGTCGACCTACTCGTTCGTGGAGGTGTTAGAGGGAGAGATACCCGTTGAAACCTTTCAAGACAAGGTAGTCCTGATTGGGGCAACAGCCCTGGGGCTGGATGACTGGGTTACCCCCTTTGATACAGATCCTCCGGCCAGCGGCATCACTCTCCATGCGGCCTTAATCGACAACCTGCTACACCGTCGCTGGCTAGCCCCAGCCCCCTGGGGCTGGGTGGTAGCTATTGGTTTAGGATTTGCGGTGCCCATGGCACTAAAACGGCGACCTGCCGCTCAGCAGGTGGGTCTGCTGGCGGGGCTTTTGACCATATGGTGGGGGGCGGGATATGGCCTACTGTGGGGAAATATATGGCTGCCGATGGTGGGGCCTATGGTTCTGTTGGGAGGGGTAGGTGGCCTGACCATAACCAAGCAACAAACGCAGCAAAACCGTTGGCTACAACGGGCTGCCCGTCGCTTGCAGAACCAATATCCCCTAACCTTAGGATGGCCTATCCTAGCAGAGGCGGATGCTATGCCACCAGCGGATGGTAGGCTTTCTTCGGGGGCCTCTCAGATGGTGCGGTTGGCCCAACAGTTAGGGCAGGCTGAGGCGATTCAAGCGGCCATTGCCCGCAGCTTGCCCATGGGACTAGCGGCCACCGACAATCAGGGTACGGTGTGGTTTGCCAATCCACTGGTAGCAGACTGGTTTCAGCTAACTGCCGGAGATAACCTGCAGCGCCGGTTGGTGCCTGACTGGTTGGCCGCCGCCACCTGGGACCAGCTATGGCAGGTGGTGGCTGAGGGCAGATCGGTACCGGCCTATGAGATCCACCAGGGCGATCGCTGGTATCAACTGTGGCTAGAGCCCTTGATCGGCGACGACAGCGTTCCCGTCGTCTGGCCCCAGGGGGCCGTACTGCTGGTGGAGGAGGTGACCTATCGTAAGCAGATTGAGACAGAATTGCGGATTCTGAATCAAACCCTAGAAACCCAGGTGCAAGAACGCACCCGGCAGCTAGAACAGCTAAACCAGTCGCTACAGCAGCAAATTATCGAGCGGCAGCAGGCCCAAACCCAGCTGGCTTATGAGGCCTTACACGATCCGCTGACGGGGCTACCTAACCGACGCCAGTTTTTGATGCAGTTGGAGCACCAACTAGCACAAGTTGGGAATGAGCTGTTTGCGGTTTTATTCTTAGACTGCGATCGCTTCAAGTTAGTCAATGATTCCTTTGGCCATTCAGTGGGCGACGAACTGCTAAAGCGAGTGGCAGCCGTCCTGCAAGAGTGCGTGCGCCCGACAGATTTGATTGCCCGGTTTGGGGGAGATGAGTTTACGGTGCTGCTGCCTACGCTGGACCAGGTCAGTGATGCGATCGCCGTGGCCCAACGCATTCGTCAGCAATTTTCCCAACCCCTACAGATTCAGCAGCATCAGCTATTTACCAATACCAGCGTTGGCATTGTGATCAACAGTTCTAGCTACCAGCAGCCTGACGACATGCTGCGGGATGCTGATACCGCCATGTACCAGGCGAAGGTGAATGGGGTGGGGTACGCCCTGTTTGAACCCACCATGCACGTCACAGTGCGCCGCTCCCAAGAGCTGGAAACGGCCCTGCGGCTGGCCCTAGAGCGACAAGAGTTTGATCTACACTTTCAGCCCATTGTTTGGTTAGCAACCCATCAGCTCAAGGGCTGTGAGGTACTAGTGCGCTGGTATCACCCCGATCAAGGCCTATTGCTACCGGGGGATTTTATCCCCATTGCTGAAGACACTGGGCTGATGGTACCCCTAGGAAACTGGATCCTGCGGCAAGCCTGTCGCCAAATGCAGCGTTGGCGTCGTCGCAATCTGCTGGCGGCTGAGGCTACGATCGCCGTTAATCTATCGGCCACCCAGTTTTTACAACCCGATCTGGGCAGCAAAATCGAGACCATTCTGACCGAAACCGGCTTACCACCGACCAACCTCAAACTCGAAATTACCTTAACGGGTGACAACGTACCTAGAGAGCTTGCTGCATCAGGGATAGAGCATAGAAACCTCGCTGAAAATAGAGTTG
>NZ_SMDQ01000008.1 GCF_012911975.1 Nodosilinea sp. P-1105 | reverse complement strand
CCGCAGAGCTTTTCTTTACAAGTATCTATTGATACACGACAATTAACCCCTTAACGTCCCGCCTTGTGGAGTGCTCCCAATTTTCTATTTCATCTTTCCAGATTGTTCCTCTTCCAAGTTTGTCTCGATCTCCACCCTCTGTATAAAGAATATCTCCATATTCCAGACGATATTTTTCTAGATCTTCTCTAAGTACGTCGATGTACTTAATTTGTTCTAGGTCAAGGTATCCATCCTGAACATTAGCAACCCTTAAATAAGGTAACGAAATAGTCAATTTACCATCTAACTTTCGCCCTTTCGTCACACCTCCAACGATATCGGCTAAATTTCCGAGCCTTTCCCACTGCCAGCCTTGTGGCAAACTGACGAGTTCAGCTAATTCCTGAGAATTTATTGGGTCTAAGTCTTTTGGCTTCTTTGGCTTCCTTGGCTTCTTCCCGTCTTTACCGCTGATCTCCCACTCTTCGACCTCAGCCTGCCAGACCTCTAGTTCCTTTTGATAGCGCTGCGATCGCTCGGCTTTGATTTTGGCCAGCAGGGTATCAGCAGACTCTAGCTTGCCCTGCCGCTGCTGCTCCTCGCGCCACTGGGCCGTAAGCTTGCCTTCAAACGCCCACTTCAGCACCGCTTGACGATAGACCTTAAGCTGCCGTTGTGCAGTTTTAAGGGAGTCGATACCGCTATCGAGATCGGAGAAAAGTTCCTCGATTTTGTCTACAATCCGCTGCTGCTCAGCAAGGGGAGGAAAAGGTATTCGAGCTTCAGCAAAAAATGACTTAGGAACGCGCAGTTGACCGGCGCTTCCAGTCATGTTGCGTTGAGCATCTCTCCTAAATGCTTCTTGTACGAAGTAAAAGAATAAATATTTTCTGTTAACTAAGTCGATCGGCCTTGAAACATGAAACTCTGTCGATCCACACCCTATCCCGTTGACCAAGTTCCCAACTACGACAACTTTACCATTTTCCATACATGGAGTTATTTTCGCGAATAGTAAGTCTCCATTTGCAAATTGTGTATATCCTTTCTTTACTTTTCCATATTGACGTACATCAGATAGGTTGAAACGCCCTGTCTTTTCTTCAATCGCTGCCATTGGAAGAAAGGATACTTCTAATTCATCCGATATTTCTTCGGAATTTAGTTTGGGATTTATAAACGCAATTTCTTCATGCCTTACCTGAGACCAAGTTTCAGGAAGACTGCTTGGATAGTCCGTATTGTCTAACATGATCAATTTTAATTACTCAATGATTCCGGTCTTCCCAATCAATATCGTCCTGCTTACGTTGAGCAAAGGACTTACTCGAATTGGGCAAATGGGCAAACCGCCCCCTGGCATTTTGACTAAGGGCTAGCCGCTCTTTATGGGTTACTTGACGTTCATCGCTAACGGTCGAGTTAATCAAGTTAGTTTTCGAGATTTTAGCAATGTCACGCAACCCCGTGAGCGTTCCTGGCGGAATCTGTCGTGGGAAATCTGCATCGCCCTGCTGCTTCACAAACTGCGTGAACTTCAGCACCAAGTCAGCCTGCCCTTCCGGCAAGGTTTTTACCAGTTCATAAATCGTTTCTGCGGTACTCATCGTATTACCTAACCTTATCGTGATCAACCTTCACTGCCGCCATACAGTCTCTCATGCTACAAAATTTTAATTGGTTTACAACAGCTTCTTAAACTGCTCAATCGTGAGTCCAGCATCTTTGACAATTCCCGCCATGGTTATAGCATTGACCGGATTATGTCGAGGAATGGTCAGAATCCTTGTGCCATCCGTCATCACGATATGCTTACCTTGACGAGCCACTTCAAATCCAGCTTTTTCCAGCGCTTTAACGACTTTAAGATGGTTGACTCCCGGTAGTTTAGGCATCCTATTTAGACCGCAACCTCAACCTCGCGCACATCACTATCGGTAAGCAAATCAGAAACAACAGCGAGATATTCAGTAATCGCATCTTTAATATTGGCGATCGCCTCTTCCTCCGTTTCTCCCTGTGACCAACACCCCGGCAATCCCGGACAATGGACACTGATCCCTTCCTCTGACTGTTGCAAGACAACCTTGTACTTCATGGTTTTTCCTTCATTCTCTTCATTTTTCATTCTGCCTTTAAGCCCCCGCTGAAAATACCTGATCCGCCATTAGCCTCAACGTTGGAAAACTTGGCGAAACCACCTCATCCCCCTGTCGAAAGAGCTGTGTCTCATATACCCCCTCTACCAACTGACACACCGTAATCGTCGGCTGCTTCGGGCTGCCAATATAGCGGCGACCGCCCAGCCCCCTGTAGTCCACAATCCAATACTCCGCGACACCCATCGCCTCATAATCCTCAAACTTGCGGGCATAGTCATCCGGCCAGTTGGTCGAAGTCACCTCCACCACCAGCTTCACCGAACTACCCAACGTAATCACCGACTCCCGCTCCCACAGGGGTTCCTGGGCCAGGGCCGCCGTGTCCACCATCAGCACATCGGGCTTATAGCCCGTCTGGTAGCCCAGGGGTCGCACCATCGCCGTATTAGGGATGAAATAGTTCAGATCTTCCTGGTCAAGCAGAGCATTCAGCTTGCGGTTTAGCAGTCCCACCACCTGCTCATGCGGGCCCGTCGGCTGCATCTCAACGATCACCCCATCGTGCAGCTCGTACCGCCCAGTTTCCGGCTTCCACGCCAGAAACTCCTGAAAGTTCATTAATTGAGAGACTGCCTGCACCATTGCCTTTCACCATTCACCTGCTCACCTAGATCCCAATCCACCCCCGATCGCCCTGCTATCATGCCATCGCCATAGACTGTGCTGGCTTCACCAGTGTGCCGTAATGCTCACAAAAGAACCGTACACATTCAGGGGCCAGGTCAATCGCTGACTCGTCGTAAGCCCCCGTTTCGGGATTGGGCCAGATCAGAGCATAGTCTCCTTTCACAAACTGAAACCGCTCTTCATCCCGCAGGGGTAGCAAGGCGGGGCCTGGGTCTTCCTCGACCAGCAGGGGGTAAAAATCGAGATCATAAATGGCGACATCCAGATCAGCCTCAAACCACAGTCGCAGACGATAGCCCCCCAGACACTCAGCCTTTAGTAAGCCCTTCTCTGCGCTGTTTTGCCAGTAGGCTTCGTCCCTAGCCAAGGATCGCCAAGCTTCCCATTTCATTGCGCTTACCCCACAATTTCAACTGGCTCATTCCGCATTGCCCTATCCCACTGTTCTAGCAGAGCATCTTCGTGGGCTTCTACCCAGGCTTCAATCAACCGTTTTAGCTTGGGGGGAAGCGGTTTCCCCGGTGGCATCCACCGCCGCGAGTTAATCTCAATGCGATAGCTCCTGAAATCATTTTGATACTTAACGTGGACATGAGGCGGTGCATGATCCTTATAGTTCATCAGCACAACCAGCAAACCTTTTTGGAACGGGTGGGATACGGGCGGCATCAGGCGACTAATGCCTCATTCATCTCATCCAAAATGCCATTCATATCTTCGCCAAACAGCTCATACATGCGGCCCAGCCCCCCTTCCCCATCAAAGGGAGCATAGTCCAGATCTTCCACCTCCATGTGAAACGAGGCAGTGATGTGGTCTTTAATCATCCGCAGCCAGGCTACCTGGGCCTCTGTGAACTTGGGGGCAGCCCCCGCCTGCTTACCAAAAATCCAGCTCTGAAAGTTGCGATCCACCGTGCTGGCGTAGGGGGTCAGCCGCTCATCTAGCCCCACCACCCGCCGAATCAGCGCCACCAGGGTAGTGAGGTCGCTGATGGGGTTGGCGGGCGGCACGTTGTCTAATCGGGCATAGGCCTGCCACACTCGCGCCGGGGCCAGCTGCGGCTTTTGGGCTTGCAGAATGTCGAGCACCTCACGAATCATCGGCAGGGTTACGGTACGGCGTTGGTAAGGCAGATTGTAGAAGATTTTCAGGGCCGTAATCTCGTCTTTGTTACTTTCGATGAACTGGGCAAAGTCCTGCACCAGGGTGGCCGACTGCTCCTGGGCTTGGGCATCCCATCCGGCATAGGTGACCTGGTCAATATTCACGGTGTCGATGATCTGCTCATGCACCTTGCGGATGTTCTCGACATAGTCCACCACCTCTCCGGTGAACAGGCTGGCCGCATCCCGCAGCAGCGACTGCTGGGCCGCCTGCATCTGCGGCGGTTCCGGCTCTACATCAGGGGGCAGCTGGTGCTCTCGCTGGGCTTGCTCGCGGATGGCATCTGGGTCATAGGCAGCGAGCAGAGTCTTGGCTATTTCGCTAGGGCCAGCGCCATTGGTTAGTTGCCGCAACCCTTCCCGCTCCTGAGGTTGCATTTGGCGATCGAGCCGACACAGCCGTCCCGCTAAGGAGACAAAGGCATCCTCATCCTGAGCTCCCATCATAACGGCCATCATCAAGTCCTTTAGGGCAACGCCTTTCTTGCGCT
The DNA here is from genome assembly GCF_012911975.1 of Nodosilinea sp. P-1105. Lineage (GTDB taxonomy): Bacteria > Cyanobacteriota > Cyanobacteriia > Phormidesmidales > Phormidesmidaceae > Nodosilinea. The sequence goes on along the minus strand of NZ_SMDQ01000008.1, from coordinate 125,954 downwards.
CCAGGGGGCGGGTCTCGGTTTTGAGGGTTTTGGTCACCCCCACTGCATCCACAATCACAAAGTGGGTCTTGGCCGACCGGGCCGAGGGGGTCACCTTCCGTAGGTTGTCCTGGTCCAGGGTGCGGGTACCCCGGCCCTTCATTTGGTCAAAGTAGTTCTTGGACCGCACATCCCGCATAAACAGTAGGCACTCGATGGGCTTCACATCGGTGCCAGTGGCGATCATGTCCACGGTGACGGCAATGCGGGGATTGTAGGCATTGCGGAACTGGGCCAGCACCGACTTGGGGTCTTCCTGGGCCTTATAGGTGACCTTTTTGCAGAAGTCGTTGCCCTCCCCGAACTCTTCCCGCACGATTTTGATGATGTCGTCGGCGTGGCTGTCATTTTTGGCGAAAATCAGGGTCTTGGGCACTTCTGTGCGCCCTGGAAACATCTCCGGCAGCTTCTGCCGAAAGGCTTTGATGACATTGCGGATCTGGCTGGGGTTGACTACATCCCGGTCCAGCTGCTTGCCCGAGTAGGCCATGTCCTCGTCGAGCTGTTCCCAGCGCTGCCGCCGGGAGAGCTTCTCTCGCTTGCCCACATATTCCCTAGCGACAATACGGCTGCCGTTCTGGGTAATCTCCGTTTCGATGGTGTAGACCTCGTGGCCCACATTCACCCCGTCGGTCACCGCCTGCTCGTGAGTGTACTCGCTCACCACGTTTTCGTTGAAGAAGCCGAAGGTGCGCTTGTCGGGGGTAGCCGTGAGGCCGATCAAGAAGGCGTCGAAGTAGTCGAGCACCTGTTTCCACAGGTTGTAGATAGAGCGGTGGCATTCGTCGATGATGATAACGTCGAAGAACTCGATGGGCACCCGGGGGTTGTAGGCCACCGGCACTGGTTGCTTCGCCTGCACCAGTTCGTTGGGGTTGGTCTCCTCGGCGGCTTCATCCAGCTCCTCGCCTTTGAGGATGGAATACAGCCGCTGAATGGTGGAAATGCAGACCTGGGCATCTTGGGGCAGGTAGCGAGACTGCAACCGCTGGACCGCATAGAGTTCAGTGAACTGGCGGTTGTCGTCGCTGGGGGTATAGGCCATGAATTCCTGCTCGGCCTGCTCCCCCAGGTTCTTGGTATCCACCAGAAACAGCACCCGCTTGGCCTTGGCATGCTTCAGCAGACGATACACCGAGGTGATGGCGGTAAAGGTCTTGCCGCTGCCGGTGGCCATCTGCACCAGAGCCCGGGGCCGGTTCTCTTTGAAAGATTGATCAAGCTGGGTAATAGCTCGAATCTGGCAATCGCGCAAATTTTCGGGGTCTAGCCCCGGCAGGTCCAGGAGACGGGCTCGTAGGGATTTGTCTTGCTTCAGCCACGCTTGAAAAGTCTCTGGCTTGTGGAAGGAGAAGATCGGGCGCGATCGCGGTTTGGGGTCCCGGCGATCGGTAAAGCGGGTGACGACGCCGGTACTTTCGTAAACGAAGGGTAGGGGTTGGTTATTCAGGTACTTCAGCCTGCTGTCGGCATACTCTCCAGACTGGTCTTCAACGATGGTGAGCCGGTGGCCTTCTTCTTTGCGCTTGGCTTCGATGACGCCGACGGGTTGGCGATCGACGAACAAAACATAGTCTGCCGGGCCGACATCCGTCTGGTACTCGCGGACAGCGACTCCCAGGCTGGCCCCCAGGTCAATGCGGTTTTTGGGCTGGACGACCCAGCCTGCGGCTCTGAGTAGGTCGTCGATTTTGTCGCGGGCCAGTTGTTCCGGGTTCTGGTTTGGGGATGTCATGCTGGAGTGCAGTCCTGCTGGCGCTGATGGTGACGGACGAAAGGGGATGGTGAAGGGGTGTCTTCACTATTCTTCGAGACACACAGCCTAAAAACAGGATGCCCATACCCCGAGTGTATCTTGTTAAGAAAGGCTTCTCTAGGGTTGAGTAAAAAAACGGTAGCGAGTTTACTTGCGTCCGGTCGAGAGGTAGGTTACATTTTTGACTTAGAGCTGTAGTGCGTGCAGCTTGGTCCCCAAAATTTGGTCGAGCGCCGCTGGAAGGTGCGCCAACACCCACCAGCGGCTGACCCCTTCGACAGATAACGGCTGTCTCGGAGGCTGAGTAGCATTTTACTCGTGGCCGCTCCGAACTGCACCATGTCTGGGAGCGGCCAAATTTTGGGTTTCCTACCCATTCGTTTCTTTGGAGGAAACCCTGATGTTGTGTTTTACCCGCCCAGATCTCCGAGGTCTTCAAGACCTGGGAGATCCAAATCCTTTGCACCTGACCACCCCCAACCCCCAGCCAGGGCGGGAGCGATTGCGCCATCTGGTGATGGGCTCACCGGAGGGGGTGCGAGGGGCGATCAATGACGTGGTGCTCACCTACCCCGACACCAGAACCTACCAGAGTGATGTGGTGGTGCCCCTGAAGCTGCTAGGTAATCTCTGGTACAGAGCCATATCCACCCCTGAACTAGGGTTAAGACGCACCGGGGATAGGAATCCCCAGGGCAGCTATATAAGTGAGGAATAGGGCATGGGGTTTTCTAAACGACTGGCTCTACTGACGGTAATAACGACATTGAGCAGCAGCCTGCGCCCGGCCTGGGCAGAACGCTTTGAGTTGCAAGAGGCTACCCTATCCGATATTCAGGCCGCCTTTGAGGCCGAAGCCCTCACCTCGGTTGAGTTGGTGCAGCTTTATCTCAATCGCATTGAGGCCTACGACAGCCAAGGCCCGGCTATCAATGCGCTAATTACAGTCAACCCCGAGGCGCTGGCCATCGCTGCTGAGATGGATACCGCCAGAGCCGCCGGAGAGATTATGGGGCCACTCCACGGCATTCCTGTCATCCTCAAAGACAACTTCAATACTGTGGACCTACCCACCACCGCTGGCTCAGCAGTACTGGCCGAGGCCATACCCCTGACAGATGCGTTTGTGGTGCAACAGTTGCGGGCCGCTGGAGCCATCATTTTGGCCAAGGCGAATATGAGCGAATTTGCCGCCTCCTACGGGCGACTGGGCTATAGCTCAATGGGGGGATTGACCCTGAACCCCTACAATCTAGGCCGCGATGCCTCGGGCTCTAGCAGCGGCACGGCGGCGGCGATCGCTGCCAACTTTGCGGTCTTGGGTACAGGCAGCGATACAGCCGGTTCGATTCGGGGGCCAGCGGCGGTGGCAGGGCTAGTGGGGATCAAGCCTACCCTGGGGCTGACCAGTCGGTCGGGCATTGTGCCCCTGACGCTGTCGTTTGATGTGGTTGGTCCTATGGCTCGCACGGTAACCGATGCCGCGATCGCCCTGGGAGTCATGGCCGCCCCAGACCCAGCCGACCCAGTTACCCTCAGTGGCCCTAGCACACCCATTGCCGACTATACCCAGTTTCTCGACGCCGACGCCTTAAGTGGTGCCCGCATTGGTCTGGTGCAAAACTTTTTAGGCGGCAACCCCAGGGTCGATGCCCTAACCGCCGAGGCGATCGCTCAAATCGAAGGTCTCGGAGCCACTGTGGTGCCCATCGATCTGCCTGAGGCGCTAGACTCGCCCTGGACCTACATGACCCCCGCCTGGGATAACGAGTTTAAGTTCCAGATCGAGGCCTATCTGGCGACGCTGCCCGACCCGTTTCCCCAGACCCTGCCAGCACTGATCGAAGCCAGTCAGGTACCTGCGATCGCAGACTCAGCCACTCCTATGAACCCCGCCCGGTTAGAGAGCCTAGAGGCTGCCCTGGAAGCCAGCGGCTTAGCAGACCCTGGTTTGCTGTATAACCTGACCTATGAACTACCGAGGGTGCGACAGTTACTGCTAGAGGCCATGGCTGAGAATAGTATTGATGCGCTGATTTACCCAACCATGGCCTGCCCAGCCAGCCCCATTTACACTGTTGAGGCTGACCCCACCTACGTTTGCAGTGCCGACGACCCTTACGAGGCCGGGTATCTAGCTAATCTGTCTGGCTTCCCCGATATCACTGTACCCATGGGTTTTACGGAGGCGGGGCTACCCATCGGCCTGTCATTTATGGCCGAGGCCTATAGCGAGCCAAAGCTACTGGGCTTTGCCTTCGCCTATGAGCAAGCCAGTCTCGTGCGCCAACCCCCGGCGACAACCCCGGCGCTATCCGGTGAAGTCATCGACTATTAGTCCAGTGCAGATGGTGATTCATCAGGGCTGGTCAGTCAGCTTGGCTAATCTTGAATAGTCGGCAAGGATACAGCCAGGGGCGATCTCGAATGGCTTCAGCTCAACGGGATCAGGGGACTGCCTGCCGTCCTATGGTTCATCCCAGCCCAGGGCATTATCAGCACTTCCGACCAGGGCCAGGTGACAGCCCCCACCCCCGCCCTCGCCAGCCTCAACCTGCCGAGGGCCACCATTGTCTCTGTGGGCGATGGTGACACCCTGCGGATGGATTACCAGGCTGTGAGTGTCCCTATGACGTTGACGCTATCGGTCGTTCCTGCGGGGAACGGTCCACCTATAGCCGTTCTGGGGGAAAGCGGGGGGACTGCTATTTGTAAGCATTGCCCACCACTCGGGAGAAAGTTTCCTAGAAGTCACCTAAGTTCTAAATATCGCTTCATCTAATCTGGTTGCTCCTCGGTAAATTGGTCGATCGCATCCACCATACCTTCAGAATAAGACTCTAAGACAGTGGCACACACATGGAGGTCGGCTAAGGCTTGGGTAAAGGCTTCTTCATTAGCGTCAGAACCTTGGGTTTCAAGGATTTGGATGGCTGCGATCGCCTTCTCAAGCTGAGGTCGATAATCTGCCAAATAGCGCTTGAGTCGCGTCAAGGATGATTGCGAGATAGCTTGAGTCATAGCTTAAGCCTCCTTTCGAGCTTGGCAATTTGCTGTCTACAGTTAGCTACGGTTTTTTCCCAATGACTGATCAATCCTTGATCTTGTGAGGCAGAAGGCTTTTCTTGCTCTTGGGCAATTTTGGCAAGATGCTCAGCTAATGCTCGCCTGTGCCCTTCTAATTGCTTGCGATACTCCTTATTCTTACCCACAGTGCTATCTGGAAAATTAGCTAGCTATACGCTGTCCAGGTAGGCCAACCCGGCAGGTGAATCAACTGGGTCAAGGACTGCATAGTGCTCTGGCACGCTCAACCAATACTCTGAGGCTCCAAGATCAAGCCTGGCCGCATTCGGCTGAATTACCTTGAGCAGCAGAATCTGCACCCCTAAGCCTTGGCCTCTTCCATGACCGATCGGGCGATGGACGGCAACTGTAGGCCGGGCGGATACTGCCCTTCGTCCTTGATCCGTTGAATCATTGCCGGGGGCACTTTCATCCCCAGGCGCTGGGCGATCGCCTGGACAACATCTCCCCGGTCGAGGGTGCCAGCCACCGCATCGGCGGGGGTTAGCACTGTAATCCTGGGAATTTCTTGGGTTTCAAGCTGGTCGATCACTTCTGTGAGGGGGGTGCTTTCTCGCACTGCGGGGATCGTGAGTAGTGGTTTTGCCATTTCGTGCAGGGTGATGACCTCCCACTGACTGCGCTCGATGGCGCGGATATCATCGACGGTCACCAACCCCCGATAGCGGCCTTCAGAGGCGGCAAAGTAGACTGGCTGGCGGTTTTCTTCGAGCAGATAGCTATCTGCAAATTGACGGATGCTGATCTCTGCATCCACCACTCGAAAGTCGCGAGCCATGGCATCAACGGCGGTCAGGGACAACATGGCCTCTTGCAAATTGGTGACCTGGTTGTAGGCGGCTGCATTACGCAAAGCAAACCAACCAATGGCGGCAATCCATAGCCCAGAGAAGTCTTGGTACAACAGGGCCAGAGAAACGCCGACGATAATGGCCAACCAACCCAGGGTTTGACCCGATCGAGCTGCCCAGCGAATGCCCTGCATGCGACTACCGGTAAATTTCCAGACTAGCGACTTCAGGACCTGGCCCCCATCCAGGGGTAGCCCTGGAATCAGATTAAACAGGGTGAGTACCAGGTTAATTTGAGCCACATTGGCCGTAATTACGGCCACCGGCTCAGGCAATCCAGGGCTGATGGAAATAGCCGCTAGCAATAGAAACAGGCCAAAACTGACCAGCGGCCCAGCGATCGCGACTTTGAGTGCATCTCCAGGGGTCTTAGATTCTTTATCGATGGAGGCGATGCCACCAAATAAAAAAAGTGTGATGGAGTTGACGCCAATGCCCTGTATTTTGGCGGCAATGCTGTGGCCCAACTCATGGAGTAGCACAGAGCTAAACAGCAGCAGGGCCAGGGCCAGGCCCATCACCCAGGCTAGGTTGCCCCACATAGCATGCCAGGCTGGCTGCAACCCATAGGAAACAGTCACCAAAGCCAGAATAATAAACCAGGAGCTATCGACAAATAACGGAATGCCGAGAATCGCCCCAATACGCCAGCTGGATTGCATAACCTAAGTCCTAGGAACAGCAACCGGGATATGCCCTGGGGTTGGGTGTACAGGTTGTACAGAATGGAGTCAGGTCTCTCCCGGTATATTTCTATTCTAATGGAGGGATTTGCTGGATTTACTGGGTTTGCTAGATCTGGTAAGCCGCGATCGCCAGATACCTAGACCCAGCCCTCCAGCGGTCTAGGGCAGCCTGGGCTACAGTAGACCAGCATTACCCAAGCCTAAAATCATTCCAGCCCCGAGAATGTGTCCCAAGCTGCCAATGGCCAACAACTCTGGCAAGCCGAACCCTTCAAACACCATAGGCAACCCTACTGGCAGGGCCGGCCCCGCCCCAGGTTTTTGAATCGCATATTTACCAATTGCCAACACAAAAACGTTGCAGAGAATCATGATCAACGCCACCTTAAACGACCACTCAGGGGTAGTTGGGACGGTTTGGGCTAGCAACACGGTTGAAAATAGCACTGTTATCGCTCCTAATCTGAATCTGATCACAGCTTGAATCATTTCGGATTATAAGAAGCCGTAGAATCTTACTTAACAGAATGTTCAATAGAGTTAACATGCAGGTCAAGATTTGTGGCATTACCCAGGTGGAGCAGGCCCTGGCGATCGCAGAGTTAGGGGCCACCAGTTTAGGGTTTATTTGCGTACCCCAATCCCCTCGCTATGTGACCCCAGCGGCGTTAACCCCCATTACCCAAGCCCTGGCCGCCAGTGATCGCCCTGTGACCACCGTCGGCGTGTTTGCCAATGCCGATTTGTCCCAGATGGTGGCCAGGGTCCAGCAAAGCCAACTACAGGCGGTGCAACTCCATGGCACCGAACCCATCGATCAGTGTCAACAGCTGCGGCAACGGTTGCCCCACACCAAACTGATTAAAGCGATTCGGGTGCGTCAGGCCGACGATTTAACCCTGGCCCATACCTATGCCCCCCATGTGGATGCCCTGTTGCTGGATGCTTATCACCCGGACCAATTAGGCGGTACTGGCCTTACCCTAGACTGGCAGGCCCTGCAAACCTTTGCCCCCAGTTGTCCCTGGTGGTTGGCCGGGGGGTTAACCCCAGCCAACGTGGCCCAGGCCCTATCCACCCTCAGCCCCCAAGGGCCTCAAGGAATTGATCTATCCAGTGGGGTGGAAGTGCAGCCTGGCCTGAAAGATATGGCCCTGGTGCGACAGTTATTTCGCCAGTTGGCCCCCTGGTTGTCAGCTCTGCCGCAGCAGCCTTGGGCCCCAGCTCTGCCCCAAGATAGAGCGAGTTAGGCCCTGACTCTGGGATGCTAGAACTATTTACGTTGAGGATCACGGCTATGGCTGGCATGAACTTGTTCAAGACATTCGCCCTGCTGGCATTGCTCAGCGGCTTAATTGTGCTGGCGGGCTATTTACTGGTGGGCAATGAGCAAGGGCTGTACTATGGCCTGGGGTTTGCGGCCTTGAGTAGCTTTGGCTCTTGGTACTATTCCGATCGCGCTGCCCTGTCTGCCTTTCAGGCCAAGCCCACCCCCCGAGAAGAGGCTCCCGATCTGTGCGATCGACTGGAACGTCTGAGCGATCGGGCTGGCATTCCTACCCCAACCCTCTATGTGGTGCCCTCAGAGTCGCCCAATGCCTTTGCCACTGGGCGTGACCCTAACCACGCGGCGATCGCCCTCACCCAGGGCATTATTGACCTGCTACCGCCGGACGAATTGGACGCCGTGATCGCCCACGAACTGACCCACGTGCGCAACCGCGACACCCTCACCCAAGCGGTTGCCGGTACGTTAGCTGGTTCCCTGACCTTTTTAGGCCGAATTTTGACCCTGGGGGCGCTATATTTTCCCATGGCCCGGGTGGGCGGTCGGCGGGGCAACAACCCCCTGGTGATTTTGTTTTTGCTGGTGGTAGGCCCCGTGGCGGCTGGTCTGATTCGCATGGCCATTTCCCGCACCCGAGAATACGCCGCTGATGCCGGGGCTGCCGACATCACCGGTAACCCCCTGGCCCTGGTCAGGGCCCTAGAAAAGCTGGAAGACCTGGGCCAAAAGGTGCCGATCCACGGCAACCCGGCTTTTTCGCCTTTATTTATCGTCAATCCCCTTTCCAAAGAAGGGATGATGCGGCTGTTTATGACCCATCCCCCCATCGACGATCGGATTCAGCGGCTGAAGCAGATGGCTGAACAGGCCAAGGCAGAGGCGCAAACAACCCCAGCGGTTAGCTCCAATGGGTAACCCGTTGAACCAGGTAGAGCATCGGTAAGACTAAAACTTAGAGTCCCGTAGATTGGGGGAAACGCAGGGTCACCCAACAGCAGTCAGCCTTGTTGGGTTCTGCTGGCGCGCCACCCAACCTACAAACTATGGCTTGTATGGTCTTAGCCCCCAAACCCCCAAACTTGGGGGCTTCAGATCCCCCCAGAATTGGGGGGCGGGGGGGCAAAGCTGTAACATTAAGCAGCCCTGGTGTTATTTGATTTGGGTGACTCGCCAGCTCAGCTTTAGATTCAGCCAAAAATTCCAAAAGGTGACCACCGCGATCGCAATCAAATTGGCCAGATAGGCCCACCGTTGGCCAAACACCAGGTTGTACACCCCATTCAGCACCAGCACATTCAGCACCAGCCCCGCCAGGCAGATCAGGTTGAACTTGAGGAATCGCTTCAGCCGCGCTGACCAGCCCCGCTGCTGCAAACTCACATCGGCGAAGGTCCAGGCATCGTTCCAAATAAAGTTGTTGATGATCGCCACCTCCGCCGCCACAATTTTGCTGCGGGTGAGGGGCAACCCCAGGCTGCCATGCAGCAGATAGAGCATGGCCATATCCACCACTACCCCGCTCAACCCCACCAGGCCAAACCGCACAAACCGCTTCAGGGGAAACCGCTGATGCACCTGAGAGATGCGACCCCCCAGCCGCAGCCGCAGCAGGTGATGCATGTAGTCTACATACTGGCGCCAGGTGACTTTGCTGGCCCCCTGCTGGCGCTCTTGAAACACATAGCCCACTTCTGCAATGGTGTGAACCTTGCCCCGCCCCAGCACTTCTAGCAGAATTTTGTAGCCTTTGGGATTGAGGATCGGCCCCGCGATCGCCCGCCGCTGCACCATAAAATAACCACTCATCGGATCGCTCACTCGCCCCACCACCTGGGGCAGCAACAACAACCCCAAGGTTTGGGCCCCCCGGGATAGCAGGCGGCGGGCCAGGTTCCAGTCGCTCACTCCACCCCCGGTCACATGGCGGCTGGCCACCGCCAGGTCCGCCCCCTGGTGCATAGCAGCCAGCAGATCCGTTAACACCTGGGGAGGATGTTGCAAATCGGCATCAATCACCGCCAAAATCTGGCCCCTCGCCACCTGCCAACCCCGAATCACCGCCGAAGATAGGCCGCGCTCTGTCCGGCGGCGCATCACCCGCAGCTGGGGATAGGTGGGGGTCAAGCCCAGGGCTGTTTTCCAGGTGCGATCGGGGCTGTCGTCGTCGACCAAAATCAGCTCGTAGCGGTGGGGCATCACCCCCTCCAACAATTGGGTCAGCTGCTCCACTAACACAGCCACATTGGCCGCTTCGTTGTAGGTGGGAATCACCAGGGACAGGTCCAGGGGGCGATCGCGCCCCAGCCCAACCCCAGCTTCCCCCCTCCCCGCAGACTGGGGCGGACCCTCAAGGGGAACCTGGAGAGGACCCGTGGGGCAGGGAACCAGGGCTTGCAGAAGGGGCTGGGAAGGCATGGCCAAACAATAAGACAAGCAATGATCCTACAGCAGGGCCGACCGACCGTAAACGCCAGGTGGTCTGTTGCCAGACCGGCTGCATTGGCTTACCCCAGAACTCAATGTTCTTCCTGGGAGCAAGGATTGAGCCAATTAACCATTGAGCTGGATGCGATCGCCCAGCTTGCGAATGATTTGGGCCAGATCCAGATCTCGCTTCATCTTTTTTTCTACCGTGTTGCAGCCGTACATCACGGTCGTGTGGTCTTTGCCGCCGAACGCTTCACCAATCTTAGGCAAACTCAGTTCCGTGTGCTGCCGCATCAGGTACATGCCAATCTGGCGAGCCTGGCTGATTTCCCGACGGCGAGAACTGCCTTTCAGGTCTTCCACCGAGACATTGAACTGCTCTGCCACCGCCGTCAGCACCGCCGTCGGGGACGCTTCGATCTTTTCCTTAGACGGGGTCAGCACCGTCGTCAAATTTTCCACACTCATGGTCAGGCCCGAGATGGAGGTGTAGGCGATCGCCCGGATCAGCGCCCCCTCCAGTTCACGAATGTTGGAGGTGTAGTTAGCGGCGATGTACTCGATCGCCTCTCGGGGCAATTGCACATGCTCGTACTCTGCCTTTTTTTGCAAAATGGCCATGCGGGTCTCATAGTCGGGCGGCTGGATATCGGCAATCAATCCCATGGAAAATCGAGAGATCAACCGGTCTTGCAATCGCTGAATTTGATTGGGCGGCCGGTCTGACGCCAGCACAATTTGTTTGCCCGCTTCGTGCAGGGTATTGAAGGTGTGAAAAAACTCTTCTTGGGTGTATTCTTTGCCTTCAATAAACTGAATATCATCCACCAGCAGAATATCCACATCCCGATAGTGGGAGCGGAAATGTTGCATGCTGTCTTTGCGAATGGCAGCAATCAGGTCATTCGTGAACTGTTCGGTGGACACATAGGCCACCCGCGCCTGGGCAGAAATTTCCTGCCGGTAGTGACCGATGGCTTGCATCAGGTGGGTTTTGCCCAGACCCACACCGCCACAGAGAAACAGCGGGTTAAACTCCCGCCCCGGCGACTCGGCTACCGCCAGGGCGGCGGCATGGGCCATGCGGTTGTTGGCCCCCACCACAAACCGGGAAAAGACCGCCTTGGGGTTAAGGGCGTTGTAAGCGTCCTGCTGGGGGTCTGGGGCAGGTCGGTGGATGGGGGTTGGGCGAGGAACCGGCTTTGGCCAGGCCTGATCAGCCACCGTCGGAGATGGCATCGGGTCGGCGACGGTGTCCGCTACGGTGACTTGCACATCCACCGGCTTACCTAAAATATCCTGCACCACCCGACTAATGGTATCGACATAGTGCTTTTGCACCCAATTGCGGGCAAAGGGGTTGGGGGTAGAAATTACCAGGGCCTGATCGCTCAAGGCCTGGGCCTGGGCTGGCTTGATCCAGGTTTCAAAGGTGGGGCGACTCAGCTGTAATTGCAGCTGTTGCAGCACTTCTTCCCACAATCGATTCAGCGCCTGATCCACAGCCCACCTCTGAACAACGTTGACAAACTGGTGCAGCCCCTGCGGGGATGCCGAGTGCCTGACCCCTACCCAGGGGACACACCCCCCAGGGATCTATAGGGTACTAGATATGGTTACATAAAGTGTCTTTTGGTCTACATATGGTGCCAGTGAGCGGGTGCGCAGCGTTGACCCATCCCCCAAGGGATACCAAAGGTTGATCCATTGGTTTGATGATCCATTGGTGATAGACAGGGAGATCATGGCTTGATATCCCTGTTGGTCTATTCAAGCACGCTAACCTGGAGGTTAGACGAGGATGTTTCAATGGCCTCAACAATGGCCTCAACTTTTTGATCTATGGATCCATCGACACCGTTAATTACCCTCGGGAATCCGATTTTGCGGCGGCGATCGCGCCCTGTGTCCAACCTGGCCGATCCCCAGGTGCAGGGACACATTGACCAACTGCTCACCACTGTAGAAGCTGCCCATGGGGTGGGTATTGCGGCCCCCCAGTTGGGTTGGTCACAGCAGATTGTGGTTGTGGCTTCTCGACCGAACCTGCGCTATCCCCAGGCCCCAGCGATGGACCCCACCGTGCTGATCAACCCCTGGATAGTCGCCCACAGCCCAGACCAGGTGAAAGGCTGGGAAGGTTGCCTGAGTGTGCCCGGTCTGCGGGGGCAGGTGCGGCGCTACCAAACTGTAGCGGTCGCCTATTTAGATCGTTGGGGGCAGCCCCAGCACCAGATCTGGTCAGACTTTGTGGCCCGGATTGTGCAGCATGAGCTGGACCATCTGGCCGGTCACGTTTTCCTGGACCGGGTGGCGTCATCGGCCGATGTGCTGTCAGAACAGGATTACCAGGCCATGGTAATCGACACATTTGGCTCGGTGATATTACAGGATGCAACAACCCCAGCCAGTTCCTGAAAAATATCCAACAGAACTGAGGCATCTCGAAAATCTGCCCTATCCTGGAGTCCAGATTAATCGTCTGACCTGATCACGGGTGTTCAGTCAAAACCTCATGCCGGGAGATGCGGCCTGAGGTTTACGGTTTAAGGTGCAAGGTCTACGGCTGACCGTGAACCGCATACCGTGAACCGTAGCCCCGTTATCTCTGGCTTGACAAACCACTAGCTCACGAGAGAATCACCTTAAAGCCATGGTGCGCTGAAGCAAAGGAGGCAGTTTGAGTTTTAATCAACAGCCCAACATCATCCGGCTCAACATACTAGACACCGACTACGCCAAAATGGCTGCTGGGGAAACTATCCCTGAAGAGAAGAAGCAACGCCTAGCCCAAGACAGCTATGACTTTGACAAGCTAGGGCAGTACATCGCTCGATATCGCTACGGCGGGCTTGATCAGCAGGGCAAGGACGATATTCTCTGCACCATTGCCACCACAGCGGGGCTGTTTACCCTGGCTGATGTTGAAGACATCAACGATCGCCTTCGTTACCAGGGCCGGTTCTACCTCACCCCTGGGGAGCGGCAGCAGGTGGTGAACTGGCTAATAGACGAGCTGGGAATTAGCCTATAATCACTCTCATGTTCCGCTACTGATGTCCCGCTACTGAAGTGTGACGGGTTTGAGCAAGGGTATCAGGCCTTAGGTATCAGGTGTCAGACAGAAACTGTCTGATCGTAGGGGCTGGCAGTTAACCGGAAGGACCCATGGAACGTTTGCTATTGAATGCTCGCCATCTAATTAGTTTGGCGGTTGCTTCAGCTTTGGTAAGCTCAGGCGCTATTTTGGTTTTTGGGGCCATTGTCACTGTCAGAAATGTTGGTAGTATGTTTTTGGCAGCAGAGTTTACCACAGAAGCCTCAAAAAAAGTCGCCCTAGAAGCTATTGAAGTTCTAGACCTTTTGTTTTTAGGCGTGGTCTTGTACATTACTGCGATCGGGCTGTATCACTTATTTATCAGTTCATCCCTACGGTTGCCTCGCTGGTTTGCCATCGAGGAATTTGAGGATCTCAAGGTCACCTTGATCAGTGTGGTAATGGTATTGCTGGTGATTAATTTTGCCAGTAGCGTATTAGAGTTGACGAGTGCTGCAGATGTGTTTAATCTCGGGGCTGGCATTAGCCTGGTCATTGCTTCGATCGCGCTAATTCTCTATGTGCGCAGTAATAGCAGTAATAAAAGTAAAAGAGATTACCTCAATCCGCCTAATCCGCCAAGATTAGGTGGCGATGCCCGATCTGACGCTGATGGTGAAGGGTAGTCTTTGCTCTAAGCTAGGTGTGAGCCGTCACGGTTAAAGCCGAAGATAGCGATGGGTGGGTAGAAGACACAGCTTGTCTGGCAAGCTTCTCACGTTAAATTAAAGTTAAGCTCCTGTTCTAGGAGGTGCATAATAGTGGGTTACATCTCCAATGGTGTGCCACTCGTGATCTATATGCGATGCAGAATCCACTTAATCGGTTTCCTGGATCAGTTGTGAAGCGTCAGCTATGGCTTACTTTTAGGCGTTTTACTCATCGACAGAAGCGGCGGCGTTGGGGCAGATTGCGATCCAGGTCGGGGTTAATGGTTGGGGTGGTGACGGGGGTAGTTTGTGTACTTCTGCTGGCGATCGCTCCAGCCCATCCTCAACCAGAATTAGACTTACCCGGTGCTATGTCTGAAGAATCCGCTGCCCCACCTCCGCTGCGCATTGCCACGCACCTGATGCGCCCCGACGCCTTTGAGCAAGATGGAGAGTTGGTGGGTTTTAGCGTAGATATCGGTCGGGCGGTGGCTGAGCATCTTCACTGGGAGCAAACCCCGGTCGCTATCACTACCCATACCAAAGTGCACGACGTGCTGGCGGCGCTGCGGACGGGCGAAGCCGATTTGGCGGTGGCGGCCATCCCCATTACCAGCCAGTATGAGCGGGAGTTCGACTTTTCTCACCCGATTTTGGCAGCGGGCCTGCAAATTATGGTGCCAGAGCCCTCTCAGCAACGCCGCTCGGCTGAGCAAGAGATTTTGCAGCGCATCACTAGGCCCAATTTGCTGCGGTTATCGGCTGTGGTGGCGTTACTGATGGTGATACCCGCCCATGTGGTCTGGTACTTTGAGCGCAAAAGCCAGAACAGTGTGATTGAGCATACTGCCTACTTCCCAGGGATTTTTGAGGCGTTGTGGTGGACGGTCCTGGCCCTGGTAGGGCAGGCGGAAGAAATGCCCGATGCCCCGGTGGGCAGGCTGGTGGCTCTATTTTGGGTGTTTGTCGGGATTGTTTACCTGACCTATTTCACGGCGGGGCTCACCGCCGAGATGACCCTGCAAGAGCTGCGGGGCGGTATTCATGGTCTGGAGGATCTGCAAAATCGCCCTGTGGCCCTGGTGGCCGACGATACGGTGGTGGAGTATCTGGAGGGGCACAACCTTCGCCGGGTGATTAAGTTTGACCAGCCCGAGCAAGCCTACCAAGCCCTGGCGGATCAGGAGGTGGACGCTATTATTGCCCCGCGACCGATCTTGCTGCACTTTGCGACCTTTGAGCCCGAGGTCAGGTTTGAGGTAGTGGGTACGCCATTTTTGGAAAAATTCTATGCGATCGCCATGCCCGAGGGCAGCCCTTACCGTACTCCGGTCAACCTAGCTATTCTCGCCCTGCGAGAAGATGACACCTATGCTCAGATCTATCGCAAATGGTTTGGGGTGGCTCCCTAGCACTGGAAGGCAGAAGACAGTAGGGCGTAGCCCGTGCGCAGAAGGCTGAAGGCTGAAAGGAAATCCCTTGTGTTTCAAAGCTTTCCAGACGTATAGATAGGGGGTTCATGTCCGATTCTGACCGCTAGGACGGGGCTTTACATACGTTAATGCTGGTTTGCCCGAGCAGAAGACTGCTGGTACCCTGCTGAGGGCTCTAGTCAGGGATAGTTCTTTCCCTCCCAGTGTTAATTCTTCCCTTGGCTAAGAACCCAACCCTTAATTCAACCAAATTATTTCTATGTCTATGCGATCGCGCTACATTGCCCTGGCCCTAGGCGTTTTGCTGCTAGGGCTGATCGGTTTCATGTCTCCATTGACCTTTGCTCAGAGCCCAGCGCCCCAAACGTCCCAGCCCACCGCCGTTCTATTTGAAAACGTGCGGATATTTGACGGCACTGCCGAGCAACTGTCGGCACCCTCCAACGTCCTGGTGGTGGGCAACCAGATTGAAACCATCGATACCCGACCGTTTCCGATTCCGGCGGGCAGTGACCTGACTCGAATCAATGGCGAGGGGCGGGTGCTGATGCCGGGGCTGATCGATGCCCACACCCACCTGTTTATGGAGACCAGCACCCAGGAAGAACTGGAGGCGGGGGCGGGCTCACCGGAGCTGCTGTTTCGCAAAGCGGAAGAAAATGCCACAGCCATGCTGCTGCGCGGGTTCACCAGCGTCCGCGATGTGGCCGGGCCGGTGTTTGAACTGAAGCGATCGATTGATCGGGGCGATGTGGTGGGGCCGCGCATCTGGCCGTCAGGGGCGATGATTTCCCAGACCAGTGGCCACGGCGATTTTCGAGAAGTCGAAGAGCTACCTAGGACGCCGATGTCGCCGCTGAGCCCAGCGGAAGAGATCGGGGTGAGTGCGATCGCCGATGGAGTGCCCGAGGTGCTGCGCCGTTCCCGTGAGCAGCTAATGCGGGGGGCCAGCCAGATTAAGCTGGCGGCGGGGGGCGGGGTGGCCTCAGCCCACGACCCGATCGACGTCAGCGAATACACCGAAGCCGAGTTTAAAGCGGCGGTGGATGTGGCGGAAAACTGGAACACTTATGTGGCCGTCCATGCCTATACCGACAAAGCCATTCAGACAGCGCTGCGGGCAGGAGTTAAAAGCATTGAGCACGGTCAGTTGATGGGTGAGGAAACCGCGCAGATGATTGCAGAGAAAGGCGCCTGGCTGAGTATGCAGCCCTTCCTCGACGATGAAGACCGCAACCCTTACCCAGAGGGATCGGCCAACCGGGCCAGGCAGCTGATGGTGGCTGAGGGTACCGATAGGGCCTATAACCTGGCCAAGAAGTACAACATTAAAACTGCCTGGGGTACAGACACGCTATTCAACCCTCAAGGATCTCCGCGTCAGGGAGCCAAGCTGGCCAAGATGGTGCGGTGGTACACCCCGGCGGAAGTGCTGAAGATGGCCACCAGCACCAATGCCGATTTACTGGCGATGTCTGGGCCGCGCAACCCCTACGACGGCAAGCTCGGGGTTGTAGAAGAGGGTGCTCTGGCAGATTTGCTGCTGGTGAATGGGGATCCGCTGGAGAATATTCAGCTGATTGAGGATCCGGCAGCGAACTTTTTGGTGATTATGAAAGACGGGATCATGTACAAAAACCGTCTGGGCTAATTACTAAAGGTTGACGGGGCCTTACTTTCTCCCTAAAGTACTGGCGGTGGATCGGATATTTTTACTAATACTCCCAGATCCCTAAATCGTTCCAAGTTTGCATGGTCGTTGGTCTTTCTCTAGATATAGGGTTGTTACCTAGGTGACTGTCGTAACAACCCAGGTTTTTATGCAGACTTGTTAGGTGTGAGGATGAAAAAGTTAATGTACCTGATCATGGCTGCGACCCTGGCTGTGGTTTTAATTTGGGCTAATGGTCTTCTGGGGTCGGCTTTTGCTGTTGCCAATGATCCATTGCCCCACTGGAATGACGGCAAGGTCAAGCAAGGCATTATCGAGTTTGTGGCTCGGGTGACTGACCCCGACAGCCCCGATTTTGTCGCCCCAGAGGATCGCATTGCCACCTTTGACAACGACGGCACTCTCTGGGCCGAGCAACCCTACCCTCAACTGCTGTTTACCATGGCAGAGGTGGATGCTCTGGTGGCGGCAAACCCGGAGTTGCGATCGCAGCAGCCCTACAAAGCGCTGTTAGACCAAGACTTTGACTACTTCAAAACGGCCGAAGAAGAGACTCTAACCGAGCTTTTGGCCGCGGTCTATGCTGATCGCACCCAGGCAGAGTACGAAGCCGAGGTGCAGCAGTTCTTTGCCACTGCCGAGTATCCCACCTTGGGGGTGCCTGTGACCGAAGTCACCTATCTGCCCATGGTCGAATTGCTCGACTACTTGCGAGACAACGGCTTCCAAACCTGGATCTGCTCTGGCGGCGGCATCGATTTAATGCGGCAAATCAGTGAGCCTTTCTATGGTGTGCCACCCCAGCAGGTGATTGGCACCCACATCCAAAAAGATTGGCGGGAGCACGATGGCGAAATGGTGATTTGGCGCTTGCCAGAGCTTGTCCTGGTCACCGACAAAGAGGGCAAGCCCATTGGTATGGATCTCCACATCGGTAAGCCCCCGATCTTCTCCGCTGGCAATGTGCGCTCTGGGGGCGACATTCCTCATCTGACCTATTCCCAGCAGCAGCAGCCCTCCATGCAGTTGATGATCAACCACGACGATGCCGAGCGGGAATTTGCCTATGCCGAGCCTGACAATGCTTCCCTAAATGCTTCGGCGGAGAATGGCTGGACGGTGGTCAGCATGAAAGATGACTGGAAAACTATTTTCGCTTTTCAGCAATAGAGCTAGGGATTGGTTCAAATTAGCCGTAGGTTGGGTGGCGCGCTAGCAGAACCCAACAAGCCCTAAATCCTCGACGAGTGTTGGGTTTTCTCCCCTGGAGAGGAGACGCTGAGGGCAAAACACACGCTACGCGAACGCTGCGCTGCACCCAATCGACCCAACCTACAGTAGAGACGTGTCAGGCAATCAGCCTCACGTTTCTTGGCAGCTTGTTTTTCGGGCGTATTCTTTAAGCTGGTAAGCTATGTCCGTCATAGTATTCAGGGGTCAGGATTCAGAATACAAGAAGGGCCTAGATTCTGGCTTCTGGCCTATCTACTAGAATTTACCGACTTAAGTTTAGTTTCACGTTTCTTTATTGTGGTGGAGTGACGACATGGGATTAGATATTAGCCAGAAAGTTAGATCCATATTCGCCGGGGTTGTCTGCCTGGCTACTGCTTTAGTGAGTTCTGAACCTGTCCAGGCTCAAGCCTATGGGCCACGCCAGTTTCTGCCAGCCCCAACTGACACAAATGCTGCTCTCTTTCAGATCAAAAACTTCCAGACTAACACCTCTTTTGATATCAGCGAACCCTTGCCAGAACTGGATATTGATGTCAATACCACGGCTTTTGTATTTACCTATATTCGCAATTTCTCCATTGCTGATACTTCAACTCAGATTGTCCTAACTCAACCCGTCGTCACTGTAGATGCTGGTGCAAGTGCAGGGGAGCTACGTGCCTCTCGTCAGAATACTGGACTAGCTGATGCCCAGGCTGAGCTCCGAATTGGCATTCTTGGTGCCCCTGTGGTTGATATTCCAGAATATGTGCAGTACTACTTTTCCGAAGAAAATCCCAATGTCGTCATGAAAGGGTTATTAAACGTAACCCTCCCTACCGGAAACTACCGCACTGATCAGGTGATCAACATTGGGTCGAACCGCTTTGCTTTTCGGGCAGGGTTACCTACCACCATTAATCTGGGGCCAAACTGGGCACCTGGTAATCGCACGCTGCTGGAGATCATCCCCTCAGTAGATGTTTTCACCAACAATAATTCGCCTTCATTCTCGAGTTTTAATTTCAGACCTAATGTCACGTCTCAAGCGCCCATATTTAGGTTAGAAAGCCAGCTCTCAACAGATTTAGGAGAAAAATATTTTGCTGCACTAGGTGCCTACTACATTGGCGGCGGGGCCACCTCCAGCGATGGTGTTGACAATAACAATGCTCAGTCTTGGCTGGGGGTAGGGGGCACGTTAGGGGGGGCTCTTTGGGAGGGAGGTCTGCTGACAGTTGGCTACGGCGGGGTCGTTCTCCGGAATGACAACAGCCCGAGGGGCACCCTGTTCAATTTATATCTTCGGCAGTCGTTTTAGGGTAAAGGTGTTTGAAAGACAACAATAACTAGAGTCTAACTATGCTCTTTAAACAGTATCGTCATGGGTTAACCATTGCGTTTATATCGGGGCTGGTGGGGTTGGTCAATATCTCACCCTCAGCAGCCTCTACTCAGTTTGCCCAATCAACTTCCCCTGAGTTTGCCTACCGTTGGCATAGGGCGATGTTAGAGGCAGACTT
This sequence comes from Nodosilinea sp. P-1105, assembly GCF_012911975.1. GTDB lineage: Bacteria > Cyanobacteriota > Cyanobacteriia > Phormidesmidales > Phormidesmidaceae > Nodosilinea. The sequence goes on along the minus strand of NZ_SMDQ01000008.1, from coordinate 106,230 downwards.
GCCTAAAAATTTTGCCGACCGATTGGCAAAGCCTACTTTTAAGTCAAATTCTGGTGTTTGGAGATTGACAATGTTTTCTAGAGCCCGTTTGCGTGAATCGATGATTGCTATTGCCCTGGGACTGGTGGGGTTGGCCAATGTGGCACCGGTCATGGCCTGCACCAAGCTCACCTATCTCGATGCCAACGGCAACGCCTATCATGGGCGAACAATGGAGCTGGGGGGAGATTTACCCTGGTTGTTGACCTACTTTCCGGCAGGGCAAACTTTTGAATCGGATGTGGACGGCGTTCCACCGTTGACCTACACCGCCCAGTACGCCATGTTTGCGGTGACGATTCCCAACCGTGCGCCCACCGACACCTCTCCCCTGACAGCGAATGAACTCAAGGTGGTCGAAGGGATCAACGAGCAAGGGCTTTCGATCAGCATCCTGGCTTATCCCTCGGCGGCGGGGACTCAGCGACAGCTGGATGTAACCCAGTCGCTGCTCTCGGTTAACGACATGGGGTCTTGGGCGCTGGGGCAGTTTCAGACTGTTGAGGAAGTCAAGGCTGCCCTGGCCGACCAGGCCGTGGTGTTTACCCCGGCGGCCGCGATTGGTGGGGCAGAGGCTCCGGTGCACTTTGTGCTGAACGATCGCACCGGGGCCACCATCGTGGTCGAATTTCACGAAGGTGAGATGGTAATCTACGACAACCCGGTGGGGGTGATGACCAACGGCCCCCAGTTTGACTGGCACCTGACCAACCTCAATAACTACACCCACCTGAGCAATGTGGATCAGTCAACGGGTACGTTTGGCACTTTGCCGGTGAATCAGCCCGACTCGGGCATTGCCACCGCCAGCTTGCCCAGCTCAAATACTTCTGTTGGCCGGTTCGTGCGGGCGGTTTACTATGCCCAGTTTGCCGAGAAAGCGTCTGACCCCGATGGGGCGATTCTCACCCTGGCCCGGGTGATGAATAACTTTGATCGGCCTAAAGATATCACCTACGATCCCCCTGGCAGCGGAGGTGGGGAAGGGGATGCCCTGGCCATGGGGGACACCGAATATACCCCCTGGACGATTCTGGCGGATCTCAGTCAAGCGCGGGTGTTTCTCCGCACCTATTACGGGTTGAACTACACCATGTTTGACCTTAGCCAGCTGGCTGATACCGATGAGCTTAAGGTGATGCCAATCTCTGCCATCGATGGTTTAGGTTCCGATGGCACATCGGCCCTGCTCAGTGTTGACATGCCGCAGTAGGCAAAGGGGGGAGGATCTGTGCCTCCCCCAAGCCCTCTGGGCAGGCTACGCCAACAATCCCCCTCTCCCCAAAATGGACGTAGCTTGCTTCCCGTAGGATGGGGAAGGCCAGACAAGGGTTTCAAAATGGGCAAAAGTAAGACCAGATAAGAGTTTCCGGCTCCCCTACCTCCCGCCCTGGGAGGAAGGGGCTGGGGGATGGAGGGAAAGCCCAAACGGGAGAAACTCGCTCTCGGCTGAGGTCTTCCCTCTCCCCAAACCCCTCTCCCAGAAGGGCGAGGGGCTTTGAAAGCTCTACTCCCCTACCTCCCGCCCTGGGAGGAAGGGGCTGGGGGATGGAGGGAAAGCCCTGCCCACAAGGGTCTCAGGACTTATGTGTACTTAGCAGCGCTCTTCCAGCGATTTTGATGATCCCAAACTGAGGGTTTGGGGTTGTTAAAGGTCAGAGTTTCTATAAACATTTTGTGAGGGTGAACTCATGCGCTTAAATCATGGATTTTTGAAACGAATGTTCTTGGGTGGGGGAGTGTTGGCGATCGCCTTTGCCTCAGCCCAGTCCCCAGCCTCAGCATCCCCTGCCCCAACGATTGAATCCGCTACCGGCGAAGCCCATGGGGATGACCTGGTGCTTGATGTGGGCATCACTGAAACCCCAGAGATCTCTGGGAACCTGGCCGAAATGTTTGCTGAGAGCCTCACGGTTGAATCAGACCTGGGGTCAGCTGACCCCACGGCTATGCAAGCCTTACCCTTGTCCTTTGCTGAGCTACCCGAAAACTACGACAACCCTGACACTTGGGTGGCAACAGCGGAGAGTCTAATCCCCCTAGACCCAGGGTCGACGGTCGAGGAAACGGCGTTGCCCAGTTCCCAGCCTGGGCCTGCCCTGGCCCAGGTGAGACCCGCTAACCGGGGGGATGACTGGGAATTTGTGCTGGAGCCCTATATCTTTGTACCCTTTAGTGTAAATACCGATGTGACGGTGGGGGGCTTCACCCAGTCGGTTTCAACGGGTTTGGGCGACATTCTCAGCCTCGACAAAGTCTTTTCCGGTGCCCTGCGCTTCGAAGCTCGCAATCCCCAGTACGGCTTTTTTGCCGATTTGTCCCACATTTTTGTGCGGGATGGGCGCACTATTATTGACTTTCCCCTGCCTCCTCTAGTTGCAGAGTTAGCCTCGCTGCGGACGGGCCAGCCGATTCCACCGGGCATTCCCTTAGACGTGGATGTGACGGCCACCGGGCGGACGACCACATTCAACCTGGGCGGTTATTATCGAGTCGTCGATCAGTTCTTGGGCACCACTACCACCAATGCCCCGACCTATCCGCGGCTGTTGGTCGATCCCTACCTGGGTCTGAGTCTGGTAGCGCTCAGTAGCTCCCTCGAATTTGACGTTGACCTCGGTCCTGTCGTGCTGAGAGAGCTCAGCCGCAGCGACTCTACGGTGCTGGTGAAGCCGATGGTGGGAGCCAAACTCAGCCTTGAACTGTCTGACCGGTGGGGTCTGGGCCTCCAGGGCGGCATCTCTGGGTTGGCGATTGGGGCCGACGAAGCATTTGCCTGGAACCTGCTGGCTGGTGCTCGCTACCGCTTTACCAACACGTTGGCCCTACAGTTGGCCTATCAGTATAAATACTCCAGGTACCTGATTGGCGAGGGCATCAGCCAATTTGGCTTGGATCAGTCCCAAAGCGGTCTATTGCTTGGGCTGGACATCACCTTCTAACTGGCTCTGGGGCATCGGCAGACCCACCAGCCAGAAATTTTCTGTCAGCCGTGCTGTAAATGCCGCCTGGGGTGCCACACTAAAAGTAATCTTGTTTTCTGATTACGTTAATAAGGACTGCCTATGACCGGCGCTACTATGTCACCCCTAAATTTATCGGCCCTGGAGGACGGGTTGCCCCCCATCGCCGGCTGGGAGGCAGAGATCGCCGCTGCCATGGGGTCTCAGCAGTCGGTGTTTTTGCCCCATACCAATCTATCCCTGGACCAGATTCAGGCCGGGTTTGCGATCGCTCTCCACATGCACCAGCCCACCATCCCGGCGGGGAGTCAGGGGGAATTGATCAACCACCTGCAGTACATGTTTGAGCATCCCTACGATGGGGATAATCACAACGCTGGCCCCTTTGCCTACTGCTATGCCCGCCTGGGGGACTTCATTCCTGAGTTGGTCAACCAGGGCTGTAATCCTCGGGTGATGCTTGACTACTCGGGCACCCTGCTGTGGGGACTACAGCAAATGGGGCGCCACGACATTCTCGATAAGCTGCGACGAATTACCCACGACCCCGCTTACCAGCCCCATGTGGAATGGTTGGGTACCTGCTGGGGCCACGCCGTGGTGCCCTCCACTCCCATCCCCGATTTGAAGTTGCACATTCGCGCCTGGCAGCATCACTTTGCCGCGATTTTTGGCCTGGATGCCCTGGCCCGGGTGCGGGGGTTTTCGCCGCCGGAAATGCACCTGCCTAACCACCCTGACGTGCTTTACGCTTTTGTCAGCATGCTCAAGCAGTGCGGCTATCAGTGGTTGCTGGTGCAAGAACACACGGTGGAATCCCTGGGGGGGCATCCCCTGGCCCAACCTCACCTGCCCCACCAGCTGGTGGCGAAAAATTCTGCGGGCCAGGTGGCCGATATCACGGTATTGATTAAAACCCAGGGCTCGGACACCAAACTGGTGGGCCAAATGCAGCCCTACTGGGAAGCTAAAACCCTGCACCCTGTAACCCTGGGGGATGGCGTTGTACCGCCCCTGGTCAGCCAAATCAGCGACGGCGAAAATGGCGGCGTGATGATGAACGAGTTCCCTAGCGCCTTTATGCGGTCCTGGTACGAGATGCGGGATCAGGGGGGTGGCCGCAGGGGCGTCGTTGGCTTCAATGGCACCGAGTATTTGGAACTGCTGGCCGAGGCGGGCTATGGTCCTGAGGTCTTCCCCAGCTGCCAGGCAATTGGTCAAAGTCGTCTGTGGGCCGAACTGGGCGATCGCACTGGTGCAGAGGCCGTCGCTGCAGCCATTGCTGCGATCCAGCTCCAGGACAGCAACTTTCATATGCAGGGGGGCTCTTGGACCAGCGATCGCAGTTGGGTTGATGGCTATGACAACGTCATGGTGCCCCTAGAGCGGCTGAGTGCCCAGTTTCACCAGACCATGACCCGCCAACCTGAACAGGGGGAAGCCCTAGAGCGACAACCCCGCTACCGCAATGCCCTGCTGCATAATTTGCTGCTGCAAACCAGTTGTTTCCGCTACTGGGGCCAGGGCACCTGGACCGACTACGCCAAGGAAATCTATCAGCGGGGGCAAGCGATCTTGACCCACGATTTTGATTAGGGAGAACGTTTCCCAGAAGTCACCTAACGGCTTCCTCGCCTAGAGGAAGCCACCCCTACTTCTCCCAGGAGGGGATGATTAGGTTGAAAGCTCTTTTTTACTGGAAATCTGTGTCGCCGACATCTATCTAGTACTCTGACGCGGAAGCCCTTGTGTGTCCTGGAAGTCCTTTTCGTTCTTCGTTCTTCTGCCTTGCGGTACTAAGGAGCCTCGGGTTGGGGCTGGTGCATACTGGCCTCAATATCATCCAGCGTTTGCACCACCAGGCGCTTGGCTTGCAGTTCCCAGCCCCACTTTTGGATTTGGAAGGCCAGGTAAAAGCCCACGCCAGTGGCGATAAAATCCAGGGGCTGTCGCCCGGAAATGCCTAGCAGTAGCCCCAGGCCGCCAATGCCCCAAAAGGGTAAGGCGATGGTTTGGCGGTTGCCCTCGGCTAGCTTGGCCACAACGTTGGTTGGCAGGCTGGCGGCCACCTGGTCCCGCACCGCCTTTTGCTTGGGGTAAGGCACAGCAAAGCTAAACTTGCGGCGGAGCTTTTCAATTTTGCGGGCATCGGTACTGTACTCGGTCAGCTCGTCTTCGGCCATCCGAATCAGCTGCTCAGCGATGGTCATAGGGGCGTTCTCGGTCGAGGTCAAGGGTGGCTAAAGCCTAGCCACTGGGTTAATTATCTCACTGTAATGCCACTCCCCTCTATGCCGATCTGGCGATCGCCAAGTAAGTGACGCCCCCCAAGCCACTGTCGCTTGCCATCGGCCGTTGACAAAGACACCTGATCTAGACAATGGGGCCGGGGCGACTGGTTTATGCTGTACCTAGGCCGCCTTCCCCAGGCCACGACGCCACCAGCTTATGGTTGGGGCTGTTCCCTAACCTCAAGCCTCTATCCCTGATTCATCCCTGTACCCTATGTTTGCCACCACCGCCCCGCCCAGTCCCGTCGACCATTCGCGCATTCGCCCAGCCATTCAAGGGTTGCAACCCCAATTGGTGGAATGGCGGCGGCGGATTCACCAGCGGCCAGAGTTGGGGTTTAAGGAGTGGCTGACGGCAGACTTTATTCGTACCCAACTGGACCAATGGGGCATCCCTTACCGGGATGCGGTCGCTGAAACCGGTCTGGTGGCGGTGATTGAAGGTACTTCCCCTGGCCCAGTGCTGGGCATTCGGGCGGATATGGATGCTCTGCCCATCCAAGAAGAGAACCAGGTGCCCTATCGTTCCCAGCACGATGGCATTATGCATGCCTGTGGCCATGACGGCCATGTGGCGATCGCCCTGGGCACCGCCTACTACCTGTCCCAGCATCGCCACAGCTTCAAGGGCACCATCAAGCTGATCTTTCAGCCCGCCGAAGAGGGGCCGGGGGGGGCCAAACCGATGATCGAAGCCGGGGCGCTCAAAAACCCCGATGTGGAAGCTATCATTGGCCTGCACCTGTGGAACAACCTGCCCCTGGGCACCGTAGGCGTCCGTACCGGTGCCCTGATGGCGGCTTCAGAATTTTTCAGCTGCACCATCCAGGGCAAAGGGGGGCACGGAGCCCTGCCCCACCAGACGGTGGATTCGATTGTGGTGGGGGCCCAGGTGGTGAATGCCCTGCAAACTATCGTGGCCCGTAATGTGGATCCGACTAAGTCCGCTGTGGTCACCGTGGGCCAGTTCCATGGGGGCAAAGCACCCAACGTGATTGCCGATAGCGTCACTTTTGGCGGCACCGTGCGCTATTTCGATCAGGCCTACAGCGACTATTTTGCCCAGCGCCTAGAGCAGGTGATTGGCGGGGTTTGCCAGAGCCACGGGGCCAGCTACAGCTTTGACTACAAAGCCCTGTACCCACCGGTGATTAACGATGCTGCCATGGCTGATTTGGTGCGATCGGTGGCCTTGTCGGTGGTGGAAACCCCGGCTGGGGTCGTGCCCGAGTGCCACACCATGGGCGGCGAAGACATGGCCTTCTTCCTTCAGGAGGTGCCGGGCTGCTACTTTTTCCTGGGCTCTGCCAACACTGAAAAATCCCTGGCCTATCCCCACCACCATCCCCGCTTTGACTTCGATGAAACCGCCCTGGGCCTGGGGGTAGAAATGTTTGCCCGCTGTGTGGAAGCCTATTGCCCCTGCTAGCCAGACTGTATCGCTGTACTTGTCGGGGTTAAACCTAGGGAATTACCAGGCTGTAGGCTGAAAAGCGGCATTATTGGCAATGGTGACCGTATCTCCCGTTTGTTTAATCACAAATAGCCCCCGCTGGTAGGCATAGCGGTCGACTCCCTCGTCGATTTCAATGCCCGCCACTGCCCCATAAATTTGGTAGTCCTGGTAGTGGGGAAAGGCCTGCCGAAACCGGGCCATCCGAGCCAAAAAATCCTCGATATCCTGGCGAGACAGCCGAGATTTTACCTCAATCGCCACCGCCACATCCCCATTGACGGCAAAGATGTCAATTTCCATTTCAGCCCCCGGTCGCTGCGATCGCATCCGTCGAGCCGTTTCCTGCACCTCAATCCCCCGCTCTCGAAACAGACGCACCACCGCTGGTTCGACCAGATTTTCCACAAACTGACCCCAGCGGGTGGTTAACCCCGCCACCTCGCGGCTGGTGTTGGCCGCAATTCGCTCTAACCGCTGCAAGCGACGATCAGCCTCAGCATTGAGCTCTGCTATCCGACGATCGGCCTCAGCGGCCCGGCGATCGGCCTCAACGGCCCGGCGATCGGCCTCAACGGCCCGGCGATCGGCCTCAGCCTGGGAGGTTTGAAACAGGGCATAGATATCTTCGAGGGTGACGGGGTCGGCCATAGTCTGAGGGGTAATGCTACGCGATTAGTTCCATTATGAAGCGATTTGATACAAGGGGTGCCAGTCAGCCTAGGGGCTTGCTATGCTTGGCGTTGATCAGATTAGGGCATCACCATGAAACGGTTATTACGGCGATCGCGGCTCCTGATTTTAGTTGGCTTGGCGGTGGTCATTAGCTTAACCATGGGACCTTTGATGCTGTCGTCTAATCAGACTGCTGCCAGGGGTTCTGGGTCAGTTGTAGCCCAGGGCAATCCGCCGCCGCCCACCCTGGCCCCCACCTTGCCCATGGTTAGCGGTCAATACGAAGATCCTCAGGGGCGCTTTCAAGTGGGCATTTTAGACGGCTATCAGGTGAGCACGGTGGCCAACGCCCCCCTGTTGCAAGCCCCCGATGGCAGCCTGGCTTACACCGTGGCTGTTTCCCCTCTCCCCCCCGATCGCGCCGCCCTCTCAGAAGCAGAATTGGTCGCCATGGCTGAGCAAACTTTCCGCCATGGGGAGGGGTTTTTGCTGGGTCCACCGCAACCGATTGCCGGCAATGGGGTCCAAATCAGCTGGACTGGCCGCCTCACCCAGGGCAATGCCCCGCCGCAGCCGATCGCAGGCCAGATCTATGCCCGCCAGCGGGGAGACTCAATATTTTTACTGCTGGTGGCCGCCACTGACGCCGCCCAGGCCCAGGTCAATGATGCGATCGCCGCCTTGGGCAGCACTCTAACTGTTCCTTAAATCGGACATTTAATCGGTTTGTTTTTGGCTCAGAAAGGCGTCTTTCATCACCCGTGATTTAATCGGCTGGGCCGGATTGCCAGCATAAATGGTCATCGCCGCCAGCGACTGACCCGCCACCCCCCCCAGGGCCAAAATCGCCCCCGCCTCCACCGTCACCCCTGGCCCCACCACCGCCTTTGCCCCCAGCCAGCACCCCGCTTGCAGGTGAATCGGGGCGGTGCCCAGGGCAAAGTGGGGATGGCTCCAATCGTGGTTGCCAGTACAGAGGTAAACCCCCTGGGAGATACAGCTGTGGCTATCGATGGTGACCGGGGCCAGGTTGTCTATCCAGGCGTCTTCGCCAATCCACACATGGTCCCCTACGGTCAACCGCCAGGGAAACTTCACCCGCACCCCCGGCTTGATCCGCACCCCCTGGCCAAGGGTGGCCCCAAAGGCCCGCAGCAAGGCCACCTTTAGCCCCGACATCGGTAACCAGTGGGCCTGCACCAGGGGCTGGCCGACAAAGTACCACAACACCTGCCGCCAGAGGGGAGCCCCAGGGCTATAGGTGCCGTTGGTGTAGCGATCGAGCTGGACTGGGGAGGAGGGGGACATGGCAAAAATTGGGCACAACAAATTGGGGCCATCCCCAAGGATGGCCCCATGATCGTATCGATTGTTGGTTGAAAAATATCGGTTTAGAGAGTTCCAACTAAATACTTATCTGGAGTCTCACCGCAACCGGCCCGTTGGGCCAAGTTCGCATCTTTGGAAGGGATGTTTTTTTAGTTGGGATATTCTTAAGCCTGATCTGATTGGTCTTTAGCTTCGTCGGCTGGCCCTTGCCGCTTTTTGCGGATCGCCGCTGTACCCAGACCAATCAACCCTGGCAAAACCGCCCCAGGGGTGCACCCTCAGGGCACGCAAAAAATAGTCGTCATCGGTACCCAAGGCGGGCACCGAAAAGTCAAAAATTTTCCCAGTGCGTTGGTCGGTGACAATGCCCGCTTGCTCAAAGTCAAACTCGGGATTGGGAGTGTCCATTTGCTCTCGGGTTTTAGCCTGAATGATTTCAGACCCGTCCCCATGGTTGAGGGTGAAGGAGGAGTTGTCTTTGGTGGACCCAAAGGTGACCGACAGCAAGTGAACCGATTGTCCTTGAAAACTCAGCCGCAGGGTTTCGACCCAGTTGCCGTGGTGGCCGATTCCGAGACCGTCAGATCCCGAGACGCCAACGCCATGTTCACTAATGGTCACGTTTTGCGGTTGGGTGTCTCCAGTGTTTGGGTTGACCCTGGTGGCTGTCATCACCAGAGTTAGACCATCTACGGTGAGTTCAAACGATTCACCATTTTGGGAATTGCCACTGTACAAGCTCATAAAGTCGTAGATAAGCGGAGGTGGAGGACTATAGGTCGATCCGGTTTGGCTGATCTTTTGGATGGCATAGTGGACGGGCTCCGCCCCAGGGGCGACGGGGCGTACGGCATCCTGCCACTGAAAGACGGCGCGGCGGCGGACAATTTCTGTGCGCAGGTCCTCGGGTTGAATCAGGTCAATCCGCTGGGGCATGGGTCCCCAGGCGAAGCGCACACATTCCACCTGGCCGGGGTGACGCTGGCGCAGGAGCCCATAGGCGGCCTCGGTAGCCGGGGTGACGGGGTCTTCGACAATATCCACCGTCAGTACGACCGGGTCGGGGGAGGGCTTGGCAGTTTCATCCTCTGGCTTGTCCTCTGGCTGGACAGAAATTTCATCCTTTGTCTGGATCGTGAGCTGAAACTCGAGCACGGTGCCGGTGGTCAGGGACGCCACCTGGTCCCGCTGACTGTGGAGACGGAGGTCCGCCAGGGGGAGTTGAATGAGCTGGCGGGGAGCGAGTTGGTCAAGGGCGAGATTAGAGGAGGGCCCTGGCACTAGCGAGGTGGTCACCCCGGCCCGAGTTCGCCGGATGGTCAGGATGGCCTGACCGCTTTTGGTGTCATCATCCCAGTCGTAGCGCAGGGCCAGGGTACTGTCGGGGTTGTATTCGGTGCGATCGCAAGACAGCTGCACCGAATGGCTGGCCGATTCAGACTGGTCATTCGCAGCAGGAATCAGCACTTCCTGGGTGGCGTGGGCGGCGGCAGAGGCCAGTTGGCGGTTATATTCTGGATCCTCAAACTGAATGAAGTATGGTTCCAGGGGCAGGGGAGAGCGGTCAAAATCCGTTAGCCGCAGGGGAAAGCTGAGGGTCTGGTAAAAACCAGAGCCGGACCCCGGGGGCGTGACCTGGGCTTGCAGGGTCAACACATCTCCTGGCACTTTAGCCCGTAGCAGGGTTGCCAGGGTCTGCTGCTGGGTAGGGTCGAGGCTGTAAGTCTCATTCTCCGAGCTGTAAACCAGGGGTTGATCTGGCCCTAGTAGGCTTAATCGGACGGCCCATGACGCCGGGGAATCAGACGGGTTTAGGTCCTGGAGTTGCAGACACACCTCCTCTGTCCACTCCCCATCGATTTCACCCCTTGCCAGACGCACCTCCCCTGTCCACTCCCCATCGATTTCACCCCTTGCCGGAGGTACCAGGGTAATCAACAGCCCCTGGGCCGGTTGATTACCGCCATTCTCCCTCACCACCTCGGCAAAAAAGGCTGTGTCAAAGGGGGTTTGGTTGATGGCCTGGCCCTGGCCTGGGGCAAAATAATGCGCCCAGGGGCGCAGGGCCGTGGTCGGGGCCGTGTTGGGGGGCAGGGGCACGGGGCGGGGAACGCGATGCTGCACCGGCACACTACCGGAGGCCAGGGTGTCATGGGAGCCAAACTGGTTCACAAGCTGATGGCGCAGGCTTAAAAATACCCCGGCCCGGTCGCCGGTGAGGAAGTAGCGCAGGGCACCGGGCAGCACCGGCTGCCAGCCAGTGTCATCCGCTGTGGTCGGGGGCAGCCGGAGGTTGGGGCAGGTGGGCAGCAGGCCCTTGATCGCCGGGGCTCGAAAATAGGGCGGCAGACCAGCGGCTGGTCCGTCCTCAGCCAGGGCAGAACGGAATTGCACCTGATAGTGGGGGGCTTGCCACCAACGGCGGTAGGGGGGATCGGTCTTGCCCTGCTGGTCTTGATTCCGGTCCTGGTTGTCAGGATTCTGGTCCTGGTCTTGGTTCTGGTTCTGGTCCTGGTCGTCGGGATTTTGGTCCTGGTCTTGGTTCTGGTTCTGGTCGGGATTCTGCTTGACGGCAGGGTAGAACATGCCAAGGATCCCCTGCTGCTCTTCGGTGTAATTTACGCTAAACCGGAGGGCGCTGAGGCCCCAGGGCCAGGGCTCAATGGAGGGGGTGGCTGACTCGGTATCCACTACCGGGGGACGTTCAGTCAGATAGAACGGTTGCACCCCAGTCACCTGGGGCGGAGCGACTTCAAAAGCCTTCAGACCTTCAGCCAGGGGAGGTCCGCCAAATTGCCCCTGGCGAAACCGCAGTTGGTCTACCCGCGATCGCAACTGAAATACCCGCTGGGTCAGTTGGGCCGGTAGGATCAGGGCTGGCACCACCTGGAAATCGTAGGTGGTGGTGAGGGGGGCCACTGGGGGAGTGAGCCTGTCTGGTGCCGTTGTGGTCTCAGGGGTTGAATCAGGGGGAACCAGGCGATTGATCTGGCGATAGCGCAAGATCGCCACGGAGGACTGGGGGGCCAAGCGCAGGTGGGTCTGCTGCGCCCAGGTCGCAATTTGCTGCTCCGGGGGAGTCGGGTTTGAGCTGTCTGGGCTGGCGGCATCCTCCCACAGGTGGCTGGCCACGGGGCGCAGTTGCCGCGCCGCCGGGTTCAGGCACAGCAGCTCGGCGGACACCAGTTGCCGGGTGTAGTGCCCTGGGGCCGGGCGAAACTCTAGCCCCAGGTAGGGACTGACCGCCAGGCTGACCGGTAAAGCATAGGGCTGGCTTGGGTCGGGGGATAGCACCGACAGTTGGGTGGCGGCGGCGTAGCGGTTGACCTGGGCCGTTTCTGGCGCTACAGCCCACAGCTTACTCGTACACAGGTGTAAGCCGGTCATCTGCCAGGGGGGGGAGGCATGACTCTGGACCCCGGCTTGATGACGTCGCTGCACCTCCTGGGCAGACCAGGCCAGATTATAAATGGCCACCTGTCGATATTCCCCCCGCCAGGCCCGTTGTCCGATGATTTCATCCCCCAGGGCCAGACGAAAGTTGCGTTCATTAGAGGCTTCAGGGAACAAGTTCCCTCCCACAGTGCCCCGCCCGCGTTCTACACCGTTGATGTAAATGCGCACCGCTCCCTGAGAGTTGCGGGTATAGACAATGTGGGAAAGGCCTGCCCCCAGACTGCGATCCGCCGTGGTCACACTGGGCATGCCATTGGCACTGTTCTGTCTGCTGGTGCGCAATCGTCCATTGATTACTGCCCCTCCCCGATGCCCATCGAAGCCATGGCCCAGGGTAACGTAGCGGTTATCGTGGTCGAGAGACAGCGTAACAATGCGTTTGGGCCCTTGCCCCTGCGAGGTCACCTGGTCATCGGTCAGGTAAATCCAGGCCTCCAGGGTGATTTCGTTGGTTTGGCGGCAAGCGTCGACTAACCGCTGGGGGAAGGCGGCGGAAGCAATCAGGGTGTCACCCGTCAGGCGCAAGCCACTGGAAGACCACTCGACCCTGCCGGGCTGTTGAATGGTCAGGTCGATGGCTGGGCTGAGGCCCGATTCGTCTTGCACCCGGTTCCGATCTATACCGGCTTGAAACTGATAGAAGACTTGTAACCCGTTCTCACCTTCCTCCAGGTTGGGTACGACCAGCAGACTAGGCGTGGGTAGGTCTGGAGGTGAATCGAGACTGGGCTGGGGCGGATAACTCTGACGGTTGGGATTAAAGGCTTGCTGGAGGGCGGTGGCCCGACTGAGGCGGGCGGGGGTATCGGGCCGGGTGGCCATCACACTCTGTAGGCCCTCCAGGCTGGGTTCTGGCTGGGGGTTTTGCAGGCGGAACCAGCTTTCTTCCAGGGAGAGGGGATCTAAGCGAGCCCAGGTGCGGCCCAGGGCGGTGTCGAAGCTGGACACCACCCTGGTGAGCGGCTGGGTGTTGCCCCAAGCGGCTAGCAGGTGGGCCAGGGAGAGGGTGTCCCCGGCAGGTTGGGCAGCGATCGCCACGATCGGATCTACTTGCAGTCCACTGGGCAGGATATCAGCGGCTGCAGGCAGATCCCGACCTTGATGCTGCAGACGACCGACAAAGGGCAGGGCCAGCAGGAGCCAGAGGGGGTCGTGGGGGTCAGAGCCTACGTAGTCTTGGGGATTGCTGGGAATGCCCAACTGGGCTCCGTTGGGTAAAAATTGCAGGGTGGTCGGGGACCCTGTGGGGATGGGGGCCTGGCGAATCCAATGGGGATTGCTGAGATCCACCAGCAGGGTTTTGGCCATTAATTGATCCAGGGCGGAATTGTCTCCGGTGGCCAGCACCTCCCAGAGATCCTTCCCCAGGGAGCCCCCCAGGGCCTGGTCCAGGGGTTGCACCCCCTGGGCTGGGTCTACGGTTCGGTGCGGCCGCTGGGCCAGGGCAAACTGCTTTAGCTGGGCCGGCAGCCCCAATCGCACTGTTTGGGTGACGGTCCAGCGACGGTCATCCCGCAATTTGTGGTGGCTCAAATCCAGGGACTGGGGTAGCACGGTAATTAACTGGTGCTCTACCACCGCCAAAAATTCCCACGGGCGATCGGGCGCAAAGTCAAATAGCAGTTCCTCTGGCCCCGGCTGAAGTAACGCGGCCTCCGGGACATGCTGGTTAAACAAGATCCGGGCCGTGTGGCGCACATGTTTTAGGAGTTGGGGCTGGCCTGCGGCCATGGCGGCTGGCAGGGTGAGGGTGGTCTGGTTCTGGTCTGTGGCCACGGCCATGTCCAGGGGCCAGGACAGCAGGTTCTGCACCTCTAAAAAGCCGTTAATCAGCAGTGATTCTTGCCAGGGGGGACTGCTCTGGTCTGACCGGGAGACATCCCAGCGGGCCGTATAACCCACCGCTAGATTTCCGGCTGAAGAGCGATACACCTGAGACCGATCTGCCTCGGTTTGCCCCCCCTGCTGCAACCCCTCTCCCCACTGGCAAAACAGCAGCATTTCCATAAAGGCGGTGTCTAGTTCCAGGGTCACCAGCTGCAGCCGCGAGTCAGCGGTTTCTGGGGTAGTCACGCTGGGGGTAAAGGTGAGGGCCGCAAAGCCGGGAGCCTGGTCGGAGCCCTGCAGGTGCCACCCCGGTAGCAGTTGCAAATCCTCGGCTTGATACAGCTGGGATTGGGCCTGGTAACCCTGCCACTGAAACTGCAGGGTGCCGGGCCAAAACACCACCTCAGGGCGATCTTTAGGGGTTTCTCGCCCCTGCAGATCACCAAAGAAAAAGTCGGCGGTTTCCCAGGTTTGGGTGTGCTGCAGTAAGTCAAACCGCACCTGGGCTAGGAAGGCTGATTGTGGCTGATTACCAGTGCTGTGTCCCCGACCAATTTGCACCTCCAGCACCAGGGAGACCTGGTGGTGCCAGTCCTCTAGATCCAGAGACAGATCCACCTGTAAGGGGGCCAGGTGAGTGAAGGCAGTGGGGGCTGGGAAGTCATAGGTAAAGACTGACCCAGGGGCGGCGGGCAGTTGAAACGGGGCGAAGGGCACCGACCAGATCTGGTCAAACAGGACAAATCGCAGCCACACCTGGCCCCGTTCCCCCGCCGCTGGATCTCCCAGTTGAATCACCGGCTCCCCGTCCCGGTAGGTCAGCCCCATGGCCGTCCAGGAGAGCATTGGGGCATTGTCCAGTTCTCCCTGGGTGGTGCCCAGGGGCCATTCCGCCACCTCAGATTCCAACTGGATCTGGGTTAGGGTCAGGGATGCTTCGGTCTGGCTGGAACTAAAGTGCAGGCGCACGGCGTTGCTCACTTCCTCCAGCTCGCCCGTGGCAGGCACCAGGGGCAATTGCAGCCGGCCCACCATCTCCACGGTGGTGACGGTGTCGCCCTCGATATCCACTGCCTCCAGGGTGAGGGGGTAAAAATGCAGGCCCAACAGCTCTAGATAGGCCGGGGGCTGCTCTGGAGATTGCTCTGGAGATTGCTCTGGGGGGTCTTCTGGGGGGTCTTCTGGGGGGGCACTCTCCCCCAGCCGCCATTCATAACCGTTGAGGGCGTTGTAGAACTGCGATCGCGCCTCTGGGTCATTCACATCGGTGTTCAGCTGGGTCGCCAGGGGAGACAGGGTGTCGCGGCGGCGGAAATGCTGGCCCTCGCTCTGGCAGGGCAAATCCCGAAACCAGAACTGCCAGGTGTGGTGGCCCACCTGCAACGCCATGGGCTGCTCTAGAGAGGTGAGGGTGTAAGCCACAGTGGTGTTGCGATCGCGCTGCAGGGTCAGGGGCGATCGCACCAGCAGATCGGTCTGGGTGGTGACAAAACGGGTCCAGCCCCGCTGATCTTGCAGTCCCCCACCGTCGGGGTAGGCGGCCAGGCTACCGGCGGTCAGGGTATAGGGGGACAGTCCATCTGGGGACAGTCCATTCGGCAGCAGCCTGAGGCTACCGTCTACCCGTTGAAACTGCCCAGAAATGCCCTCCAGTGCCGCATCCCCAGTTAATTCCAGGGTGTGGCCGTCGGTTAGGGTAAGCTGGCCCGGGTAGGACTCGAGATCCACCGCCACCTCAACCGGCCAGGGGTAGGGGTGGATCAGCCCCATCACCTCCCTGGGGCCTGCCTCCACCGCGAAGGCGAAGGTGCCATCGGCCTGGGCCAGGCTGGCCAGATTGCTCAGGGTCTGCCAGTGGGCCGCCAGGGTTTCTCGGGTCAGGGGAGGCGGTGGCTGGGGCGGTTCCCCAGCGGGCAAAGGGGACAGGGCATCCGGGTCGGGGATCACCTCCGGCAGTTGGGCCAGGGCCTGCACTTCGTCGGTGTAGGGCAGGTCGTAGCGGTAGTCAGCCGTCAGGGTATCGGCCTGGGGTCGCAGCATTAAGCCCGCCAGGGATAGAGAAACCCAGGGTAAATCGGCCAGGGTGCGCCATTCCTGGGCTGGACTGAGAGTTGTTTGGGCCTGGGGCCAGGCCGCCGCCCCGCTGTCTCCGGTGACGCCAAAAATCCAGTCCTCGGGTAGTCCCTGGTCAGACACCGGTAGCTCATAGGGGATGAGCTGGCGGCTGGCACTGGGGTAGTTGGGCGGAGACTGGCTTTGGGTCAGGGGCAGGGCCTGCACCATGGGTAGGGCACTATGGCGCTGCCACACCAGGGGCAGGTAAGCCTGAAATAGGTCAGTGGGCAGCACCCCCATGGCTATCAACCGTTGCAGAGGGGGCGTGGGTACTGACACCTCAGGGGCCGTTTCAGAGGTGTCATCCGCCAGCCAGACCTGGGAAACAGGGTTGACCCCATAGGTAAACTGCCAGGGACCTAACTGGGCCGACGCCGGTTGGCCTGGGCTGTGGCGGCAGGTCAGGGTGAGGCGATCAAAGGTGCAGACCAGGGGCGGCGGGAAGACATCACTGGCGGCATTGATGGTGGTCAGTGCCTGGGGGCGGAGGCCGTCTACCCAGTCGTCAAAATCCGGCAGGGCATCCTCAAGGCGGGGTTGGCCGGTGCTCAGCCAAAACAGGCCATTCAGGGTGAGTTGGGGCTGGCGCAGGGTGAGTTCAACCTGGCTCAAGCGCCGGGGTAGGGCAGGGTTGACGTCCGGATCCTCTGGCTCTGCTTCAGGGGGCACCTGCAAAATCCAGGAACCGCTCAGGGCCTGGCCGTTGGTTAAGACCAGGTTCCACGGTTGCTCGTGGCGGTGGGCAGTTCGCAGTAGGGGCTGGTGGTTGCCCAACGACACCGCCCCCTGGATTAAGCTCGAGGCCCTAGGGGGGACATCGGTTTGGGGCGGACGGGCCACCCGACTATCCAGATAGATCTGCTCGGTCAGGTTCACAATCGGCAACTGGGCCCAGCCATTCTCTAGGGGCATAAATCCCCAGAGCAAGGGTTCGCTCAGAGGTGTAGCCGCTTCCCCAGACCACAGGGGCCGAGGTTGCTGCTGGCGCGATCGCAAAAAGCGCGGCACGCCCACTGGGTCAAAGGCGGTGGTCAGGTTGGTGAGTTGAATAGTCTCCTGCCAGGGCTGGTGGGGACTGGTTTCCACCCCCCTGTATCTGTAGGTCAGGGTAGGGGCATCGTCATCAGGGGCCTCCGCTGTAGCCTCGGGGGCCGTGGTGAGAAACAGTTCTATCGCCTCAGCTATGTTAGGAGAGGCTTGGACCTGGACCACCTGGGGCGTAATTTGAGCCAGGGAAGTGGGGGGATGGGTCTGACTACTGGGGGGTTGGTCGCTGAGGGTGAGGCTCAGTTCATCGGCGGGCAGATGCAGGACCGGGGTTGTATCCCAAGCGGTGATCTGCCAGAACAGCGGCGGCACCGCCTGGGGGTTGATCACATCCAGGGTGACCCAGCTGGGTACTGGGGGCACTGCCGACCCAGGAGCCGGGTTGAGCGGATTCAGGGGATTTAGCATTTGACCCAACTGGGCCCAGGCCGCTGTTAGGGCAGCGGCTTCCTCCTGGGTGAGGCGGTCTAGCTCCAGGCTCAGGCGAAACTGTTGGCGACCCGGGAAAGTCTGGGCCAACTGTAAGGGGGCCGCCAGGGGCTGAGACTGCCAGGGCAAAGAAAAAGGGCTGTAAAGGGACAGGCCGCTGCTGTGTACCGATACCAGGCTGAGCAGGCGGGCTGCCCCTTCTCCGTCATTAACCCGATCACGCCGCTGTTGCCAGCTGGTGGCCCTGGGCAGGGACAGCCTCAGGGCCTGGTACAGAGCCTGGGTAGCGGCCTCGGCATCGGTGGCACTGGTGGCCAGGCGGTCCAGGGGAATGGAGCCATTCAGGCAGGTCAAAGGGGGGAAAAACGCCTCTCCTGCCCTGGTGGGAAACGATTCGGGCCAGGCCTTGGGGTCTGCCTGCACCAGCAACAGGCACAGATCCCCATTATTCAAGTGGTGCCGCAAGACCTCTGGCGGCAAGGCCGGAGGAATCACCACCGTCTGGGACCAGGTGAAGGCGACCCCAGGACTAGGCTGAACCGTCACTCGTCGGGCCCAGCCCAGTAAAATCATCGTCCCTGGCAACAGCAGCCGCTCCTGCCCCAACCGCGATCGCGGCTGCAGGTCCAAAAACAGTGAGCGAAATGCCCAGTTGGTACGGGGATTAGCCAGCTGAATTACCTCTATTTCCGCTGACCAGAAGGGGCCGGTGACGGTGACGGAGTTCATAGCGGTGGGGGGGATGGGGGGCATGGGAGTGGGGTGGGTGGGGGAGATGGGGAGATGGGGAGATGAGGAGTGGGGGAGATGGGGAGATGAGGAGATGAGGAGATCAGGAGATCAGGAGTGGGGGAGATGGGGAGTGGGGGAGATGGGGAGTGGGGATTTTAGGTGGTGGGTATCGGGTTTTCTGTCTTCTGTCTTCTGCCTTCTGTCTTCTGCCTTCTAGCTTCTGCCTTCTGCCTTGTGCTTTCTGCCTCATTCCTCCTTGACACTAAGATCCCTCAGAGGGCTAGGCTGGGCGCTGCCGCGGCGGGCGCGGATTTGCAGTTGGTTGCCCTGGAGGCTTAGGGATTGCTCGAAGAGTCGTTGGATGGCTTGCTGGTCGGGGGCTGAAGGAGAGACTAGGTCGCGCAACGCTCTGCGCTCGGTCAGGGTGATTAGGCCGTGGTAACGGATTTGGGTGCGGCCCAGCAGCAGTTTGGCCTGGAGGTTCTCGGGCAACTCGGTGGGGAGGGGACGCCGGGGGGCGGGGGTATCAAAGGGGATGGTGCTCTCTTGTTGGCTGAGTTGGGTATGGAGATCGGCGATCGCGGTTTTGAAGGCGGCATCCCCAGGCAGTTGGGCCAGGGCGTCTAATTGTTCCTGGTGGTGGACTGGCCCCAGCCAGCTCACCCGGTCTGGCTGAATCACCAGTTGGTGAGTCAGCAGGGTGCTGGCTGCCTCAGGGGGAATAAAGTCGGGCAGCTGGTCGGCAAACTGGGCCGCCAGATCCGGCGCTTTGAATAAGTCGGGCCGTTGTTGGGGTTGGGGGCGGGGATCTAGTCCGGGGGCTGCGATCGCTACCACCGGAAATTGCTCTGCCGGGGTAGTCAAGAGGGCGTCTATGGCCCCTGCCAGGGCGGCATCGTCGGCTGCTGTGTCCCGCAACCTGGTCAGAGCCTGCCATTGGGGGCTGGTTAACAGGTCTCCTGTCCATACCAGCTTATTGGGGTACAGGTGCAGCCGTCCTTGCAGGGGCGTGGGCAAGCTGTAGTCGGGCAATTCCCGCGACAGCACCAGCCCCTGTCGCTCCTGGATCAGGCGGCGAACCACGGGCACCAGGTCGGCGGTTTGAGCCCAGTTTTGCAGGGTGGCCATGGCGGCATCGGTGAGGGGGCCGGTCCAGGTGAGCTGGGTATAGGCGGAGCCGTCCTGATTCAGGGAAAGCTGCACCTTGTCAGCAAGGGCCGCTGGAATTTGATCCAACCCCTGGGGAGCCACAGCCCGAGCGGTGGCCGGTGCAGGGGCAATGGCGATGGGGTCTATAACGACTGACTCGGTAGATTCCGCGGTTGCGATCGCCAGAGCAGTCACCAGATCTCCCAGGGCTCGGTGGAAGGCCTCGTCCCCTGGAATTTCCCGCAGGGCATCGAGCTGCGCCTGGGAGGGGGGATCTCCCTGCCAGCTCAGGGTTGAGGCCTCTGGATCAAGCCGTAACTGGTCCTGGAGGACCGCAGATAAGTCCCCCTGGCGGGGGCGGGTCAATTGTCGCAGGGCGGCTTTGAATTCTGCATCCCCTGGTAGGTTCAGCAGGGCATCGGTCTCCGCCGCCGTCAAGACTCCAGTGCGTACCAGCACCAGCTCCTCTGGCTCTGGAAAATCAACCACGGCCTGCAAGTCAGGGTCAAGTTCGGCCACCCGGTCAGCAGCAGGCACTGTAGCAATAGCATCCTGGCTGAACCAGGTTTGATACAGCTCGTCTATGGCCTGGCCATCGGCCCAGTCGTCAAACAGGGGCGTCAGCTCAGTGGGCTCAAACCGCTCCGTCAGGACATCTCGTTCTGTGGCGGTCAGGCTCTGCCGCAGGCGCAGGTATTGGCGGCCCAACGCCACCGTAAATACGGCCTGATCAAGCTGGTTCATTAACCGCTGGAAGGCCTCCAGGAAGGGATCCCCAGGCCGTAGCACCACCTGCACCCGCTGCCGCAAATCGGCGGTGGAGGTCGGCACTACCCCCTGCCAGCGTAAGCGGCTGGCTTGAATTTCTAGATGGCTGAGGTCTGCCTGGATTTGGGCGGCTAGCTGGTTGCGATCGACCCGAGGCCAGACAAAGTCAGCATCGTCCACCCGTTGTTCAAATTCAATGGCCTCGCTGTCCCGGTTACTGGGGTACTGATCGGCTGGAAACTGTGGCCGCACTTCTTCTTCGATCAGCGTCTGGATAGTTGAAGTGAAGAACTCTGATAATCCTTCGCCCCACTGCTCTAACTGCTGCTCCTGGCTGGGGGTCATAGGACCAGTCCAGATCAGGGTGTAGGTAACTAGCTGGAAGACACTAGACCTCTGGCGAATGGTGAGCGGTAGTCCCTCTGGCACCGCTGGGGTGCTGATGGGCGTGAGCGGAGACGTGGTGGCTGAAAACTCGACATATGTTGCATTAATCTGCTCGATCAACTGAGTCACCGCCGTGGTGAAGGGGGCATCCCCCACCAACCCCTGCAGCGCTTCCTGCTCCAGGGTAGAAAGGCCGTTGCGCCAGCCCAAAACCCAGCCAGGGTCAGCCGCTGGGGGGTAGGTCAGCTGAATGGTTAGAGTGCCCGGTAGGGGGGCATCGGGACGGGGGCGCACCGGCACCCTGTAGGCGCTGGTAACGACAGACTGTCTGATTTGCTGACTCAGGTTTTCCACCGCTTGATGGAAGGACGGTAAGTCTCGATCATAGGCGCGCAGTTCTTGATCCTGGGTGCCTGAGAGAGCACCCCGCCAGATCAACCGTAGCTGCTGATCGCTGGGGGTAGCTTCGGGTAGGGCTGCCCGCAAACACAACTGGTTCTGGAAAGACAGGGGCAACACCAGCCCTGACACCAGGTCGGGGCGGTAGGGCAGTTCGGGATAGTCCACCTTGGCTAGCAGGGCGGGGGGCAAGTCCGCCAGGCTATGGGCGGTGATCGGATGGCTGGAGAACCAATCATCCAAAACAGTGGCGACCTGGTCGTCGGTTAATGTCAGCCCCTGATTGGCTAGTTTGGCTGGGCTCAACTGGCCAGCGATCAGGGCCAGCCACAGGTTGTTGCGATCGCGGCGGGTCAAGACGCTAATCACCGACAGCCAGTGATCTGCAAAGGCTACCTTACTGGCGGTGGGCGATCGCAAATCGCTCAGGCTGTCGTGTCGCAGCTCGATTTCGCTGAGCTGCTGCAGGGTGGTTTCCAACCAGTAATCCCCATGGGGCCGATCGGCTGTGGGCGAGTTAAGCTGCACCACTGCCGCCAGAAAGCGCTGCCCCAACTGGCGCCGGGTGTAGCGGGCTGGGCTGGAGGATCCATTGCCGTTATCGGCCTCCGGGGTGGCTGGCTCAAAGACATATTCCGCCTGGACTTCGATGTTGCCGCTGAACCGCTCCGCAATTTGATATACCACCTCTGGGTCGGGCAGCGAGGCGTACTTTCTCACCAGCCCAGCCGTCCCTGAGTTCCCTGGGGTGTCTTTGTCCAACGGTGCTTCCGCCTGCCACCGTTCCTGGGCATCCTCGGGCATACAATCCCAAAACCGCCGCAGGGGAATCTGAACACGGCGGGTGCGCAGAGACACTGTCTCGCCCTCGAAGGGGGCGACCGGCGTCCAGTTGAGGGTCAGGGCATCCACCCAGGCTTCTGGATCAGGAGACCGGTACTCAAAATCCTGCTGGGTCGTTTCATTGGTTCTGGAGACGAGGGTAGAGGTCTGGGCCACGGCCAGGAACCGGTGGTGATAGAAATAGGGCAGGGCCTGCCACTGCAACACCATGGCCCCCTGCTGGAAGGGGCTGAGGCGATGGGGCAGATCGAGGCTGCGGGCCACCTCTGCCTTGACTTGGGTCAAATCCACATGGTCTGGCTGTGCGGGGTAGGCCGCAGGCAGGGCCGGATAGACCTGTTCAACCGGGGCCAGGGTCCAATCAAGATCGCCAGTACTGGCGGCCCTCAGTTGGTCAGGCCAGTCGGGATCGGCCAACTGCCGCAGCAGGGTAAAGGCTACGCCCCGGAAGTCTAGCTGGCGGGCCAGGGTCTGGTTGCGCTGGGCCAGTCGTTGTTCTGGGTGCTGGGCCAGCATCACTTCCCAGGTGCGGCCAGGGGGGGCAGACTGGCCAGGGGTGCTGGTGTTATCTAACCGCTCAGAATGGATGATCAGCGGGGCATCCACTGGCTGGGTGCGATCCAGCACCACATCCAGGCCACCCACCTGGGGATCAGGGACAATGTCGACCATCACCACCGCTACCTCTGGCCGTTCCTCTGGAAACAGTATGGGCGATTGCAGCAGCCCCTGCCAGAGCAAGTCGTAGCGGCTGTAGGGGCGAATGTAGTAGCGGTAGTTGTGGGCCCAGCGGCTTTCGATCAGGTGGTCGTAGCGCAGGCGACCGCTGGGGTCGGGGCTGGCGTAGGCGGGGGTACCCCGCTGGGGATAGGCGGTGACTAACCAGGGGCCCGGGGCCGTTTGGTTTAGGCCGTTGACCTCGGTCGTGACCATGCCACTGGCGTCAAAGAACCGTTGGGCCCAGGCCAGCACATCGGGCAGCAGGGCGGCAATGTCACCTTCTCGGGATGGGCCCACAGGCAGGTGAATCCGGTTGGGGCCGGGGGTGTCGTCGGGGTTGAGAAATTCCAGATAGTCTCGCAACTGCTGCCACTGCTGCCCCGCCAGGGTGGTGGAGTTGGCCCACTGGGAGGCCAGGGTTTCGATGTCCACCGCGAAATAGGCAGAGCGTTCGTCCGTCGGCAGGAAGGAGGTGACAGCACCAACCTCTGGGGGCTCGGTCCCCTCAGACGGGCCTTCCATATTCAGGGTCACGGTGGGTAAGGCCGCACTGCGAAACAGCAGCGTGGTTTCCCCGGTTAAGGGCAGCACCACAGAGAACTGTATCGGTTCATCGGGGGCGGCGGGCAGCTCGATCTGGCCGCGATCGCGATCCGACTGGTCGATCACACTGCAGGGACCCGGCAGGGTCAATTGTAGGGGTACCGGGGTACCCGCCCGTCCCCGAATGTGTACTTGGCCGTAGCGTTGCCGCTGCTGAATCCGGGGCCGCAGACTGATCTGGACCATGGCTAATAACCCATCCAGTTCCAGGCTATCCGTCGGCTCGGGGCTAATGCTGTGGGAGGGCTGCACCAGCAGTTCAAGATACAGGTGGGGCAGATAGTCCTGCCAGTCTCCCAATGCCCCCGAGGCGATCTGCAAGGGCGCCAGCACCGTTTGCAGCGCGGTCACCAGAGTCGGGCCTGTGAGCAGGTCGTTGGTGGTTTGCGATCGCAACGACAGCCCCACCGACAGCCCCAGCCGCTGCAAAATTCCCCAGCCGTAGGGATCGGCTTTATAGGCCGTAGTGTTGAGGAACCCGGCCAGGTCCACGGGCTGCATCGGCGGAGTGGTCTGCACATCCAGGGTGTAATCCGCCTCCAGGGCCCGCAGGATCTGGGTCAGCAGCGGGTGTAGTCCCTCCGTCTGGGTCCGGCCTGGGTTGCTCAGACCAGGCCAGGCAGGCCACACCAGCACCGATTCCCGCCAAGAATACCAGGGACCCAGGTCAAGCTCAGACCGCTGCTGGGCCTTAACCTCTGGACGGCGGCGGCGGACCATGGCACTGGAGTACCAGGCCTCCCAGACACTGCCATTCAGAGTATCTTCCGGGGTCAGCCACAGGTCCTCTGCCGGCAGCATCTGCACTTCCTGCACTGGCTTCAGGGCTCGGGCAAAGGCCTCGGGATCTTCCCCTTGCAGCACCCGGTCTGTATGGGCATCCACATCCAACTGCAAGATGTGATAGCCCCCTGTCAGTTCCAGGGGGTACTGGCTTTGGTCGCTGGGTCCCTGGTTCCAGCGAAAGCGCACCAGCCGTAAATGGGCTGGGTGCTCACCATAGCCCATGGCTAAGGCGAGATTCCCTCCCTGCCGCAGGTGGTCATAGGCGGGCTGGGGCATGGGCACATGGGCTTTGCCCGTGCTTGCCCGCAAGTCTTCTGGTGGCAACACCGGCAGGCGTATGGGCTGGGGCAGCCATTCCAGTTCCGACAACTGCCGCTCTTCGCCGCCATCAGGGGTGTCTAGCCGCAACAACAGTTCCACCGGGGCCAGGGCCGAAGGCACCCCATTGGCCGACTCGGTTTGGATGTAGACCCGCCAGGACAGGGGTTGCCACTGGGGGCGCTCCCCAGGTTCCCCAGGCGGGAAAATGCCTACCGCTTGCAGATCCCCCAGGGGAATCCGGGCCTGGCGTCGGCTCTGGGAGCCCCTGGCGTCTAGGGGAATCACAATGTCGGTGGGCAGTGGCCGGGCATTGCTGGTGGGTAGGGTCTTGGTGCGCGGCCCCTGAATGGAATTGTCCAGGCCATAACTGCCAATGGGTAGCAGGGTTTCGCGGCGGAAAATCAGCCGGTAGTCGGCAATGGGCACCAGGGGCCCCTGCAAGGGAGGCGCCGGGTCGGTCCAGCTCACCAAAATTCCCTGACCGGCCCCCGGTTCCTGGGTCGCCTCATCTGCGGGCAACTGGGGCAGCAGCAGGGGCGGGGCCACCGGGCGATCGCTAATCGGGGTTAGCAGGGGCTCTGTTCCCTGACCATTGGGGATATCAATCACCAGGGTTTGGTCCTCCTGGCGCCTCAACCGATAGCTGACCCGCAGTTGGGCATCCACGGGCACCCGGGGCGGCTCGTTGGGGTAGCGGGTGGCCACCAGGGTGAGGGGACGACCGCGATGGTTGGCCAGATCGATGGGGGTAATGGTGTACACATAACTACGACCAGTGACGGGCAGGTTCGCCTGATCCGCCAGGGTTTCAGCATTGAAATGGTCGACCACCTGGAAGCGGGGCTGGAGGTGTTTGAGCACCCCATCGCTGTCCTTGTCCTTAGTGTCAAAGTGCAGCACTTCGGCCCCTTTCACGGTGTAGGTCGTCTCCTGTTCGCTGCCGTCTAGGGAGCGGCGCAACACCTGGTAGTGAATCAGGTGTTGCTCTGGGGCAGCCTGACAGGCACTACAGTTAGCATCAGGGCGGTCTGGCCACACCAAATCCCAAGCAAAGGCGATGGTATTGGCATCGGTAAATTGCTCCACCCGCTGAAACTGGGGGGGATTGGTGGCAAAGTTGGTGCTAGCCACATTGAAGCTGCGCACCTGGCGCGCCTCTTGCAGATCAGGGCTGGTGCTGCTGGGGCCGAGCCGCTGGTAGATCTTGGGCAGGGCGGTCTCCTGCTGTGCGGGGGGAATTGCGTGGCTGAGCCAGTGGGGGGGCGGACCCTGGTAGCGGAACACCAGCCCCATCTGAAAGCCAATCATGCCACTGATTGAGGGTTTTTGGTCCACCGGGGCCACAGCATAGTCCCGCAGGTCACTGACCAGATCCTGAACCACCAGCCCCCGCAGTTGATGGGCCTGCTGGTTCAGATTCGAGATGGCGAGATCCGAGATGGCATCGGCCTCGCCAGAGTCGTTGTAGACCGTGGTGTTGGGCTGGAAGGCGGCTTCCAGGGCCTGGTCGTAGGCCGAATTGGGATCTCGCTTGAAGAAGGGCGATCCACTGAATTGCTCCACCGCCCCCCGCACCGCCGACTCAAAGGAATCAGCGGTGGGGTTGTGTACTCGCTCATCCGTCAGGGACTGGTCATGGTTGCGATCGCTTAGCAAATCAGGATCCCCTTGAGGCAGGTCGTTCTCATCGACAATGAACCCAAACACCAGGTAATTCTTCAGGGCTTGGGTACCCTGCTGTGGTTCGCCGTTTTCTACCACTGGCTGTTCTGTGTGGGAATCAAAAAGGGTGCCCGAGATCACCGTAGCCTCCCAGTTCACCCGCCAGTCAAAGCGCTCACCCCCAGAGCGGGATTGCCAGTCCCCCAGCAGGGGGTCGTACTGGTCTAGAGCCAGAGCGTCGTCCCTGGGCAGCTCTAGAGTAAAATCTGCCTCCATCGGATTGGCCTCATCTGAAGCGGGGGGAACCGGCAAAAAGCCCTGCTCCTCGATCGCCTGGCTACCCACCGGCGGTTCTCCCCGGGGAACCAGGACAAAATAGCCATAGGGGTCCTGGGTCGATCCATCCTCTGTTTCCTCTGGGGCTTCGATCCAAAAGACATCGTAATTGGGGGCGGTGAAGCTGCGATTGCCCAGGAAGTCTTGCAGCTGGTCTTCCGTCTCCTGCTGGGTTGGGGGCACTTCAACTGTGCTGCCCTCGGGAACCGCCGCCATGGCCACCGGACTAGCCATGGCAGCCGGGCTGGCCGTTACTGCCGGACTAGCTGTCATAGCCATGGGCTGAGGAGATGACGCGACCTCTGGGGTCCCACCGCCTACCCCAGGCACCGCCTCCACGTCCGTCGCTTCCAGGCCCATATTCAAGAAGGGTTCTGTGCGACTGCGGGCAATTTGGATATTGTGTTCTCGGAAGCCCACCCGCACGCCTAGTTGAATCCCCCGACCCATGAACCGCACCGATAGGGTGCCCTGGGCCCGGAACCCAGCCCCATTGGGGTTGACCCCGGCTAACCCAATTTCTGCCGCGGCAGTAAATTCCAGGGAGAAGCTGAGGCGGAAACGACGGGTGACAAAAATAAACTTGATCCAAAACTCAATCGCCACCCGAATCCGCACCTCCAGGCCAATGGCGGCATAGAAGGCTGACCCGCCAATCGGGTCGTTAAAGTCCATCAGGCCGATGTAGCGAGCCCCAAAGGCAGCATGCACCTCCGCTGAGACCCGAGCCCCAAACAGGCGCAGGTTCTTTTCTGCTTCAAACCTGAAACCCCCCCGGGCATAGAAACTGACCCCAATCACCAGGTTGTCGGTGGAGGTGCGGAAAATCGCCCCGCCCCGAATATCCACTTCCAGCGGCCCAATCTTGGTGGACCAGCGCAGCATGTTGGGCCAGCCCAACTCTGCATGGACCAGCCCCGGTTCAATCAACAGGGTGGCCGAAAACTGACCATTGTTGACAATCCGCTCCACCATGGGAGGAACCGGCACCAAATGCCCCAGGCTGCCGTCGGGGTTAGAGGAAATTTGGGCAATGAAGCGCTTTTGTCGCACCGACAGCAGCACAAACCCGCTAAACAGGGGTCGCTCCCGCAATCCCTGCTGATTGGTGACAAAGCCCCAGTAGTTGGTGTTTAACCAGCAGCGCACCGCCATGAAGAAGGTTAAGTCACTGCGGAAGGCGATGATCGCATCCATCACGTACAGGCAGGGCAGCACCTTCTCGGCCGCCTCTATCCACTTAAGGGAGTTGGGGGAGGCCGACGTTTGGGAAATCAAGGCCCGCAGCACAATGGTCCACCGCAGGGGTTCCCCGGCTTTTTCCAGGTCTACGGCCCAGCGATCGCGGCGGGTCAGATCCCCCTGGGTTCTAGACAACTGCCGTAATTCTTGCAGCAGGGAGCGCAGATCCCCCGCCTCATCGGCGGCCCGAATGCTGGCAATGGTGTAGCGATAGCCAAAGCCCAGGCCCACCTCTCGAAGATAGAGTTCCACATAGGGAATACGGAAGGTGACCTGCTCAATTTGCAGGAAAATGAACCAGGCCCGCACCCAGGGCGCGGTTTCATCCCGCCGCACCCGCAGGAACGAAAAACTGGCCGCTATCACGGGCATACCCTTGATTTCCAGCCGCCCTTCCCCGGCAAACCCAGTGGCGTCGGGTTCGTCGATAAACTCCACTACCCCATACAGGTTAAAGGCTTTACCCGCACTGATTTCGACGGTCAGCTCCCGCAGATGGAGGCGGGGAATAAAGCTCCCAGGCCGGGGCAGTCCGACATACAGGTCATGGACATCAATCCGGGCACTGATGGCGTCTCCGCCCCCCTGGGCAAACTTCACCTGCCCGGCAATGCGCATGGCCCCGGCCCCATCGAACTTGTCAAACTGGGGTACAAAGCCAAAGCCACGAATCTCCATTTCAAAGCAGCCCAGCAGGTTAAAGGACACCGGCTTGGGCAAATCAATCAGGAAGTTGACGTGACGGGCGATGACACTCATATCCCCAGTTAGGGGACAGTCCACCATTTCAATTTTGATTGCACTGAGCAGGGCCAGGGGGCCATCCGGGCTATCCCCAGGGGCCAGGCGGAACTGGGCGCTGCCAGTGAGGGTGAAGTAAAGGTGAAACTTGCCTTCGTTGACAAATTTCAGCCCAATGGCATCCACCGCAAACGCAAACCGGGTGCCCTTACAGCTGAGTAGCTTGTCTTTACTGAGGCGGGCACTGCCCTCCACCAGGGTGAGGTTGCCCTCCCGCTGGGCAAACTGGAGCGACACATCCACCATGGCATCGCCCACCAGAGCCGGTGGCAGGGGGCCTGACCCCGCCAGGGTAAACGCCTGGATGCGATTTTCCACAATGGACAACCGGCTGCCATGGAACCGGAAGCGGGTGTCTACCCCATTCAGGCGAGCAGGGCGATCGGTGACAGCGGCGGTAATGCTCAAGCCCTTGGCGGAAATGGCCAGGTCGCTGATGGCAAAGGTGATGGGGTCATCGCTGGCCCGGGTGTAGTCCACCTCAATCACGGCCCCTGTGCCCTGGATCAGCTTGTAGTCGTAGTTTTGGGTGATCAGGGTGAGGTGGTGGTAGCGGTTATCCCCACTCAACTTGCCCCCCTTGAATCGCCAGGTGAGGCCCAGAAACTGCTTTTCCGGTAGCTGCTCTTGATCTGAAAGCAGGCGAATGCCGCCACTGTGCTCGACCCGGAAGGCAAAGGTTTCCCAGTTGAACTTCAAATTAATGCTGGTGTCAAATTCCAGCTCACCGATCAGCACCCCAATGGCCAGGGGCATGGAGATTTCGCGGGTCCCAAAAGTGGCATGGCCCCGAAACTTCCGGCTATTGTGGTTGACCCGAATCCGCTGTTTGGGCACCCGACTGTTGCCGCTGCTGTCTTTGCTGTCGTCTGCCGGGCGATTCAGGAAAGGCAGGATAAAGGGGTTCAGGGTGACGGTGAGACCGGGTTCCAGGGTGTGGTTAGCGGTCAGGTCTTGGATTTCGTCGGGGGTCTTGGGGGCTGGGGTAGCGGGTTCGCCACCCCAGTCATCTCCCCGCAGGGGAATGAAGTCTCGGAAGCTTGTGACGGTTTTTGCCGCCAGGGGGTCGGTGCCGTTGCGATCAAAGCTCAGGGCCGTTAAAGGTTCGTCGAGCTGTCTGAAAAAGCCCGGCAGTCCCCCCTGGTCTAAACGTATCTGTAACAGCACCAGGCTGACCGGTGCCCCTGGCATCGCATCCAACTGCAAGAAGGGGGCCTGGCCATCGGTGGGTTCGCTGTTGTCGTCACTGGGGGGTTGCAATTCGCGATCGCTCTGCCCGGGGCCGTTCTGCCGCTCCCAAGCAAAATTGGTGTAGGCTGTAAATCGCTGTTTAGGATCGAGCTTCTCAGGGTCTTGCGGAATCCGAGGATCTAGGGTGAGGATGAAGGCCAGGTTGTCGAGGCGCTGGGGATTCTCTAGGGATTGCAGCAGTAGGGTAAACTTTGCCCGTTCGGGGGTCACCAACTTAAACCCTGGCAGGGTGAAGGTTTTCTCTACCCCTGAGGCCTGCCAATCCAGCCGAATTTCTGGAATTGGGCGACCAAACAGCACCCGCAGGGTGGTGATGGTTTCCATCGAGGCACTCTGGTCAAAAAAGTTGGGGGCCAGCCCCCGCAGCCAGTAGTTAATCCGGGTTTCCTTCCAACGAATGGCGAAATACGCTTCGGTTAACCGCAGCCCCTCCAACTCCA
Source organism: Nodosilinea sp. P-1105 (assembly GCF_012911975.1). Taxonomy (GTDB): domain Bacteria; phylum Cyanobacteriota; class Cyanobacteriia; order Phormidesmidales; family Phormidesmidaceae; genus Nodosilinea. The sequence goes on along the minus strand of NZ_SMDQ01000008.1, from coordinate 76,166 downwards.
GGGGGATGGTGTCACTGGCCCCCGCCTCCAGTCGGTTAAAGGCAGAATCATCCAGGGAAAGCACCTGGTTCAGGTTAAAGCACAATGTCAGGTGCCCGGCGATTTCAAAGCCGGGCACCAGGGCGGTGCTGAGGCGCAGATCGTGGATGTCCAGGCAAATCTGGGACACGGCCTGGTCTGGATTTAAGGCGAACCGTAGCCGCAGGCTGGTCCATGCGATCGCTACCCCAATCTGACTCAACTGAAAGGTCCGGGCCGGAAATTCCAGCACCTGATTCAGTACGGCAGTGGGTAAGAGTTCTCCCTGGGCACCTATATAATCCCCCGGAATCAGCACTGCCACACCCTGGGGTAACTCCAGTCCCAGGGAGGCCAACTGGATACCCGTCACCGTGACATCCCCCGACCCAGCACCTCGTTCCCCGACTAAACTTAGGGACAAGTCGTCATAAATCGGGATGTTAACCATATTGTGACCTGAAAAAAATTGGATATTCCTAGACCTAGCCCCCAGCGCCCTGATCACTCCTGGACAGGACCACCCCATGCAATGGTTGGCCCATGGCATCGCAGATCGATCGGCACAGCCTGCAACAGCTGTACCAACGGCAAATAATTCAAAACCAACAAACCTAAGCAGACGTAAACCAGTCAACCGTTAACCAGTCAACCGTCAGGGATTAACCCCAGCCCTAAGCGCGGCTGGAACCAGTGGGTGTCGCAGCGACCAACCGTGCCCACAATACCCTCGACATCAACAACCTTGGCCTCCAGTAGCGAGAACGCCTAAAGCCTAATAAACCAATCAGAATGGCAGGAACTCAAGCTAGTCAAGCTTAAGGTGGATTATACGGAAGAATTCTGCCAATCCGGATTTATTTTGATCTATTTGATTCAATTTTACCTTTCGACTGACTTCGTAATATAAGAACATATTGCTCCTATGCCAAAGACTCTATGGGTCTGGCTGGGTCAAGGGGTGAACGTTGCAGAGACTGGGTCATCTGCGACCTGGGTCGGGGGAGAGATTGAATTTTGTCATGGATTATGAACTTATCTAGCTAATTTAAGCCAGGGAAACGGCCTTTTTGTAAAAATGGATACAGAAATTCCATCCTCTCAATTGCAGGGGATGCGCTGATTGCCTTCATCCCCGTTGACAGGAGACGATTCCATGGCCCCTCAACTCCAGACCCAGACCGAAACCACGGCTGCCTACGACTGGAACCCGGCTTGCCACATCACCTATACCCGTGACACCTGGGTGCAGTTGACGGATTTGCCCAGTGCCTATGCCGCCGATGCGGCCCAACTGCTATGCCAAGAGTCGCCAGACTATTGGGTGACTTGGGTGCCTGACCATGGGGAGGTGGTGTTGCACCGGAGCCAGTTTTATATCTAGATAAAACTAGATAAGGTGATCTTCTAGAAAAGGTGATCTTTAGGAAAGATTTTCCTTTGATGTAGCCCGGGCAAAGGGCCTTGCCCACGCTCATCAGTTATAGAGCGATCGGTAAAGCTTGTGCACCCATCCTATGACGGTATTTTGTTATCCAGAAATCGCCTAAGTCCCTCAGCGTTGAGTTGATCAGTCGGTGAGTACCAATACAGGGTGCTGTAAGGGGCGGCTTAATCGGGCTGGGGTATGGTATCCCGTAGGGAAGGACGCTGATGCAGTTGATCAAACCAGTGGGCCAGACGGGGGTAGCGAGACTGCCAGCCCAAGCCAAAGCGCAGGCTGTAATAGCCCAGGCCAGATACGGCGGCAATATCTACAGCACTGAGGCGATCGCTGAGTAGATAGGGCGTCAGCTGTAATTGCTGCTCAAACACTGTCAGCAACCGATCAATTACCACCTGGTGCTGGGCCTGAACCTGGGCATCGGCGCGATCGCCTTTGCGGGTTTCTAACCAAAGGGCCACCACTTGGTCGGTCATAGCATCCGCCAGTTCTTCCCCCTGGCGGCAGCGCCATCGCTCCAGGCGATCGCTGGGGTAAAAGGAGGGCTCGGGGTAGGTGTCGTCTAAGTACTCGACAATCAAAGTCGAATCCCAAAACACCAGGCCATTGTCATCCACTAGCACTGGAATCTTGCCAATCGGGTTTAGGCGCAAAAACTTGGGAGACTTTTGCCGAATGTTGGTGTCCACATGTTGGTAAGAGAGTTGTTTTTCAGCCAGAACAATGCGGACTTTGCGGGCATAGGGCGATCGCCCGCTGTAGTAGAGTTGTCGAGCCATGATCTACCGATGAATTAGGTGAACGTGTTCATTTTGCCGAATCAACCCTACGACTCCAAACCAATGGGAACTCAGGTTGATTTCCGTAGAAGCCTGGGTCCACAATAGACATAGCCTAGTTTTTAGGGCCTTGTTCGTGCTTCGTTAGCCTGTATGACCACTACTCCATCCCTGCGCCAGCCTCAAGATCATGTCCAAGACCGTGCAGCGGCGGCTGATTTAGGCCCAACGTCTCTGTCTGCTGTGACTGTGGATGTGGTGATTGTCGGGGGTGGCATTGTTGGTTTGACCCTGGCCCTAGGCTTGAGCCCTTCAGGGATGCAGGTGGCTGTGGTAGAAGCCCAGACCCCAGAGGCCGCTGCGTCCCGGCAGCGGGCCTATGCCTTTTCCCTCACCTCTGGGGATATCTTTAAAGGGTTAGGGCTCTGGCCGCAGGTGGGGCCGCAGATTACTCATTTTCAGCAGGTGCGTTTGTCTGATGGCGACTATCCTCGGGCCGTGCGGTTTGTACCTGCGGATTTGGGCACCGAGGCGGTGTATTACGGGGCAGAGCACCCGGTGCTGATGCGGGCGCTGCAGCAGGCGGTGGAGCAGGCGACCAACATCCACTACTTTAGTTCGGCCAACCTGACTGTGGACCTGCAACCGGGCAGCCACCAGGTGATGGGACGATTGACCACTCCCGCAGGCGATCGCCCCTTACAGGCTGCTCTAGTGGTGGCCGCTGACGGTAAGCAGTCTCCCCTGCGGCGGCAAGCCGAGATTCAAACCTTTGGCTGGCAGTATTGGCAGTCCTGCATTACCACTGTGCTAGAGCCAGAGGCAGACCACCAAAATACAGCCTATGAGCGGTTTTGGCCCAGTGGGCCGTTTGCAATTTTGCCCCTGCCGGGCCAGCGGTGCCAGATTGTCTGGACGGCCCCCCACGATCAGGCTAGGGCTATGGTTGATTTGCCAGAAGCGGAATTTATGGCCGAGTTAGAGCGTCGCTATGGCAGCCAAATGGGGCGACTGAAGCGGTTAACCCGGCCTGTGATGTTTCCGGTACAACTGATGCAATGCGATCGCTACGTGCAGCATCGCCTAGCCCTAGTGGGCGACGCCGCCCACAGTTGCCATCCTGTGGGGGGGCAGGGCCTAAACATGGGCATTCGGGATGCGGCGGCTTTAGCTGAGGTGCTCAGTGACGCCTTTGGTCGAGGGCTAGACTTGGGTACAGTGAACGTTCTATGCCGTTACGAGCGCTGGCGGCGCTGGGAAAATTGGGTCATTCTAAGCTTCACTGACCTGCTCACCCGCAGTTTTTCCAATCATATTTGGCCTTTAGTGATTTTGCGTCGCCTTGGCATCGAGGTGTTGAATGCCATTCCCCCGCTGAAACGCCTCGCCCTACGACTGATGACAGGTCGACTGGGGAAAGTTCCCCGGTTGGCTAAGGTTGGGCGGCGTTAGTATTGGTACTGTACTTGTGACTGGGTGTAGTCTTGCAGCGGAACCGCCCGATTAAGCGCTAAGTTCTTGGCAAATTTCCGCAGGCTTTCATAATTGTGTTGGCTACAAACTAACCGACCTTGCCCAAAGTACTGACTTTGATCGTCTCGTAGTTCAACGGCAAAGTCTGATATGTACACTGAAAAGATTTTAGTGGTGAGTTGCATGGGAATTCCTTCTCTTTCGAGATTAATTCTTTCGAGATTGATCTTTCAATAGCTCAGATGACATCAATGACTGGCCAGCCCAGCTATGAAAGATATTGGCTAAAAGCGGTCAAGATACTGATGACGCGATCGCCGTTGTCAATGAGGTTAACGTTAGCCCTTTGGCCCTTATTGACGAACTGAGGTGACTTCTGGAAGACGTTCTACCGATTGATGGGCTGGACTTGGCATAGCCTATGCTAGCTCTGGGGAATTGTCGTGCAGGTTAGCGGGATCAACGTAATAACAAGCTGCACTGTCCAGGCAAATGCGAGCCCAACCAGCATCGCTTACCCCTACCAATTCATAGGTGGAATCTTGAACAAAATAGCCCCGATGATCTCGTGTACCAGGAAGTACGGTAACGGTATAGCGATCTTGAATGAGGATGTTCATTGTGTTTTTTTGTAAAGAGCGATTAAATTTTGATCAAACTTTATCGAGTTATCCTCATCTTATATGAAGAAAAGATGAGGTAGTTATATTTTTCGATAATGGTTTTTAATCTTTACTTTAAAGGCAAGACAATGTTTCGCCTGCTACGATTAAACCAGAATCTTGATAAACATTTGTAACAGTAACGTTCGTGGTTTTGGCACTCTCCGGCAGGTCGTTGAAGCCACCAAATAGGTCAAAGCCTAACTGCTGGAATTAGACTTTGAATTAGGCGGCGCTCTTCATCGGCCATCGCCAACTGATGTTCGGCGGTGGAGAGGGGCTTAAGCTTGTTGTCATCAGGCTTGACCGGCTTGAACTATTTGGGTTTGCGAGGGTGCACAGTGGTCAGTGGTGGTTAGGTATTAATCCTGATGTCCCCCGATGCCTTTGAGGCAAATGGTCAACGGGTGGGCTTTAGTATCGACTGATCGAGTCTCCCTCGCAGTTTGAAGCGCTGGGTCGTCCGGCAAAGCGATCAACCACCCAGCCCAAAATATATACTGCCGTATCGTCACGGGCATCGTGGGAGGATCCGGGATAGCGGGCAAACTGTACATCCTCGCTGGCCTCACAGCGACGGGCGGCTTCTGCTTCGCTCAGCTCTATGGGAATCAGTGGGTCGGCAGTGCCGTGGGCAATGAGAATTGGTACGTCAATCGGGGCACGGGGTGTATTTTCCTCGAACAGGGTGCTCCAGTGGAAGTAGCCGCGTACCGACACCCCATCGGCGGTGGCCCGCTGGAGCTGGGTGAGATAACTGCGCAGATAGGTAATGCGATCGGTATCGTAGACATGGCCCTGGTCGTCGGGGGAATCGCTGGCGCTGCATCTGCTCTCGGTGATGTAGATAGCTTGAACGTTCCACAGCGACTGCACGAATCGCGGTGCCCAGTATATCGCCTCGGGGGTCACCCGGTGCCAGGGCGAAGCGGTGCGGGGGTGGGAGTCGTTAATGGGCACGAATTCATAGCCAGGGGCAGTGTCGATCGCCTTGGCATAGGCCGCCGCCAGGTAGACGTTGATGCCGACAAAGTCGAGGGGGCTGGCGATAATCCGCAAATCCTCCTCGGTGAATTTGGCCGCATTCTCTCCCTCTGCCACCAGATGGGCGTCGGTGTAGCGTCCTTCTAGCATGACCGTCAAAAAGCTGGCATTGAGTTCGTGGGTGGCCAGCTCGGCGGCTTTGATATGCTCCGGGGTTTCGATCACGGATACGGCCACGTTACTTTATATAAGACCTGATATAAGACCTGCCCAGAGGGTATCGCCGCCGCTCTTGGTTAATCAACCCATACCTTTCCAGTGAATTGAGATGATAAGGCGAGAGTCAGTTCATTCCCCAGAGATTTATTGCCTGGCCGCTTGCTTTTCATCTCGTAAATCCTCAATTAGCTGGGCCAGTTGGTCACTATTGGTGTGGTACACCTGGTTGCAGAAATGACAGGTGGCCTCGGCCCCGTTATCAGTTTCAATCATGTCCCTCAGCTCTTCTTCTCCCAATAGTTTCAATGCCCCCAACATCCGCTCAAAAGAACAAGGGCAATTGAACTGAACCAATTGAGATTCAGGCAAAATTTCGAGACCCATGTCTCCCACCAACCCATCAAAAATTTGGGGTAGGGTCTTGTGGGCGCGGAGCAGGGGGGTGAATCCCGTCAGCGACGATAGACGACTTTCCAGCAGCGACACCATTTCGGCATCTTCAGCCGCCCGCGGCAAAATTTGCAGCAGCAGCCCACCAGCTGCTTCGACCCCATCGGCCCCCACAAATACCCCCAGCACCAGGGCCGACGGAGTTTGTTCAGAGTTCACCAGATAGTGGGTTAAGTCGTCACCAATCTCCCCTGATACCAACTCGACGGTGCTGGAATAGGGGTAGCCGTAGCCTATATCTCGCACCACGTAAACATAACCCTCGCGGCCTACCGCTCCGCCCACATCCAATTTGCCAGCCGCGTTGGGGGGCAGCTCAATGGTTGGATTATCCACATACCCCCGCACGGTGCCGTCTAAACCGGCATCGACCAAAATGCCCCCCAAGGGACCATCGCCGCGCACTCGAATATTGACCCGAGACTGCGATCGCTTCATGCTAGAAGCCAACAACAGTCCTGCCGCCATGGTGCGCCCCAAGGCTGCTGTAGCCACATAGGATAGGTGATGCCGTTGCCGGGCGACTTCCGTTAGCTTACTGGTGATCACCCCGACCACCCGAATGCCTCCATCAGCGGCGGTCGCTCGAATTAGTTGATCTGCCATGCGTTGCCCCAGTGTTACTTAACAATCCTTATTGAATATTGTAGAAGGTCTAGGGTGGCCCAGCTTTAGTTGCCTGCATATAGGACTGCGGTGGCTGGTCTTCTTTGGCATACTGAGAGGTGTTGTTTGCCAACAAAGCTATGCTAGGGACCCTTCAACAAAGCCATCTACGCATCGAAGTAGACGCCACCCAGCCACAGATTAAAGCGAGTTTGCTCCAACCGGGAAAGTTTCGTCAATGGCTTTGGCCCCAACGCTTTGCCGAAGGCTTGCCTGAGCAGCTCCATGAAGGGCTTGTGTTTAATAGTTACCTAGGCTTGGTTGAAGTGCGTCACCAGGTTCAACAGGTAACCGATCACAGCTTACAGATGGTGCTAGCTGGGGGAATTGATGGATTTCACCAGTGGTATTGGGGCGATCAATGGGTCCAGTCGCGCCTAGAAGGGGTTTCTGCGTTACCGCTAAATCTTGGCCAAACCATAACAATGTGGCGGCTTCGGCAGTTTTTGAGCCATCAAAACCAACATCAAAATCAACCTATCGCCAGTTAACCCAGGACCCTGCAGGTCAACTGACTAACCCCGCCTATCCCCTGTCCTCTGTCCCCTATCCCCTGTCCCCTTGGCCTCTTGGTTTAACCACCATGACCGTACAGGGGGCCTGTTCCAGGACCTGGCTGCTAACTGATCCTTCAATAATGCGATTCACCCCCTGGAGGCCACGGCTACCCAACACAATCAAATCAACTTGATAAATATTAGCCAGCCGAATGATTTCCCGGTCGGGCTCCCCCGGGACCACCTCGATCACAGGAGAACTATCCACCAGTCGCTGGGCACAAGCACTGAGGTGTTGCTCAATGTCGTAGTGGGGAAAGTCGTGATTGGCAGGCAGCGGTCGAGAGGCATCTTGGCCAGCCACATCATCGGCATAGGGCAAAACATGAACCATAATCACCCGTGCTTGGGGGGCAAGCACCAGATTTCCGGCAGCTTCTACAATGGCGTTGTCAGAAGGGGAATTGTTGAGAGCAATGAGAACAGTGGCAAACACAGGTAATTTGCTGAATGGTTGGCGCTGAGTCGCTATTGTAAGCCTTTCCCCTCGCCCCAAGAGAGGTTCCTGAAGCCAAGGCAGCAGAATTGCAACATTCCTTAGCTTTAGCGCAGCCCTATCACAGGCTGTGCAAAGCCGACAAATCATTTAGGCCCCTCTCCTTAAGGCAGCTACCGTGTATACACATCTCGGCCCTCACCCCCAAGCCCTCTGGGCAGGCTACGCCAACCGTCCCCCTCTCCCAAAAATGGGCGTAGCTTGCTTCTCGAAGAGTGGGGGATGTAGAGCTTGCGCTTCCTGCAGAGTGGGAAAAGCCCTGGCGGCAAAGGTTCTGGGACTTACGTGTACACAGTAGCCTTAAGACAGGGTTTAAGGCAAGGTGGCCTGAGCCTGGTCTACGGTAACGACTAAATCCTCTAAAAACTGCGCCTGCGCTTTAATAATCCGCTTTTTAGCTTCTTCCAAGCAAAACCAGGCGGCCCGATCCACCTCTGGGAATTCTTGCATTTGCCCAGAATGGGGAGGCCATTCTAGAACAAAAGTATTGCTATGCAGCATCGCTGGATCAAAATCACCTTCAAAGGCCCAAGCAAAAACCAGCTTTCCTCCTGCCTGCCGCACCGGACGCAATCGGTAGAAAACCCCTTGGGGAATTTGCCCTGTTTCTTCTTGAAATTCTCGCTTGGCGGCTTCGAAGGTGTCTTCACCCGGATCAATTTCCCCCTTAGGAATAGACCAAGCCTGCCAGTATCGTTTCACCCAATAGGGACCGCCAGAATGCACTAACAATACTTCCAGCTGTCCAGACTGGGTGCGGTACATTAGCAGCCCTGCACTTTTTTTGGCCATAGGTCGTTGTTGCACAGTGCCAACCGCCACCCCGCGGGATGGCTTGGCGGTTTGCCTTCAATCAGGTCTAATGGTCAGTCAGGATAGTTTTAGGTTACCTCAGGGACGCGCCTCCAGTGGAAGTACTGGCTAGAACAATGCCCCCACAATTACCTCCCGCCTACGCTGGATGATAGAGATCATCGGGGTTCGTGGGCTATCCAGTTAAAGGTATTGGGCTGACAGGGTGCACGGTTTACGGTGAGTGGTCTACAGCTCGCCTTAAACCGTGTACCGCTGACCGTTCATCCTAGATCCCCTTTTTCGTCATTGATTGTTTTGGCTCAACCCTAGATCTTAAGAGAAAGGTGAAACTCGGCGACATTAGCGTCAAACCTTTCACAATGGTAACGGTAACTCATGACCCTTGTACTATGCCCTATCGCTGTGATCTTGGTCCTGGCCATTCTATTTATCTAGATAACCAGGGCAATGCCACGATTATTTTGGTTTCCAGCACTGGCGCAGGCCAGCAACAACAGGCCAGCAATACTGTACACACAGGACCCTGGACAGACGTGCCCCAAGTAGCCCAAGTGGGGAATGGGGTTTTAATTCGTTGTGTGTCAGCCCAGGGGGTCGTGATGGTTCAAGTCCAAGGCAGCCAAATTGGCTTGGCGACTAGCGCTGCTGCCTGGGCCAGCGGTCAAACGATAGCGGTGCAGCCGACAGACCATATGCCTGTGCCTAAAATGCGACCGATGGAACCGATGCAGCCCATGGAACCCATGGAACCCATGCAACCGATGCAGCCGATGCGCATGGGTAATATGCAGATGTCTGCTAATCCCATGGCCATGCGCATGGGCAATATGGAGATGCAGATGGGGAATACTGAGGCTACCCCGAAGGGGCAACGACAGTTTTGCACCCAGTGTGGGGCCTCAGTTAGTCCAGAGGATCGCTTTTGTGGGAGCTGTGGTCACCAATTGAAGTAATGGGCTTAGTGATACCCTATGGGCCTAGTCAACATCCTAGTGTTCTGTCATTCTGTTAAGCCAGAGGTGACGGGTCAACAGGGTCTACGGTATACGGTGCAAGGTCTACGGCTCGTTTTGAACCGCATACCGCAAATCATGAACCCTAAGTCAGCAGGTTTAGGCATCCAAGGAATGCTAGCACGATCACCGTTACCGTCAGCCAACTAACGCGATCGCGCAGAGAATTAATTTCAGCCGCTTGCTTTTCGACCAATGGTGGCAATGTATTTTGCACAGGCACCACATCAATCAGGGTGACCTCATCGTCTGTTGGCTGGGAAGCAGACGGCTTATCCTCAAATTTCACCTGGTTAAATAGCCAGCGGGTGATCAGCCAGGGACTGTTCTTCTTGAACCAGCGGAGGGCAAAAATGCGAAAGACGGGTTTTGTAAACCGAGCAATACCCTTGAGCGGACCACGGAGGGCTTTAATACTCACCTTTTGATTAATTAACCGGATAGAACCCACATCATAAAGGCAGTCAAGCACTGACTTAACTGTCGCTTCTTCTCGATTAAATAAATTATCGAGTAGCAGCATGACCTCTTGGATGCACTCAATTTCGGTCTGGCGCTCTTGATTACTAGGCGATTGTTGTTGACGTTGAAGATTCTGCATGGTCTGGCGACGACGGCACCGGCTCTAATCTTAATTGTAAGGTCAGGTTCATATAGCTTAAGCTCACATTGCAATGGAAATTAGCGCAATAGCTACCATAACGATGCCCTTACCTAGGATAGGGACGGGGGATCAAGGGTTGCTGCAATCACGGGTTCTAGGGTGATGGTCACAGGCGATTCGGCTTCAGTTCCTTGGTTGCCAGACGCACTTGTCTGACCATGGGCTAGGGCAGAGCTATGATCTGGGGGGTTCAACATCAAATCAAACCAGAATGTCGTCCCGACTCCCACTTCACTCACCAGCCTCACCTGGCTGTTGTGCTTTTCAATAATATTTTTCACGATGGATAACCCTAGACCGGTTCCTTCCAAGGTATGAACCCGATTTTCTACCCGGAAAAAGCGATCAAAAATAGCTTGTTGGTCTTCTAGAGCAATACCTATACCCGTATCTGAGATCTCGACCCGAATACAGTCCATGGCCCTGGTATTATCGTGGCAGTTGGAGAGTTGGTAAGCTCGTAGCATCACCTGTCCCCCAGGCTCAGTAAATTTCAGGGCATTGCCCACCAAGTTGCTAAAGACCTGCAACAGCAAATCATAGTTGCCAAAGACTGGTGGCAAGTTAGGCTCAACATCTTGCAGAAGTTCGATTTGCTTGTCCCTGGCGTTCAGTCTATGGGTGCGCAAGGTTTGTTCAATCGGTTGGCTGATATCTACCGCATCAAGCTGATACTGACGGTTTGATTCAAGGCGCGACAAGTCGAGAACGTCATTCACTAAACGGGTAAGGCGATCGGTCTCGTGGTTGGCGGTTTCCAGGAATTCTTTACGTTCGTTATCACTCAGATCTTCACCGTATTCATGGAGAGTCTCAATAAATGACTTGATGTTGAACAGCGGTGTGCGTAACTCGTGGGAGACATTGCTGATAAATTGAGCCTTAGCTTCGTTGAGGGCCACTTCTCGGGTGATATCTTGCACCGTAATGGCGAGCCCTTTGACATTTTCTTTGGCCTGGTCCAAGACGGTGTTCAGCAAGATGCGTAGGGTACGGTTACTGGGCTCAGTTAAAGGCACCCGAAATTCCATGGCTTCGGCATCCCCCTGAACCGCTTGAAACAGGGGCCGGGTCATTTGCACCCTGACTGGACTGGGAAAATGTTCAAGGATGTTTTGCCCTTCTAGGGACTGGTTATCCCAGCCGAAGATGCGGCGGGCTGTGGGGTTAACCAGCACCGCGTGCATGTCGCTATCGAGCAAAATAGCGCCATCGGCGATAGTGGATACCAGGGTTTCTAGTTTGGCTTTTTCGGCCGTCAGCTCTTCAATGTTTTGCTCTTCGTAGCGCTCTAGGCGCTCAGCCATATCGTTAAAGCTATAGATCAGTTCGCCTAACTCACCGCCCAGGGGCAAGTTAATTCGCTGTTTGAAGTTACCGGCGGCAATATTTTTCACCCCAGTCAGCAGTTCTTTGATCGGCTGGGTAATTGTCAAGGCATTGAAGACCGCTCCTAAAATAACCATCACCCAAATGGAGACAAAGACAGCAATGGTGACATCGCGAGTCAAATGGGAGGAGGCTACAACGGTGGGGTTGGGGTTAATTCCCAGGGCCAGCACCCCCAGATGATCGCCGTTGTAGTTGAGCGGTACGAACACATCGGTGACTTCCCCGGCGGGGGTAATGTGCTGGCGAACCAAGGGGCGATCGGTGTTTTGGGCGTACCCTTCGGGCAGCTGCATCCGTCGCCGCAGGGTCAGAGAGTTTTGCACCGCAGCTTCAGAAAAAGGAATGCCAAAGAAAATATCGCCATTTTCGTCGGCATAGAGCATGTAGCGTACACTAGAGGTGCTTTGGTAAAAGCTGTAGGAAAAGCGGGCCAGTTCAGTGCGATCGGCCTCGTTTACCAAAGGTGCGACATTGGCCGCCAATAGCAAGCCCAGGTCTCGGGCAAAGCGAGTGTCGTTGAGACGGGCATCATGCTGGATGGTGTTGACCGCCCAAAAGGTAAGCCCACTGGTAATTAAGGACACCACTAATGTTGCCCCCGCCATTAGTCGGGTCTGCAGGGTAAAGTCTCCCCACCAGCGGAGAAACACATCGCGGATTTTAACGAGTAACCTGATCAACGGTGCCTTAAAATGCCAGCAGTAACCAACGTCGCCTTAAGAATATCGCCTTAAGCACATTCCAACTCAACCTTGACCAGGGGATGGTCCCTGTACCTAGCTCAAAAGGCAAGGAAGGTTTACCAAAATTCTGGATCAAGCATGGGCTAGAACACTCTTATTCTGGCACGTTCTTCGTGATCATAGCTTCCGAACCGCCTCAATCGTCAAATAGAGCCTCAAATTCGTGGCGTAGGCTGGTGTAGTTGACTACCCGGGCAACCACCAGGTGGTCACTACCCTCAGTGGACGCAAATTGTTGTTTCCAGTGGCGGACGTTGTCTTCTTGGTTTAGCCAAAACTCCACCATCTTATTGACAATGGCGTCCCAGTCCCAGTCGGGTTTATGATGAACGATTTCAGTGGCCTCGATAAACCCATCTAGGGTACAGCAGTAGCTGCCTAGATAGGCTTGGCTGCGATCGCGGCTGGTTTCAACCCGTTGTTGGTGGCTAAAAAATTGCAGCACCGGGGCAATACCAATAATGTCAAAGCTATAACTCATAACTGAAAAAAGGAATTTAATCACCTTAGCGTCAGGAGCGGCCAGCTAAACCACTACCTAGCGCGTTAGCTGAACCAGCAAACCCGCCAGGCGAAGCGTCCAAGCCACGCACCCTGGCTTAGTTGGTAATACTTAGGGATTATTTTAATGACTACCTTTGAGGCCGTTGTTACTGGGAAACGGTTTTTCATAAACTTTAGATTCTGTCATGGCTAACTTCTACCTGCCGGACTGCGGCCCCGTGATCTTGAGGGTCTAACCAAGGCAGGGGGGCAAGATGGTAATCAGGACATGGGCTGCATAAAAAAAGCCAGGGGGAACTCCCTGGCTCTTGAATTGCTTAAATTGTGTTGATCTAAGAAGGTGATGCCCACCTGCCAACCGGTGGTAGGGTGGCCCCTCAACCCCCTGCAACAGCAGGGACAATACTCACTTCATCACCGTCACTAAGGGCCGTGTTTTTGCCATCTAAAAAGCGAATATCTTCGCTGTTGACATAGAAGTTAATAAAGCGGCGCAGTTCACCCGTATCGTCGCACAGACGAGCTTTGATACCAGGACAGTTCGTTTCCAAGTCATCCAGGAGTTCCACAATGGAATTCCCTTTGCATTCTAGGGCGGCCTGGTTATTGGTGAATTTCTGCAGCGGGGTAGGAATCAGTACTTTTACAGCCATGTTGATGAAATAGGTAAAGCGAGAAAAACGACAGGCAGAAGAAATTGTAGAGCAGGGGGTGGATATTGGGTATGGGATACCGGCATCCCCTCCTGGGAGGGGTAGGGGTGGGTTTCTGGGGTATCGGGTATCGGGTATCAGCTACTAAACCAGCACCTGTTGCCATTCCAACCGATCCAAGGTGCGAGCCCGCTCTAGAGCCCGCTCAAAGCTGTCTAGTTTGGGTTCAATGGCGAGAGGTTCGCCGATGTAACCCTGAACGGCTTCTTGGGTCTTGAGGCCGTTGCCTGTGATGTAGGCCACAGTGCACTCATCCGGGTCAATTTTGCCGGCTTCAGCCAGCTTTTTGAGCACGGCAATGGTGGTGCCCCCGGCCGTCTCCGTAAAGATGCCTTCGGTTTCGGCCAGCAGCTTCATGCCGTCCACCACTTCCGCATCGGTGACTGATTCAATATTGCCATTGGTTTTGCGGGCAATGTCGAGGGCATAGATACCGTCAGCGGGATTACCAATGGCGATGGACTTGGCGATGGTGTTGGGCTTGACCGGCGTGACAAAGTCGCGACCCTCTTTGAAGGCTTGGGCGATCGGCGAACATCCTTCGGCTTGGGCACCGCTAAAGCGCACATCTTTGGCGTCTACCAGGCCCACTTTGGTAAATTCCTGGAAACCCTTGTAAATTTTGGTGAACAGGGAACCAGAGGCCAAGGGGGCCACAATGTGGTCAGGCAGACGCCAGCCCAGTTGCTCGGCCACTTCAAAGCCCAGGGTCTTGGAGCCCTCAGAATAGTAGGGACGCAGGTTGATATTGACGAAGCCCCAGCCGTAAGTGTTGGCCACTTCAGAACACAGACGGTTGACCTGGTCGTAGTTGCCGTGCACAGCCATTACCGTGGGGCCATATACCAGAGTGCCTAGCACTTTACCGGCTTCCAGGTCAGAGGGAATAAACACACAGCAGTCTAGACCAGCATGGGCGGCGATCGCAGCGGTAGAATTCGCCAGGTTCCCGGTACTGGCACAGGACACCGTAGTAAAGCCCAACTCCCTTGCCCGGGTCAGGGCCACGGATACCACCCGGTCCTTAAAGCTCAGGGTGGGCATATTGACTGCGTCATTTTTGATGTAAAGCTCTTTCAGTCCCAGACGCCGAGCTAAGCGATTGGCCCGCACTAAAGGGGTCATACCGGTACCCACATCAATCGGATTGTCCGAACTGACCGGCAAAAAGTCCTTATAACGCCAGATGGACAACGGCCCCGCCTGAATCGTACTGCGACTGACCCGCTGGCGAATCGCATCATAGTCATAGGCAACTTCTAGCGGGCCAAAGCACACATCTTCACAGACGTGCTTAGCGCCGAGATCATAGGTTTCCCCGCATTCTCGACATTTCAGGGCAGAAAACGTTTGAGCAGCAACGGTGGGGCGTTCAATGGACTGGGTCATAACAGGGCCTGTGGGTCTCTACAGATCTAAACAACTTAAGCAAAACTTTGAAAGTCTTGGAATATCAATGATTCCGACGATGGAACGGAGTCTAGCACGGAGAGTAAAATCAGATCAAACATACCCGACAAAAAAAGTCGGGTATGACCAAGCACTACTTTAGTGCAGTGTGCTACGGCGTACATCGTGTTGCGGCAAATGTCGGCAACTAATCCTGTCACCTAGAACCTGACACTCTCAGCACAGGTCGTCATAGTTCTGCTAGCCAGCACTAGGCTATGGTCATACCCGCTTGCATTTTGTTTTGGCTAAAAGAAAAGAGGGATGACCGCAGCCTAGTAGTGTGTTATACAAACGTCAGCCTCGTAGTTAAGGTTAAGTGTTCTAAAGTCATGGAATGCTCGCATTACAGAATGCATCAAGTTGGCAAAGTTGCTTTATGCTTAATGTCCAAACACGCTTTTCAGTGAGCCTTGGTGACATGCAGCGGTGACCGTTGTTCTGATAATGATCGATTCCCCGTGATGCTCTCAGCGTTGATTTCCCGTAATGCTCTTAGCAAAACGTTATGGTAGTGACCCAAGATAAGCCGCTTGCCAGTGTGTTTCGTCAACTCTCCGGTGGGGCATTTCCCCCGGTAATTGAGTCCTATGAGCGCGGAAAAACCATTTTCTTCCCTGGGGATCCGGCAGAACGGGTCTACTTTTTATTAAAGGGAGCTGTCAAGCTATCCAGGGTGTATGAGGCTGGCGAAGAAATCACCGTCGCTCTCCTCCGTGAGAATAGTGTTTTTGGGGTTCTCTCGCTGATTACTGGGAACCGTTCCGATCGCTTCTATCATTCCGTTGCCTTTACGCCAGTTGAACTGTTGTCAGTACCGATTGAACAGGTAGAGCAAGCCTTAGAAGAAAATCCTGAACTGGCTCTGCTGATGCTTCGAGGCCTATCGTCTCGTATCTTGCAAACCGAGATGATGATTGAAACCCTGGCCCACCGTGACATGGGATCCCGCTTAGTCAGTTTTTTATTGATTCTCTGCCGCGATTTTGGGGTGCCCAGCCAAGACGGCATCACCATTGACCTGAAGCTGTCCCACCAGGCTATAGCCGAAGCGATTGGGTCTACCCGGGTAACGGTGACTCGGCTGTTGGGGGACTTGCGACAGGAGGGTATGATTTCTATCTACAAAAAGAAAATCACCGTCCACGACCCCGTAAATCTGAGTCAACAGTTCACCTAGGGCTGTCTTGGGCGTATTCCTCAAGCTGGGACGTATCAGATAAGGTTGGGGATAGGTGGCCTCAAGCATGTCACTGTTGATTAAGCCATACAGTAGAGTGTATGCAGGTTTTGTAATGGCTAGTGAATGCTTCCTGGGTACGTACTGATACTGGCGGTTTTGATGTTGGGGGGGGTGATTGCCACCCTGGGCGATCGCATTGGCATGCGAGTCGGTAAAGCTCGGCTGAGTTTGTTCAACCTGCGCCCTCGTCAAACTGCAACGGTCGTCAGCATTGCCACTGGCAGTATAATCTCGGCCTCGACCCTGGCTATATTATTTGGCGTGAGCAGCCAACTGCGCACTGGCGTTTTTGAATTGGGCCGTATTCAAGCGGACTTAGCCAGCGCTCAAGCAGATTTGGAAGACGCCCGAGCTACCCAGACAGAAGTCGAAGATGATCTAGAGTCGGCCACTCGCGAACGGCAGCGGGCTCTAGAGCGCTTGCAAGAGATCAATCAATCCCTAGACCAGGCCGTAACCCAACAAGAGCTCACCCAAGCCCAACTGCAACAAACCCGCGAACAACTCCAAACCGTCTCCCAACAAGCCGAGAGCCTACGCCAGTCCACCGACGACCTGAGGGCCGAACGAGACCGGTTGCAGCAGCAGCAGCAAACCATTCGGGCCCAAATTGCCGAGCGCGACCAGGAGATTACCCAGCTCGACCAAACCATTGCCCAGCGGGATCAAGACATTGCCCAGCGGCAGCAGCGACTGGCGGATCTAGAGGCTCAGCAAGAGCGCTTAGAGCTCCAGGTGAGTGATCTACAGCGCCAATTCCAGGGCCTATTTTTAGGCAATATTGCCCTAGCTCGTAACCAAGAAATTCTATCCGGCATTGTGCGGGCCGAAAACCGGGAGCAGGCCACCGAGTACATGGGCCAGTTCTTATTTGAAGCTAACCGCCAGGTCCTGCAAGCGGTAGCTCCCGGTACGACGCGAGACCACCAGGCGATTTTCATTGGTAGTCGCGAAGTCGAACGGTTAATTGAGCGACTGGGTACTGGCGATGAGTACCTGGTTCGTCTGCTGTCAGCGGCTAACTACGTCACGGGTGAGCCCTGTGTTACGCAAGGAGCTGACCCCTGTATCCAGGTCTTTATTGATGCATCTCCTAACCAGCAGGTGTATCCTGTGGGCGAGCGGCTGGCCACCATTGCCCTCGACTCCCCACCATTTCGGGACCAGGAGCTGGTTGAACGCCTTAACCTATTGATGGTGGCAACTCAGTTTCGGGCCCGTCAAGATGGTGTCGTCGTGGACAACCTGCAGGTTGCTGACAACCGTACCGAAACCCTTTTGCAGTTTTTAGAGATGATTAAACAATCAGGACAAGCGGTTGATCTACAGGCGATCGCCGCTAGCGACATCTATACTGCTGGTCCCCTCCATATTGATGTTGTGGCCGTGCGAAATGGCCGGGTGGTCCTCACCACCCGAGCCCTAACCTCCCCAAATCCTGACATTCTAAGGCCCTAACCCTAACCACCCCAACAGTAACAATGGCCGTTGCTTGCTACCTGGATGACTCCCCCATTTCTAGCTTGTCAACCCCTAGGGCCAGCTAGTACTGGAAGGCAGAAGTCAGAAGGATGAAGGCAGAAAGGGAACCCTAAGCCCATCAAGGCTTTCCAAAGGAATCAGTGGTAGGTTTATTTCCGCCCTAGAGTGCTAGTGCAGCGTCAAGTTTTAATTTTAGGGTTGGCATCTGTAGAAAATTGGCATCATTAAGTCCGAAATCCCCTCCTTGGGAGGCCTGTGCTGAGCTTGTCGGAGTACCTGTGCTGTATACCTGCGGCATGGCTTCGCTAGCGCGTAGCGACCCCAGACGATGTCCTGAGCTTGTCGAAGGAAGGGTAACCTGTCGAAGTAGGTAGGGGTGGGTCAACTCAAACACGAAGAGACCCACCTCGCCCTCCTAGGGAGGGGATCGGAAGTCTTGCTGCTGTGATGAGGCAACCCCGCTGAAGATAAAAGGCTTTTGCAAAGCACTTATCCTAATTTCTAGCTTTGACAGACCACTAACCAATATTTTTTCTGGTTAGAATTTTGTCGACTGAAAATTCTTTGGCGGCGAATATTTAATAATGTCTAAAAAAATTTGCAGTTAGTTACCATCTGGGGCCACATCAACCCCGTGGGGATCACCTGTGATTAGAATTAACCTACAAATCTGACCGGCATCCTAAAAGAGTATTTTCTTTTGGATCCAAAACTAAAGCCGCAATCAAGACCACCCATCTCAACTGATGGCTGGACTCCTTGGTTATCCGGTTAACTGCTCCATCGTTGGAGTGGGTTAAGTCGGCTGGCATCGTCAGACTTGCTCCCCCTGCCTGGTGCGACATTCAGTGTTGACAAGCTGGATGAATCCTTGCCTCAAAACACCATGGCTCCATTGGCTGGTTTAGCAGTGGTCCAGGGTTCGTTTTGGTTTACCGGTTCAGGCAGATCAACCTATAAAATACCTGGAGCGATCCCATGAAATTTGAGGATATATACCAGTTTTTCGAGGATCCACCGCCGATCTACCTGAACAAGGAATTGGCCGTATGTTACGTACTGGCCGTACTGCTGCAGCAAGACTCCTACGGCACCGAGCTGATTCAGCGTTTGAGCCAACAGTATACCCACCACCGGCTCTCCGATACCGTGCTGTATGGTGCCCTGAAGTTTCTAGAAGACGAAAACGCGATTGACGGATACTGGAAGAAAGTTGAAGGCCGTGGTCGCCCCCGGCGCATGTATCGGCTTAACCCCGACTGGCGTCTACAGGCTGAAGAATTGGCCGAATTTTGGTGCACCTACATGGGGGACTCGACCAAACTAGCCTATGAGGTCAGCCCTGCCATGTGGTCCCCTAGACCCTAAGAAGCAGTACCCTAGACTCAGTACTCTAGGGACTAGCAAGGTTGTGACCAATACCGTTACCTATTCCACACTGTTTCTAACCCTGCTAATGATGGTAGGGTTATTCTTTTTCATTCGGGCATCCACCAAAGATCGCACCGAAACGTTGGTCTTACACCGTAAAACTCCCCCACAGCTATTGTTACAAGAGTTGAGAACCTACTTTGAAGCTCGAGCCTACACTACCCAAGACGTCAATGGTGAGGCCAACACTCTAGCGCTTCAAGGCTTTGTGCGGCCTAGTTGGTTTTTAGCCATTTTTCTGACCACCTTGGCTGCTGTAGGAGCGTTGTGTTTGGCCCTGGTGTTGGCAAGTCTATTCCCCCTCTATGGACGAGTTTTTATGGGGTTAATTTTGCTTGCCCCAGCTGCTGGGCTGTACTACTGGCAGCGGGCCGGTCGAGAAGAGCAAGTCACCGTACAGGTCTGTCCAGAGTCATTGTCCGCCCTAGAGCAACACAGCCAACTCACTGTCATTGCCCATCGCGATGAGTTAATTGCGCTACAAAAATCCTTGGGAAAGTCATAACGTTAACCCTAGATCAAGAGCTGTTACCCATCCATGCCTCTCAATCCAACCCTGGTTAGTGCCAACGGCAGATCAAAAAGGGCTAGCCTTTAAGACTAGCCCCTTAGGGTCATTCCATCTAAAAAAGCATCCTGATCTAGGCTATTGAGCGCAGCCTATATGGCTGATTACATCAAAACCTTGAATAGGCTTTTAGCTGGAACACTCTCTTATCAGGCCCTATGGCGTTTGCCAGATATGTGGCGCAGCCAGATGTTGTGATTGAGTCATACTATGACTCAATCACCGTTATCGAGTCACCGTTATCGAGTTACAGCTTCTACTGCAGCCGCATCCTCTTCCTCACCCAGTAAGACTCTCAAGCTGGGGAAAAGAAAGTGATTCTCCTCAACGTACTGAGCACCGAACAGACCTTTTTCAGCCCAAAAGTATCTATCGGTAGTATGCTCGTTACGCTTAACCAGCAGTAACGCTGGGGGAGCGATGCCTTCAGAGTGAATGAAGTTGCGAGCAGCGGTTACAGGTTTTTCATTGCCACTCTCGATACTATACTGAGGAACAGCCTCTAAGATACGGCGCCCTTCTAACCGACGGCGACTCTTGCGCTTGCGTCTCCTTGCCAAGTTGCCTACCTCCCTCTCTATGGATATTTGGATGTAGTTTTGGTTACAAAAATAGTTAACCAGGCCAAGTATATAGGCTCAAAATAAGAATTTCAACTTCTCTTAAAAATTACCCTTATTTACGTATGATCATTGCTAAGCAAGGGTTACAGCGATAATTTCCCGGGTTATCCTTGAACAGAACTGTTAGAAATTTGACAAAACTTTAATTTTCCTTCCGTCACACTTCATTGTTGCCCCTATGATGGCGTCCGCCAGTCCAGAGTTTATTGCCCTATGCCAGTCACAGGTTCTCCTGTTGACCCAGGCCTTGGGGGCAACCTCTACGGTGGTCTACTTAGCTGAGCCATCGGTCAGCCCAGTGAGTCCGACCCTGGTTCCCTTGGTCGCTTATCCAGATACAGCAGCCACCTGGACTAGTTTGAACGAAATACTGGCCACAATGGCCGGGCCAGATGGGGCGCTCCAAGCGAACCCCCAATCTGGGGCCAGTAATTTGCTAGGAACATCTGAGACGGATTCCAGATCACTGGCCTCAGCATCGTTATCAGCTGACCACCCCCCCCAAAAAAAGCCGGAGGATGACGTGTCGCCCGAGGCTGACGATACCCTAGATGATACTCCATTGGTCTTGCCCATCGCCCACGAAGGCGCGATTTTAGGGGTGATTGTGAGCACTCGCCCAGCCTCCCCCTGGAGTCAGGCGGAATACCAGCAGGCGGAGCGGGTGGCAAATACCCTGGCGATCGCCTGTGTGATGGATCGGCGAGGACAGTGGCTACAACGACAATTTAGCCAGCAGCAACTGACCCAAGCCAACCAGTCAGCCACCTTCCATGATCTGTTGCATCAATTTCGTAATCCCCTGACGGCGTTGCAAACCTTTGGCAAGCTGATGCTGAAGCGGATGGGGGCTGACGACCCTAATCAATCCATCGCTGAGAGCATCGTGCGAGAAAGTCGGCGGCTCCAGGACCTGGCTGAGCACTTTGATGACGCGGTCGCCCAGGGGGACGAGGCCCGTCATCCCCCTGGCGCGATGCCTCCCTTAGCAGGACTATTGCCCAGTCATCCGGAGGACCTTACCTTTCCCCCTGCCAACGTCGTAACGGAGGTTAACGACCCCAGTCATCCCCTGGGGCGCACCTTAGCCGTAAGGGCAGGTTCCATGGCTGAGGTGGTTACTCCACTGGTTCAGTCAGCCATGGCGCTACTGCCCGATCGCGATTTGGAACTAGTGCAAGATATTCCGCCAGACTTGCCAGATGTCTGGTTGGATCCTCAGGCGATGCGGGAAGTGATTAGTAACTTGTTAGATAATGCCGTCAAATATGCCTTGCCAGGGTCGCTGATTTGGGTGACCGCTGGGGTGGTCCAAACCATTAACGGCGAGGTGTACCAGGGTATTGCGGTGGGGGATACGGGGGCGGGTATTCCCCTGGAAGATCAGCCCCATATTTTTGATCGTCATTATCGGGGGGTACAGGCGGATAGTGATATTCCGGGCACCGGGCTAGGGCTGGCGATTGTACAGGATCTGGTGCAAGCGATGGGTGGCCACATCGAGGTAATTAGCCCGGTACAAATTGACCATTGGGTCAACCCTGTCCCGGCAGAGTTTACCCAGGGGTCAGGCACCTTATTTATGGTTTGGCTACGGACGGTTTAGATGCAATGGCTACGGTTCCATAGGAGAATGGCTACACCATTACCTGCGGATGTTGAGAGATCCTAATCACCATGGCAACTACAGTTTCTTCGAGTACCCCCATTATTAACCCAGGGAGTTTACAGCGGCTAGAACCGCTCCAGGTGCCCCAGCGGTGCCTGCTCGGGCCTGGCCCGTCCAATGCTGACCCCAGGGTAATTGCTGCCATGAACCACCAGCCTATCGGTCACCTGGACCCGGCTTACCTGGCGATCATGGACGAGGTACAGGGGCTACTGCGTTATACCTGGCAAACTGAAAACCCGTTGACCTACGCTGTAGCTGGCACCGGATCAGCGGCGATGGAAGCCACCCTGGCCAATGCGATTGAACCGGGCGATCGCGTTTTAGTCGCCGTCAATGGCTACTTTGGTCATCGGCTGGTGGATATGGCCCGTCGCTATGGGGCTGACGTCAGCACCATTCACCGTCCCTGGGGGGAAGCCTTTAGCCTCGATCAACTAACCACCGCCCTAGAGCAGTATCAGCCAGCGGTGCTGGCCATTGTCCATGCCGAAACCTCAACCGGGGTATGCCAACCCCTGGCTGGCTTAGGGGCCGCCTGTAGAGCCCAGGATTGTCTGCTGGTGGTCGATACGGTTACCAGCTTGGGGGGAGTGCCGATTTTTCTGGATGAGTGGCAGGTGGACCTGGCCTACAGTTGTGGCCAGAAAGGGTTGAGCTGTGCCCCTGGCATTTCGCCATTTACCATGGGGCCAAGGGCTGTGGCTAAGCTAGAACAGCGTCGGCAGCCGGTGGCCAACTGGTACCTTGATGCCGCTTTACTGCGCAAATATTGGGGACCAGAGCGGGTCTATCATCACACCGCCCCCGTGAACCTCACCTATGCATTACGTGAGGCCTTGAGGCTGCTGGCCGTAGAAGGGTTAGAAGCCCGTTGGCAACGACATCAGCAGACCGCAGAGTATTTTTGGGCCGGTTTAGCAGATCTGGGGCTGACCTGCCATGTGGCCCAAGAGTGGCGTCTGCCCACCCTAACCACGGTACGGGTACCCGATGGGGTCGATGCCAAGGCCGTTGGCCGTCAATTGTTGATGGACCATAACATTGAAATTGGCGGCGGACTCGGGGATTTAGCGGGCAAAGTTTGGCGAGTTGG
Organism: Nodosilinea sp. P-1105; assembly: GCF_012911975.1. Taxonomy (GTDB): domain Bacteria; phylum Cyanobacteriota; class Cyanobacteriia; order Phormidesmidales; family Phormidesmidaceae; genus Nodosilinea. The sequence goes on along the minus strand of NZ_SMDQ01000008.1, from coordinate 53,012 downwards.
TCTCATGGGCTACAACAGTCACCGAGCTAATGTCGATACCCTGCTTCAGGCTATGGCTGAGGTGCTGGCCCAACACCGTTGATGGCCAAAGGGCTGGGGAATGACTACGACATAACGCCTAGGCTGGACGCTTAGGCGGTTAAATTAAGATGGGCCCCTGACCGGCTTGGGCATACTAGATGAAGTGGATACCCTGAAAATAGAGGTGACTTAGCAACCAGGCTTAACCAGTTTACCGGGTTAGGCTGGGTTTGCGTGGTCAGGGGCGATCGCAGTTACCAAGCAGCCAGGACTAACTAAGAAAGGCGATGGTCAAGGGGGGCCTACCAGCAGAATATCAGGCGTTTCAGCTGCTGCAAACGCCCATTTGGATCTATCAACTTGACCCGTTTACCCTGCTATGGGCCAACCCTGCCGCCGCCACCCTGGGGCCAGACGCCACCCTGGCGGCTCACCTGAATCGGTTGAACCAGCGGCAACCCAATCTTCTCGCCCAGCGTTTGGCCCAGTACCAGGCCCAGCTGAGCCAGGGGAACACCATTCAGGAGACAGTCCTTGACGACCAGGACCCGGAAGTTGTGGGTTGGACAGGCACAGGACTACCCCTGGGCAATGGGGGGCAAGGGCTACTGGTGGAAGGACATCTGTCGACCTGGGCGGCCCAGACCACCGCCCACCAGGCCTCGACCCACCGGGCCATGGTCGAAGCCACGCCGGATTTACTGATGCGCATGAATCGCCAGGGTATGTGCCTTGATTTGATTACGGGCGGCAATGTTCAAATGTGGCAAGGGGTGAAAGATCGCCGTAATGGTTCAATCTATGACTTTTTGCCCGCCCCCCTGGGGGACTTACGAATTGAGTATGTGCGGCGATGCTTAGACACAGGCCAGCGCCAAATTTACCAGCAGGACATTGCCATCGAAGACGCCCTGCGGCACGAAGAAGTGCGGATTGTGCCCATGCAAGGGGATGAAGTGTTGGTGCTGGTGCGGGATGTGACCCAGTCCGTGGTGGCTAAAGCGGCCCTGTGCAAACAGGCGGAAACCCTACAAGCGGTTTTTGACAACATTCCCCTGATGCTGTCGATTTTTGATGCCCAGGGGCGGATTGAGTACATTAATCAAGCTATGGAAGCTGAACTGGGTTGGTCATTGGCAGAGTGGCAGCAGCAGGATCTGATGATCGCCTGCTATCCTGACCCGGCCTACCGCCAGGCGGTGCTAGAACATATTCAACGGGCCAACGGTCAGTGGCGCGATCTCAAAACCCACACCGCTGCAGGTGATGCAATTGATGTGGCCTGGGCCAATATCCGTCTGTCTGATGGTCGTATTATTGGCATCGGTCAAAATATTTGCGATCGCAAACGCACCGAACGACAATTTCAGCACCAGGCCCAGCGAGATCGGCTGATGGCCCAGGTCACCCAGCGCATTTCTCAATCCCTGGATTTGCAAGATGTCTTAAACCAGGCGGTGGTAGGGTTACACCAGATCCTGGAAGTCCAGCGGGTTTTAGTGTATGCCCTGGATGTCGCCCAAGGAGGCCGGGTCGTGGCTGAATCTGTCAGCCAGGGCTATGGGTCGATTCAGGGACGGGTGATTGTGGACCACTGCTTCCACCGCGATAGCCCGATCATGGCGGAGTATCGCCAGGGACGCTGCCAGATCACGGCGGACATTTACACCTCGGGATTAGCGGACTGCTATGTCAACGCCCTGGCGCAGATCCAGGTCAGGGCCAATCTGGCTATTCCGATTATCCAGGATGATCGGGTGTGGGGCTTGTTGACTTGCCAGCAGTGCGATCGCCCCCGACAGTGGCAGCCATCGGACATCGATATGCTAACTCAGTTAGCTAACCACCTGGCGATTGCGATTCAGCAGTCGGAGCTATATCACAAGCTGCAACAGGCCAACCAAGAGCTGCAACATCTAGCCACCCACGATAAGTTGACGGGGTTGCCCAACCGACGCTACTTTGACGACTATCTTGAGCAAGAATGGCGCCGCCTCAGCCGCGAGCAGGCCCCCCTGGGGCTAATTTTCTGCGACATCGACTATTTCAAACAATACAATGACGCCTATGGCCACCTGGTCGGAGATGACTGTTTAGTGGTGGTGGCCCAGGCCATCACCCGCTCTATCAAGCGACCGGCAGACCTGACAGCCCGTTACGGCGGAGAAGAATTTGCGGTAATTTTGCCCAACACCGACATGGCCGGGGTGATCCGGGCCGCCCAGCGCATTCGCCGGGAAATCGAGGCCGCCAAGATTCCCCACCGAACGTCACTGATCAAGCCCTACATTACCCTAAGTATGGGGTTGGCCTGTTGGCACCCTGCCCCCTCCCTGTCCCCCGATGTGCTCAAGGCCATGGCTGACCAGGCCCTTTACCAGGCTAAACAAGCAGGGCGCGATCGCTATTGCTTGCCTTCTTCTTCTCCCCCCTAAACCCTTAGATATAACTCTGCCGACACTGGGCACCCTAAAATCATTAAATGTTATAACCTTGCCCCCAAGCAGCGACGGCCCCAGATGGTAACCGTTACGTCTCCCTATCTCACATTTATTGTGGTGGATCGTGTTGCCCCACCATCCCATCACCCTGTCCTAGGAGCCTGGGATCAATGACCCAACAGGATAGTCAGATCACAGAGGATGACGTCAGCCACAGTCGCAATAGGGTTGCTGCCAGTGTCTCCAACCGTTCATTGGGGTTAGACGACATCGAGCAAGGCCAATACCACAGCCCCGCCTTTATCCTGGCCTTAGATGCCATGGTGGTGACCAGCGATCAGGGGTATTGCGTAGCCGCGAACCCAGCCGCAGGGGATCTTTTTGGTGTACCGCCCGAGGCAATTGTTGGTCGTTCTGTGCTCGATCTGTTCCCCCCGAAGGCGGTTAATCCCGCCAACTGGGTATCGTTGCCAGCCCTCAGTCAACGGCGTGGCAAAACCACCATCCAGCGGGCTGACGGAGCCCGGCGTCAGGTGGAATTCACGGTTACGGCCCAGGGGGCCGCTCACCGCCACTGGTTGATTTTGCGCGACATTACCGATCGCCAGCAAGCCGAAGCCCAGTACCAGCAACTGGCCCAAGATCTGGAGCAACGGGCCCTTGATCGGGCTCAAGAATTGGCCATTACCCGATCGCAACTAGAGCAGCAACAACAGCGGCTAGACAGTATCTTAAACTCCGTGGAAGGGGTGGTATGGTCTATCCACCCCATCACCCATCAGGTGCTTTACAGCAATGATGCCACTGAGCACATCTATGGCTATCCGGCTGCCGCCTTCCGGGCGGATCCGAACCTCTGGTTAACCCTGATCCATCCGGCGGATCAACCCCAGGTGCAGCAGGCCATCCAGCACCTGCCTCAAACCGGCACCGCCAGTTTGGAATATCGCATTCGCCTGGCGGATGGGCAAACCCGCTGGCTGCGCCACACCATGTGTCTGGTCTACACCCCGGAGGGCCAGGCGCTACGGATTGACGGAACAATCACTAATATCAGTAAATTCAAGGCATTGGAAGCCGACCTGCGGGCCAGTGCCGCAAAAAATAGGGCGATTCTAGACCAGGCGGCCATTGGGGTGAACCAGGCCAGCCCCGAGGGTCAGTTTTTGCGGGTCAACCAGGCCTTCTGCCGGATGTTGGGGTACAGTGAAGCAGAACTACTCAGTCTGGGGTTTCAGGATGTCACCTGGGCTGAGGATTTACCGGCTTCTAACGAAGTGCTGCAAGCCCTCTACCGGCGTGAAATGACATCGGCTACCCTCGACAAACGCTATATCCGCAAGGATGGCACGGTGTTTTGGGGCCGAGCGGTGCTATCGGTTCTTTGGGATCAGCAAGGTCAACCCATTGCCGACATTGCCTTGATCCAAGACATTAGTGAACAGAAGCAGCAAGAAACCGAGCGCCAAGCGGCTGAGCAAGCCCTGGCCGCCAGTGAACATCGCCACCGGGTTCTGGTTAATGCTATCCCCGATTTAGTGTTTCGGATCAACCAACAGGGCACCTATCTGGATTACCACGCCGCCAATCCAACTTTAATCTACGGCCCCATTGACCAAATTGTCGGCTACACCTTAGACGAAATGTTTCCCCCCCCGATTGCAGACATGTTTAGGGGGCATATTAACCGCACCTTAGCCACCCAAACCCTCCAAGAATTTCAGTACACCTTGCCGATTGACGGCAAAGAGGTGGTGTTTGAGGGGCGGATGGTGCCCTCAGCAGCGGATGAAGTCACCTATATTGTGCGAGATATCACCGCCCGTAAGGCCACAGAACAGGCCCTAGAAGATAGCGAAGCGACCAAACGGGCGATGCTAGAAGCCATCCCTGACTTGATCATGCGGGTCAATCGGCAGGGGGTAGGACTGGATGTGATCTCTGGGGGGGAGGTGAAACTGCTGCCCAACACCTTTGGCTGTGACTCTCGCTCAATGTACGACATCCTGCCGCTGCCCCAGGCCCAAAAGCGGATGGATTATGTGCAGCGCGCCCTGGATACCGGCAAATATCAGCAGTATGAGCAAGTTCTGGAGGTGAGTGGGGAACTGCGGTACGAAGAAAACCGGATTGTGCCTTTGACCCAGGACGAAGTGCTGATTTTGGTGCGGGACATTACCGATCGGGTTAAGGCAGAGGCGGCGCTTTGGGAAAGCGAGCAGCGCTTTCAGGCAATTTTTCACCAGATGTATCAATTTATTGGTTTGTTGTCCCCCGACGGCACCTTGCTGGAAGCCAACCAAACCTCCCTGACGTTCATTGGCGCCACCCGGGAACAGGTGATCAATCGTCCCTATTGGCAAACCCCCTGGTGGCGAGATCACCAGGCCGCCCAGCAACAACTCCAAGCCGCGATCGCGGCCGCTGCCCAGGGGGAGTTTATCCGCTATGAGGTAGAGATTAAGGGACAAGCAAACCAGGTGATCACCATTGACTTTTCCCTGCGGCCAGTGTTTGGCCCGACCGGTGAGGTAACGTTGCTAATCCCTGAAGGGCGAGATTTGAGCGATCGCAAGCAGATTGAACGGGAACTGCGGCGCACTAAAGAATTCTTAGAGCAAACTAACCGGGTGGCCCGGGTGGGGGGCTGGGCCTTAGACCTGGTCACCCAGCAGTTGACCTGGACGGGAATTACCCGCGACATCCACGAAGTCGGCCCCGACTTTGAACCCACCCTAGACCAGGCGATCGCCTTTTATAAGCCAGGACCTAGTCGAGATACCGTTAGCCAGGTGGTAGACCGATGCATTGCCACAGGGCAACCCTGGGACATTACCGTGGAATTAATTACCGCCAACAGTTGCACCCGCTGGGTACGCACCCAGGGGCAAGGGGAATTTGATGGGCAAACCTGCCTGCGGTTATACGGCTCGATTCAAGATATTGATGCCCAGGTACGGGCGGAGCAGGCCCTGGCGGCATCCGAAGAGCGGTTGCAGTTGGCTCTGAGGGCCGCCAACGACGGCTGGTGGGATTGGGATGTGCAGCAGGGGACGATTTATTACTCCCCCCGCTGGTTTACGATGCTGGGCTACAGTCCCAGCGAACTGCCCCAACAGCCTGAGCTATGGAGGCAATTGCTGCACCCAGATGACACAGCCCGGATCGAAAAAACTATGTCTGAGGCGCTGTCGTCGCACCAGGAGGTGTTCACAGTGGAGTCGCGCTTGCAGCATAAGCAGGGGCACTATGTACCGGTACTCACCCGGGGCCTAATTGTGCGCGACCAAGATCAGCAGCCGGTGAGGGTGTCAGCGGTAAACGCCGACCTCACCTATCAAAAACAGGCCGAAGCCCGCCAGGCGGAATTACATCGGCAACTGCGCCAGGTCAATGCTGAGCTAAGCCGCCAGGCTACCATCGATAGCCTCACCCAAATTGCCAACCGTCGCCAGTTTGATCAAGTGCTGGGCAAAGTCTGGCGACGGTCCCAGCTGAAGCAAACTCCGGTCAGCTTGATTCTGGCTGATATCGACTTTTTCAAACCCTACAACGACAACTATGGTCACCCTCAGGGCGATCGCTGCCTGTGTCAGGTGGCCGAAGCCATCAGCGAAGCTGTGCGCCACGATAAGGATTTAGTGGCCCGCTACGGTGGGGAAGAATTTGCCATTTTGTTGCCTGAGACCGATGCCCCAGGGGCGATTCAGGTGGCCCAGCGAATTCGCGACAACATTGCCGATCTGGGGATACCCCATGATTTTTCCCAGGTTAGCCCCCACATTACTATCAGTATGGGGGTTGGTTGTTACTCCCCCCAAACCACCGACCAGCCCTATGGGTTCATCAGCCGGGTAGATGCTGCCCTCTATCAGGCCAAACACTTAGGCCGAGATCGCTTTTGTTTGACTGATTGAGCCTTGCAGAGCATTGGCCCCAATGGAAATTGGCCGATACTAGCTTGAGGCCATCTGAGGGATAGGGTGTAAATCGACCGCCGCCTGAAAGGCATCCCAGGCTAGGATATCGTTGAGCAAGGCTCGGTAACCGGCCACGTTCGGGTGTAAACCATCCGGACACAAGCAGGGCTGCCACCAGGCATCTCCCCGCCCTAGCCAAAGGTTAAGAACATCCAAATAGGGAATGTTGTAGTGGGTGCAGGCCAGTTGGGTGGCCTCTTTATAGCGCCACTGCTCGCTATGAGAGTAATGCAACACTTCGGCAAAGGGCATCGCTGACTCATTTACCGGTGTCATGCCTACAAACAATACTGGGCAGAGTTGACGCGCTTGGGCGACTAGAGCCCCAATCTTGTCTTGGAACTCGTCATAGTTCGTGTAATTACGCCCTAGGGGACGGCCCACTCGGGCCGAATCATTCACCCCCACCGACAAGACAATTAAGTCAGGCACCCGATTGCGAATTTCGCCCCGCTGACGAAATTCGTGGTGCAGTCGCTGCATCACCTGGTTAACCCCGTCACCTCGGACACCCAGGTTATAGAAAACGGCTCCGGGGTGTCCTGGCACCATAGCCTGACGACGCAGACGCTCTACCCAACCGCCCCCTTCTGGGTCGCCAAACCCATACACCAAGCTATCCCCCAAAACCACCACCTTTTGGGGATGAACCTGCTTGAGATTGAAACTAGAGTGGGAGAACTGGGGAACGGCAACCATAGAACTCATTCAGGAAGATGAAGCAAAATAAAAAAATAAAAAGCAATCAGAGCGATAGGAGTTAATCGACAATTGTTATAAATTGTTTACATATTAGCCCCATAACCGCCGATCCAAGCACTGAATTTTCCAGAAAAGGCAGAAATTGATGGCCTTCCTACCATTGGCCTCATCTCAGATCGAGCTTACTCTAGCCAAGAGAGGTTTACCCTAAAAGCCGAGAGAGGTTCATCCTAGAATCATATGTGTAAAGCACCCTACCCACTACCTATCTCTATGGCCCTGTGGCTGAGTCTATGACCCCATCTGGTAAACCTGTGTCCAAGAGTTGGCTGTCTCGTTGGTGGGACAAGCTTACCCCCATTGCCCAGTCCACCGTCGTCTTGCTAGCTACCCCACTGCTGGTACTGAATGTTTGGGCCGTATCCATCATTTTTGGTTATTTTCGCTCCATCTTGGTGACCGTGCTGATTGCCGCCCTGCTGGCTTTTTTGCTGAGTTACCCCATGGCTCGGTTAGAAAAGGCTGGGCTGAAGCGTAGCCAAGCCGCCTTATTGGTGTTGGTACTGACTTTGGTGGCCGTGACCGGGTTAGCCCTGACTGTTTTACCCTTTGTGATCGATCAAGCCCAGCAGTTAGTGACAAAGTTGCCTGAGTGGTTTGATTCCGGCAAAAACCAGCTGATGATGTTAGACAGCCAGTTTGCCGAATGGGGCTGGCCGGTGAATCTAGATGGGTTGATCAGTCAGACCAGCGATCGCCTCAAGCGAGAAATTCAATCCATTGCTGGGGAAGCCTTGAATCTTACCCTCAATGTGGCCTTTTTCACCGCTAGCAAGCTGCTGGATGTGGTGCTGACCATCGTCCTTACCTTCTATTTGCTGCAACATGGAGAAGAAGTCTGGCAAGGCCTCGTCGGACTTCTTCCTGGTCCAATTCAGGGTCCCTTTTCCAGTACGCTGCGCCAGAGCTTCCGTAACTACTTCTTGGGCCAGCTGATTGTAGCCAGTTGCTTTGGTACAGCCCTAACGTTAATTTTTGGGCTCCTGAATGTTCCCTTTGGCTCTTTGTTTGGGTTAATGGTAGGACTACTTGCCCTGATTCCCTTCGGCGGTACGGTGGGGGTGATTATCGTTACCCTGTTAGTGGCACTGCGGGATATTAAAATTGCCATCCCGATGCTGATTGCCTCTGTGGTGATACAGCAACTGGTGGAAAATGGTTTAGCGCCACGGGTCTTGGGTAGTGTCACCGGGCTGAATCCCTTTTGGGTGTTTATTGCCATTCTGTCAGGGGCCAGGGTGGGTGGATTGTTAGGGGTGATTGTGGCCGTACCCGCAGCGGTGGTGATTAAAGAGGCCCTAGGGTCGCTACGCTATGCCGATAGCGATAGCGCTGAAACGATTGTTCTACCTACCGGAGAAGAAACCCCGGTGGAAATTGGCCAATCCTAAATTAGGGAATACTACGCCGACCACTGGGCAATACCGTGGACCAATTTGTCCGTGCCAGGGCCAACTGATCATCGGACACCAGGGCTCCAGACAAATCTGCCCCGCATAGGTTAGCCCCCCGCAGGTTGGCATTAGACAGGCAAGCATACTGAAGGTCGGCACCCCGCATATCAGCCCCTTCCAGGTTGGCATAGTTGAAATAGGCCCGAACTAACTTGGCATTGCGGAAACTGGTCCGGCTCAGATTAGCCCGGCCAAAGTTAGCTTTGCTCAGATCAGCGCCCTGGAAATTAGCGTTGGGTAACTTGGACTGATTAAAGTTGATATCCTCCAAGAAGGTACGCTGTAGATCAAGTGTTTTAAATGTTTGCAGCGAAAAATCACGACGACCCTTGGTGTACTTTTGCTTAATATCATCGGCGGTCATGGGATGAATCCGATGGGGCATCTTGGCAGACTGAGCCCCGGCGAGGGAGCTGTACCCATTCCGGGGATGCCCGCCGGTGGGTCCAGATTGAGAGCTGGCTCGCTCCCGTCGAGCCCGGATCGCTGCGGCCATGCGAGAGGAGGGGGAACCGCCAGAATGACTACTACCCAGTTGAGACATGGGGCTAGGGACGGAGCCATGGCTGCCACTATGGCCATTTAGAGGAGAAACCCCCTGGGCCGGGAAAGCCATATTATGGGCTAGCCCTTCTAAGTAGGGTTCCAAATCCAGATCGCGATGGATAGCCTCAATCCCCTGGTAGCGATGGCGGACTGAAATCTCCAGCATTTTTTGCAAGACCTTAGCAAAGTGATCGCTGACATGTACCTTGCTTTGCCATAGCATTTCCCCGGTGGTGGGGTCATAGTTTAGATCTTTAGGTGCCTTGCCCGATAACAAATAGATGCAGGTTACCCCCAAAGCATAGATATCGCTGGCATAGACTGGGCGCATGGCCATCTGCTCTGGCGGGGCATAGCCTGGGGTGCCAATCGCATAGGCGGTCAGGGCTGTTTGTTCGGAACTGTTGGCCAGTACAGGGCTAACTTTGTCTTTAACGGCACCAAAGTCAATTAACACCAGCTTTTTATCTTGCTGGCGGCGAATGATGTTGGCTGGCTTAATGTCTCGGTGGATAACATGACTTTCGTGCAGGAACTGCACCATGGGTAAAATTTCGCTCAGGAACTGTTTGACCCCTGCTTCGGTGAAGGGTCCGCCCCGCTTAACTTCCTGCTGTAGGGTGGCACCATTGATGAATTCTTGGACTAGGAAGAACTCTTGCTCAATTTCAAAATAGTCTAGCAGCCGGGGCAGCTGGGGATGGTTGCCAATTTTGCCGAGAATTTTCGCTTCTCTCTGGAACAAATCCCGGGCCATATCCAGCACTTGGGGGGCTTCGGTGGAGGGACATAATTGCTTGATCACACAGGGGGGTTTACCAGGTAAGACCTCGTCCCTGGCCAAGAATGTAGCCCCAAAACCACCTCGTCCTAGGGCGCGAATCATCCGATAGCGATCGCGCAACAAAAGCGGTGACCCACAAGCCTGACACTGATTTACTGTGGGTGGGTTTTTAGGTTTTGGACAATCGGGATTGATACAGTAGCTCATGCGGCCCAGTGGGGTGGGTGTCAGACGTTAGCCAAACTTAGACTAGGCATTCATGGAAGGCGGCCAGTTTCCAGGGCAGTCAGAGGCTAAACCCCATCGGGGTAACAACACAGCCCATTGTTACGGTTTACCCTAAAAGATACTGCCACCTTAGCCTAATTGTTCCCTCTTTCAGAGAGGGGTTAAAGCATTCATTAGCAGGGATACACACTTCTGATGGAAATCTGTGGTCAATGTGAAAACTCCATGAATTTAATCATTGGCTCAGCCCAGTCAACGGTCTAAGGCTGGGGATCACGCTAAAGGGGGCCAGGATCAATAGACTTTTGGCAAAGAAAATCCCTGGCTCCCGCCTCGCGACACCTCCCAGACAGCGGAGGCTAGGGGGTAGAATGTTTGGGCTAGATATAGCGTTCCCCATATTCACCCGAGTCAACCCTAGTCCTCGTTATGCGTATTTCCCTGAACTGGCTGAATGAATTGGTTACCGTCCAGCTGTCGCCAGTAGATTTGGCTGATGCCCTGACCATGGCAGGGTTTGAAGTAGAGGACATTGAAGACCGACGCACCTGGGCAGATGGGGTAGTGGTGGGGCGAGTAGTGGAGCGTACCCCCCACCCCGATGCCGATAAACTCAGTGTTTGCCAGGTCAACATTGGCCAAGCCCAGCCATCCACCATTGTCTGTGGGGCAGCCAATGTGCGGGCCGATGCCTATGTGGCTGTAGCCACCGTCGATACCTACTTGCCCGTGGTCGATTTAACCATCAAGCCTCGTAAGTTGCGGGGGGTGCCCTCGGCTGGCATGATTTGCTCTTTGGCGGAGCTAGGGTTAGCTAAAGAGTCTGAAGGAATCCATATTTTTGAGGTCGATGCCTTTGAGTCAGAAGCCCTGGAGCCGGGGCAAGATGTGCGGCCCCTGCTGGGTCTAGACGACGTGATTTTAGATGTGACCTCCACCGCTAATCGAGCTGATGCCTTGAGTATGGTTGGGATCGCGCGGGAAGTAGCAGCCATTACTGAGGCTACCTTGCGATTGCCCGCCACGGATGCTCCCCCCCTGGCGGTTAGTCATCCGACGCTTGCCATCGAGCTCAAGGATGAGAAAGCTTGTCCTATCTATATAGGCACTGTTCTGGAAAACATTACCCTGGCCCCATCCCCCCTTTGGTTACAGCAGCGTCTCCAGGCCTCTGGCACCCGGCCCATCAACAATGTGGTGGATATCACCAACTACGTGCTGCTGGAGTGGGGGCAGCCCTTGCATGCCTTTGATCGGGAGCGACTGCTAGCGGCCAGTGGCAACAAAGGTTTGACCCTGGGGGTCCGCTATGGCCGACCGGGGGAATCGCTGGTGACCCTCGACAGCCAAGATCGCCAGCTGCAGCCTGAAACCCTACTGATTACCGCTAATGATCAGCCTGTAGCCCTAGCTGGGGTGATGGGGGGAGAGGCGACGGAAGTGGGGGATGATACCCAAGCTGTTGTGCTGGAAGCCGCCTATTTTGATGCCGCAGTGATTCGGCGATCGGCCCGCAATCAAGGGCTACGTACCGAAGCTTCGGCCCGCTACGAGCGGGGGGTGAACCCGGCAGAGCTACCGTTGGCGTGCAACCGGGCGTTGCAGCTGCTGCAAGACTTGGCCGGAGCCACTGTGGTGGCTCAGACGGTGGGAACGACCCCCCTTGGGGAGGCCCTACCGGAGCGGGTGATCACCCTGCGGCTAGACCGGGTAACCCAGCTGCTGGGGCCGGTGGTGAACCTGGGGGATACGCCCCAACCCATACCGGCAGATAGGATTCAGCCTTTGCTAGAAACCTTAGGGTGCCAGGTGATCCCTGGGGACGTGGCCGGGACTTGGGCGGTGACAGTGCCCCCCTACCGCTACCGTGACCTGGAACGGGAGATTGACTTAATTGAGGAAGTGGCTCGGTTGTATGGCTACAATCATTTTGCCGATACCCTACCCCAAAAGTCGGCGGGGGGCTACCTGTCGGTGGAGGCGGCTCTGAGCCGGCGGGTACGGGAAACCTTTCGGGCTGCCGGGTTAACGGAGCTGTTGCACTATTCCTTAACTAAGCCGGTGTCCGATCGCCAGGTGACCCTGGCTAATCCGCTGTTTCCCGAGTATTCGGCCCTGCGCCAGGATCTGATTGATGGCTTAATTGAGGCCTACGAATTTAACCTGAACCAGGGCAACGGCCCCCTCAACGGCTTTGAAATTGGCCACATTTTTTGGCAAGACGACCAGGATATTCATGAAGTTAAAGCGGTAGGGGGCATTGTCGGCGGAGACGGACGGTCCAGCCAGTGGGTCACCAGTGGCCAAGAACAGCCCCTCACTTGGTACGAGGCTAAGGGGATTTTGGCTGGCGTCTTTCAGCGGCTGGGGTTAACCGTAGATTATCGTGCCGATGCCAGTGATCCACGCTTGCACCCAGGTCGCACAGCCACCTTATGGGTGCGGGGCCGACTGGAGCTAGGCCGGTTTGGCCAACTGCATCCCCAACTGCAACAACAGCGGCAGCTACCGGCAGAGGTGTATGTGTTTCAGCTGAACTGGGAGGTACTTGAAACTTGCCTGGTGCCAGGATTGCAAAAGTCTGTGAAGTTTGTCCCTTATTCGACCTTTCCGGCCAGCGATCGCGACTTAGCCTTTTACGCTCCCCTGGAAACCCCTGTCGCTGATCTGGAAGCGGCCATGCGTAAGGCCGGAGGTAAACTGCTGGAGTCTGTGGCGTTATTTGATCAGTACCGGGGAGAAGGGGTACCCCAGGGGCAGCGCAGTTTGGCCTTTCGGTTGGTCTACCGGTCCCCTGACAAAACCCTGACTGATGATGCGGTGGAGCCGGTGCATCAAAAGGTGCGCACCACCCTGGAGAAGCAGTTTGGGGTTACCCTTCGCAGCTAGTGGTCTGTTTCTGGTGCTAACGTCTGGGGCGGACGACGTTGCCAAAGACGATAGCCCCCATAACCCATGGCCAGCAGCAGCAGCCAGTAGGGGCTATAGGCCAGAATCCAGAGGGCTATTTTTAAGCCAGTGACGGTAAAAGCCTGCACCGATTGGGTGGCCATTTGCCAGGTGCTATCCAGAGTTTCATGAACCGGTCGCAGGGGCGACATGGCTGGGACAGGACTGGCCAGAAACAGCTGGATCTGGGCAAAGGCCACCTGGCGTTCCAGGTTTTGCTGCTGGGCGGCCAGACGCTCAATCGACTCTCTGACGCTATTGAGCTCCCGCGCCACTTCTAGCACATGGGCAATTTCCCCCGATCGTGCCATGATTTCTAGCAGGGCGGTTTCGGCTTGACGCAGGTTTTTCAGGCGGGCCTCTAAGTCGACCTGTTGGCTAGACACGTCTTCGGCGGTAATCGACTGCTGCTGCACTGTGCCCAGGCTACGCAACCGTTGCAGGGTGGCATCGAGTTCTGCTTGGGGAACCCGCAGGGTGATCGACACCTGCTGAGCCACTCCCGCTGCCGAGCGCTGATCCTGTAAAGTCAGCAGGTTGCCCTGGGCCGCCTGCATCGTTGCTTGCACCTGCTCGACAGCGTCATCAATATCTGTTAGCAACAGTTCCAGGCTGGCCCGCTTCACCAGTTGGGGGGTCAGCTGACCGATGTCATGCCCAGGGAAATCTCCATTGGCGGGGGGAACTGGACTCGACTGAGCAGGCGCGGCATCACTGAGCACAGCCATCTCGGTATCGGCGTCTTGCCTCAAGACGATCTCTGGCACATCGGCACAACCAGCAGTCAGGGTTGCCCCTAGAATGACTCCCCACAGGGGTAAATGGCGGGGCCAACGCCAATACAACGGGGATAGAGAAGAAGGTGTCATCGCGTTACCTGAGCCTATGATCGTTTTCACTATGGCCGAAACTGGCGGGAACTGAAGCGGCGTTACCGATAGTGAAACCGTTCTAGAATTGAGATTAGCGCTGGAGGATTTATGACGAACACCCCGCAGCAGGAGCCCACCCTGGCTGACATCGCCCAACAGATTAGCCATTTGAGGATCGAGCTGGAGCAGAGCCAGCAGGATTTAAAGGGCGAGCTGGAGCAGAGCCGGCAGGATCTAAAGGGCGAGCTGGAGCAGAGCCGGCAGGACCTGAAAGCCGAAGTGCAGCGTTGGGATGAGCGGTTTTTTCAGTTCACCCGAGACAACCTGGGCACAGCTCGGACGATCATCATTACGGCGGGGAGTGTGGTGATTTTGTCGCCAGTATTACAGGCTTTTGCCCCGGTGTTGCAGTCGGTGGTGGCCCGTCTACTGGGGACCGATGCCCCCCGCTGAGGGGAATCCAGCATCCCCACCCTAGATATTCCCTGTAGATTTGTCGTGTGATGGAAACCCCTGAAGCTATGTCTGAGCCACTGACGGTAAACGTAAAGTTGTTTGCCATCTATCAAGAGGCCTACGGGGTGCCAGAAATACAGTGGTGCTTTCCCCAAGGGGCAACTGTAGGGGCTGTGCGCGATCGCGCCCTAGCCGATCATCCCCAGCTATCACCCTGGCGCGATCGCACTCGCCTGGGCCTGAACCTGCAGTTTGTTGCCGCCGATACCCCCCTACACGATGGCGATGAGGTGGTGCTGATCCCCCCCGTGAGTGGGGGCTAGCCTAGCCTGGCAGAAGGATAACTTCCCTGACAAAGGGGGTTAGGTGACAGGGGTTAGGTGACAGGTGATGGGTGACAGGTGATGGGTGACTGATGCCGTGGGATGTTAAGTAGTACAGAAAGACTGCAATCGACTCGCGCCTTAATAAAAATTGACAGATAACAGGATCCCTGTTCCTGGGGCGATCCCCGTTTTGTTTTTGGTCATAGGGTTTTCAGCCTCAGCGAAATGTGATCGCCAATCCCGATCGATCCACTCCTGTAGCGTAGAGTAATAAAAATTGCCCCTACATATAGCGTTTATGTCTGGAGCCCATTGCTATGGACTGGTTCCCTCGCCGCCATGCCATTGTGTTAGCCCGCAGTAGTTTAGGCCGGTTGGCCTATTTAGAAAAGACCGGCATTATTGTGCCCCAGCGGGCGGGGTTACCCCAGCGGCCCACCGTGCTCTATTCTTGGGAACAAATTTTAGAAATCAGAGCCATTAGTCGGCTGCGACAACATCTCTCCTTTCAAGCCATACGCAAAATTATCCAGTACTTTGACGACCACGGCTTCGATCGCAGCCTGCGAGATAAACACCTGATTATTGGTCCGACTGGGGTCACCTGGATTTGCCCGGGGAGTCATGCCACGCCACAACTGATTTATTTAGCCGGCAAGCGAAACAGCCCCATGGGTCAATTTGTGTTAGCTCCCCTTGACCCCTATGACGCTAGCTCAAGCGGAGTGATATCTGAGACTAAGGGGGCAAAGGTTATAGATATCGATGGCTTTAGAGAAAAGCTGCGATCCCGGTAATTGCTTAGGCCTCTAACCGAGTAGCTTAGGGGGTAGCAGCCAGAGTAACGTACCCCGGCCATACCCGACTTGGAGCCAGGTCGCTACCTCAAACTCTAAACAGGCCATCGCTGCTGTGGGCATACGTACCGCCCCCCCTTTGGTGAAATAGGACACGGCATCAGACCAGGTGGGTTCGTGCCCCACTAGCATCAGGGAACTGTAGTGGTTAGGCACCCGATGAATCACTTCTAGCACCTGATCTATGGAGGCTTCATAGAGGTCATCTGTAATGTTGGTGGGGCAAGACCACTGCCCGGCTTCGATCGCTATGTCCAGGGTCGTCCGAGCCCTGACCGCAGAGGAGGTAATGGCTAAATCCGGGACTTTGCCTGCGATCGCCAGTTGTTTGCCCATAGCCTTTGCGGCTTTTACGCCCCGTTCTGCTACAGAGCGATCGTGATCTCTGCCGTAGCTGGCACTCCAGTCTGACTTGCCATGGCGAAAAAGAATGAGCTGTTTTGTCATATGGGTTAAACAACAATCATCTCGTCCCAGATAGGGGCTTTTCCTGACACCTTAGGGGATTCAGCCGATCGGAATCAATATCTTAGGCTAGATACAGCTCTACTGTTCTATCTAGTACTGCCTGGCAGAAATCTGACCATCTTTGCTGAGGGTGTCAGGTGTCGGGTGTTGGCATCCCCTCCTGGGAGGCCTGCGCTGTATAGCCTGCGGCATGGCTTCGCTAGCGCGTAGCGGCCCCGGAGGGGCAACTTGTCGAAGTGGGCAGGGATGGGTTATTCAGGTGTCAGGAGTGGTTGGTCAACTAATACCTCAGAGTCCTAGACCCATTGCAGCTCGGTAACTGGCGCTGTCCCATCGGTAAAATTCCGCGTCTGAACTTGACGTTGGTTTAGCCCTGACGCATCGACAAGCCAATTCGCTTCAACTGCGTATTCACCTCCAATACTCGTACCGTCACCACCTGGCCTACCTTAACGATGTCGTTGGGGTCGCTGACAAAGCGATCGGCCATTTGAGAGATATGTACCAACCCGTCCTGGTGTACCCCCACATCCACAAAGGCGCCAAAGTTGGTGACGTTGGTCACCACCCCTTCTAGGGTCATCTCCGGCTTCAGGTCAGTGATTTCGTTGATGCCATCCTGAAATTTGGCATAGGTGAACTGGGCACGGGGGTCGCGACCGGGCTTTTCCAACTCCTGCAGAATATCTTGTAAGGTCAGTTCACCAGCGGCCTCAGTGGTGTACCGCTTGATGTCTATCTGTTTTAGCCGATCGGCGGCTGTGGAAATTTGGGCCAGGGGGAGAGCCAGATCAGCGGCGATCGCATCGACAATCCTATAGCTTTCTGGGTGTACTGCTGTATTGTCCAGGGGGTTTTGGCCGTCCCGAATGCGCAAAAAACCCGCCGCCTGTTCAAAAGCCTTTGGCCCCAGCTTCTTTACCTTAAGCAACTGCTGGCGCGAGCGAAAGGCCCCATGGGTGTTGCGATAGGCCACAATGTTGTTGGCCACCGTGGGGGTAATGCCCGACACATAGGTCAACAGCTCTCGGGAAGCCATATTCAGGTCTACCCCCACATAGTTCACACAGCTTTCGATGGTGTCGTCCAGCTTTTGTTTCAGCCGCTTTTGGTCTACGTCATGCTGGTACTGGCCCACCCCAATGGATTTGGGGTCAATTTTGACCAGTTCCGCCAGGGGGTCTTGCAGGCGGCGGGCAATGCTGATCGCCCCCCGCACCGTTACATCCAGCTCAGGGAACTCCGCCGCGGCTACTTCACTTGCAGAGTAAATGGAGGCTCCGGATTCGTTCACCAACACCTTCACGGGGGGATGAGAGACGGTTTTCAGGACTTCCCCCACAAAGGCATCGGTTTCGCGGCTAGCGGTGCCGTTGCCAATGGCAATCAGCTCAATCTGGTGCTGGCGAATCATGGTCCCTAGGGTGGTCGCTGCCTGTTGCCGCTGCCGCTCCGACTGGTGGGGGAAGATCGCTTGATACTCCAGAAACTTGCCAGTGCCATCCACCGCTGCTACCTTGCAGCCGGTCCGAAAGCCGGGGTCAATGCCCAGGGTGGGTTTCATCCCGGCCGGGGGCGACAGCAGCAGATTTTTTAAGTTGGCCTCAAAGGTCTGAATCGACACGTCATCGGCCCAGGCCTTTTTCTCGGCCATCACTTCGCTGGTCAACGAGGGCTTCATTAACCGCTGATAGGCGTCTTGAATCAGATCTCCATAGAACTGGCGTATCTCTGGCACCGAACTTTTGATCAGCCGCTGCTCTAGGGTGGGCAAAATCCTCTCCGACTCCAAATCCAGAGCCACCTTCAGCACGCCGTCCCGCTCTCCCCGCAAGATGGCCAACAGGTTGTGGGAGGCGATCGATCGCACCGGCGTCTGATAAGCACGGTACATTTCATACTTAGTGCTGCCTTCGGCATGCCCTTTCTTAACTTGGGCGGTCACCTGCCCCCGCTTTAAGAGTTGATCGCGCACATAGCGCCGCAGGTCCGCCCGTTCCGCCACCTGCTCCGCCAAAATATCTGCCGCCCCGGCCAGGGCATCCGCCTCGGTCTGCACCCCCTGTTCAGGGTTGACGAAGGCCTGGGCGATCTGGGTCAAGGGGCGACGCTGACCACTCTGGTTTAGGGTCTCGATTTGCTGGGCCAGGGGTTCTAGGCCCTTTTCTTTAGCCATGGTGGCTCGGGTACGCCGCTTTGGCCGGTAGGGCAAATAAAGGTCTTCCAGTTCGGTCTTGTGCTGGCAGGCCAGAATGGCTGACTTGAGCGCGGCCGTGAGTTTGCCCTGGGCCTCGATTTCACTCAGCACGGTCTGGCGGCGATTCTCCAATTCCGTTAGGTACTGGTAGCGTTCGGCAATCTGCCGCAGCTGCACCTCGTCCAGGTTGCCGGTACGCTCTTTGCGGTAGCGGGCCACAAATGGCACCGTCGCCCCTTCGGCAAACAGGGCAAGGGTAGCTTCAATTTGGGCCGGGCGTAAGGAAAGTTCGGTAGCCAGGGTGGCGGCGATCGAGGTCATGGGTTAACTATCTAAAGCTCAGCTTCCTATGGTATCGGCAGAAATGCCCTCCTTCACAGAAGGCGATAGCCCCTAAAACTCACTACAATTGTTATGCTTTGTCGGAGCAACCCACCCAACGAAGCTGCTGTGGTAATAGGAGGATCTTGTGAATATACCTGAGCTATTTGCCCGGGGCGGCATTGCCATGTGGCCCCTGCTATTGCTCTCGATCCTAGCGGTAGGAACGATCTTAGAGCGGATCTGGTTTTGGTCACGGATTTTAACCCGCGAGCGGGAAGTCTCTGGCCGGGTGATAGAAGCGGCCCGTCGCGACTGGCCCGCTGCCGCTGACATTGCTGTGCGCTCTGGCATGTTGCCCATGGGACGGTTTTTATCGGCTCCCCTGCGGCTACAATCCCCCGAACCGGAGGTATTTCGGCTGGCCCTAGAAACGGCCGCCAACGAAGAGTTGGCGGCTATGGGTAAAGGGGACAAAATCCTGGAAGCCGTAATTGCGCTGTCTCCTTTGCTGGGGCTACTCGGGACGGTATTGGGGCTAATCAACTCCCTCGGCTCGATTCAAATTGGCGACCTAGGTAGTGGCGACGCCACGGCTGGGACCTCCCTGGGCATTGCTGAGGCGTTAATTAGCACGGCGGCTGGCTTGGTGATTGCGATTACCGCTTTGGCATTTTATCGCTTGTTTCAAGGGTTTATCTTTGGCCAGGCTAAAATGTTTCGCCAGGCTGGCAGTGAATTAGAGCTGCTGTACCGTCAAAGCTGGGCCCAAAATCAGGAAACCCCGGGTAGTGTTGTGATGCCTGGGCCAATCACGGCTCCCCCCCCGGCCCCGGCTGAGCCCACTGCCGAACCCGTCACCCCCTCTGATTCAATGTCGTCTCCCGAATCGTCTTCCCTATGAAAGTAGATCTACTTGAAACCCCGTCCGAAGACGTACGGCTGGAGATTGTGCCGCTGATTGACGTCATTTTTTGTATTCTCACCTTTTTTATTTTGGCAGCGGTGGGTTTAACCCGTCAGCAAGCCATTGAGCTAGATTTACCGGCCGCAGAGACCGGCGAGCCCATCCCCGGGCAGGTAGACGGGGCGGTTGGCGATCGCCTCTATGTCAGCATTGACAGCCTGGGCCAAACCTATCTCGATCAGCAACCGGTAACCCTGGATCTGCTCTATGACGTCTTGCTGCAATTTAGTCAGGTCAATCCTGGGGGGCTGATTGTGCTGTACGCCTCTCGGGATGCCCGCTATGAAGACGTGGTTACCGTGCTTGATTTGTTGCGGTCTGTGGGGGGCGATCGGGTTGCCTTAGCCACATTACCTAGAGATGCGGACCTGGGGGATCCTGAAGCCCTCGATCCTTTTCCTGAGGATTTTGAAGATTTTCCAGGAACGGATCCCTTTTTCCCGGAAGATGAACCTTTTCCCCTTGAGCCCAGCGACCCATTTAGCGACCCTGCCCCCTCTCCCCAGAGCCCCTTTGAGGTCCCTCGAACCCCCCAAGACCCCAATAACTAAGCAGGGTTGTTTCATTGTTGAAAAGGAATATTGCCTGTACAGGCTTTGGCCCCCAAACTCCCAAACTTGGGGGCTTCAGATCCCCCCAGAATTAGGGGGCGGGGGGCAAAGCTGTGGCCTAGCTTTCTGCTCACAACCATGAAACAGCCCTACAAGATCCTAATAACTAAGGGGATCTGATGCAGGCTACTCTTAACGATCGTAGGGTGGGTGGCCCACCGCTGAGGAAACCATTGTCCAGACAACGGCGCCAGTCCGACCAGCGCTATGACTGACCGGACCAGCGTAGGTTTAGATGGCTACCGCTCCATACCCCAAAAATTGATCAAGTCTCGGGCCCGTTCAGCCCCGGCATCATCCCCTTGGCGTTCGTACAGATAGGCGGCTGTTTCTATGTTGGTCACCGCCTGTCCTTGGAACCCCTGGCCCCAAAGGGCTAAGCCGAGGTTGTAATAGGCCGCTGGATCGCTGGGTCTAGCATTGACCACCGTCCGATAAGAGATCACCGCTTGCAGATAACGCTCCCGTTCCAGCAGCATTCCCCCCAGCAGGGCATGGGCTGTCACCAGGTCAGGATCAAGGCGCACCGCCCGCATCAGATAGTGGTAAGCTTCGTCGCGATCGCCCGCTTGATAGAGCAAATAGCCCATTTGATGTTGAGCCTGGGCATTGCCCGGTTCAGCCGCCAGGGCTCGTTCTAGATTTTCTTTGGCGGCTTCTGGGTTGTCTTGAATCAGGTAGATATTGGCAATGCTGGCATATAAGCTACCTTGGCCTGGGTTCGCCTGCAGCCCCTGGCGTAAGTAAGACAGAGCTTGGTCGTAGTTTTCTTGCTGAACATAGAGGGTGCCCAGGGCTTCATAGACCTTGGCATTCCCCGGGGCGATCCGAGTCAGGGCCCGATAGGTGGCTAGGGCTCCCTCGTAGTCTTGGCGTTGTAGCTGAATGCCACCGATACCCAAGTGGGCATCGGCTTCCCGAGGGTTAATCTCTAAAATGTCGCGATAGGCCTGCACCGCCTCGTCCAGTTGGTCGTTGCGATACAGACTATGGGCCAGCCCATAGCGAAACGCTAGATTGCGATCATCCAAAGCAATAGCGCGACGATAGGCCGTAGCGGCTTCGCCATAGTTACTTTGCTGAATGTGCAGATAGCCGATGCCAGAAAACAGCCGAGGGTTTTGGCTATCAATGGCAGCCGCCTGCTCGTAGATCGCGATCGCGCCAGCATAGTCCCTCGCCTCAACCCGTTCTTGACCTTCAATTAACAAGTCGTCAACTTTTTCCTGATCGGCCTCGCTGAGGTTCGACGAGCCATTTCGGGCTAGCCACATTACCTCCACGGCAGTAGGTTGAGGTATCGCGCTGGCCTGAACTGATGGGGCTGCCACAGCCGCTGTTCCCCAACCACTGAGCAGGGTAACCAGAACACTTGCAATACCGTAGCTCCGTTTCACAGGACATCTCCTTGCCAACTAGGCTGAGGGGTTCAGAGGTAACCGGTCCAGCCGCTAATGGCTGGACCGGGGTGATAGTTGTTTGCAGTCCTTAATAATACCGTTTTGGTTGTCCATTGTGGGAGGGGTGGATCCGGAGGTGGGGAGGTGGGGAGGTGGGGAGGTGGGGTGATGGGGTGATGGGTGGATGGAGTGAAGAGGTGGAGCGGCTTTCCGGAGGGTAGAGGTGGGGGAGGTGGCGTAGGGGCGGACCTGGGTGTCCGCCCTGGGGGGGAATGGGAAAATGGGTGGATGGGTGGGGAAGGGGGGGAATTTTGGATTTTGGATTTTGGATTCTGCCGCTTGCTGCGCACGGGCTACGCCCTACGTTTTTCGTTTTTCAGGGGCGGACCTGTGTGTCCGCCGGGGGGAATTTTGGATTTTGCCCGTTGCGAAGGGTATCTTGAATTGTTTCTCGTCATGCTGCTGCGTACAGGCTGAGCCATTCCTTCTTCCCTTTGCTGCGCACGGGCTACGCCCTACGTTTTTCGTCTTTCGTTCTTCGTTCTTCGTCCTTCTCATCTGTGGCTTTCCAACGACTGAACTTATCGACGTTAAACCCTCTCGGCTTAGGTCTGATGGCCATAGGCGGCTTGGCCCTGGGGCTGAGACTGTGGGGCTTGGGTCAGCTGCATACCCTGGTGTTTGACGAAATCTACTACGTTCCCTTTGCGTTGGATTACCTGGATCACATGCCTCGCTTTGATGCCCACCCGCCCCTGGGGAAATACCTGATTGCTCTGGGCATCTGGCTGAGTCGGGGGCCTGCGGTCTGGCTCAACTGGCCTACGATCGCTGTCCAGAATCAGGCGATTAGCCCCCTGAGTTTTCGTTGGTTAAACGCTGCTCTGGGGGCGACGGTGCCGCTGGTAGGGGCATGGCTGGGGTGGCAACTTAGTGCTGCCTATCCCCGCCAGCGGCGGGTGGGGTTTGGCCTGATGGTAGCCCTGCTCCTGAGCCTGGAAGGGTTAACCCTGGTGGAGTCACGGCTGGGGTTAATTAACCTGTTTGGGCTATGGCTGGGGTTGTTGGGTCAGGGTTGCTGGCTGCGGGGACGGCGATCGCCCCTTGACCCCAGACCATCGTGGCTTTGGACTGGGGCGGCAGGGGTTTGTCTGGGGGCAGCCATCAGCGTCAAGTGGAATTTTGCTGGGTTTTGGTTGGCGGTGGTGTTGCTGGGGATGGGCCGCTGGCAGCCGCAACCTGGGGCTGAATCCCGAGTTGCTCAGAGGAGGGGATATCTGGTAGCCCTGGGCCTGGTTCCCCTGATCACCTATGGTCTCCTGTGGCTGCCCCACCTAGGGTTGACCCAGACATCACTGCTGGAGGTACACCAGCAGCTGTGGCACTATCACCAATCTTTAGAGGGGGGGAATGCCATCCATCCCTATTGTTCTAGCTGGTACACCTGGCCATTGCTGCTACGGCCTGTGGCCTACTTTTACCAGGGGGTGGGACCCTGGCCCCCAGAGACGATTCTGCACCCTGTGGTTATCCCAGGCACTGTCTATACTCTGCATGCCCTGGGTAACCCGGTGTTGTGGTGGCTATCGACGGCAGCGGTGCTGGCGCTGCTACTGGGGTATGGCAGTAAGGTCATGGCCAGCTGGGCTCAGGGGTACCGGTCTCAGAATCACCGGCCCCAGAATCACTGGCTTCAGGGGCTCAGGGCTCAGGGCATGTCTCCACCTGTCCCTAGCTTTATTTTGGTCAACTACGCGGCCCACTGGTTGCCCTGGGCCCTGGTCAGCCGCTGCACTTTTTTCTACCACGCCCTGGGGATCGGGGTGTTCAGCACGATCGCCCTGGCTTGGCTACTGAGCCGCTGGTGGCTAGATCCTCGCTATCGGGTTTGGGGCTGGGTGGTGTTGGGGGCGATCGCCCTCAGTTTTTGGTTTTGGCTCCCCTTATACCTGGGTCTGCCCCTTTCTGCCGAAGCCCTGCAGCGCCGCTGGCTGATCCCATCCTGGCCCTAGCCATAGCCATGCTCCACTAAAAAGTCAGGGGAAATCATGTCGCGGCCCGGCCCCTCACTCTGTGCCCCGTTGAGGCCTGGTTCTGCCTGTAGAAACTTCTCCACATACTTACCCAGCACATCCCCTTCCAGGTTGACCGATTGGCCAGGGCGCAGATCCTGTAGGGTAGTTTCCCGATAGGTGACAGGGATCACGGCCACCGCAAACCAGTCACCACTGGGGCTACAGTCGGCCACGGTAAGGCTGATGCCATTCACCGCAATACTGCCCTTGGGCACAATGTAGCGGGCGACCCGGCGATCGGGCACCGTAAAGCTCAGGGTCCAGGCGTTATCCGTGGCGGTGGCGGCTTCTAAGACCCCCTGCCCATCAATGTGGCC
The DNA here is from genome assembly GCF_012911975.1 of Nodosilinea sp. P-1105. GTDB lineage: Bacteria > Cyanobacteriota > Cyanobacteriia > Phormidesmidales > Phormidesmidaceae > Nodosilinea. Next base: position 28,980 of record NZ_SMDQ01000008.1, on the reverse strand, counting down.
AGTGACAAAGTGGCCACCAATTTTGCTACCCACCCGCAGGGAAGACTCTAGATTAACCCGGCTACCGTCGGCCAGCTTCCCTAGGGCCGTGCGATCCAGGGTTTCTGGAGAAACGGTCGCCACAAACCCCTGGGGAAGAACTGTTTCTGCGGTGAGACAGATACCATTCACGGCAATGCTGTCCCCCAGGGCAATGTCAGCCATGGCCGGATGGCTAGCCCCCGCCCACTGAATGGTCAGTTGGTTGGGGCTGCTGTGGGTGAGGGTGCCAATCGCTTGAATGAGGCCGGTAAACATGACTAAAACACTCTTAATGAAATTCTCAGGGAAACCACTGCCCATAGACGGTCAGATCGGGGCATACTTAGGATCAATAATTTTCTTCTTTAGGGTATTGTTTTCAATCTATTCCTGGATAAGCTCAGACTAAACTAGTACAAGTGGCCACCTTCAAGTTTTGTTCACGGTCGCTTAGGGTACGATGACTTCGTTATAGATGACTTCGTTATAGATGACTTCGTCATAATAGACTTAGGGATGATTCAATATCGGTTGACAGTCGGCCAGATAATCTCACCAGTCACCCTATCCCGGGGCCGTACCCCTAGATTAACGAGTCACGCTGGAGCACCTTAATCAACGGATCCAAGAGGCCAAGTCAATGATTGAAATGAAAGTCGCCGGGATTGCCCTTGATGCGGTATCTCGAAGTCCGGTAGTTTTACTGCGGGATACCACTGATCGGCGGCAACTTCCCATTTATATTGGCCGTGAGCAAGCTAACTCGATTATTAGCGCCTTAGAGAATCAAGCGTCTCCTCGTCCCCTGACCCACGACCTGTTTGTTAACTTACTTGACGAATGGGACATGAGCCTCGACCGAGTCGTGGTTCATGCCTTGCAGGACAATACCTTCTATGCGCTGTTGTCTTTAGTGAAGGGAGAAACCCGGCGGGAATTAGATGCTCGCCCTAGCGACGCGATCGCCATTGCCCTGCGCCTAGACGCCCCTATCTGGGTGATGGAAGAGGTGGTGGCTGAGGCCTCTATGCCAGTGGATCGCGATGCCGATGAGGCGGAAAAGCAGGCGTTTCAGGAGTTTTTGCAAAATATTAATCCGTCAGACTTTGCCCAGCGGGGGCAGTCTTCTACCAGCAACGATACCTTCGAAAGCTAGGCCTGATGCAGTATCGTCGGTTTGGACGCACCGGTTTGCAGCTGTCGGTGTTCTCTTTAGGAACGATGCGGGCATTGCGCGATCGCCCCACCTTTGAATCTACCCTAATCGCGGGTTTTGCCCTAGGCATTAACCACATCGAAACGGCCCAGGGCTATGGCAGCAGCGAGGATTGGTTAGGGGACTTTCTTGAAACGGGTGACGTGCCTAGCGACCTGGTGATTACCACCAAGGTGCCTCCCCAGCCTGATGCCGCCACCATGACCCAGCGACTAGAAGCCTCTTTGGCCAGGCTAGGGGGGAATGTCACTCCTTGCCTGGCGATTCACGGCATCAATACCCCAGAACACCTGGCCTGGATCAGTGATCCCCAGGGCTGCATGGCCCCGGTGCGGCAGCTGCAAGCTGAGGGACGGCTTGGTCCTGTGGGCTTTTCAACCCACGGTAGTCGGGAGGTGATTGAGGGCGCGATCGCCACCGACCAGTTTGACTTCATCAACCTGCATTATTACTACTTTTTCCAGCGCCACGCCCCCATCATCGACCTGGCCAGCCAACGGGATATGGGCATTTTCATCATTTCCCCTGGCGATAAGGGGGGCATGTTATACCGTCCACCCCAACGGTTGGCAGAACTCTGCGCCCCCTTTTCACCCCTAGGGCTAACCTACCGCTGGCTCCTGGCCGACCTGCGCATCACTACCCTCAGCACCGGCCCCGCAATTCCCGCAGAATTGGCCCCCCTCAGCCCCCTAGTCAACCAAACCCACCCCCTTACCGCTGAGGAATCTGCCGCCCTCGATCGCCTCACCACCCAGGCCGACACCACCCTCGGCTCCGATCGCTGCGCCCAATGCTATGCCTGCCTCCCCTGCCCCGAAGCCATTCACATCCCGGAAGTTCTGCGGTTACGTAATCTGGCTATGGCTTACGACATGCAAGCTTTTGGGGAATATCGCTATCGCATGTTTGAAAACGCCGGTCACTGGTTCCCAGGCCGCAAAGCCAATCGCTGTACCGACTGCGGTGACTGCCTACCCCGCTGCCCCGAACACCTGGATATCCCGACGCTACTGCGCGACACCCACGATCGCCTCAAAGGGCCAGCCCGCCGTCGCCTCTGGGACGAGTGAGCAGACCCCCCGGCATCTGAAAAACGGAAGAACGTAGGGCGCAGCCCGTGCGCAGCAAACGGAAGAATCCAAAATCCAAAATTCCCCATGCCCTCCAGGGCGGACACCCAGGTCCGCCCCTACGCCACCTTCCCCCATCACCCCATCCACCCGTTTTCCCATTCTCCTCCCAGGGCGGACACCCAGGTCCGCCCCTACGCCCTCACCCTACCCTGCGGGAAGCCGCTCCGCGTCTACCCCCCATTTTCCCATTCCCCCCCAGGGCGGACACCCAGGTCCGCCCCTACGCCACCTTCCCCACCTCTTCACCTCTTCACCTCTTCACCCATCCACCCCTCACCTCCCCACCTACAACAGGTTGCTATACTTATCTCCAGGGCACTCCGCCATCAGCCGTTACCCAGACCCAAGCACACCGTGGAAGAACAAAAGCAACCCTCCGAAGTCATCACTCTGCTCTCTAGCCGCGAACTAGAAAAAATGCGCAAAGCCTGTCAGTTGGCGGCTCAATTGCTTGACTACCTCACCCCTTATGTCAAGCCAGGCGTCAGCACCCTAGAGCTTAACGATTTGGCCGAAGCGTGGACCCAAAAGCATGGGGCAATCAGCGCTCCCTTGGGCTATGCCGGTACGGTGATGCCGTTTCCCAAATCCATTTGCACCAGCATCAACGAGGTCATCTGCCACGGCATTCCCAATGCTGAGGATGTATTGCGGGATGGCGACATTATCAACATCGACGTCACCCCGATCCTGGATGGCTATCACGGCGATACATCTCGCACGTTTTTGGTGGGGGATGCTTCCCCTGTTGCTCGACGGTTGGTGGAAGTCACAGAAGAATGTATGTGGCGCGGCATCCAGACGGTGAAGCCAGGGGCACGGGTCGGCGACATTGGAGCCGCTATTCAGGCTTATGCTGAAGCAGAGGGCTACTCGGTGGTGCGCGACTTTGTGGGCCATGGGGTGCACCGGATCTTCCACGCTGCACCGCAGATTCCCCACTACGGTCAGCGGGGTAAGGGTAAGAAGCTGCGCCCCGGCATGGTATTCACCATTGAACCCATGATTAACATTGGCAGCCACGAGGCCGAAATTCTGGTAGACGGCTGGACTGCAATTACGGTGGATCGGCAGTTGTCAGCCCAGTTTGAGCATACGGTGGCGGTGACCAAGGAAGGGGTAGAGGTGCTGACGCTGTCGCCAGCCAAGGTGGTGGCTTAACGGCTAGTATTGCCTGGCAGAAATATGACCACCGTTGCTGAGGGTGTCAGGTGCTAGGTGTCAGGTATCAGGAATGGTTGGTCGACTTATGCCTCAGAGTACTAGGCTTGGTTGACATAGACATACCCTAAGTGGGCTCTTGGCTAGATGGGTCAGTTTGGTAGCCTAGAGGGTCGTCTTGGGCAAGCAGTATATTGGCCACCTCTGGGAAATGTTGGCGCATACAGCGATCGCAGACTCCGTGGGTAAATTCCACATTGGCATGTTGTTCCATGAAGGATTCAACCGTCGACCAATACCCTTGGTCGTTGCGGATGCCCTTGCAGTAGGAGCAAATGGGGACTAACCCAGCCATCAACTCGATCTGGTCTAATGCCTCGGCCAGCTGGGCTGAGACCCGCTGCAGCTCCATCTGCATGACCACCTGCCGAGCCAATGCGGCCAGGGTTTTTTTCTGGGTATTGGATAGATCCCGAGGCCGATAGTCAATTACACATAGGGTGCCCAGTTGATAGCCATTGGGGGTTGTCAGGGGCACACCGGCATAAAAACGAATCCCTGGGTCGGAGGTGACCAGGGGATTTTGGGCAAATCGCTCATCCTCAAGGGCATCATTGACGACCATGATGTCTGGGTTCAAGATGGCATGGGCACAAAATGAAATATCCCGTGGGGTCTCCCGCACGTTCAGCCCCACTTTTGACTTAAACCACTGGCGATCGGCATCAATTAGGCTAATTAAGGCGATGGGCACATCACAGATATAGGCGGCCAAGGCCGTAATGTCATCATAGATTTGTTCTGAGGGAGTATCTAAAATGTTGTACTCCCTCAAGGCATTCAGCCGGTCAATTTCTTGAACATACCCCTTTTTTTTCATCCTAAGACCGCCCTCCTTAATCCTTCAGCCCAGCTAATCCTTAAGCCAAGCTCTCAAGACCCGCCCTAAACCGGGTGACTCTTTAGCATGAGCCAACCAACTAATTTTAATGCTCCCAGCCTCGCACCTGAAATCAGGCGCTAGGCTGATCCTGTCAGATGGTCTGGGCTACCAGCCAGGCTTAGGGCTCCATCGTCAATTACATATTAAGCCCCGACAGCTTCTTTAGCGGCGTACAGCACCTCGGCTGTGATCTGATCGATCCCCTGGTCCCGGGCAAATTTCTCGGTATTGCGCTTGACTTTACCCCGCACAAAGCCAGGGATTTTTTGGAGTTCGGCCAGCCCGTCATGGCTCCAACCCAAGTCAGCATCAGCGGACATGGTTTTGGTAATTACATCTTTGGTGTCGTGGCCGCCAAAGATCTCCAACAAGTGGTCCTCCATGCCTAAGGTAAAGGAGTTATACACCAAGTCAACAATTTGATTGGCCCCCTCATAGCCCATAAAGGGGCGGTAGCCGACAGGGAAATTTTGAATATGGATGGGGGCAGCAATGACGCCACAGGGAATATCCAAACGCTTACCCACATGGCGTTCCATTTGGGTGCCAAAGATGGCGGCGGGTTCTAACTGGGCAATGCGATCGCCGATTGCCCCATTATCATCGCTAATCAGTACCTCGTCACAGTACTCACTCACCTGGTCTTTGAACCAGTCGGCGTCGTACTGGCAGTAGGTGCCTGCCAGTACCACATGGATGCCCATTTCTCGGGCCAGCACCCTGGTGATGGCGGCCGCGTGGGTATTGTCGCCAAACACCACAGCCTTTTTGCCCGTCAAGTTCTGACAGTCGATGGAGCGAGAAAACCAGGCAGCCTGGCTGACGAACCGGGTTTGCTCGTCGATGAACGCTTCGTAGTCAACCTCAGCCCCCTGCTGGTTCAGCACCGCCTGAATGGCGCGAATACAGCGGGCGGTGTCAACAATGCCCATGGGAGCGATGTCCACGCAGGGCATACCTAACTCAGTATTCAGGTATTCGGCGGTGGCAGGGCCGACTTCCCGGTAAGGCACCAGGTTAAACCAGGCCCGACCCATGTCTTTGATCTGGTGAACGGACGCCCCATCGGGCATCACCATATTCACCTCAATGCCCAGGTTGGCCATCAGGGTGCGCAGTTCCCGATTGTCGTGGATGTTGTGGAACCCCAGGGTGGTGAGGCCAATGATATTGACCGAAGGTTTTTCGGTTTTGCCCTCAGGCAGGGTGCCCTGCTTACGGGCCTTTTCGATGTAAAACTGCACAATCTGCTGCAGGGTGCGATCGGCGGCTTGCAGCTCGTTCACCCGGTAATGGTTCACATCGGCCAGCATCACATCGCCTTTGGCATCCAGGCTGGCCCGCTGCACAAAGTTCTCCAGGTCTTCCTGCAAGATACTGGAGGTACAGGTGGGGGTGAGCACAATCAAGTCGGGGTGCTCTTCGCTGTCTTTGCGAACGATGTTGTCCACGACTTTTTCTTGGGAGCCCCGAGCTAAAACGTTGCGATCGACAATACTGGCTGTGACGGGCGTAAAGTCTCGCTCCCGCTCTAGCATAGACCGCATGACATTAAAATAATCGTCCCCTAGGGGGGCATGCATAATCGCATGCACGTTCTTAAACGAACTTGCAATGCGCAGGGTGCCAATGTGGGCAGGGCCGGCATACATCCAGTAAGCCAGTTTCATACCGTCAGTCTCCTTCGGGGCAGTGGTCAGCGTGAGTTTGCCGAAACACCCTGAACTGGCCGCCACCGGGTCGAGCCATCGGTACGGGTCTTATTGTCGCGAACTATAGAGCTTGACGGGTAGCTGTCGATAACATTCTTTACCTGCCGACCCTAGTCAAAAACCAGGGGCCAGAGGTCACTAATGGCCACCTGCCACCCCGGCAATAGATCAGCCACCGTCAGGGTATCGCCATCCACCAACACCTCTGGCCCACGTCCCAGACGATAGACCTCTACCCAGCGCGCTTCAGGATTAATTAAAATCCCCACCTGGGTACCCAGGGCCAAGAAGTCCTGAATTTTAGCCCGCAGCTTCGTCACGCTGTCTGTGGGGGATTTCACTTCTACCATCAGGTCTGGGGTCAGCTCCGCAAAGGAGCGAGGACTTTGCCGCAGCCGCTCGGCCTTGACGAAAGAGACATCCGGAGCGCGGGTGTCAGCATTGGGCAGCACAAAACCAGCACTGGAGCCAGTGACCCGTCCCAACTGGCGAGGTCTGACCCAGTTGCGCAACTGGGCCGCCAACTCTATGGAGACTTCATCGGCTTCATAGCCAGATGGACTCATGACCTGCACCTCACCATTGATCAGTTCCATCCGGTAGTCAGGATAGTCAGCCTGTAATTTTTTCAGGTCTTCTAGGGTGAGGGACATGACACCACTCCAATGTCAGCCGACGCTTTGGGAAGTTTTTACCTGGGCTTGGGGCTGGGGCTGGAACTGGAATAGGGTGTACACCACATTCCGGCGAATGCCGGTCATCATATCCAGGAAGAGTTCGTAGCCTTCGCTCTTGTACTCAATCAGGGGGTCCTTCTGGCCGTAGCCCCGCAGGCCGACGGTTTCCCGCAGGGCATCCATCTGTTGCAGGTGGTCGCGCCAGAGGCTATCGATCTGCTGCAGGATGAAGAAGCGTTCGGCCTCCCGCATCAGCCCAGGCTTAATTTGGTCTACCTGGGCTTCCTTGATGTCGTAGGCAATCCGGGCCTGCTCGTGCAAAAAAGTGCGCACTTCCCCCACGGACAGGTCTTCCATTTGTTCGGGAGTAAGGTCTGACAGCAGGTAGACAAACTCTTTGACTTTCTCTACCATCTCTGGCAGTTTCCACTCTTCCGGAGGCAGTTCGGGGTTGATGTAGGCCTGCACGATGTCGTCCATGGTTTGCTCGGCGTAACCAATCACCATCTCCTTGAGCTGGTCCCCTTCCAACACCCGCCGCCGCTCGGCGTAGATGGCGCGCCGCTGGTTATTCATCACTTCGTCGTACTCAAACACCTGTTTGCGGATGTCATAGTAGTAGGTCTCTACTTTCTTCTGGGCCCCTTCTAGAGAGCGGGTGAGCATACCGGATTCAATCGGCATGTCTTCTTCGACCCGGAAGGCGTTCATCAGCCCGGCAACGCGATCGCCGCCAAAGATCCGCAGCAGGTTGTCTTGCAGACTGAGGAAAAACTTGGTGGATCCAGGATCCCCTTGGCGCCCAGCCCGGCCCCGCAATTGGTTATCAATGCGGCGTGACTCGTGACGCTCGGTACCAATCACATGCAGGCCGCCCCGCTGGATCACGTTTTCGTGTTCGGCGCTGGTGAACTGTTCGTATTCATGGCGAATCTGGTTGTACACATCCCGCAGCTTTTGCACCACCGGATCTTCGGTGGGGGCTTTTTCGGCGGCCACAGCCAGCTTATCTTCGGCCTGGAGCTCTGTCAGACTACGCTCGCCATAGGTGGACACGGCCAGATCTACAGCAGATTTAAGATTTGCGATCGCATCGGCAGACAGCTGAATCGGAAAAATATCTGGCGAGGCTTTCCAGGTCTTCACCTTTTTATCGGAACCAAACCCCTGGGCCTGACCTCGCCCCTTAGCCCCAGGTACAGCGGTAACGCCAAACTCGTCTTCATCCTCAGGTTTGACAATCCGGGGCATCAGATATTCCCGCACCTTCAGGCGGGCCATATAGTCTGAGTTCCCCCCCAAGATAATGTCAGTGCCTCGCCCGGCCATGTTGGTAGCGATGGTCACCGCCCCACTGCGCCCCGCCTGGGCCACAATTTCTGACTCCCGCTCTACGTTCTCGGGCTTGGCATTCAGCAGGTTGTGGGGCACCCCCCGCTGGCTCAGCAGGGCAGACAGCACCTCAGATTTTTCCACACTGGTGGTGCCCACCAGCACGGGCCGACCAGCCTCGTGCATCTCAGCACATTCCGCTGCCACCGCCTTCCACTTGGCCTCTTCATTTTTGTAGACCACATCCGACATGTCCCGCCGGGCCAGGGGCCGGTTGGTGGGAATCACCGCCACTTCCAGATTGTAGATCCGCTCGAATTCCGCCTCTTCGGTCTTGGCGGTGCCAGTCATCCCCGACAGCTTGGGATACAGCAAAAAGAAATTCTGGTAGGTAATGCTGGCCAGGGTCTGGGTTTCGGGCTGAATTTCCACATGCTCTTTGGCTTCAATCGCCTGGTGCAGGCCATCACTCCAACGGCGACCAGGCATCACCCGTCCGGTAAACTCGTCCACAATCACAATCTCACCGTTACGGACGATGTAGTTGACGTCCTTAGTGAATAACTCCTTGGCCTTAATCGCATTAAAGATGTAGTGGGCCCAGGGATCTTTGGGATCAAACAGATCCTGCACCCCCAGCAGTTCTTCCGCCCTGATAAAGCCTTCGTCGGTGAGCAACACATTGCGGGCCTTTTCGTCCACTTCGTAGTGGTCTTCGGCATTCAAGCCTCGACCCACTTCGGCGGCGCGGTTGTACTTTTCGCTGGGCCGCTCCACCTGGCCCGAGATAATCAGCGGGGTGCGGGCCTCGTCCACCAAAATCGAGTCCACCTCGTCAATGACGCAGTAGTTGAAGGGACGCTGCACCACATCTTCAATGGAGGTGGCCATGTTGTCGCGCAGGTAGTCGAAGCCAAATTCGCTGTTGGTGCCGTAGGTGATGTCGCAGCTGTAGTTTTTACGTCGCTCTGCCGGGGACATGCCCTGCTGGATCAGCCCTACACTCAGGCCCAGGAATCGATGCACCTGGCCCATCCATTCGGCGTCTCGTCGGGCCAGATAGTCGTTCACGGTGACGACGTGAGCCCCTTTACCTGACAGAGCATTGAGATAAGAGGGCAGGGTGGCCACCAGGGTTTTCCCTTCCCCGGTCTTCATTTCGGCAATTTGACCATCGTGCAGCACCATGCCGCCGATCAGCTGCACATCAAAGTGGCGCATCCCCAACACCCGCTTTGAGGCTTCCCGGACGACGGCAAAGGCTTCGGGTAGGAGGTCATCTAAGCTTTCCCCCTGGTCAAGCCGCTGCTGAAACTCTGCGGTTTTACCCGACAGGGCCTCATCGGACAACTGCTGAATCTCTTCCTCCAGCAGGTTGATCTCGACCACGTCAGGCCGGTATTTCTTGAGCTTGCGGGCGTTGGGGTCACCTAGAAGGTTCTTCAGCATGAATTAAACAGCCAGGTCAACGTAGGGGGATATTGTTTCTCAGTAAATCGTAAGGGGAGACCGCCCCACAAGGGGCAATGTCCGCACTTCCGTTATGTAAGACCGCTCTGTAACAGATAAAAGTGCTTTTCTATCCTATCACCCCTATCACCTGGGCCTTGGGTGCCTGCAGCCCCTGGCTGGTGATTGCCGCCTGGGCTGGCCTGGCGCTCTTATCCTGGGGTTCCTAATTAAAGTCGCTGGGGTTGGGAAGGCACTAAACTATAAATCTGAGGCTCCGAACCGTACACTCCATACCGAACATTCACGAGGCTGGCCATGGCCGTAGCTCCAACAGCATCCTGGACGGTGACCTGGGAACGGTTACCCGATGATTTTGTCCTCGATGATGACCCTGTGGATAATATTAATCAGCCTGCCCTGGCTGCCGCTTTAACAGAGAGTTTAGAACTGGCTGGGCGATTACCGTCCCAGGCCCTGACCATGACGAACTATGGCCTCTGTGCCACCCTGGATGGGCAACTGGTGGTCAAAGCTCCCGATTGGGGTTACGTACCAGCCATTCGGGTACCGCGATCGCAGATTAAGCGCAGCTATACCCCCCAGTTACAGGGGGACTTTCCTTTAGTCGTGATGGAGTTTCTGTCAGATACCGAAGGGGGTGAGTATTCCATCAAGCCCACCTATCCTCCTGGCAAGTGGTTTTTCTATGAGCAGATCCTGCAAGTTCCCTACTATGCCGTTTTTGAACCCGATAGCGGCAGCCTGGAAGTATATGCCCTGAACGAAGCCTGCCAGTACACCCTGCAATCCCCCAACGATCAAAAGCGCTACTGGATTGCGCCTATGGGACTATTTTTGGGCGTCTGGCAAGGCCGCCGTGAAAATCGGACAGGTTACTGGTTGCGCTGGTGGGACCCGCAAGGGCAACGCCTACCGTGGGGAGCTGAACAAGTGGAGCAGGAACGCCAACGGGCCGAACAGGAGCGCCAGCGGGCCGAACGACTCATAGCCCAACTCCGGGCAGCGGGAATTGACCCAATTGACCCAGACGATTAATGGCAACCACATAGGGCAACCACCGACTCTTTTATTGAATCTGGACATTGGCCATGGACGCCCAACAGCAAGAAAAAGCGATCAAAGCGCTACAGGACTGGAGTAAGTGGCTGGTAGGGCTAAACGTATTCGCTGCCACAGGATGTGTGATTGTGCTTGAGCGGGGGATCGATGGTGGACTTCAGCCTTTCATCGTGACGGCGATCCTTTGCTTTGTTCTGGCGACTTTAATGGCAGCCCTGTTGATTGGGGTGCTAGCGATCGCGATTCAGCAAGTACCCCTCTGCGATCGCCACGGCATGCTGACCAACCTGACCAACCATCGTGTCCAGGGGGGAATCACGATTGGTCGGCTAACCCAGTGGCAGTTTGTGTTGTTTACCGTGGGGGTGGTTAACTTGCTCCTGTGGGTGGCCTTAAAGCCAGCTTAGCCCAAGGGTTTAGAGGTAATCTGCGAATTCTGCCAGACCCTAGTGGTGGCAGGTGGCAGGTGGCAGGTGTCGGCATCCCCTCCTGGGAGGGGTAGGGGTGGGTTAAATAGGTAACAGGACGGGTTGGCCGATTATGCCGCCGGGCACTAGAGCATCGGTACAGTACGTCAAGATCCCAGGGTTCTTGAGCTAGTTAGCCAGGAGTTTTGGGGTATCCGAGGGCAGAACCCTGGGATCTGTACCGGCGTTCTAGTGAATGTCAGAGTTTCTTGGCAATGTCAGGGAAAATTCCGTTTTGGTATCGCACATTTCAGAAAAACTGTTTATTCTGTTTGGGGAAAGGTTCAATTTTGACAGCCTGGTCATTGCCCGTTAGCCTGTGTTGTTTATCTCTACCTCGATAGCGTATTCCAGGTTTACCTGTCCAGGTCTTGTACCGAGTCCAGCTTGGAATCTGGCGCTTTCCCACAAGCAGAATTCCAGGTCTGGATTTAGATTTGTTTTAGCCCTATTCACCCATAGCCCTTGTCGGGAAGCCATAGGTTTCTGATGGATTGCAGTACCATTCAGTTCAAATATGCCGAGCAATTTTCCCCGTCTGATCTGGCCCAGGTGATTCATCTGTTTCGTGCCGCTGCCTTTTGGGCTCAGGATCGCTCTGAACAGGACATGGCGGTGGCGATCGCCCACAGCTACCCCATCGTCACTGCCTGGGATGGGGAACTGATGATTGGTTTTGCCCGGGCCACCTCTGATGGTGTGTTTCGAGCCACCATTTGGGATGTGGTGATTGATCCCACCTACCAGGGGGGTGGTTTGGGGCGCAAAATGGTAGAAACCTTGGTGAGTCATCCCCACATGAGTCGGGTGGAGCGGGTTTACCTGATGACCACCCACCAGCAAGGCTTTTACCAGCGCATTGGGTTTGAAGAAAACTCGTCCACCACGATGGTGCTTTACAACAACGCCGAGGTAGAAATGCTACCCGCCCTGGGCCAGCCTGCAGATGCCCTGGTGGGGCAACCCTGACCGGTACAATGGGTAAGGTAAGTTACCATTTTGAATAGGCTGTTTCCCTGCATCGCACGCTACTGAGTCAAGTTCATGTATCAAACTCAAGATCTTCACGTTGTCGAGACCCGTCCTTTGGTCAGTCCGGCCCTGCTGCACCACGAGTTCCCCATGACCTCGGAGGCCGCCGCCCTGGTGGCCGAAGCCCGCGATCGCATTCGTCACATTCTCTACAACGAAGATCGCCGCCTGCTGGTGATCGTCGGCCCCTGCTCGGTGCATGACGTTGATGCTGCCTACGAGTACGGTCAAAAGTTGGCCAATCTGCGCCATGAGCTGTCGGGCCAACTGGAAATTCTGATGCGGGTTTACTTTGAAAAGCCTCGCACCAATGTGGGTTGGAAGGGGCTGATCAATGATCCCCACCTGGATGGTAGCTACGACATCAACACTGGGCTGCGCCTGGCCCGTAAGCTGTTGTTGGATTTAGCCCATCTGGGGCTGCCCGCTGCCACTGAACTGTTGGATCCAGTCACTCCCCAGTACATTGCCGACGTGATTGCCTGGACCGCGATTGGGGCCCGCACCACCGAAAGCCAGACCCACCGGGAAATGGCTTCAGGGCTATCTATGCCCATTGGCTTTAAAAACAGCACAGACGGTAGCCTGCAAGCGGCGATGAATGCAATGCTGGCCGCCAGTCAACCCCACCATTTCCTGGGCATTAACCAGCATGGTCTGGCCAGTATTGTCACGACCACCGGTAACCCCGACTGCCATCTGGTGCTGCGGGGGGGTAAAGGCGGCCCTAACTTTAGCCAAGACCACGTGGCCAAAGCCGCGGAAGAAATGGCGAAGCTCAACCTGAATCCACGGATGATGGTGGATTGTAGCCATGCCAATGCCAACAAAGACCACAACCGTCAGGTGACGGTGCTAGACGATGTGGCCACCCAGGTACAGAGTGGTGCTCGTCATATTCTGGGGGTGATGATTGAAAGCCACCTGAAGGCCGGTAATCAGTCCATTCCTAAAGACTTGCGGGATCTGGCCTACGGCCAAAGCATTACCGACGCCTGTGTGGACTTTGACACCACCGCCCAACTCCTCCGCCAGCTGGCCAGTGCCGTAGAACCCTCCCTGCAGGCGGCAAGTTTGGGATAGATTACAGCAGCCACTCTGTAAGTCACAACAGCCACTCTGTAAGTCACAACAGCCACTCTGTAAATCACAGCAGCCACTCTAAGGAGAGGCCCAGGCGGCTATCCTGGCCGAACTGGGAGTTTTGGAACTGCAGGTCGGTGCCCAGGCGCAGTTGGCGGGTGACCGCATAGCCCAAGCTAAATTGGGTGACGCCTACTTCGCGATCGCCGCCGACGGCAACCCACTGGTGGCTAATGGCTAAGTCCGCTGCCCCGCCCCGGGAGGGTACCAGCATCAGGCGTAGCCCCAGGCTGATGCCGTCGGTGTTGTAGGCCGGGGTGGTGAGAGCACGGTAGCCCACCGTTGGAGCCAGGTTGACATAGCCCCCCAGGGGTAGCAGGTAATATCGGGCTTCAGCGCCGTAGTCTTGCCGCCGTCCGCCCCCACCGCGACTGTAGCTGCCGCTGAGGGTTAGCCCTGTGCCGGGCCATACAAACAGATCGTCAACCCCCAGGGCAATGCCGCCAATGCCATCCGTAGATGGGAAGTGGGCATAGCCAACCCGCAATCGGGGCCGAAAGCTGGGCTGGTGCCGAATCTCATGGGTAATGTCTGGCGGCCCCTGTAACCACCGCTGCAGCACAGGACTGCCCTCAATGATGGCGGGGTCGAGATCGAGGTCTGGGGCTGACTGCTGGGCGATCGCGGGTTGATGCCCTCCCGTCTGGAGTTGTTCAGGGGGGGCTGTTTCATGGTCATGGGAGAAAAGCCCACGGTGCGACTTTGCCCCCCCGCCCCCCAATTCTGGGGGGATCTGAAGCCCCCAAAGTTGGGGGTTTGGGGGCCAAAATCCGTACAGGCCATATTCCTTTTCAACAAGGGAACAACCCTGGGTCTGGAGTCGTTCAGGGGGGGAGGTGGTTAGGGCATGATCAAACGGTGGAGACTCGGCAACAAAAAAATCGACCTGGGAGCGTTGCAGCGGCGGGTGATCAAACGTCAGCCCCTCCAGGGCAGGGGAGGGGTCCACGGTAAAGGCTTGACTCCAGAAAGTCGGGGCCTGGGTATTCTGGGCCATGGTGTCCTGAGGAGCTATGTCCTGAGGAGCTATGTCCTGGGCCAGCCCTGGCTGCGGCCCCAGGGGCAGGCCCACAACCAAAATTGTGGCCAACCAGAGCTTGAGCCCAAAGACGCGATCGCCCTGGCCCAAGCCGTTGTCGGCCAGGGGAAGCACCAGCCAATGCAGTGGGTTCAGCACATTACCATCCATAACTCGAACAGTTTGAAAAAAACGGCTTTGCTCAAAGAACAAAGCCGCTGGGGGAAACGAGGATAGCACTTAAATCAACGCTTGGCAGGGCAGGCGACTTACCTAGCGAACCTGGCCATGGGCGGTGGTCATATCGATGGGCTTCATGAAATAAAGCTTCACCATCTGCCAGCCGATGGCGGCCACATGGGGCAGCTTCCGCAACTGCTGTATAACCTTGGGTTGGTTAGACTCAGCCACAGCGGCCATCTTGGCATTAGCAGCGGCAGCCACATCCAAGCCCTTAAAGAAGTCGGGGTGATCGACGTTCAAAATCACTGGAAAGACTCGTCCAGCGGTTTCATTGGTTTTTTCAATCACATGGATGTCATAGTCCCGAGCATTGAGCCCCAAAGAGGCATAGAAACCACTCCGCTGTAGGTCATTCAAGTACATGGTGGCAAACACCGACAGCAGGAAGAACCGGCACCACAGCTTGGCCTTCCAATCATTCAGGATCTCAGGCTGAGCTTTCATCAAGGCCGAGAAGAAATCGCCGTGGCGGTTTTCATCCTGGCACCAGTTTTCAAAGAATCGGAAGATGGGATAAATCTCGTTTTCTGGATGAGATTCGAGGTGACGATAGATGGTGATATAGCGCCAGTAACCGATTTTTTCGGACAGGTAGGTGGCGTAGAAGATGAATTTGGGCTTGAAGAAGGTGTACTTTTTGCTCTTGGTCAAAAAGCCCAGATCAAGCTGCAAGTTGAAGTCTGACATGGCCTTGTTGAGGAAGCCAGCATGGCGGGCTTCATCTCGGGACATGAGATTAAAGCACTCGGCCAGCACCGGGCTTTTGCCCTTAAGCCGCCGACCCAGCTCTTTATAGAGTAAGAACCCAGAAAACTCGGCTGTACAAGAGCGCTCTAGAAACTCCACAAACAGGCGACGGGTCTCACCACTCATGCTGTCCCAGGACTGATCAAAGGACTCATCCCGCACAAAGTGATGGCGGTTATAGTCAGCCCGGAATTCTTCTAGAATGGCCATCAACTCATCTTCGTTGATGGAGATGTCCATAGCGGCCATCTCGTCGAAGTCGGTGGTGTAAAACCGAGGCGTCAGAATGGTGTCTTTAGCTGGAGTTTTCACCCCCGGTCGGATTTCTTGAAATTCAGGCTTTTTAAGGGAATCTACCATGAGTTCGTGATTGCGCGGTTGATTTAGATGTGTCTAGTCCTATTACACACGGCTATAAGCCATTCACACAGGACTATGAGCCATAAAGCCTCGGGCCTAGGCCCTATCTGCTCAAGGCAGAATCTGGAGAGGTTATTCAAATCGCTGAGTGCTAGTTTATCAGGGCTTTTGGGAGATCTGACAGCACTTTAAGTTTTGCAACAAATAATCTCAGAAGTTGTAGGGGTTTTGGGTTTCGGGTTGCGGGTGTACGGCAAGCCGTGAGGTTAACCCACCCCTGCCTACTTCGGCAAGTTGCCCCTCCGGGGCCGCTACGCGCTAGCGAAGCCATGCCGCAGGCTATACAGCACAGGCCTTCCAGGAGGGGACGTACCGTGTACCTTGTACCGTAAGCCGCCAACCCAGAATCCTCTCCCCCACCCTGCGGGAAGCCGCGATCGCATCGACACCCCACCTTCCCCATTCCCCTCAAGGGCGGACACATAGGTCCGCCCCTACGGATCTTCTAAAGAACGAAAAAAGAAAAGAGAAGAACGAAAACTGTCTAACATTCGTTCCGCTGCTACGTACGGACTATACTTTATTCCTAAACCGCCTGATCTACGTTACGCATTCAAAATCCCCTTCAGGAAGGTCAAAGCCCTACACAATTCAAAATTCTCCCACCTTCCCCATCTCCCCCACCTTCCCCACCTTCCCCACCTCTTCTACCCATCCACCCATCCACCCTACCCTGCGGGAAGCCGCTCCGCGTCTACCACCCATCCACCCTACCCTGCGGGAAGCCGCTCCGCGTCTACCACCCATCCACCCTACCCTGCGGGAAGCCGCTCCGCGTCTACCACCCATCCACCCATCTACCTCTCTAGCGAAAGGCCGCAATCGTCTGCACCACCAGGCAAAACGGGCCAGGGGTAAAGTGGGGATTCAGGGCTTTGTCATACTCAAACTTGCTGAGCATCAGCTGCAACGAGCGAATATTACCAGGGTCCAAAGGTTGAGCCTCCGGCTGGGTCTTGGCCCGAAAGACTGGCGTTAACTCGGTGAACGGAATCTGCACCGTGACCCACTCATTAGGGGTGGTGTCAAAGGAATAACCATAGGCGATCGCATCCCAGCCATCGCGATCGCGCAGAAAGAACTTATACCGCTGACCATCCCCCTGCACCCGCAGTTCGATACCCCGGTAGGTGGCTAGGTTCAGGGGTGGGTCAAAGTTGCGGGTGCGGATCGAGGCAAAACCGCCAGAATTTTCAGTGGAGACTGTCCCCGTGAACCGGGCAGCCCCGTCCCCGGCCTGGAAGCCACTGTCACTCACCCCCCCCATGACCACGTCATCAAGAGCACCCCAAATTGCCACCTGCTCAGGGTCGGCCTGGCTAAAGTCAAACAGCACGCCATCTTGTACCTGGGGAGGCTGAGGGGCCTGGGAACCAGACATCATAGCTTGTACCCAACTAACAACTGGAATAGAGTCGAAAAAATCCAGGGTTTGAACAAAGCGACCGAAGTCCCAGGAACGCTTGGACTGGGTCATGGAAACCTCCTGTAGGGATGTCATCTAGGATGATCCTATCGCGGGCCTTTGGGGAGTAGCATCCCCTATCAGGCGGGTGACCTGGGGCGGCCTTTAGGGATCCACCCAGCGATCATCGGCTTTGATCAGGTTGATCAGTTCTTCAACTCCGTTGGCTTCCGGCACTTTTTTAATTTCTTCCCGGCCCCGGTAGAGGGAGATATAGCCCGGCGTCTTACCCACATAGCCGTAGTCGGCATCGGCCATTTCCCCCGGCCCATTGACGATGCAGCCCATCACCGCGATGTCTAGCCCGGTCAGATGCTTTGTCGCTTCCCGCACTTCGTGCAGCACGTCCTCCAGGTTAAACAGGGTGCGGCCACAGGAGGGACAGGCCACATATTCCACCATGGTTTTGCGTAGACCCAGGGCCTGCAAAATGCTGTAGCACACGGGGATTTCTTTCTCTGGGGCCTCGGTCAGGGAAACCCGGATCGTGTCGCCAATGCCCTGGGCTAGCAAGGTACCAATGCCTGCAGTGGATTTAATCCGGCCATACTCGCCGTCGCCAGCTTCGGTCACCCCCAGGTGCAGGGGGTAGTCCATGCCCAGTTGATCCATCCGCTGCACCATCAGCCGATAGGCGGCAATCATCACCGGCACCCGAGAGGCTTTCAACGAAATCACCAGATTGCGAAAGTCTAGGGATTCGCAAATGCGGATAAATTCCAGGGCCGACTCCACCATGCCTTCGGGGGTATCGCCGTAGGTAAACAGCATCCGTTCGGCCAAAGAGCCGTGGTTGACGCCAATGCGCATAGCTTTGCCCTGATCCCGCAGAGATACCACCAGGGGTTCCAGGGTGCTGCGAATTTTAGCGCCAATCTCCTCAAACTCACTTTGGGAATAGTCGGTGCGGCCGGTCTGGGGTTTTTCAAACACGTACAGGCCAGGATTAATCCGCACTTTATCCACATGCTTGGCCACCTCTAGGGCGATCTTCATGCCGTTGTGGTGCACATCGGCCACCAGGGGAACGGGCTGATAGGTGTCTTCTAAAATTTTGCGAATGTCCGCCAGGGCCTTGGCATGGGCCATGCTGGGAACGGTAACCCGGACAATTTCGCAGCCTAGCTCATGCAGGCGACGAATGGCCGCAGCGGACCCCTTAATATCCAGGGTGTCTTCATTAATCATCGACTGAACTACCACCGGGTGGCCACCTCCAATGGTGACATTGCCCACTGGCACTGGCCGAGTTTGGCGGCGGTGGATGGTGGTATCGATGGGGGCAACGTCGGTGGTCGATGAACCCTGGGAGACGGGATTAGGAAGCGTTTGCATAGCCGTAGCTCTATGGTTACCAGTGCGGAGAAAGTCGGTTAAGTGCAGTTGCGACAACCATTTCCCAGGGTGCCACAGAATGGGCCAGTTAACACTGAAATATAGACCTTCCCCGCCACCTCAAGTCCCCAGGGTCGATCTAGTTGATGATGCTGTAGGTGAGGCTGCTAATGGAGCCAGTGCGGTTGTTAAACACGCAGTTATAGCTAAACGTATGCCAGCCGTCGGTTTGCCTAAATTGGCCACGACCCTGGTAGCGGGTTTCGGCGTTGGAGACGAAGCTCTCGGTGGCGGTATCTGTCAGCCACTGCACCTGATCCACATTGGCATACTCTCTCTGGACTCTGGGCTTGAGGCTAGCTTGACACGCTTGCAGACTAGGGTTGTCATGGGCTACGGGCTCTGCTTGGGCGGTGGACCAGGGAAGCAAACTGGCGGCGGTTACTGCGGCGATCGCTGCAGCTTTGGTCATTGCTTTTACTGGGCTCATAATCATTCTCCTCAAAATAGTCAAATTAATTAAACACAGACAGGGAACAGACTACGCTGTACCGAGGTATGGCTCAAGTCAGCGCACAAAATTAACGATGGTAGGGCTCGAATCGCAAGCATCTAAGCTGTCTTGGTACAGGTAGATGATTGATTGATCGACCTTATCCTATCGTTAAACCTTCGATTGTCTAAGGCGATTTTAAGTTTCTCTTTTGATTTATTCCTAGGGCCAGTAAGTGACTTCAGAGCTTATTTGGCTCTACATGTCTGACCATATGATTTTCAGATATTTGTTCGATACTATACCTGCGCTGGTATTTGAAGTACCATGCTTTCAGTTATTTATGAGGAGGAACGGATACCTGTGAGTGTTTGCACATTTAGCAAGATCATTACTCTTTCCGCATTAGCCAGTATGGCGGTGCTTCCAGCAGCCCAAGCTGGTACTGACGTAGGTGATGAAGAGTTCCAACTTGGTCGCGCCCGAGAGACCTGCCAACAGCAGGCCGGACGACAGGGACTCACCTTTAATCGTGTGGTAGAAAGCCACTCGGTAACTGGTAGCGGTGGCCGGATGATCGGGGCTGACGTGATTATGAGTGTGACCCGAGGTGGACAAACTTACAATGTCCGGTGTCAATACGACAACATGTCCAGGGTGGCCACCATTGTAACGATTGAAGACCAAAATGCCCGCCGGGCTACAGTCAACGCCAGCTTGGCCAACGTACGGATAGGCCCAGGTCAAAACTATGCTATGGCGTATCAGTTGCGCCGCGGGGCTGAGGTGTTGATCTTGGCCGAGCAGTGGCAGAGTGATGGGGTTTGGTACAAGGTCAGACCTGCCAGCGGCGCTATGACTGACCAGGTCGGTTGGGTGTTAGGTGATCTGCTGGCTTACTAAACGCAGGGTCTGCGGTTCATGGTCTACGGTGCAAGGCCTACGGCTGGCCTTAAACTGCGTACCGTGAACCGTAAGTCACATCTCCCGTCACTATTTTTTTGACTGACCAGTTGTTAGGTCCATTAAACAGTAGAGCTTGTAGACCGCCCTGGCGCCCACATTGCCATCCCACTCGCCATCGCCTACTTCTGACAGATCGAACCCAATAATCTGACGTCCACTACGCACCACCTGACGTAACAGGCAAAATACTTCTTCTAATTCCAGGCCTCCGGGTACCGGGGTGCCCGTGTGGGGGCATAGCTTGGGGTCAAGACCATCCACATCAAAGCTGATATAGACCTGCTGGGGCAACGCTGCCACGATCGCTTCGCACTGCTGCATCCAGGCAATACCCCCATAGGTGTTTTCTTTCAGAACAGTGTCGTAATGGGTAATGATTCGCCCTTTGGACTGCTCGATCAATGCTACTTCGTCATGGCACAGGTCGCGGATGCCCACCTGCACGAGCTTGCTAATCTGGGGCAAGCCCAGCAGGTTGTACATAATTGAGGCGTGGGAATAGAGAAAGCCCTGGTAGGCCTGGCGCAGATCGGCATGGGCGTCAATGTGCAGGACGCCAAAGTCGGTGTAGCGTTCGGCGAGGGCTTGCAGGTAGCCCAGGGGGACGCTGTGGTCGCCGCCGATGATTCCCACTCGTTTTCCCTGATTTAGAGCGGTGGTGGCCTGGGCATAGAGCCAGCCGGTCATTTGTTCGCAGCCGTGGTTTACCCAGTCAAGGTCTGCTTGTAATAAGGGCTGGGAGGCGATCGCAATGCCCTCCTCTGTGGCCTGAATCACCCGATTGGCCGACTCCCGCACCGCTTGATTTAACTCATACAAATGCTCTGGAAGCGGGGGCATAAAGATCCCCTGTCGCCAACCATCGGGGTTATCGCGATCGTACAGATCTAACTGGGGGGAGGCTTCTAGCACCCGCCGCGGCCCCTGGGCGGTGCCAGTGTGGTAGGACACGGTAGCTTCCCAGGGGATGCCAAAGATAATCATGTTGGCGGTGTCGTAGTCGCAGGGCAAGCCGTAGAGGTTGCCATTATCCAGGCCAACCCCACTGGGATTAAAGGTTTCTAGGGTATCTTTGCCAACAATCATAGACGTGGGGGAGAACCGTTGTTGGACAGCCAGTAGCCCAGAGCAAGGCTGGGATTTTGGCACTTTATATGGATGTTCTAGAGCCAGTGAGCAGGACTTCATGGCTCTAACATCAGCGCTCTAAGACAACTTGATTGGCGATGCCCCTTAGTCGTTCTGTTTCAACATCCTTTGCACAAAGGTGGGCAAGGCAAAAGCGGCCTGATGCATGCCGACATTGTAGTACTGCAAGTTGTGCTGAGCGGCAAAGGCGGCGGATCGATCTGCATCCAGGCCCTCTATGGGGTGGGCGGCCCCCTTGGTGGCGTAGTTGAAGCTCCACATGCCGGTCGGGTAGGTGGGGATAAAGGCTAGATAGCAATGGACACTATCTGCCCCAAAAATTCCCTGTAAGCAGCGATGGATATCCACAAACGCCCGCTGGTTAAACCGGGGAGACTCGCTCTGGGCGGCGATCGCCCCACCCGGCCTCAGGCAGCGGTAGACCTGCTGGTAAAACTCGGTGCTAAATAGCCCCTCTGATGGCCCTACCGGGTCAGAGGAATCAATTACAATCAGGTCGTAACTGGCATCGGCAGCATTGGCCACAAAGGCGATGCCGTCTTCGATGCGCAGGTCCAGCTTGGGATCATCGAGGGCCTCAGACAGGGAGGGCAGGTGTTCCCGAGAAGCGCGCACCACCACCTCATCAATTTCCACCATGGTGACCTGTTCGACCTGGGGGTGGCGCAAAATCTCCCGCACGCTGCCGCCATCGCCACCACCGATCACCAGCACATCTTTGAAGCTGGGATTGAGCAGCATCGGCACATGGATGATCATCTCGTGATAAGCGTTTTCATCCTTTTCGCTGCACATCACCATGTTGTCGATGGTCAGCATTTTGCCGTAGGCAAAGGTGTCGAAAATTTCTACGGTTTGGTAAGGGGATTTTTCGCGGAAGACGCGATCGCCTTTGTGGCGAATGGACAGGGCAATGTCGTCGTTTTTGTCGGTAAACCAGACGCTGCGGCTTTGTTTGGGGGTAATCAGCTTGTTGGTGGCCTCATCCCGCAGTTCCCCGAGGTCAATGTCGATGCGCTCAAACAGTTCGAGCTGGCCACGGTTGAGCTCTAGGGCCGAACCATAGTCAGCATGGAAGGCGGCCTTCAGCTTGTCGAAGGAGATCCAGGGGTTAACCGTATCGCCGCAGGTGAACAGATCCACCGCTGCATAGCGGTACTCGGGCCAGGTGTGAATCGCCAGGTGACTTTCTTGTATCACCACCACCCCCGACACCCCAAACGGGGAAAAGTGGTGGAATACGGAACTAATGACCGTAGCCCCAGCATCGGCCGCAGCGGTCACCATGCTGCTTTCGATCAGCGGCACGTCGTTGAGAATGTCTGCGGAACAGCCGAAGAACTCGACCAAAATGTGTCGTCCAAGCGAATTCATACCCTGATTACCCCGTAAATGTCGGTCTAGCCCATCGTGATCAATAGCGGAAAAGGATTTTATCAGACCAGGGCTGACCCACGATACATTTTAGGCGGCAAAGGAGAGTTTTTTTGGGCTCACTAGTGCAGCGTCAAGTCTTGAATTTAGGGGTAGCAGATTAGCAGATGTAGAGATTTGGTGGCATCAAGGTCCGAAATCCCCTCCTTTGGAGGGGTAGGGGTGGGTCAAGCAAGCCCGAAGAACCCACCCCGCCCTCCGGGCACCCCTCCGTGGGAGGGGATGAAAGGTTCTGATGTTTTGAGTGGGGGTTGCCAATACTATGATTGGCTTACAAGCAAGCCCCAAGCCGAGGAGGACTCACCTACGCTACCCAGTGACCTGTTGATCTATCGCTATCAGGGGGAGGCGATTCAGCCCAAGCGGCTGCCCCTGAATACCACCTATTTAGACATAGCAGCGGATTTGATCCAGCTATTTCAGTCCCAGGTGGGCCACCCCCAGGGAGAGCTGAACCGCCACCTGCAAGAGCTGGAAGGGGAAGATACCAACTACCGAATTAAGCGGGGGTTGGCCCACATTTTGCGTAACAGCTTTGCCAGCTTTGAGGTGGTTAGTCCCCTGGAACCCATAAAATTGCGGCGACGGGTGTTTTCCCAGGCCGCCCAGGTGGCCCCATCCCCCACGGCGGCCCAAGGACACCTGGCCACCTTGAGTCAGCAGTTAAGCCAGGAATGCGATCGCGCCATTACCCCCGACCACATCCGCCAGGGTCTCTATGCCGACCTGCCCGACAATCGCATTTTGATCGAGTTCGAGGCTCCCACCCCCGAAGCCCTGATCCACCGCTATAACCTCTCCCAGACCCAGGGGGTGTTCTATAAAGCCAGCGACCTGGTGATGCACCTGTACCGCAACGACCCCGGCGAGTACAAGCTAATGTTCCGCTACCTGAAGCTGTTTCGGCTGATGACCTACATCGAAGGGGACGCCGACCAGGGCTTTACCATCACCATCGATGGCCCCGCCAGCCTGTTCCAACCTAGCACCCGCTATGGGGTCGATATCGCCAAGCTAATTCCTGCCATCCTACATGTCAGCCGCTGGCGACTGACCGCCACTCTACAGATGAAAGACAGCTACAGCCAGCAGGTTAAAACTCGCCAATTCAGCCTTGACAGCCGCTGCGGCCTGGTCACCCACTATCCCCCTGGCAAGACCTACGACAGCATGATCGAAGAATCCTTCGTCAACCGCTGGCCTACGGACAAAACCCCCTGGCGGCTAGAACGGGAGGTGGACCTGGTGCCCCTGCCCGGCAGTGTGATGATTCCCGACTTTCGCCTGGTACACCCCGACGGGCGCGAGTACCTGCTGGAAATTGTCGGCTACTGGCGACCAGAATACCTGCGTAAAAAGTTTGCCCAGGTGCACAAATCCGAACGGGATAATTTGATTTTGGCGGTGTCCGAACGGTTGAATTTAGAAAAAGCTGGGGTTGACATTGCCAAGGTCCCAGCTCAGGTCGTGTGGTTTAAGCACAAGTTGCAGCCAAAGGCTGTACTTGATTTGCTAGCGTAGTCAATACGGGTCAACGCCGCTGGTTACCCCCAAACTCGGGGTAAGCTTCCATGGCGTGTTCCCCCAGATCTAGTCCTTGCATTTCCTCGGCCTGGGACACCCGAATTCCAACTATGGCCCGAATTAACAGCCAACTCACTAGGCTAAACAGGCTAGTAAATACGCCTACGGCGACAATGCCGAGTAATTGAATTAGCCCCTGCTGCACGCCACCTCCCATGAAGGCTCCAGCTAAGGGACCCTCTCCTGGGCCATACCAGGGGAAAGTTCCTGGGGCAACACTAAACAGACCTAAGGCTAGGGTGCCCCAAATGCCGCACACCAGGTGCACAGAAACAGCCCCCACCGGGTCATCAATTTTGAGCCGATCCAGCAGCGTCACCGAAAACACCACAATTACCCCAGCTACGGTGCCAATAATGGCCGCACTGCCTAAGTTCACATAGGCACAACTCGCCGTGATCCCCACCAGGCCCGCCAAAACCCCATTGATGATCATCGATAGGTCTGGCTTGGATAAATAAATCCAGGCGGTTACGGTAGCCGCCAAGCCCCCCATGGCGGCGGCCAGGTTGGTGGTTAGCACAATGTGGCTAATGGCAAAGGGATCAGCGGCCATGGTAGAGCCAGGGTTAAACCCAAACCACCCTAACCACAAAATTAAACAGCCCAGGGCGGAAATGCTGAGGTTGTGGCCCGGCATGGCCACGGGGCGGGTTTGATACCGACCTAGCCGAGGACCGAGCAAGACAGCCCCCACCAGGGCCGCCCACCCCCCCACAGAATGCACCACGGTAGAGCCAGCAAAGTCATAGAACCCTAGATTCGCTAACACCCCATCTCCCCAGATCCAGTGACCGGTAATGGGGTAAGACAGGCCCACCAGCAATAGGCTGAAGATAAAGAAAGCGAGAAACTTGATGCGCTCGGCTACGGCCCCTGACACAATGGTGGCGGCGGTCCCTGCAAACGCCAGTTGAAAGAAAAACTTGGCTTCTAGGGGGACTCCAGCCCAGTCTAGGGCCGTAAAGACGCCATTGTAGGCTGCCCCAGTGGCGGGACTGTTATCCAACCCTTGTAGCCAAAAGCCAGACAACCCCATCAGGGGGGTGCCATCGCCAAACATCAGACCAAAGCCCAGCACCCAGAACGCTACTGTGGATAGGCCAAATACAATCAGGTTTTTGGCCAGTAGGTTAACGGCGTTTTTGCTACGGCAAAAGCCGGTTTCTAACATACAGAAACCGGCGTTCATGAAAAATACCAGAAAGCCTGCAACCAACACCCACAGGGTGTCGATCGCCACTTGTAGGTCGGTCGTTTCGAGTCCTGGTCCTTGGGCTAGGGCGCTAGAACTTAGGACCCCAAGCCCCCCTAACGCTAGCCAGGGGCTGAGCCGGAGCCCATATAGTTTCTTTAGTCTTGTCCTTAGTCTTGATTGTCGTATCGTTCCCACAGCGTGTACTCCAAAGCGGTCAGCTATAACCCCATAGAGTGGCACGAATTCTTGTCAACGACGCAAAAGTTTAAGCCGCTGGAAGGCAAGGTCCAGGACGAAGCCTGCACCCTAAAACCAGTCACCTAAACCCAACATTCAGGTTAATCTGTCACGTTGACTCGCCCCATGCGAATGGCATCGAATAGTTGGTTAATCTGCTGGCGGTCCGTTGTGGTGAGTACCGGATTACTGAGCATGGCGGCGGTCAAGGTTAAGTGATCGCGACGGGTTAGGGTGCCTTGGTCAAGGGCAGTGGTGACTAAAGACTCGATGGTCTGAGGAAATTGAGCTTGAACCGGAGAGGGCTGGGGCGACGGTTTCCGGTGCCAAGGGGTATGGTGGGCAAATGATGAAACCACGGCTGTAAATCCTTATGGGCAAGGGATGAAAAGAGCTTACTTAGGGCAATTGGGCAGCATTAAGTGTGATGTATCAACAACTACAAAACACCTTGGACTCTGCCTTAATCATGCCCAATTCCTGAATTACCAAAGGGTTCATCCCTTAAAGATTCGATGAATCTGCATTAAACATGGGTTAAGGAGCCGTCTGCTACGGTGGTACTACTGAAATCGCCTGGGGCAGAGCCGCGCCTTTGGCGCTAGGTACCCTACTCGGGTTTGAGGGTGTTTTAAGCTAGACGTATACCGCAAGTCAATTGAGGGCATTTGGCAACGTCAGGTTTGCCATGGTTATGGATATTTACCGACTTAACGCTTTTCACGATAACTATATCTTTGTACTGCACGATCGCGATCGAGGCACCGCTGCGGTGGTTGACCCTGGGGACGCTACTCCGGTGCTACAACACCTGACGTCCTTGGGCGCTAACCTCAGGGTCATCTTTAACACCCATCATCATAGTGACCATGTGGGCGGCAACCGTACCCTACTGGCCCAATTTCCTGAGGCAGCCGTCTATGGCAGCGCTGAAGACCACGGGCGCATCCCAGGTCAAACTGTCTTTCTAAACGCTGGAGATTGGGTCAGCTTTGGCGATCGCCAGGCGGAGGTTTTATTTGTGCCAGGGCACACCCGGGCTCACATTGCCTACTATTTTCCGCCCACCGATACTGACCCATGGGGTGAATTGTTTTGTGGCGACACCCTGTTTGCTGGCGGTTGTGGCCGCCTATTTGAGGGCACCCCCCAGCAGATGGTGACCTCCCTGGAGCAATTGCGGCAGTTGCCCGATCAAACTCGGGTGTGGTGCGCCCATGAGTACACCCTCAACAACCTCAAGTTTGCCATGACTGTGGATGGCGGCAACCCGGACCTAAACCAGCGACTGCAGGCGGTGCAGGCGGCCCGAGCCCAGCAACAACCCACTGTACCGTCTGAGTTAGGCTTAGAAAAACAGACAAACCCCTTTCTACGTTGGGACCAACCGGCCCTGCAGCAAGCGGTTAAGGGGCAGACCCCGGTCCAAACCTTTGCCCGGTTGCGCGGTAAAAAGGATATGTTCTAGTGCTCAGCCAATCTGATAATGATGGGGTCTGCGACCTGCGAGTTAAGGCCAGCCGTAGACCGTAAACCCTGACAGCTTGCCATCTTTAACTTGATGGACCACCAGTTATGTCTACCTCTGATATGGATACGGCTATTACCCTCAAGACTCTCATCGCTCGGCCAATTACCCCTGAGGGCTTTGCCCCCTTTGGGCAGGTGATTTTTCCCAGCCCAGATGGCCAAGCCTTTGGGGCCAATGATGCCCAATTGGTGCTGGATGCCGGTACCCCCAGGTTTTACATTATGACCCTCACCCATCGGGGGCAGCGGTTTCGGACCATTACCCGTCATCGTCGCTGTACTCAGTGTTTAGGGGCGTTAGGAGGCAAAGACTGGTGGCTGGCCGTAGCCCCCCCAGGGCCAGCCGCTACCCCCGACCCAGCCACCATCCAGGCGTTTCACATTCCCGGTCATTGCTTTGTCAATTTGGCGGTGGGCACCTGGCATGCTGGCCCTTACTTCGGCCATGACCAAGTGCACTTTTACAACCTGGAGCTGAGCGACACCAATATGACCGATCACCAAACCTGCCATTTAGCCCAAACCTTTGGGCTAGAGTTTGCGATTACACCAGCACCCTGATGGCCACAATCAGGGCCAACACCCAAACATAGTAGGCAAAGTACCGCATTCGGGCCTGGTAAAATACGATTAAAACCAGCTTTAGGGCGATCGCACCAACGATCGCGGCGGTCACAAACCCAACTAACATGGTCAGCCAGTTGGTGCCCACTAGCGGCCCATGCCGCAAAACCTCAATGCTTTGCACCAGGGTGGCCCCCAGGATGGTGGGGAAGGCAATTAAAAAGCTGAACTCAGCCGCCTGGGGACGCTGCAGCCCAGTAAACAAGGCAAAGGAGATCGTCATACCACTACGGCTCAGCCCCGGAATCAGGGAAAGCCCCTGGGCAAACCCCACCACACTTGCCCCTAGGGGGGAAAAATTCTCTAAGGTTTTCTTTTGATGCTTCAGTTGGTCTGACACCCACAGCAATATGCCGGTAATGGTCAGGGTCAGACTCATGGCCAGGGGAGTGGCAAAAATCAGCTCAAATTGTGATTTCAAGCTAAACCCCATCAGGGCCGTCACCAGCACAGAGAGCCCGCCTAACAGCCCCAGCCGACGATAGAACGGCCAAGCCAGGGCCGGAGACAATTCGCTTTCCAGGCCTAAGTCTGTGGCCAGGGTTGTCGGCTTTTGCGGCGACAGCCGCTGCCCTAACCATTGCCCCATTGACCCCAGAAATCGGCTTACCCCTTCATGAAACACCAGCAAAATAGACACCAGGGTACCCACATGCACCACCAGGTTAAAGAGAATCATTTCCCCTGACTCGGGGGGAGGCAGGGCTGAACCACGCTCAATCAGCCAGTGTTGGGTCAAGGCTAGATGGCTGGTGGAGCTCACCGGGATAAACATGAAGGCACCTTGGACAATGCCCAAGATAATGGCTTCCAAAATACTCATAGACTCTGTCTTTAGGCCGCACTGCTCTATGGTACGGGCTGAAACCCGATCAACGGTGGCAAATTTGATAAGGCTTTTGTAAGGAATAGTTCGGAAAATGTTGCCATTTATCCTTTACCAGGTGTAATCCTGATTGGCTGAACTACGACAGCCTCTATCCCGTTATCCGGGAATGCTTTGCGCAAGATATTGTAGCTACCGTTCACGTCAGCATTGATGAGGCAGCCCTTCGCGGTGCGATAAAGGCCCCTGGCAATGCGCCGACGGGACTGTAAATTAGTTTGTGTCAGAGGTCAAAACAGGATCTAATGAACTAACTACCAAAGGTAAGCCCAATGACCT